>NZ_NEGZ01000075.1 GCF_002127585.1 Janthinobacterium sp. GW458P
CTGCCGCCGGCGTCGTTGCCGGCGTCGTTGCCGGCGTGGCGGCAGGCGGCGGCACGGCGGCGGCTGGCGCCGAAGCGGCGGCGGAAGCCGGTGCGCCCGTCTGCGTATCGTTGCCTGGCGGCGGCGGTACGGAAATCAGGGGCACGGACGGCGTCTGCACGGGCGTCAAATCCTGGCCCGGCCTGATCAGGGTCGTTTCCACGGGCCCCACTTCCGCAGGCGCGCTTTCTTTTTCCACGTGCGCAGACAGCAGGCTGGCCGGGACATAGCCGAGCTTGTAGGCGCCAAAGGCGGCCGCCACGACGACAGCCACGGCGCCGGCGATCCAGAGGGGAGTCTGGTTCGACGAGCGCTGCGTCATCGACGGGAAGCGCGATTCCGAGAACGTGGCGGAAATCTCGCGCCGCACGGGCGCGGCCGGGTCTTGCGCCGGCGCCGGATGGACTTCGATCATGGCCACCAGCGGCGCCGCATCGATACGCACCACCTTGGCATAGGCGCGCACGAAACCGCGCACCACGGCCAGGTTCGGCAAGGCCGCCATGTCGCCCTCTTCCAGCGCGATGACCTGGCGCGACGCCAGCTTGAGCTGGTCGGCCACCTGTTCCACCGGCCAGCCCAGCGTTTCGCGCTGCGCCTTCAACTGTGCGCCTGCCAACGCAAGATTGCCCTGGGGCTGCTGCTGAGGCGTTTCTGCCCACTCTGAATTCATTGGTATCCCTGTTTCACTCATCAAACGCCCCATTTTGATAAGCAGCATATTCGGGGGAGCCGGAATGGTGGTGGCGCAAATGCGCCCCCAGGCCAGCTTCCGCGCCCGCATCCCCGAGCTTATGCTGCACCTTGATCCCGAGCCACAGCACTTCGGCCGTCTGGCTCTCCATTGTCGCCACTTTACCGAGCCGCTCAAGATAATAAGCCGCTTGCCGGTAGTCTTGCTGTTGGTAATACACGCGCACCAGGCCGGCATACGTGATTGCCGCTCCAGGTGCAATGCGCTCCGCCTTGAGCCAGTAGCTGGCGGCGCGCGGGTAATCTTTCATGACCAGGCTGCAGGCCGCCGCATTGTGCAGCGCAAGTTCAGGCGTGCCATAGGCTGCATCTTGCAATGCGGCATCAAAATACGCCAGCGACTGCGCCGCGCGCCCGGTCTGGCACAGGAACAAGCCATAATTATTGCTCAACTCGGGATTGTGGGGTGCCAGGCGCAATGCGTAAAGAAAATCTTTTTCAGCAGCCACAGGTTGGCGCAAAGCAGCAAAAATCAGGGCGCGCATGCCGCGCACCTGGACGTTGTCCGGTACCAGCTGCACCGCCTGCTCCGCCTCTTCCAAAGCCACCACAAACTGGTCTTGCATATAATAGGCGCTGGCCAGCTGCAAGCGCAAGGCGGCGCGCTGCTCGACCAATGCAGCCTGCCCCTTGTCCGCGGTGGAAGCACAGCCGGCCAGCAGCACGCCCAGGCCGACAACAGCCGCGGCCAGTGCGCCAGGATAAGCCATGCCTCCCCGCATCAGGAGCGGATCTCCACGATCTTGCCGAAATTGGCGCCGAATTTTTGTTGATACTCAGTCATCTTTTCCATGCGCTCCTGCACCCGCGTGCGGTCCTTCACTTCGCCGGCCAGCTGGCCGCAGGCCGCATCGATATCGTCGCCGCGCGTCTTGCGCACGGTGGTGATGATGCCGCCATCCATCAGCACCTGGGCAAAGGCCTTGATGCGCGGGTTTTTCGAGCGGAACAGGCCCGACTCGGGGAAGGGGTTGAATGGAATCAGGTTGAACTTGCAGTTCACGCCGAACTCGCGGTCTTGCACCAGCGCCAGCAGTTCGCGCGCGTGCTCGTCGCTGTCGTTGACGCCGTCGAGCATGCAGTATTCAAACGTGATGAAATCGCGCGGGGCAAATTCCAGGTAGCGCTTGCACGCCGCCATCAATTCCTTCAGCGGGTATTTCTTGTTCAGTGGAATCAAGCCGTCGCGCAAGCTGTCGTTCGAGGCGTGCAGCGAGACGGCCAGGGCCACCGGCACTTCCTGCGACAGCTTGTCCATCATCGGCACCACGCCCGACGTCGACAGCGTCACACGGCGGCGCGACAGGCCGTAGGCGTTGTCGTCGAGCATCAATTTCAGGGCCGTGACGGTCGGCTCAAAGTTCAGCAGCGGCTCGCCCATGCCCATCATCACCACGTTGGTGATCTGGCGCTCGCCTTTCGGGCCCGGTTCGATGCCCTTGGTACGGCGCAATTCGAATTCCGCCATCCACAGCTGGCCGATGATTTCGCCTACACTGAGGTTGCGGTTGAAGCCTTGTTTGCCCGTCGAGCAGAAACGGCAGTTCACGGCGCAGCCGGCCTGGGTCGAGATGCACAGGGTGCCGCGATTGTCTTCCGGAATGAACACGGTTTCCACGGCATTGCCGTTGCCGACATCGACCAGCCATTTGCGCGTGCCGTCCGTCGACGTATGGTCGCTGATGATGGCCGGGGCGCGCACTTCGGCGCGCGTGGCCAGCTTGTCGCGCAGCGACTTGGCCAGGTCCGTCATGGCGTCGAAATCGGAAGCGCCGAACTGGTGTATCCAACGTTGCAATTGTTTCGCACGAAACGGTTTCTCTCCCAACTCGGCGCAGTAGGCAATGAGTTGCGCGGGATCCAGGTCCAGCAAGTTGGTGAGGGGCGTCGTATTCATGATCATGTCTATTCTAAAAATCCGTCCCCGCGCGCATCCGGAGCGAAAACTCCACAGCGCAGCGGGAACAGGGGGTGATAAGTTATTTCACAGATAACGCCAGGAAATAACGTTATCTAAGGCAATTAAGCCTTCAGTTCTGGGAAGAAGTAAGCGATTTCCACTTTAGCAGCTTCGACAGCGTCGGAACCGTGTACGGCGTTGGCGTCGATCGAATCGGCGAAATCGGCGCGGATCGTGCCTTTTTCTGCTTTCTTCGGATCGGTCGCGCCCATCAGGTCACGGTGAGCCAGAACGGCGTTTTCGCCTTCCAGGGCCTGGATCATGACTGGACCGGAAACCATGAAGTCGACCAGATCCTTGAAGAAGCCGCGTTCCTTGTGCGCTGCGTAGAAGCCTTCAGCTTGTTCGCGCGACAGTTGCGTCATGCGTGCTGCAACGATTTTCAGGCCAGCGTTTTCAAAACGGGTGTAGATTTGACCGATTACGTTTTTTGCAACTGCGTCTGGTTTGATGATCGACAGGGTGCGTTCGATTGCCATGTGTGAAAACTCCAATAAAAAGAAAGGTTTAAAACGATAAATTGATAACTCAATCAACCTTTGATTTTACCATACTCCACCCCATATCACCCAGACAGGCCGGCGGCCATCTTCTGCCCTTGCCTGAGTTTAATTAAATCTTAAGCTGGTTTTTTTGTAAAAACCGGGGTCCATGCTATCCTTGGGCAAAGTAGTAATTTGAATTGACAACACGGAGGCACTATGAATCAGAACATGCAACGCACCTATGACCTGTCCGGAGGCATGCAGCAAGTCCGCCACCAGGTCTTGCGCAACACTTACTGGCTGCTGGCACTGTCCATGATACCGACCGTGCTGGGCGCCTTCATCGGCGTGCAAATGCACTTGCCGATGCTGACCGGCGGCATGGGTTTCATCATCTTCATGGCCGTCGCATTCGGCTTCATGTACGCGATTGAAAAGACCAAGAACTCGGGCCTGGGCGTCGCCGTCCTGCTGGGCTTTACCTTCTTCATGGGCCTGATGCTCACGCCCATCCTGACGCGCACGCTCGGCTACTCGAACGGCGGCATGCTGATCATGACGGCGTTCGGCGGCACGGCCACCATCCTGGCCGTGATGGCGACGATTGCCACGGTGTCGAAGCGCGACTTCTCGGCCATGGGCAAATGGCTGTTCGCCGGCGTGATCGTGCTGATCCTGGCATCGGTGGCGAACATCTTCCTGGGCCTGTCGGCACTGTCGATCGTCATCTCCATGGTCGCCATCGCCATCTTCTCGGCCTACATCCTGTATGACGTGCAGCAAATCATCAACGGCGGCGAGACCAACTACATCTCGGCCACCCTGCGCATCTACCTGGACGTGTACAACATCTTCACCAGCCTGTTGTCGCTCCTGGGCTTCGCCGGCGGCAGCCGCGACTAAGCGCTGGCGCAAAAACGCCCAGGGCGGCGTTGCAGTGCCTCGCCGTACTAGTCGTACTGTCTTCGGCACCGCGCCTTGCCCTGAACGTTTTATGCGCTGCGCTTATGAATAAAAGCCGACCCGCGGGTCGGCTTTTTTACGTCTGCAGCATCTACCTGACCTTCTCGGCGACGTCGAGCAGGCAGGCGCGGGCGCGGTCCAGGGTCGGGTTGTCGCGCTGGGCCGCATACACGGCGCAGGCGGAATGCGAAAATTCGGGCGCGTCATGCACGCGGTGCAAGAGGCCCGCGTCCAGGTAAGGCTGCGCGCTGCCGATGCGAAAGTAACTGGCGCCGCCCGCTTCCAGCAGGTACACGAGGGCCAGCGGCCCCAGCGAGATCGACACGGGCGGGCTGCTCAGTTCCGGATACGCCGCCTGGTGATTGGCCGCGAAGCTGGGCCCCCAGTCCACGTACACGTACTTATCGACATGCATCTGCCCGTCCGCGCGCGTGGTCACCATCACCAGCTTTTCCTCGGCCAGCAGCTCGCTGACGAGGCCGGGACGCTGGGGCGGGTTGTACAGCACGGCCAGGTCCAGCGAGCCGTCGTGCACGGCGTCGAGCAGGCGCGCCGGGCTGTCGACTTCCGCGCGCAAGGCGATTTCGGGGCAGTCGCGGCTCATGCGTATCAGCCAGTCGCCGAGCATCGGCTGCCATAAGCTCAGTTCGCAGCCGATGCTGACGGCGTCATCGCGCCCCGGCGGCAAGGCCACCTGGTGGCGCGCCCGTTCCCACACCTGCACCATGGTGGCCGCATGGCGCATGAAGCGCTCGCCGGCCGGCGTCAGCCGCGCACCGGCCTTGTTGCGCACGAACAGCTGGCGCCCCAGCTGCTGCTCCAGCGTGCGGATGCGGGCGCTGACGGCCGTCTGCGTCACATGCATGCGCTCGGCCGCCATGATAAAACTGCCGCAGGACGCCACTTCGAGGAAGGTACGCGCTTGATTGATATCCATCAAGCGATGATATCAGCTGCCGCACATTTCAACTGACGCGCTCGTAGCCGCCGAGCACGCCCTGCTTCGATAACACCCATTGCCACAGCTGCAGATCGCGCGCGCGGAAGGCACCCGCGCAGGACAGCAAATAGTATGACCACATGCGGTGGAAGCGCTCGCCCAGCTGGGCGGAAAAGCGCGGCCACGCCTGCTCGACATTCGCATGCCAGGCCATCAGGGTCTTGTCGTAGTCGGCGCCGAAGTTGTGCAAGTCCTCGGCCACGAACAGATCGTCGATGGCGTCGCCGATCTGGCCGATCGACGGCAAGTCGCCATTCGGGAAAATGTATTTGTCGATCCACGGGTCGCACGCGGAATGGCGTTTATTTTTACCTATCGTGTGCAGCAGGAACAGGCCGTCGTCCTCCAGGCAGCGGTGCGCCACCTCCATGAAGGTGCGGTGATTTTTATGCCCCACGTGCTCGAACATGCCGATGCTGACGATGCGGTCGAATTTTTCATCGGTGTCGCGGTAATCCTGCAGGCGGAAGTCCAGCTGTTCGCCGCCCGGCATGCCGCGCGCATACGCAACCTGCTCTTGCGAAATCGTCACGCCCACGCACTGCACCTGGTATTTTTCCGCCGCATAGCGCATGAAACTGCCCCAGCCGCAGCCGATGTCGAGCACGCGCATGCCCGGCTCCAGCCGCAGCTTGCGGCAGATCAAATCAAGCTTGGCTTCCTGCGCCTCGGCCAGGTTGCTGGCATCCTTCCAGTAGCCGCAGGTATAAGTCATGCGCGGATCGAGCATGGCCGCATAGAAGGCATTGCCCAGGTCGTAGTGCTCCTTGCCCACCATCCAGGCGCGGCGCTCCGTCTGCAGGTTGAACAGGCGCGCATACAAGGCGTGGAAGGCCAGGCGCATGGGGCGCACGTCGTCGGCCACGCGGGCGCGCAGCAAATGGCAAAAGAATTCGTCGAGCTGGTTCGCATCCCAGTCGCCATCCATGTAGGCCTCACCGAGGCCCAGGTTGCCGCTGGCGAAAGCCCGTTCGGGCACACCTGGTTTGCGCAACTGCATGTCCCACGCGGCGCGGCCATTCAGGCGGATGTCGGCCCTGGCCAGCAATTCGGCCGCTTCGCGCGTCAGCCGCGTGTCGAGCCCGAGTCCGGTGCCGCCCGCCGGTGTTTGTTGCAACTGCATTGCTGCCCGTGTCGTTTGCTGCGTGTTCATGCCGTGCCGCCTCCAGATGATTGTCGGTACTGGCGCGCCGGMAAGTCATTCAGATGCCAGGCGGCGCGCCACCCAMAAAATTATCCGCCCGCCATGACCATCTGGATAATGAAACATCATGGTGATTCATATCAAAATATTTGCTCCAAAATGATTTTAATCAATTATTTTATGGAAATATCTTATACAAGAAGCGCGCCGTAGCATGAAAAAAGCCGCCTGTACGGCGGCTGTTCGCGGTGCGTTGGCGCCAGTCGGCCCCGCGATCAAAAGTCGTGATTCGATGGATACTTGCTGTAAAAATCGTTATCCCATTTGAAGTTGGTGAACGCCACCGTCATCGACACGTCCAGCGCTTCGACAAAATGCCAGCAGCCGACGGGCAGGAACAGGATCTCGCCCGGCGCCAGCACGCATTCGCGCACCCGCACGTCGGCCATCAGCGGATAGCGCCGCAGGTCGATGTCGCGCCCGTCGACGGGCGTAAAGCAGTGGCGCTGGTTGTACACGCGCGCCACTTCGCAGGCGGCCATGATGCGCAGGCGCTTGCGCCCCTTGACTTGCGCCATGAAGTTGTTCGTCAGGTCGTGGTGGAACGGCGTCACCGTGCGGGCCGGGCCGAACCACAGGAAGCCCGTGGGAGCGCCACTTTGCTCCAGATATTCGGGCAGCTGGCCAATATCGTCCCACAGCTCGCGCAGCGCCTGCCGGTTTTGCGAATCGTTGTTCGCCGTCATGTAAAAATCGTTGGTCGCGCCGCTGTTCTCGACCAGGCTGGCGTACTCGCCAAAGGCCATCTTGCGCTTGTGCGCCACGCTGTTCATTTCGTACTGGGCATCCGCTTCGCGGCCGAACTGCACTTCCACCTCGCGCTGCGCAAAATGTGCGCGGAAATAGGCCGGGCTCCATTTGGCCATGGCGGGCCAGTCGTCCAGCATGCCCGTGATGATGACGGGCTGGTTGGTCGAATAGTATTCCTCCAGGAATTCCTGCGCGCAGAGCCTCTCGCGGCGGGGAATTTCGGGCGAGCGCAGCTGGTTCAGCTTGCGCTGGATATCGATCACCCAGTCGCGCTTGGCCAGGCGGTTCGACAGGCGCACGGCGCCGGCCAGATACGGGCTTTGCAGCGCCAGCTCCACTTCGCGGCGCGCCAGGCCTTCCGCGATGCCGGCCTTTTGCAGCGCCGGCATCAGCGCCGAAGGATGGCTGCCCAGCATGAGGTTTTCCGCGATCCAGCTGCGCCACTCGCGGCTCAGTTCCTGCTCCTGCTGCTTGTTGACTCCGAATGTCGATACCGCCGCCATCGCCCGCCTCCCATGTTTTTCCATGAATAAACGGCCGGACAGCATGGCTATCCGGCCGCGTCTTACGCTACATCAACATTACCGCACTTTCCACACCTCGGTCGCCAGCACGCCGTTCGCGTCGCCATCGAGTTCCCACGAGAATGCGCCGCGCAAGCCCTGGTCCTTCACGTACTTCACCTTGGTGCCGATGACGGTCGGGTCGTCATAGCTCCACCACTGGCCGCCCGCTCCCGTGTACAGGTACAGCTGCTTGGTCACGGGATGGTAGTAGCGCGTGCCGGCCTTGGCGACGAGGATTTTATAGTCCTCGATGCCCGACTCGTAGGTGCCCGGCGCCGTGCCCGTGGCCGCCTGGTACAGGCCGTCGCCGTTCGGTCCCGGCGCCACGCCCGTCCAGCCGCGGCCATAGAACGGTATGCCCAGCAGCAGCTTGTCGCGCGGCACGCCGGCGGCAAGCATGTACTGCACCGCCTTGTCGCCCACGTATTCGCGCGCCATGCCCGTCGACGGATCGGCAGGGTCGGCAAACAGCTGGGCGTTGAAGTTGGTGCTGTTTTCCCAGCCGCCGTGGAAGTCGTAGGTCATCAGGTTGATCCAATCCATGTACTGCGAGTACAGGGCCGGTTCCGTGTTGTCGATCTTGTCCTTGCCGGCGCCGACGGCCGCCGTCAGCAGGTAGCGCTTGCCGTTGGCGGCGCCCAGCGCATCGAGCTGGCTGCGGAATTCCGCCATCAGCAAGGTGAAGTTGCGCTTGTCGTTGGGGCTGACCGTGTTGTACGGCTGGCCGCCGCCGACCGGGTATTCCCAGTCGATATCGATGCCATCAAAGATGTTGGCCGCCGCCCCCACGCCGCCGCGCCCGCCCTGTACCGGCAGGTTGCCCTTGATGTAGATGTCGATGCAGGAACGCACCATCTGCTTGCGCAGCGCATCGGTGGCCGACCCGACGGAGAAGTTCTTCGACCAGCTCCAGCCGCCCAGGGAGATGAACAATTTCAGGTTCGGGTGCGCCGCCTTCAGCTTTTTCAGCTGCAGGAAGTTGCCCGACAACGGCGCGTCCCACGGAATGGCCTGGCCATCGACGGTGCGCTTCGGCGTGCGGATGTAGTCGGCCTCGGCATCGCCGCCCGTGCCCGCGTCCGGCGAATTCGGATTCGTCGCGCCCGGCTCCGTCTTGGTGATCATGCCGCATTCATAGCCGCCGTTTTTCGGATAGATATTGCCGAAAGCGTAGTTGATGAATGTCAACTTGTCGGCCACGCCGCTGGTATGCACGTTCGCCACTTCATAGTCGCGGCCATACACGCCCCATTGGGCGAAATAGGAACCGACTTCGCGGCCCGCGGGCGTCGGAGTAGGCGTCGGAGTAGGCGTTGGCGTTGGCGTTGGCGTTGGCGTTGGCGTCGGTGTCGGTGTCGGTGTCGGTGTCGGTGTCGGTGTCGGTGTCGGTGTTGGCGTCGGCGTGATGCTGCACAGCTCCTGGCTGGTCCATGGTTTGCCCGTGCCGGCGGCGCCGTTGTTGGTCGACGGGTTATCGCCCAGGGTCCAGTAATTGGCACGGTAATTGGTGCCGGCAAAGCTGACGATGGCGCCCGCGCTGTAGGCGGTACCCGATGCCCACGCCAGCGCGCAGGTGCTGCCCGTTGGCGTTGGCGTTGGCGTTGGCGTCGGCGTTGGCGTCGGCGTCGGCGTCGGCGTCGGCGTCGGGGTTGGCGTCGGGGTTGGCGTGGTGCCGCCGTCGCAGCTGCCGCCGGCGCTCCACAGGCTCGGCGTGGAAACGGGATTCCAGCCCGAGCCCACGTGGTCGGTCTGCGTCACCAGGGCCGTGTAGTTGGCGCCCAGATATGTGACCACCGTGCCCGCGTTATACGTGCCGCCCTCCTGCCATGGGATGCAGGCGACCGTGCTGACAGCCAGCAGTTGCGAACCTGCCGGCGCGCTGGCGTCGCCACCGCCGCCGCACGCAGCCAGCACGCCACCGCTGGCCAGGCATACCATCATGTTCCTGATCGTTTTTCTGAGTATTAAATTTTCCACGTTGTCTCCTGTTCAGGTTTGCGGAAATACCACTCTGCTTCGATAAGAGCTACCTGTGATCTTGTTTTTTTGCAGTTGCAAGAACAGCATGCTGCTGAAAAAATAGGCGGTCAAGTGGTTTTGAAGTGGCCTCGAAGTGAGTAATACCACTTTGCGCAAAAAGCGCAGCGGCTTATGCGAACGGCGTGTTGTCCTACTGGACAATGAAAAAACGGCAGAGGAAGGACGAAAAAAGACGCTGGACCAGGAAAAGACAGACCAGTTTTTTAATACGCTGTGAGTGGTATTAGCGCGGAACCCGGGCCAGCGCATGGGGGAGCTTCAGCGCGCCTGAAAAACGTTCAGAGCAAGGCGCCTTACCGAAGGCAGTACGAATAGTACGGCTAGGCAAGGCAACGCAGCTATGGACGTTTTTTCACGTTCAGAGCAAGTCACCTTGCCAAAGACAGTACGTAAGTACGGCTAGGCAAGGCAACGCAGCTATGGACGTTTTCTCAGGTGTGCCCTCAGAGCAAATCAAACACTGCCATGGATTCCACGTGGGAAGTATGCGGGAACATGTTCACCACGCCCGCCTTGCTCAGTACATAACCCGCTTCCAGCGCCAGGATGCCGGCGTCGCGCGCCAGCGTGGACGGGCTGCACGACACATACACGATGCGCTTGGGCAGCAGGTCCGGACGCACTTGCGACAGGCCGACCAGCGCCTGGCACAGGGCCATGGCGCCATCGCGCGGCGGGTCGACCAGCATGCGGTCGAATTTGCCCAGCGCGATCAGGTCGTCCGTCGTCACTTCGAACAGGTTGCGCGTCGAGAACGAGGTTTTTTCCGCCAGGCCGTTGGCCAGCGCGTTCTCCAGCGCCCGCTCCGTCAGGGTGGTGCTGCCCTCGATGCCGACCACGGCGCTGCCTTGCGTGGCCAGCGGCAAGGTGAAATTACCGAGGCCGCAGAACAGGTCGGCCACGCGGTCTTGCGGCTGCACTTCCAGCAAACGCAGGGCTTTCGATACCAGCACGCGGTTGATGTGATGGTTCACTTGCGTAAAATCAACGGGTTTGAACGGCATCTTGACGCCGAACTCCGGCAGCAGGTAATGCAATTGCTTGTCGAGCGGATAGAACGGCACGGCCGTTTCCGGACCTTTCACCTGCAGCCACCATTGCACGCCGTACTCGTCGGCAAAGGCCTTCAATTTCGTTTCGTCGTCCGCCGTGAGCGGCGCCATGATGCGCAAGACCATGGCCGTGACGTCTTCGCCGACAGCCAGCTCGATCTGCGGCATCTGGTCGAAGATGGACAGCGACGCAATCAATCCACGCAGCGGCAGCAGCATGGCGGAAATGTGCGGCGGCAGGATTTCGCAGCTATCCATGTCAGCGACAAACGCCGATTTCTTTTCATGGAAGCCCACCAGCACGGCATCCTTCTTCTTGACGTGGCGCACGGACAGGCGCGCGCGGTAGCGGTAGCCCCAGGTCGGGCCATACATGGGGCGCATGATGCTTTGCGGGCGCACCTTGCCGATATGCCACAAGTTGTCTTCCAGCACGCGCTGCTTGATCGCCACCTGCGCCGACGGCTCCAGGTGCTGCATCGAGCAGCCGCCGCAGTTGTCGAAATGCTTGCACTTGGGCGTCACGCGCATGGCCGATTCGCGGTGCAGCGCCGTCATGCGGGCCATTTCCCAGTTTTTCTTCTTCTTGAACGTCACAAAGCTGACGCGCTCGCCCGGCAATGCGCCTTCGACAAACACGACCTTGCCCGGCGAGCCGTCTTCGTTCTCGATATGGCCAACGCCGCGGGCGTCCATGTCGAGCGATTTGATTTCGATGATATTTTCTTGCATAGCGATCAATAGGTAAGAGTGGGCCAGGACGCAGGGCCGCGCTGGAACTTGAAAGAATGGGGGAAAGTCAGGCGCCGCGAGCGGGGCGTATGATAGCAGATGCGGCCCCGAAAATACCGGGGCCGGGCGTCCTAGAGCAAGGAGTCGCGCACGACGCCGCGCGCCGCCATGGCGCGCTTCAGTTTAATCAGCGCTTCCTGCTGGATCTGGCGCACGCGCTCGCGCGTCACGCCCATTTCCTCGGCCAGGGTTTCCAGCGTGGCCGGATCGTCGTTGTCGAGGCCGAAACGGCGCATGATGACGACGCGCTGCTTGTCGGGCAGCTTGGTCAGCCAGTCGCGCACCAGCACCGTCATTTCGTGGTGTTCAGCGCGCGCGTCGGGGCTGTCTTCGCTGGCGCCGGGCAACATGTCCATCAGCGACGACTGCGGGTCGTTGTCGAGCGGCGCGTCGAGCGAGGTGGCGTGCTCGGACAGGGCCAGGATATCCTGCACCTCTTCCACGGGACGGCCCACCAGGTGGGCGATGTCTTCCGCGGTGGCATCCTTGCCGTCGTGGTGCTGGGCTTCCAGGTGATACTTGCCGCGCAGAATCTGGTTCAGTTCGCGCACCATGTGCACGGGCAGGCGCACCGTGCGCGCCTGGTTCATGATGGCGCGCTCGATGCTCTGGCGTATCCACCAGGTGGCGTAGGTGGAAAAACGGAAACCGCGCTCCGGTTCGAACTTGTCGATGGCGCGCATGAGGCCGATGTTGCCCTCCTCTATCATGTCGAGCAAGACCACGCCGCGGTTGATGTAATGCTTGGCGATCGACACGACCAGGCGCAGGTTGTGCTCGATCATGGTTTGCCGGGCTTCAAAATTGCCCTGCTTGGCCAGGGTGGCGTAATGCACCTCTTGCGCCGCCGTCAGCAGGGGCCGCGTGCCGATCTGGTTCAGGTAGTGCTGCGTGGTATCGGTCGACAGTTCGGCCGCCAGCACTTTCTTCAATTCATCGACACTTTCGACCAGCACGCTGACGCTGGCCACTTCGCCGCCCTCGCCCGCATCGACGGCGTCAATGCCCTCCAGTTCGCCGGCATCGTCCGTCACGACTTCGTCGGCCCCGTCTTCCGGCGGTTCCGGGTCATCGTCCAGCTGATCGTGCGGCGCGTGTGTCATTGCTTTACCTAACGGTTAGGCAGGAATTTCGAAGGGTCGACAGGCTTGCCCTGCTGGCGGATTTCAAAGTGCAGCTTCACGCGGTCGGCGTCGGAATCACCCATTTCGGCGATGGCCTGGCCTTTGTTGACGTTCTGCCCTTCCTTCACCAATATGCTGCGGTTATGCGCATACGCCGACAACAAGCTGTTACTGTGCTTCACGATGACAAGATTACCATAACCACGGATTCCGCTCCCGGCATACATGACTTTTCCCGCGCCGGCGGCCACCACCTGCTGGCCCGCCTTGCCGGCGATGTCGACGCCCTTGTTCTTGCCTTCGTCGAAAGTGCCGATGACCTTGCCTTCGGAAGGCCACATCCAGCTGATCTTCTCGTCGCCTGGCGCCGATGCCGCAGGAGCTGCTGCGGCGGCGGCCGGTGCGGCGGCGACGGTCGGGGCCGGCGCCGGCGCCGGCTTGGCGTCGCCGCTGCCGCCATCGGCGCGCAGCTCGGCCAGGGTGGCGTCGGAATACGCGCGCTTCTCGCCGCGCGGGCCCGTTTTCTTCGGCACGGCCGGCGCGGCCGGCTTGGTTTCCGTCGCCGGCGGCATGACGATGGCCGATGTTTGCGCGCCGCCCGTGTCGCCATTCGGCGGCAGCACGCGCAATACCTGGTCGACCTTGATGTCGTTCGGGTTGCTCAAGTCATTCCAGGCCACCAGGTCGCGGTAGTTCTGGCCGTGCTCGAGGGCGATGCGCAACAGGGTGTCGCCGCGCTTGACCGTGTAATACGCCGGGTCGCGGTCACGCGGATCGCTGGCGGCGGCGCTGCTGCTCGATGGATGGCGCTCCACGACGGGCGCCTGGACACCTGTCGTGCCGCAACCGCTCAACAGGGCGGCCAGCACGAGGCTGCAGAGGATTACATTGTTTTTCTTAATCATTCGTTTTCTTCATCATTCGCATGTATATTCAGGTCCTGCTTGCTAGCTGATCCGGGAATCATCATATGGTGCCCGGGCGCAAAGGCACGAAATGGCAATCTTCCAGGGTTTGGCTGGTCCATTCCATTTTCCCCACCCGGGTAATGAGTTGCAAGTGTTGCAATTTTGCACCGACTGGCGCAACCAGACGCCCACCGAGCGTCAGCTGTTCCAGCAGGGCTTGCGGGACTTCCAGGCCGGCTGCGGCAAGGATGATCCCGTCAAAGGGAGCCGCCTGCGGCAGGCCAAGCATACCATCTCCGTACTGCAAGCGCAGATTCGACACGCGCAGCGGGCGCAGATTGGCCTTCGCCAGCTCGTGCAGGGGCCGGATGCGCTCGATCGAATACACCTCTTTCGCCACCAGCGACAGCACGGTCGCCTGGTAGCCGCAACCGGTGCCGATCTCCAGCACGCGCTGCAAGCTGCCGCCATTGCGCATCACTTCGATCATGCGCGCGACGATGTACGGCTGGGAAATGGTCTGGTGATGGCCGATGGGCAGGGAGGCATCGATATACGCCTGCGACGCCAGCGCCTCGTCCATGAACATGTGGCGCGGCACGGCCTGCATGGCGTCGAGCACCACCTGGTCCTTGACGCCCTGCTTCGCGATGCGCGCCACCATGGCCCGGCGCACGGCGTCCGATACCAGCGGATTTTGCCGCGGCGGCGCCACCACGGCCGGCTGCGCCCGCTCATTGGCGATGGCCTGCGCGCGCGACGGTGCAATAGGCGCCATGGCGCCATGGTGCGGCGTGCCGCCCCGGGCCGCATTCTGCGCCGCATTCTGCGTGGCCGTCTGCGGCGTGGCGATGCGCGACTGCGCCAGCGACTGCCCCCCGCCCTGCCTGGCGGGCCTGCCCGCCAGCGAATCGAGGGAAAGGGGGAAGGTGCGCGGCTTATCGGTCATGGTCAGCGGTCATGCCAGGCCCTGGGCCAGGGCATCGAGTTGGGTAGTATGCGTCAGGTCGATCTGCAGCGGGGTGATCGAGACTTGTCCTTGTTGCACCGCGTAAAAATCCGTGCCGGGACCGCCTTCCCTGGCGGCGCCGGCGGGGCCGATCCAGAAAATTTCACGGCCACGCGGGTCGAGCGCGCGGATCACCGGTTCGGCCGAATGGCGCTTGCCCAGGCGCGTGGCCGCCACGCCTTGCAGTTGCTCATAGGGAATCGCCGGAATATTGACATTCAACAAATACGGCTTTTGCAGGGCATCAAAGCGCCGTTCGACGATCTCGCGCGCCACGCGGGCGGCCGCGTCCAGGTTGACCCAGCCAAACTCGGACTGCGAAAAGGCGATGGCCGGAATGCCGAACAGATAGCCTTCCGTGGCCGCGGCCACGGTGCCCGAGTACAAGGTGTCGTCGCCCATATTCGGACCATTATTGATGCCGGAGACCACCAGGTCCGGGCGCTCCATCAGCATGCCCGTCAGCGCCACATGCACGCAGTCGGTCGGCGTGCCGTTCACATAATAAAAACCGTTGGCTGCCTTGTGCACGGACAGGGGGCGGTCCAGCGACAGTGAATTGGATGCGCCCGAGCGGTTGCTGTCGGGCGCCACCACCACGATCTCGGCAATCGGCGCGAGCGCGTCGGCCAGTGCCGCAAGACCCGGCGCCAGGTAGCCATCGTCGTTACTGATAAGAATTCTCATAACGGGATTTTACCTGAAGCAGTGCCAACACTGCGCGTACCGCACGCCGATCGGCAGCATTTTTTATGCCTGCGCACCGGCATGGCGCGCAGGCTCAGCGCTGCTCGATGCGCGCTTCCGACAAGGCCCCTTCCAGCGCCTGCACTTCATCCTCCTGCAAGGCCAGCAAGGCATCGAGGTCGCCTTGCAATTTATACATTCTTTTCAGCTGCGCCATACCGCGCTTGCGCAGCTTGCCGGGCACGCCGGGACGCAGCAGGCACGCTTTCAGATGCTCGGCCAGTTCGCCCGCCTGCGCATACTGCTCGCGCTCGATCATGCCCTGCAGCATGCCGATCATGCTGGCCAGGGTTTCCGGTTCCGCCACCTCATGGCCGTTGGCGCGGCCCGCGAGGATGGTTTCCTGCAAGTGGCGCGCGCTATCGAGCACGCTGTCCGCATGCGCGTGCGCCTTGTCGGCCGCGGGCGCGTTCAGCAGCCGGTCACTGCCGCTGAGTACGTCATTTTCCAGCAGGCGCGCCGCCGCGCTGTCGCCCTGCTGCTGCAGGGTGCCGGCCAGCTGCTTCTTGCTGTGCAAGGTATCGAGGTGATCTTCGCCCAGCAGGCGCGCATGTACTTCCAGCACTTGCTCCTGCACGCTGCGCGCCGCGTCGAGTTCGCCGCGCCGCAACATGGCTTCGGCCAGCTTGCGCTGGCTCATCAGGGTTTCCGGATGGTCCAGCCCCTGCGTGCGCTCGCGCGCCGCCACCTGGTCTTCATGCAACTGGCGCGCACCGGCCCAATCGCCCTGCCCGGCCACGATATCGGCCAGCAGATCGCGCGTGGCCAGGGTGGCCGCGTGGTCGCCGCCCAGGCGCCGCTCCTGCGCCTGCAACACGGCGTCGAGCAGGCGCCGCGCGCCTTGCAGGTCGCCGTCGCGCCCGAGCGCCTGCGCCAGGGCCAGCTTGCTGCGCAAGGTATCGCCGTGTTCGGCGCCAAACAGGCGTTCGCGCGCCGCCACCACCTTGGCCAGCACTTGCTGCGCCTGCCCGAGCCGTCCCATGCGCAGCAAGGTGGCGGCGCGGCCATCCATCGCTCCCAGGGTCACCGGATGCTCACCGCCCAGCAGTCGCACGTAGCTGGCCAGCACCGCATCCTGCAACAGCAGCGCCGCCGCCAGTTCTCCCTGCAGGGCCAGGGTCTGCGCCAGGCAAGCCCTGGCGGCCAGGGTGTCGGGATGCTCGGCGCCCTGCAGGCGTTCGCGCACGTCGGCCACGTCTTCTTCGAGGAAGCGCGCCTCGTCGAGCTTGCCCTGCTGGCGCAGCAGGCGCGCCATGCCGCTCTTGCCGGCCAGGCTGTCGGGATGCTCTTCGCCCAGCAGGCGCACGCGGATCTCGACGCTTTGCCGGAAGGCGTCGAGCGCCTGCGCGCCGCGCCCGTCCTTGCGGTACAGCTCCCCAAGGCGGGCCAGGTCGCGCGCCAGCGGCAGGGCCACGGCGCGGCCCGGTTCGAGCAGCAAGGCCTGGCGCGCTTCGCTGATGGCGTCGAGCAAGGCGATTTCACGGCTCGATTGCCAGGGAAAATAGCCGCCCGTCATCCAGTGCAAAAAGGCTTCAAAGGTGCGCGTGAGGGAAAAGCGGTCGCCGCCCTGGTCTATGCGCACGGCCAATTGTTCGCCATAGGCAAAGGTTTTCGTCTGCTGCAACTGGACTTCGTCGAAGTAGCTGTCGAGGGCGATCTGCGGCAAGCCGTACGAGGCGCGCAGCAGCCGTTCAAACATGGGCTGGAAACCGGCGATGCCCTTGTGCGCGTCGCCGCGGCGCCACTCGGCGCGCTGTGCCCCGTCGCCCATTTCTATGCGCGAGGGCAAGGGATACACGAGCAGCGGGCGCTGCTCGTCTTCATGGCTGCGCCGGTATTCAATGGCGCGCGTGACGAGCGCGTCGACGCCTTCGAGGCTTTGCCGGTTCGGCGTGAAGACCACCACCAGCTTTTTCGGCAGCAAGGTGGTGCAGATGCCGGCGCTGTCCGTGCGCCCCGTGCGCGAATCGACCAGCACGTAGCGGAAATGCTGGGCCAGGGTATCGGCGAAGCAGCGGAACAGGGCCGGGCAGGTGTCGAACAATTGATCCCAGCGCATCTGCGACAGGCGCTCGCTGTAGCTGGCGTCGAAACGCCCGGCGCGCATCAGGTACAGCGGGCTGCCCTGGTCGACGCGCACCACGTATTGCTGCCAGTCGATGGCGTCAAGCACGCGCTGCGCCAGCACCGCATCGTCGCGGCCCGCGCCCTGCCCGGCACCGCTTTCCAGGCTGAAGCGTTCGAGCTGCAGGCGGCAAGCCTCGAAGAATTCCAGTACGCCAGGACGCTCCTCGTGCTGCTCGAAGTAATGGTGCAGGCCCGGCGCCTCCATGTCCCAGTCCAGCATCAGCACCGGCACGCTGGCGTTTTCGCGGCGCGCCAGCAGCACGGCGATATTCGACAGCGCCATGGTGCGGCCCGTACCGCCCTTGTAGGAATAGAAGGTGACGACTTCGCCAGGGGCGCTCAGAGGCGGTAGGGACAGGCGTTGGCATTCCATGACAGGACCTTTTGACGTGGATTAACGTGGAAAGTGTGGAGGCGGAACGGCACGCCATTCCGGCGGAATGTCGGGCAACACGAAACGGCTGCAATCGTGGCCAGGCGGTGTCGAACGCTTGAGCAAGTGGTAATGCGTGGCGATACGCTGCACGATGCGTTCGATGTCGGGCAGGTATTGTGGATTCGACTTCAGGTCGCCGCTGGCCAGCGTATAGCCGGAGAAATCGACGTACAGGCCCGATTCCGTGATTTGCGGCGGCAAGCCATCGGGATGGCGCGTCATGATGATGGGAATGATCAAGTGGCTGGGCAAGTCATACCAGGCGCGGCGCTCCTGCTCGATCAGTTGCATGGCGGCAAACTCACGCCGCGTGTAGCCGTGCGCTTCATATTTCGGCGTGTACAGCACGATCATGCACACGCTCTGGCACATGGCGCGCGCCACGCGCAGGTCGATATCGTCGCCGCCGCCCAATTGTTCGCTGTCGATGAACAGGACCTCCTCGCGGTCCAGGTGCGGCTCCAGATAGCAGGCCAGGGCCTCGATGAGGTCATTCTTGAATTTGTTCATGAACGCATATTGGCCGTGCGCATAACTCAAGAAACAGCCGTAGCGGATCTCCATGGCATCCCCCTGCTTCCCCGTGCGGCTTTGCCGTCGCCGCGCCCTGATCCCTCAGGGCATGAAGTCACTGTAAACGGCTGGGCAACAAGCTGTTTGCGCTGGCGCAAAGATGTGTCTGGCGTCCTGAACATCAGCGGCTACGCCAGAATGTGGCGCGATCACGCCCGTTTCCAGCATGCCGGGCACGCAGGCAGGGCAAGGCGCCGATGCGCCACGGCATCGGCTACTGCGTTGATTCCAAAGGGAAATAGCCGGCGCACTGGCGCCGGCAAGAGAAACTACTCGGCGCGGGGCGGCAAGTTGCGGAAGAACTCCACCACTTCGTTCGTATCGCGCGTGCGCTTGAACGGCGGCAGGCTTTGCCAGATGCGCTTGCCGTAGGGCTTGGAAATGAGGCGGGGATCGCAGATCATCAGCACGCCGCGGTCGCCCTCGTCGCGGATCAAACGGCCTGCGCCCTGCTTCAGGTTGATGATGGCTTCCGGCAGCGAATGGTGCATGAAACCGTTCTTGCCCTGTTTTTCCATCACTTCGATGCGCGCGGCCAGCACCGGGTCGTCCGGCGGCGCGAACGGCAGCTTGTCGATGATCACCAGCGACAAGGCATCGCCGCGCACGTCGACGCCTTCCCAGAAGCTCTGGCTGCCGATCAGCACGCCATTGCCGGCGGCGCGGAACTGGTCCAGCAATTCCGTGCGGCCCCGGTCGCCCTGCACGAACAGGGGGAAGTTCAGGCCGCGCTGCTTGAACTCGTCGGCCAGGCGTTCGGCGGCCCGCTTGACGGCGCGCAAGGTGGTGCACAGGAAGAAGGTGCGTCCGCCCGCCGCCTCGATGATGGGCAGGGCGCAGTCGATGACGGCGTCCGTATAGCCGAGGGAATTGGGCTGCGGCAGGTTTTGCGGCACGAACAGCAAACCCTGCTGGCCATAGTCGAACGGACTCGGCCACGTGTGCGACGGTTCGCCCGTCAAGCCCATCTGTTCGGAAAAATGCTTGAAATCGTTCTTCACGGCCAGGGTGGCCGACGTGAAAATCCAGCTGCGCGGCGTGCCTTCGCGCTGGTTGTTGAAGATAGGCGCAATCGACAGCGGCGTTTTATGCAGCTGCAGGGAGCTGGAAAAGGCTTCCACCCAGAACACCGCTTCCTCGCCGGCCGCCACCTTGGCTTTCGGGTCGAATTTCCAGCCGCTCAGCTGCTGCGCCAGCTCGACGCCGCGCACGCGGCACTGTTCCAGGGTTTCCGCCCGTTCCGCCTGGGTTTCCAGCACGGCCACCATGCCGTCAAGCTCATCCTTGAGGGTCTCGAGCGCGGGGAAGAAATCGCTGGACGGGGCGATCTGCGGCAAGGACAGGCGCACGATGTCCTGCGGGAAGGTCAACCGCAGGTCGCGCGCCGCCTTTTCCACCACCGTGACCGTCTTCGCCCAGTCGATGCCGCGCGCATGCGCGAGGCCCTCGGCCAGCACGTCGCGGCACAGTTCCAGGATTTGCGAGGTGGACACGGTATTGCCAAAGAACAAAGTGGCCGTGTCGGGCAGCTGGTGCGCCTCGTCGAAGATGATGGTATTGGCCGAGGGCAGCAATTCCGCCACGCCCGTGTCCTTCAGGGCCACGTCGGCAAAGAACAGGTGATGGTTGACCACCACTACGTCGGCTTGCTGGGCTTCCTTGCGGGCCTTCATCACAAAACAATCCTGGTAGTACTGGCACTCGGCGCCCATGCAGGTGTCGCGCGTGGACGTGACCAGGTTCCAGATCATGGCGTTTTCCGGCACCTTGGCCAGTTCCGCCTTGTCGCCGGAACTGGTCATCTTGATGAAACGCGAGATTTCACGCAAATGCCCCACGTCGTCGCGCGAGGTCATGCGTCCGTTCTGCAGCGTGCGTTCCAGGTGATAATGGCAGACGTAATTCGAGCGGCCTTTCAGCAAGGCCACGGAGACGGGCGCCTGCAGCGCGGCGCGCACGGTGGGGATATCGCGCAGGAACAGCTGATCCTGCAAGTTCTTCGTACCGGTGGAAACAATGGTCTTGCCGCCCCACATCAGGGCCGGCACCAGGTAGGCAAAGGTTTTGCCGGTGCCCGTGCCCGCCTCGGCGATCAGGGTCGTCTGGCTGTCGATGGCGCTGGCGATGGCCTTGGCCATTTCCGTTTGCGAGCGGCGCGGCTTGTAGCTGCCCACGGCCGGTCCCAGCGGACCGCCGGCGCCAAACAGGCGTTCGATGTCGGCATCGTGCTTGCCAGGGGCCGCCTGGGGTTCGTCTGGCACCTGTGGTGGCTGGCCTTCTTGGCTTGCAGGCAATAAATTGTGATCGGTCAAAATATACTTAAGGTTATGGCTGGGCCGGGCTGGGCGCTACTGGCGCCCTCAGGCTGGAACATCGGGCACAAGTTGCATTTTTAGCAATGTGATGTGGTCCTTCAGCTGCAATTTGCGCTTTTTCAAGCGGCGCAGTTGCAGCTCGTCATAGTGACCATCGAGTGTCAGCAACTCGATCACGGCATCGAGGTCACGGTGTTCCACGTCGAGTTCAATCAGGCGCCGCTCTATATGCTGTACATCGCTCATGTGTTGCGTTCCAGGCAGTGTTGATCAACAGGCGCGCGCAGCGTGCGCAGGCCGCCATCTGCGCCGGATCACCGGCGAGTGCATAGTTTAACCTGCCGCGCGGGATAGGGCACGCCATTTCCGGCGCGCCCGGCGGCGGGGCCGCTTATTTGGCAGGCGGGACGGCGACGGCCGCGCCGCTGGCCGCTGCCTTGGCCGCCTTGGCGTCAGCTTCGGCCTGGCGTTCGGCCAGGCGCTGCGCCACGCGCTTCTGGCG
>NZ_NEGZ01000076.1 GCF_002127585.1 Janthinobacterium sp. GW458P
CCACGTCGATGGCGGCCGGCGCACCGTCGCGCGACGGCGTGGCGGCGCCCAGGTAGCGCGGCAGGTCGGCGCTGCTGGCCAGCAGCGAGCTGCCGTCGCACAGCAGCAGCTCCACCACGTCGGCAGGGCCGATGTCGAGCGAGACACGGCTGCTGCCGACGCCGCGCGCGCCGGACAGCACGTAGCTTGCGCTGTCCCAGCCGGGCGCGACGGGGCCGTCGCCGGCACGGGCAAGGGGATCGCGCGTGAGCGTCAGGCGCAGCTCGGGCGGCGCGGGCAGGTCGCTGGGCATGCTGTCGGGACGGTGGCCTAAAAGCTGACCTTGATACGGGAGACGGGAGTGCGTGTTGCGTCAGATCAAGCGAGGGCGGGAATTCTGTCGGGCGAGGGGCGTGGCAAGGCGAACGGAAGGGGGCTGGAGCGGGTGGCGGCAGAAACGGACAGCAAGGTTTGGGCTGGGTCTCTTCGCTATCAGGCTCGGGTGCTCTGCGGTGAGCGAACTGCGCGAATTTTATGGCAAAAGTTCATGGCGCCGGGGACCTGGGTGCCTGGCATGGCAATACTGCAGCAAGATGTTTCAATGTACCGGGGTGGCCGATAGTTCCTTCAGTTCGCGGATGGTGATATCCGATTTTTCATGCATGCGCAATAAAATCGTTGCACCGACCGACAATTTGCCGTGCCGAATCTTGCTGATGATGGGGGGCTGGACCTCGAGTACACGGCACAGTTCCGCATCATTTTTCAGATTCATCTTCTCGATCAGGGTATCGAGCAGCTTGTTGGGCACAAAACTCGATGGTTCGAGCGCGCGCGCCCGGTTCATCGCTTCAATCATTTCCAGCTTCTTTTGCCGAACGTTCATTTACTCCTCCTTCAGGTTATGCAAGGGACGAGACCACACTTATGCGGCCCCGGCTATAGTTCGTCATCGCAGTACTGCTGTCTGGGTGACGTGACAACATTCGCGTTAAACATTGATAACCAGGCAAGTGTTTTCAATAATACTACGATAACAAAACTTGTGACAGATGGTCAGTTAAATTAACTGATTGTTTGATCAATTCGGTTGACGATTGTTGTATTTTGTAATCCGCTCTTCGTTAGTATCATGGTCCTGTCCGCCATTTCGGCGGCGGCCAGCGAGTGCGTGACCATGATGGCGCAACTGCCGTTGGCCTTGATTTCGGCGCGCAGCAATTGCAGGATGCTGTGCGCCGTGTCCGGGTCGAGGTTGCCGGTCGGCTCATCGGCCAGCACCAGCGCCGGCTTGTGCACGAGCGCGCGGGCGATCGCCACGCGCTGCATTTCGCCGCCGGACAGCTGCTGCGGAAAGTCGCCGCCGCGTCCGCCCAGTCCGACCGCCTCGAGCATGCCGGCGGCACGCTCCTGGGGCAGGCCGTTGAGCAGCAGCGGCAGGGCCACGTTTTGCAGCAGGGTCAGGTGCGGCAAGACGTGGAAGGCCTGGAAAATAAAGCCCATGCGGGCACGACGCAGCCGGGTCGCGGCGGCGTCATCGAGGCTGGACATGGCAATGCCGTCCACCAGGATAGGGTGCGCTTCGGCGCCCGCATCGGGGGTATCGAGGCCGGCGATCAGGTTCAGCAGGGTCGATTTGCCCACGCCCGAGTCGCCCATGATGGCGATGAATTCTCCCGCCCGGAAGCGGCAGGAAAGGTTCGCCAGGACGGGCCGGGCATTGGCATAGGACTTCGACAGATGGCGCAATTCGAGCATGGTGTTAACGACTATCGTAAAGGGAGGCACGCGGGGGAGAGGGAGGCCTGGGAACTGCAATGGCGCGCGGATTGTTTGGCCGGCAATGTGGAGTATACGACAGGCTTATGCTTTTTGCTTGGCAATACCAATTTTGTGTGCACGCCGCGCGTTTGACCTTAAGTTACCTGGCGCACGGCTGGCTTGCGCGGATTCCGCTATGATGGAAAAAAGTCATCGGCAAAGGCGCCCGCAGACCGCTGCGGCTGGGGCGGCGCGCCCGGTGGCTGCCCGTGCAAGCCCTTCGTGAACCTAACATTGACGACGCCAGCCGATGACCACGCCACCCGCGCAGCACCTGTCCGATTTGTATCCCGCTAGCAACATAAAAGCGGCCAGCGCCACTCCAGCCACGATAGCCGAGATCAGCGCCGGCCTGCTGACGCGCGACGCCTGGACTTCGCCCAAGTACCTGTACGACGCGCTGGGCTCGAAACTGTTCGAGGCCATCTGCGCCTTGCCCGAGTATTATCCGACGCGCACGGAGGCGGCCATCTTTGCCCGCCACGGCGCCGATATCGCGCACGCGGTGGGGCCGGGCAGCACCCTGATCGACCTGGGCGCGGGCAATTGCGCCAAGGCGGCCAGCCTGTTTCCCCTGCTGCATCCGGCGCAATATGTGGCCGTGGATATTTCCTATGATTTCCTCAGTGAATCACTGAGCCGCCTGCAGCAGCGCTTTCCGCATATCGAGATGACGGGCCTGGGCCTGGATTTCTCCAGCCGCCTCGATTTGCCGGCCAGCGTGCGCGCCGCGCGCCGCCTGTTCTTCTATCCCGGCTCGTCGATCGGCAATTTTGCGCCGGAGCAAGCCATCGCCTTCCTGCGCCGCCTGCGCGCCAATTCCGACGGTGACGGCGGCCTGCTGATCGGCGTTGACCTGATCAAGGATGACGCCATCCTCGATGCCGCCTACGACGATGCGCTGGGCGTCACGGCCGCCTTCAACCTGAACATGCTGCGCCATGTGAACGGTTTGATCGGCGCCGATTTCGACGTGCGCGCGTGGCGGCACCACGGGTTTTTTAATGCTGACGAGAACCGCGTCGAAATGCACCTGGAAGCGCGCAGCGACCAAGTTGTCCACTGGAAAGGCGGCCAGCGCCGCTTCGCGAAAGGCGAACGCATCCATACGGAAGACAGCCATAAATATACGCGGGCGACCTTTGTCGGCTTGCTGGAGCAGGCGGGGTTTTCCACGGTGCAAGTCTGGACGGACCCGCAGCAGTGGTTTGCCGTCATGTACGCCAGAGTGATCCGAGACTAACAACGCCTGACCAAACCTGCTGCGCGTCGCGCTTTGCGGCCTGCGATGCTCACCGTACTAAAGTACGGTTGCGCTTCCTAGCCACCAATCACTGCCGCTTGCTACGGTTTTGTCAGGCGTTCAAGATGCCAACACAAAAAAACTACCATGCTGATCGATCATTACCATACCGTGCGCCAGCACTCGCTGCGGCTGGCCGCACCCCTGTCCGACGAGGATTGCGGCGCGCAGTCGATGCCGGACGCCAGCCCCGTCAAATGGCATCTCGCGCATACCACCTGGTTTTTCGAAACGTTTATTCTGGAAAGCATGGAAACGGCGTTCGCGCCGTTCCACCCCGCCTTCCGCGTGCTGTTCAACTCGTACTACAACGGCGTGGGCGAGAAGCACCCGCGGGCCCAGCGGGGCTTGCTGACGCGGCCCGGCATGGCGCAGGTGCGCGCCTACCGTACGGATGTCGATGCGCGCATCGCCCGCCTGCTGGCCGGCGAACTGGCGCCTGAGGCGCGTGAACGGCTGAGCATGCTGCTGGCGCTGGGCCTGGAACACGAGCAGCAGCACCAGGAGCTGCTGCTGACGGATGTCAAACACTTGCTGGCGCAGAGCGCACTGTTTCCCGCTTATCTGGACAATGCGCCGGACGGCAGGTTTGCGCCAGGGCAACAACAGGCAGCAACTGCGGCCTGGCTCGCCTTCGACGGCGGCCTGGCGCAGATCGGCCACGCGGGCGATGGTTTTTGCTTCGACAATGAATTGCCGCGCCACCCGCAGTACGTGGCGCCGTTCCAGCTGGCCAGCGCCCTCGTGACGAACGGCGAATTTCTCGCCTTCATCGAGGCGGGCGGCTACCGCACGGCCCATCTGTGGCTGGCCGAAGGCTGGGACTGGGTGCGCAGCCAGCAGCTGCAATGTCCGCTGTACTGGCAGCGCGATGATGCGGGACACTGGCTGGAATTTACCTTGTCCGGCCTGCAGCCGCTTGACCCGGGCTTGCCGGCCACGCACCTGTCGCTGTTCGAGGCCGACGCCTATGCGCACTGGGCCGGCGCCCGTCTGCCGACGGAAGGGGAGTGGGAGCTGGCCGCGCAGGGCGTGGAGGTGGCGGTGGGCCGGCTGCACCCGGCGGCCGTCACGCCGGGCGGGGGATTGCGGCAAATGTTCGGCCACTGCTGGCAGTGGACCAGCAGCAGCTACGCGCCCTACCCGGGCTACCGCACGGCGCCGGGCGCGCTGGGTGAGTACAACGGCAAGTTCATGCTGAACCAGTATGTGCTGCGCGGCTCTTCGTGCGTCACGCCGGCCGGCCATGCGCGCGCCAGCTACCGTAATTTCTTTCCGGCAAGCGCGCGCTGGCAGTTTGCGGGCATCCGCCTGGCGCGCCAGGTGGAATAGCGGCCTTACTGCAAGCGCTGGACGGCGGGCGCGGCGGGGCGGGCAGGCGCCTTGCCGGCGGCAGGCGCCGGCTGCTCCAGCTTGAACTGGCTGACCAGCGCTTCCAGTTCGCCCGCCTGTTCATGCATGGCGGCTGCCGCGGCGGCGGCCTGCTCGACCAGGGCCGCGTTCTGCTGCGTCGTCTGGTCCATCTGCATGATGGCCGCGTTGATCTGTTCGATGCCTTCGCTCTGCTCGTGGTTGGCGACGCTGATTTCGCCGACGATGGCGCTGACCCGGCCCACGCTGGTCACCACTTCCTCCATCGTGCTGCCGGCCTGGCTGACCAGCTGCGCGCCCTGGCCGACACGGCTGACGGAGTCGGCAATCAGTTCCTTGATTTCCTTCGCCGCCGCCGCCGAGCGTTGCGCCAGGTTGCGCACTTCCGAGGCCACGACGGCGAAGCCGCGTCCCTGCTCGCCAGCCCTGGCCGCTTCCACGGCCGCGTTCAGGGCCAGGATATTCGTCTGGAAGGCGATGCCGTCGATGACGGCGATGATGTCGACGATCTTGCGCGAGGAGGCGTTGATGGCGTCCATGGTGTCGACCACCTGGGCCATGGCCGTGCCGCCGCGCTGGGCGATGGCGGATGCCGAGCGGGCCAGACTGTCGGCCTGGCGCGCATTGTCGCTATTGCTGCGCACGGTGCCGGTCAGCTCGATCATCGACGAAGCCGTTTCTTCCAGCGCGCTGGCCTGCGCCTCCGTGCGGGCCGACAGGTCGGCATTGCCGCTGGCAATCTGGCTCGACGCCACGGCTATCGTGCCCGTGCCGCCGCGCACCTGGCCTACCAGGGTGGCCAGGTTGCGGTTCATGTCGTGCAGCGCGCGCAGCAGCTGGGCCATTTCATCGTTGCCCTCGGCCACGATCTTGCTGCTCAAGTCGCCCGCCGCCACGGCTTGCGCCACGCCAAGCGCATAGGCGACGGGCGTGGTGATCGAGCGCGTGACCCGCCATGCAAAGAGTATGCCCAGCAGCAAGGCGACCGTGCCCAGGCTGGCCATCAGCACATTTGCCGTGGAGATATTCTCGTGGATTTTCTGGCCGCCATGCACGACCACCTGGCGCTGCAGTTCGTTCAGGCGATTGACCGTATTTTGCAGCTGGTTCAGGGCGGGCAGGGTGTCGTCGCGCACGTGTCTGGCCGCTTCCGCGCGCTGGCCGGCCACCAGCAGCTTGTCGGCCTGGCTGAACGAGACCACATAGGCCTTGCGCTGCTGTTTCAGGGTGGCCAGCAGTTCCTTGGGCTCAGGCAACACGATCAGGCGGTCGAGGATGACCAGCGCCTCGGTGATGGTGGCCTTGTTGGCGTCGATTTCCCCGTGGATGGCGCTGGCGCGGGCCGGATCTTCATGGATGAACAGTTCCAGCACCAGCGCCGCGTTCGAGCGCGTGGTGCTGCGGATGGTGGCGATGGCATCCGCCTTGGCCCAGTCGCGTTCGATAATGGCGTCGCTGAGCGCGCCGATCTTGTCCAGCCTGAACAGGCCCGTGCCGACCAGCACAGCCATCAGCAGCAGCACCACGCCAAAGCCCGCACCCAGGCGCGCGCCTATCTTCATGTCCGTCAATTTCATACTCATTCCCTCGGTAGCTAATAGTCTGTCCCCGGTGGTCTTATTATGAGTCGATTATACGGCGCGTGATACTTCTTTTGCAGCAACAATTGCCCTACGGAAATGAAAAAGCGGCACGGCGATCAAGCCATACCGCTTTTTTTCCCCGTGTGAGAGGGAAAGCCGTTTTTAGGCGGCGCTGGCCGCCACGTCGGCCGCTGTTGTTTTTTCGGCTTCCGTCTGCCCGATGCGGCGGTTCACGGCCGACAGCACGGCCTTGAACGAGGCGGTGACGATATTGCTGTCGATGGCGGCGCCGAACAGGGTCGGACCGTTGTCGAGGCGCAATTCGACGTAGCAGGCCGCCTGCGCGTTGGCGCCGGAACCGATCGCGTGCTCATGGTAATCCATCAGCTTGATGTCGAGACCGAGCGCATTGACGAAGGCGTCGATGGGGCCGTTGCCGCCGCCCTGCAGGGCCAGCGGCGTGTGGCGGTGCGACAGGCTGATGTCGATCTGCACGGATTCATCGCTGCTCGTGTCTTCCACCATGCGGTGCGAGGCGTAGGCGTAGGGCGCCGTCTGCTCCAGGTACTCGCGCTGGAAGATTTCATGGATATCCTGGGCGGCGATTTCGCGGCCCGTGGCGTCGGCCACGGCTTGCACGGCGCGCGAGAATTCGATCTGCAGGCGGCGCGGCAAGACCAGGCCGTATTCCTGCTCCAGCAGGTATGCCATGCCGCCCTTGCCGGACTGGCTGTTGACGCGGATCACGGCGTCGTAGCTGCGGCCCAGGTCGGCCGGGTCGATCGGCAGGTAGGGCACTTCCCAGATGCTGTCCGGTTGTTGCTTGGCGAAACCTTTTTTGATGGCATCCTGGTGCGAGCCGGAGAAGGCCGTGAACACCAGGTCGCCCGCATACGGGTGGCGCGGGTGGACGGGCAGCTGGTTGCACTCTTCCACGCATTTGCGCACGGTGTCGATGTCGGAGAAATCGAGGCCCGGATGCACGCCCTGCGTGTACAAATTCATCGCCAAAGTGACGAGGTCGACGTTGCCGGTGCGCTCACCATTGCCGAACAAGCAACCTTCGACGCGGTCGGCACCCGCCATCACGGCCAGCTCGGCCGAGGCGACGGCCGTGCCGCGGTCATTATGCGGGTGCACGCTGATGATGATGGAATCGCGGCGCGCCAGCTTGCGCGACATCCATTCGATCTGGTCCGCATACACGTTCGGCGTGCTGCATTCCACGGTCGATGGCAGGTTGATGATCATCTTGTTGGCCGGCGTCGGCTTCCAGATGGCGCTGACGGCGTCGCAGATATGCTTGGAGAAATCGAGTTCCGTGGTGGAGAACGATTCCGGCGTGTATTCGAAGCCCCATTCCGTTTCCGGATGCTGGGCCACCAGCTGTTTGACCAGGGTGGTGCCGGTGGTGGCGATCTGCGTGATTTCTTCGCGCGACATGCCGAACACGACCTTGCGGAACACGGGCGCCACGGAGTTGTACAGGTGGACGATGGCGCGCTTGGCGCCGACGACGGACTCCACCGTGCGGCGTATCAATTCTTCGCGCGACTGGGTCAGCACGATGATGGTGACGTCGTCCGGGATGCGGCCTTCATCGACGAGTTTGCGCACGAAGTCGAAATCCGTCTGCGATGCCGATGGGAAACCCACTTCGATTTCCTTCAGGCCGATGGCGATCAGCATGTCGAAGAACCGCAGCTTCTTTTCCGCGCTCATCGGCTCGATCAGGGACTGATTGCCGTCGCGCAAATCGGTGCTCATCCAGATGGGCGGCTTGCTGATGATCTGGTTCGGCCATTGACGGTCGGTCAATTTGACGGGAGGAAAGGCGCGGTATTTGGAAGCTGGGTTTTGCAACATCATGATCGGGTACTCCTGAAGATAGGGGGAAATCAACGGTTGTGGCGCAAGCTTGCCGGGCGGCCACGCAACACTAGGCCAGGCAAGCGATCGGTAGCGGTAGCAGGGCGGCCGCGATGCCGGCAGGGGCGGTCGCAGCGGGGATTACGTGTACGTATGGGGATGGTGCAAACATCATCAAACCTTCCAGGGTTTTTGAAACACGCCGGCGTGTGGCCAGGCGAAGCAATGCGGCAAACTTATGCGCGTGCTAGGTGTAGTCGCGATAGCGACAGCAGGGAAGGGGAGGAATGTTTGAAGGAGGACATGCATCCAATGTAAGGGAAGTGGGGCGCGGCTGTCAAGCAGATTTCAGCCGGGAACGCTGCTGCTGCCATGCCGCGGGTCGACTTATTGTTCTTGCGCAACTTACTTTTCTATCATTGTTGAATAATGCGGATTCCGTCTGGCGACATGTGTCGCCCGTCCTGCATGGGAGTCGGCTGCATGGAATCTTTGCTGAAATACTATGAACTGGAACTGGGCATGTTGCGTACGCACCAGCAGGAATTTGCCGTCCGCTATCCTGGTGTCGCTGCCGCACTGGGTATCGTGGGCAGCAACTGCCACGATCCGCATATCGAGCGCCTGATCGAGGCATATGCGCTGTGCAATGCCCGTACGGCCAAGAAGATCGATGATGCGCGTCATGTTTTCACCGAGTCCATGCTGGAAGTGAATTTTCCACACTACCTGAGGCCGTTTCCAGCGTGTTCGATTGCCCATGTGGATGCCAGTGGTGCGCTTGGCCAGGCCCGTGACGGCATCGACACGCTACCGCGCGGAACCTTGATGCATGCACCGCCATATCAGGGTGTCGTCTGCAAGTTTCGCACCGTCTATGATGTGGTGCTGGCGCCGCTCAGCCTCGCTGGCGCGCGTTTCGTTTCCATTCTTGACGTGACTGCGGCGATTAATCTGCCGTCCGAGATATCGACCGCGATTGCCATCGATATCGTGTCCACGTCGGCCACAGGCACGCTGGAGCAACTGGCCTTGCCTGGCGTGCGCGTCTTCATCGACGGCACGCCATCGCTGACGGCCACCTTGCGCGATGCCCTGTTTCTGCACGCCGCGTACGCCTGGATCGAAGCCGGAGGCGCGCAGTTGCCGCTGGCGCAAGTGCCGCTGCGCGCCGTCGGGTTTTTGCCGGAGGAAGCGCTGTTGCCGCGCAAGCCGGGTTCCCATCGTGCCTATTGCCTGTTGACCGAATACTTTGCCTTCCCTGACAAATTCCAGTTCTTCGATATCGACCTTGGCTTGATCACACCGCTTTTGCCGCCTGGATGCCGGCATTGGACGCTGTATGTCGGCCTGCGGGACATGCCCGTCAGCAGCGCTGGCGCACGCCTGCTGCGTTCTGTATCGGCAAGTAATTTGTTGCTTGCCTGCACGCCGGTGATTAATCTGTTCCAGCAAGCGGCAGCGCCGATCAGGCTGACGCACATGCACAGCGAATATCCGTTGCTCGCCGAACATAAATATGCGCACGCGTACGACATCCATAGTGTCGATGCCGTGCGCCTGGTGCGGCACGGCGCCCATGCCGGCACGGTGACGCACTGCCAGCCGTTTTATGCCATGCACCATGGGCAGGCTGGCGGAGCGAAGCGTCGTTACTGGGTGGCGCGGCGCGATGAAGCGCGGGCGCTCAGCCATCCCGGTTACGAAAGCAGCCTGGCGTTTGTCGACAGCGACGAGGACGATACCTATGACGGCCTGGCGACGGTATCGGTCGACCTGACGTGCAGCAATCGCGATTTGCCGAGCGCATTGCCATTCGGCGCGCCCGGCGGCGATCTGCGGCACGAGGGCGCTGCCGGCGCGCTGCCGGTGCGCCTGTTGCGCCAGCCCAGTCCGGCGTATCGCTTCAAGACCGACTTGCCTGCGCAAGCCCGTTTGCTGGCATTGTTGTCGTTGAATCATCAATCTTTGCTGGCCGATGGTGTCGCGCTGTTTCAGGAAATGCTGACACTGCATGATTTGCCCGCTTCCTTGATGTCACAACGGCAAATTCAAGGCATCAAGGCCTTGACGCAGCGCGCCAGCAGCACCTGGATGCCCGACGCCAGTGGCGGCGTGCTGGTGTTTGGCATCGATGTCTTGCTGACGGTGGATGAAGAGGCCTACGTCGGCAGTGGCCTGCATATCTTTGCGCAAGTGATCGAGCATGTGCTGGGCATGTATGTGCATGTCAACAGCTATTGCCGTTTGTTCTTGATTTCGCACAAGAGTGGGAAGGAGCTGCTGCGATGCCTGCCCCGCAATGGCCAGCAAGCACTGGCGTAATCGCGCTGCTGTCCCAGGCGCCATACCGTTTTGGTTTCTTTCAGGCCGTGCGCCTGCTCGAACGCTGGCTATGCCGGCAGGGAGCGTGCGCCGATTCCGCATTGCACGATGGATTGCGTTTCCATCAGAGCGTTGCGCTGGCCTTTCCTGCCTGTGAAATAGAGGCAGTGTGGCATGACGGCGAGCATGGCCGCCTGCACCTGCGGCCCAGTTTCATGGGCTTGCTGGGCGTGAATGGCACCTTGCCCCTGCACTATACGGAACGCCTGATTCGCCAGGAACGGGCCACGGGCAATGCCGGCGCGCGAGCCTTTCTCGATGCCTTGTCGCAACGCGCCCCCGTGCTGTTTTATCAGGCCTGGGCCGGCAGCCGGATCGAGTGTCAGGCCGACGCAAGCGGCCGCCCCGGCTTCCTGTCGTTGCAGCTGGCGCTGGCTGGCGCCTGGCCGTCGCGCCTGGCAAGTGCTGGCGCGCTGCCGCCGGAAGCGCTGGCTTACTACGCGGCGGCACTGCGGCAGCGGCCCGTCAGCGCCGCCTTGATGGTCGACGTGCTGGCTGATTATTTCGGCGTGCCCTTGCGCATCGAGTCCTTCGTCAGTACCTGGCACGTGCGCCCAAGCAATGAGCATTCCCTGCTCAACCTTGGCAATGTGAGTCTGGGGCAGGGTGCCATGCTGGGTGAGCGCTGCCGGCGCCGGGACTTGCGCGTGCGCCTTTACCTGGGTCCTCTGACGCGGGCACAGTTTGACGATTTTCTTCCTGGAAATTCAGGCGCGCTGGCCTTAAAAAGCATGTTGAGCCTGTTTGGCATGCCTTCCATGCAATACGAAATCCGTCTGATCCTGCGCACTGCGGATGTGCACGGCAGCAGCCTGACGGACAGGATTGGGCAAGGGGCTGCTTGCCTGGGGCAGGCAGCGCGTCTGCTGGCGGGAGAGGCACGCAGCGATTGCGACGCCATGCACTATGACCTCCGGTTTCCCGGCGCCGCTTGATGTGCCGCAATTGGCCGTCGGCAAATGCATGAATACTGATGAGCTGGGAGCGAGGCGTATCGGCATTGAGGGAGATGGAATGGATAGCGCGGACGAATTCATGCAATTCATGCTGGCGGACAAGGAATTGAACTCCAGCAACCGGCCGTTGCGCCTGCGGCTGGCGTATGCGGACGGAATCAACGACGATGTGCTGTTGCCGCAGCGGGTAGATGGCCGCGAAGCCATTTGTGCTGGCCTCGAGTACAGCATAGGTTGCGTCTCGCTTGACGCGCATTTGCCGCTCAAGCAGTTCATCGGTGTGCCGGCCGAGTTGCAGATTGTCACCGATACGGGGCAATTGCGCAGCGTGTGCGGCATCGTCGCGCAGGCATCGGCCGGACTGAGCGATGGCGGCCTCGCCACTTACCGGCTGGTGCTGCACGATGCGCTGACCTTGATGGAAAAGCGCCGCAATACGCGGGTTTTTCGTGCCAAGACGGAGCTGGAGATCGTCGAACTGCTGATTGCCGAATGGCGGCTGGGCAACAGCATCATCGGTGCCACGTTCGCTTGCAAAATCGATCAGGCCCTGGCCGGCCGTCACTTTCCGGCGCGCGAGTTGACCATGCAGCACAATGAATCCGATGCCGCATTCATCCGGCGCCTGCTGCGGCGGCGCGGCATTTCCTGGGTCATCCAGCCTGGCGCCGCACAACATGGGGTATCCGACGCCATGCCCTCGCACGTTTTGTTGCTGTTCGACGACGCCAGCCGCCTGCCGGAGAATGTGGCGCCGGTCATCCGCTACCACCGGGCGGATGGCACTGAAGAGAGCGATACCATCACGGCCTGGGGCGCCGTACGCACTTTGCAGGCAGGCAGCACGGGGCGCCATAGCTGGGATTATGCTGCGCCGCGCAACCGCCAGTTCATGCAAACGGATGCGGGCGCGATGGCGGACCAGGGTGTCAGCGGCAATAGCCTGGCAACCAGCCTCGACGACTATTTTGTGGCGACGCCGCACTTGGGCAACGATGCAGAAGATTTTCGCCAGCTGGGTTTGCTGGCGATGGCGCGCCATGACGTGGAAACCAAGTGTTTTCATGGCGAGGGCGTGGTGCGCTCGCTGTGCGCCGGCCAGCAGTTCAGCCTGGAAGGACATCCGGAGATCGACCGGCACCGGCCGGATGGCCGGCGTTTCCTGGTCACGGCATTGGAGGTGCATGCCAGTAACAACCTGCCGCAAACCCTGGATGCCCGCCTCGCGCGCCTGTTCGCCTCCAATGGCTGGCAGGCGCAAGGAACGTCCTGGCTGCACGGCGAGACGGGGCCGGAAACGCCGCGTTATCGCATGCGCTTCAGTTGCGTCCGCTCCAGCGTGGTGCTGGTGCCCGCCTTCGATCCGCAACGCGATGTGCCCCAGCCGCAACTGCAAAGCGCTATCGTCGTCGGACCTGCCGGCGAAGAAGTGCATTGCGACGAACAGGGGCGCATCAAGGTGCGTTTCCCTGCCACCCGCGCGGCAGACCATGCGCACGCGCAAGGTTCCGGTGCCTCGGATACGGAGCGCGACACAGCCTGGCTGCGCGTCGTCGGCAATTGGGCTGGCGACGGACAGGGCAGCGCGCACCAGTGCGGCACCTTGGCATTGCCGCGCATCGGCTCGGAAGTGCTGATCGGATTTTTGGCGGGCGACCCTGACCGACCGATTGTACTGGGACAATTGTTCAACGCCGTGGCGCCGCCGCCGGCCCTCAGCAAGCGCGGCGCGCTGCCGGGCAACCGTTACCTGGCGGGCATGCGCAGCCGCGAAGTGCGCGGCCAGGGCGGCAATCAGCTGCGTTTCGACGATACGCCCCGGCAAATTAGTGCCCAGCTGGCCAGCGATCACGCCGCCACTGAGCTCAACCTGGGATTCCTCGTCGAGCCGCGCGCGGGCGGCGCTGGCCGGCAGCGTGGCGACGGATTCGAGTTGCGCAGCGATCACGGCGGCGCCGTGCGTAGCGGCAAGGCGCTGCTGCTGTCTGCCTGGCAGCGGCTCGACGCGACAGGCGGGCAGTTATCGGCCGAGGAACATCTGGCGTTGATGCAAGAGTGCCTGGACCTGTTCAAATCGCTGGGCGAGTACGCTGGCGCGCACCAGGCGCTGCCGGTCGACGCAGCGCCCGCCGCAGCCTTGAAGGAGGCGGTGGCGGGTGCCGAGGCGCCTGCGGCCAGCCTGACGGCGCCTGCGGGGCTGGCGCTGAGCAGCCCGAAGACCATCGTCAGCTACGCCGGCGTGAATGTCGACACGGTGGCGCAGCAGCATGTGCACGTGATCGCGGGCCAGCGCTGCAGCATGCAGGCCGGCGAGGGCGTTTCCGTGTTTGCCCACAAGGGCGGCATCACCCAGATTGCGCACCATGGCAAATTTCTCATGCAGAGCCAGTTTGACGAGATGCAGCTGAACGCCGCCAGGGCCCTGAAATTGACGGCCAATACCCGTCTGATCGGCATGGCGCAGGATGAAATCACGTTCATGACGGCCGGTGGCGCCTATCTGAAACTGGCGGGCGGCAACGTGGAACTGGGCGGCCCGGGTGCGCTGACCATCAAGACCGACGGTCATCACTGGAATGGCCCGGCCAGCAGCAAGGCTGAACTGCCCAGCTTTGACGAGGGCGACCTGGGCCGCTTGCCGCAGGTGCTTTCCGGCCTCGATGGCAGTCCCGTCGGCGGCGTCAAGATCGTCGTCGAGCGCGAAGATGGTTCGCAGCAAGTGGTCGATGCCGACAGCGAAGGCAAGGGTGCCGCCATCGTGGGCGACAGCCTGGAAAAACTCAAGGTGCGTATTTTCAGGCCGCGCGACTGAGCGTGGATAGTGCGTTGCCCATCATTCACGGGAGTCAGGCATGAGCGTACACAAGCCCAAGGCAGGTTCCCTGCCCTTCGATGAAAGCAAATACCTGCAGATAGGCGAAAAAGACGGCTTGCTGCGCTTCGACCATGACACGCTGCCGATTACCACGCGCCTGCCCTTGCCAGGCATCATGATCTTCGTGCATGGCGTGAATTCCGATGGCGAATGGTATGACGAGGCGGAAACTGGTTTGTGCGCGGGATTGAATGCGCGCTTGCACCGGCGCGTACACGATGCCGGGCGTGGCGCCCAGGAAGGCATTGCCTTGACGCCGGCCCGCTATCTGAAACAGCTGACGCGCGACGGTTTCATTAACCCGCTGATGAAACCCAGAACCTTCATGGAAGGCGATGGCTATTCGCCCGTGATCCGCTTTCGCTGGGGCTATGCAGCCAATGATATCGAGTTGCAGACGTATGGCGACGGCATATTCCTGAACGAACAGAATTACTGGGGCGGCGGACCGTTCGCCAATGGCTGCACTTCGCTGCCGGACCTGTGGAGCGAAGGCCTGTCGGACCAGCTGTTCCTGTGGATGCAGATCCAGCACATGAATCCGACCAATGACCGGCAGGTGTACGCCTGCCCGCCACGCCCGTATTTCGTGCTGGCCGCCTACCGCCTGGCCCGGCTGATCGAGGCCATCCGGAAAAAGCAGGCCGATGTGCCGATCACCATCGTGTGCCATAGCCAGGGCAATATGGTCAGCATGGCAGCGGCCTTCCTGGGCGAACGCCTGCCCAAGGTGGCTGATTCCCAAGGCAGGCTGTGGCCTTGCATTGCCGACAATTATGTGTTGTGCAATCCACCCTACAGCGTGGTGGAAGACAACATGGCGGAGAACTGGACGTCGTCGAACCTGAAAGCGGCCGATGGCAGCACGGGCCGCCAGACGGCCGCGGCGCGCATCGACACGCTGGCGGCCTTCTTTGCCCTCATCGGCGAGCGGCGCGCCGCACAATGGCCGGCCGAAAAAATCGACCATGCCATGAGCAGTGCGCACCACCCATTCAAGGCGCAGCACGATATTGACAGTTATGGCGTGCGGGGCGCGACCGTGGGACGCGTGACCCTGTATTGCAATCCGCACGACCAGGTGATCTCGTCCCTGACGGTGCAAGGCATCGGCTGGCGCGGCCTGGCCGGCCCAGTGCTGGACAAGAATGGCCTGCCAAAGAAAGACCGCCAGGGCAAGCTCGACCCCGGCGAAATCGCCAGGGCAGGCGGCGAGGGAGTATTTACCCAGCGCGTGTTTGCCGAGGGTTTTCCTGTCGGCGTAAAAGGCGCGTACGACTACTGGGGTGATCACCGTCCTGCCATTGATTTTGGCAGCGACCATTTCTGGAATCCGCCTTCCATGATTTCCACCTATAGCGTGGAAAAGGGGGTGGAAGCGCAAGAGAACTGGCTGTTCCAGATACTCACCGTGGCGTTTGCGCCCATCGCCATCGTGGCCACCACCTTGATGCGCAAGCGTATCAATGCCTCGCCCGACAAGTACTGGAAAATCCCGCTGGAAGCGCCCGACCTGCCAGAGAGCTTCTTTCCGCAGGCGAAGTTATTTGGCGCTATCTGCCCCAGTTTCGACATGGGACTGCATCCGCATGGCTGGAATCGCAACAAGGATGCCGCCCATCCGGCGGGGGACCCGTTCCATGGCGAGCGCGAGCTGTCGATACCGCGCGGCGGCCTGCATGGCGAAAAACAGCGCACCGATGCCGCGCGCGGCAACGAGGAGAGCGAAGCGGCCCTGCAATACGAATACCACGCCTCCCTGCGCATGATGGCCAAGCGCGAAGGCAAGGTCGGGAAAGACAAACAAGTCACGGAAGAAGACCGTCCCGAGACGGCGAGTGCGCAATACACGGCATGGCGCCATCGGAAAATCCAGGCGGGACTCGCTGGCAACGTCGGCACCTATGCCACCGATCACTCCACCATCCTGACCAATAGCGAGCACTCCAGAAAGGCGCTGGCGTATGACGTGGCCGTGGGCTGTTGCCATCTGCTGGAAACGGATTTGCGGGAGTTGAGGACCATGGCGGATTGGCGGTTTCTTGACGATCTTGCGGGCCCTGAATATATAAATATGTCTATTGAATATTTTTACGAAGGAAAAGTGAATGGAGTCGCGCCTTCGAAGTGGGTAAGAGAATCAGTAGATGGTGTAATGCCACAAAAAATAAGAGATTCACGTGAAAATAATTTGACTTAATTTCTATTTAAATGTATTTGTATAGGAGGGAGAATGGCTAAGAATTTCATATTTACCTCTGTCGCGGCGATCATGGCGACGGTAGGGCTATCGTCATGCGTACTTAAATCGGAACCAATTATCGATAAAAGCAAAACTGGTACTGCTGATATTGGCGTGCCTTTTACTGCCCAAGTAGTTGGGGTGCAATGGCTGAATCCGCTTCATAGACAAGATTATCCTACAGAATGGCAGCTATTGTGGACTCTAGGGAAAGTGCGTCCAAATAAAAAAGACGACATGATGGAATTATATCCGGCTATATTTTCGAATGTCAGATCAGTTGCAGGGATAGCATCTTCGAACGAAGGGAAAATTAATTTTAGTAATTTCCATGTTAAGTATGTTAGGCAAATAATAACAAAATTCCATGGCATGTATTTTTCCAATCCCACCTATTTTTATAACGCCCACGACTTCAAACACAAAAAAGGCTGGAATGAATTGGCGGGTATTCATGTCGAATACGCGGTGCCCGCAGAGCGGTTTGATCCCCTTCTCGCCGGGGAAGACTTGCGCAAGCAAATTACAAGTACTTTTTCCATCGGCAACCCGAACTTCCCCAACTCCTGGACCAAGTCCACCCCGCCCGACGTGCGCGTGACGGCCGGCGGCGCGAATGCCGGTTTTATCTCTCTGGCCGCCGCCCTCGATTATCTGCAGGCGCATCCGAAGGAAACGGTGTGGGTGATGAGCTGGGATGCGCCCAGTTTTCCGAAAGATGAGCAGATCAATGAAAACATGGTCTTGCTGGTATTGGCAGGTCCGAACTACAAGACGGAGCGCGATGCGCTGGCGTGGATAGGCTATCCGGCCACGCAGCAGGTCGGTGCCTTTACGGCGCAAAAGGGCTTGCCGCCGCCTACGGTGCAGGCGTGGCAGGCGACCTTGGCCCAAGCGGCAGGCAACGGGCGCAAGAGCGAGGTGGATATCGGCTATGTGATCCATGACGCGCACAACACGCATCGGGCTTCATCGGACCGCATCGGCCACCTGGCGCAGACCTTGACGATGGAATTGCCGGCTTTCGATTTTCTCCGGCAGACTTTCAACACTCCGGCCTTGCTGGGCGAAATGGGCGCCGCCACGGCCTTGACGAACGTGGCGCTGGGCATCGCGCAGGCGAATCACTTTGGTCAGAACGTGCTGGTGGCGGGCACCAGCGACGCGGCTCAGACGACCGGCGTGCTGATCTTGCCGCCGGCTAAGGTGCGGCCGATCGACCCCGTGAAACCATGGTTCCGCGCGCGCGGCGGCGGCAATGCCTATCTGATGTGGTGGGGCATCCGCCATGCCTGGGCCACCTTGGATGCGGGACAGTTCAATGAGCAGGGATATTCGAAGTAATCGATGGTAAAAGCTCAGGCATGGCGCACCTGCGCCGCCTGGGCCGGCATGTCCTGCGCCATGCGCGCCAGGATGCGCTGCAGCATGGCCGCATCGTGGGGCAGGCGTGCCGCGAAGGCTGGCCAGCCGTGCAGCTCCAGCTGTTGCGGCATGTCCACCAGGCCCGTGATGGCGTCCCAGAACGCATCCCAGTTCATGCCGTAGAAGGAAGGGAAACCCAGCGTGGCCGCCAGCGCCGCGTGCAGCTGGCGCGGCGTATTGATCTCGCTCAAATCGATTGTCACAAGGGTTTGCCTGTTCACAGTATGCCTTTGAGCAGGTTCTGCAGGTTTTGCCGCATGCCGCCCACCACAGACGCGTGCTGCTCCAGGATGGCGGGCGCATCCTTGAATGGTGCCGGGTCGAGGTACAGGCGCGGCAAGTCGGCCACGGCCACGCCGCGCGGGCCGCCGCGCAGGATCTCGTCCACGTGCTTGTTGATCGAGCCGATGGCCGCCTGGATGCGCGGCGTGGAAGATGCCGCCAGACAGGCGGCCAGCGCGGCGTCGAGTTCGGCGCGCGCGGGCGCCTGCGGCAGCACGGGGGCGGCGATCTGTTCCAGCGGCGACATGTTGACGGCTGGCTTGCGGTAGGCCAGCAGGGTATCGAGCGCCATCAGCCGGTGCGCGCTGCCCCGTTGCAGCCAGTCAACGATTTGTGGCCAGGGCCGCCGCCACGCCCCATTGCCCGGCCACGGGCGAGCCGACATTGGCCTCTAGCCAGGCGATGGCGGCCGGATTGCCCGTGTAGGCCAGCAGGATGGCGTTCGACGAGCGCAGCATGGGTGCCTGCGTGGCGAGGATGGCGCTCAGCCAGGCGAGGGCGCCATCGGGCGGCTGCCTCGATAACTGTTCTGCAAATGGGGCGCTCAGGGCGCGGCTGTCGGAAAATTGATATTCGTCGGACATGTTGAGCGATTTGGCGAGTAATACGATGTTAGGGCGATTCGATATGCGAACCAGCTATCCCATGGGCAGGGTTGTCCCATGGACAGGATGCTGCGTCCCGGCCGAGTTGGCTGCTACTGTTCCGATTTTTGGCAGCGTGCGGAAAATTGCAAGGCGATGCTGTTTTCAAACGGGGAATTGAATTCGCCCTTTACCTGCGTCAAGTTGCCGGTAAAGCGCATGGTCAGCGGGCCGCTGCTTGGCCCCGCGTCATACGTGCAAGACAAGCTGTCGCCGCTTTGCCGGCAGCCGTAGAAATTACTCGCCTTGCCGCGCCCGTCAATGATGTGGGTGCCTTGCGCGCCGTGCCGGTCGGGGGCGTCGAAGCTGAGTTCAATCGTGTGCTCCTCCTGATCAGGGGGAATCTGTATGTTGCCCGTGCAGGTAAAGCCCGCCATCCTTTCCGCGATGCTATCTGGGCGCTGCGTTGCCGCCGCAGGGGTGGCGTTGGCGCAGGCTGCGCCGAGCAGGGTAGCAACGAGCAAGCATGGGTGCGCGATGAGGCGGAACAGGTCTGTTTTCATAAGCCAGCAGGTGGGGAGGTGGGAAACCATGCGCCAGTCTAGCAGCCGGCGCGGCGCGCACGGTTCGGAATCTTGTCATTTATAAACATTTAAGACGGCCTTCAGTGCGGGCGGCCCCGCTTGCGCTACAATCGGCTCTCCTTTGTTGCCACTGCCGCGTGCGGTTCTCCCCTGTCACTATGTTCCCTAAACGCCTGACCCTGCTTGCCCTGGCCGCCTTCGTGCTGGCCGGCTGCGATACCACCGCCCCGAAACCCGTACAAGTATTGACGCCGCCGGAACCCGTCGTCGCTCCTCGCAAGATCAGGATCGGCCTGGCCCTGGGCGGCGGCGCGGCGCGCGGCTTTGCGCATATCGGCGTGATCAAGGCGCTCGAATCGCAGGGCATCCACGCCGACATCGTCACCGGCACCAGCGCCGGCAGCGTCGTGGGCGCCCTGTATGCGGCGGGCAACTCCGGCTTCGCCTTGCAAAAGATGGCCTTCGACATGGACGAGGCGGCCATTTCCGACTGGGCCTTGCCCCTGTTCGGCAAGTCGTCCGGCGTGCTGAAGGGCGAGGCGCTGCAAAGTTATGTCAACAAGGCCGTCGGCGGCGTGCCGCTGGAAAAACTCAAGATTCCATTCGGCGTCGTGGCAACCGATTTGAAAAATGGCCAGCCGATTCTGTTTCAGCGTGGCAACACCGGCATGGCCGTGCGCGCCTCGTCGGCCGTGCCGGGCGTGTTCCAGCCCGTGACCATAGCCGGCCACACCTATGTCGATGGCGGCCTGGTCGCCCCCGTGCCCGTGCGCTTTGCGCGCGACATGGGCGCCGACTTCATCATCGCCGTGAATATCTCGTCGCAAACGGATGCGCAAAAGGCCATCAGCTCGATGGAAGTGCTGATGCAGACGTTCGCCATCATGGGCCAGCGCATCAACCAGTTCGAACTGAAAGATGCGGACGTGGTGATCCAGCCCAGCCTGGGCACCATGAAAGGCAACGATTTCAACAGCCGCAACCAGGCCATCCTGGCGGGCGAGCAGGCGACGTTTGCCGTCATGGCGCAGCTTAAGCAAAAGCTGAAGGCCAAACGCGAGCAGTAAGCAGTGGTTTTACCGCGCATTTCGTATACAATTTTGCTTCAACATAACAAGGATGCACCATGCAATCGAAACCGATTTTGACCCTGGACGACGTAAAGAAAATCGCTGCCGCCGCCGAAGCGGAAGCGGTCAAGAATAACTGGGCGGTCACGATCGCCATCGTCGACGACGGCGGCCACCTGCTGTGGCTGCAGCGCATGGACGGCGTGGCGCCGATCTCGTCGCACATTGCCCCGTCGAAAGCCAAGACGGCCGCCCTGGGCCGCCGCGAATCGCGCATCTATGAAGAGATGATCAACGGCGGCCGCGTGTCGTTCCTGAGCGCCCCGGAAATCGACGGCTTGCTCGAAGGCGGCGTGCCCATCGTGTACGACGGCCACTACGTGGGCGCCGTCGGCGTCTCGGGCGTCAAGTCGGCGGAAGATGCGCAAATCGCCAAAGCCGGTATCGCCGCCTTGGTGTGATGGGCACCTGGCCAAACCTACTGCGCGGCGCGCCTTGCGGCCGGCGATGCTCGCCGTACTTTAGTACGGTTGCGCTTCTCGGCCACAAATCACTGCCGCTCGCTACGGTTTTGCCAGGTGCCGTGACGTCAACTGTGATTTGTGTGATTTAAGTAATAACCGCAATTGTGTATTCAGAAGAATGAACTAGCCGCTCCGCGCAAGCCGGGCGGCTTTTTTCATGGGGCTGACCCGTCCTGGAATAAGTTGACACTTTTTCGTTACAGAGAAGGAGTGTCCGATGGAACAAGGGTTTCGACGCAGTCAGCGAGATTACAGCCTGGCTTTTAAATTGAGCGTTGTCGAGCAGGTTGAAAAAGGCGAGATGACGTACA
>NZ_NEGZ01000077.1 GCF_002127585.1 Janthinobacterium sp. GW458P
GCCTGCGGCGCCGGCAACTGGCGGGCGCCGCGCTGGCCGCGAGCCTGGCGCTCGCCCTGTGCGCCTGCGGCGGGCCGGACGATCCGACGCAGCCGCCCGCGCCGAAGATCATGCTGGCCGCCGCGGCAAGCAGCAGCACCGTCCAGGCCGCCGGCGACTTCGAAGTGACCTTGCTGGAAAAAGTGACCGAGCAGCGCGTCAGCCGCACGGCCTGGGACTACAGCTACCGCGTGCACATCCGCAACAATAGCGGCGCAGCGGCCAGCAACGTGCAAGCCGTGCTGGCCAGCGCGCCTGAAGGCAGCACCATCATCGATGGCGACGTGCTGGCCGGCAGCATCGACGCGGGCGCCACCGTCATTCCCGACGACACCATCACCGTGCGCATCGAGCGCAGCGTGGCCTTCCAGAGCGCGGGCCTGGCGTGGGCCTTCAGCGCCGACACCAGCATCACGCTCGATCCCGTGCGGCCCGCGCAAGTGCTCGTGCTCTCGCTGGCCGAGCTGGGCCTGGCGGACGGCGCCGACAGCGTCAAGGCCGGCGGCGCCGTCACGGACGTGCTGCTGCAGGGCGGCAGCCTGCGCTTTTCCACGCCCGGCGACACGGGCGCCGACCAGCATGCGCAGTTTCTGCTCAGCAAGGACAACAAGGTCACCACCGTGGACCTGCTGATCCAGACGGAGCTGCCGACGGCCGTGGAAACCCGCGTGGAAGCGGACGACGACGGCAATCTGCCCGCCACGGCGCCCGCGCTGGCCATCACGGGCCTGGGGGCGAACAACCGCCTGCAGGCGGGCGCGCTGGCGTTCCGCCTCGATGGCGCGCCGCCGCTGGCGCTGCAGGACGACAGCGACGGCCTGCTCTCCTCGGCCGACGGCGTGGCCATCAGCCTGAAGCCCTACTGGACCTTCCAGCCGGCCGCCAACAGCTTTGCCATCAGCGCCACGGCCATGCAGCAGCTGCTGGCGTCCCTGCCCAACGGCAGCTACGACCTGAACCTCAATTTCGTTTCGCGGGACGGTGAATTCACGGCCAGCTATGCCTTGATCGTCATCAAGGCGGGCGCCGTGCTGCAAGGCCGGCTGCGCACGCCGGACGGCGGCAACGCCAATGGCCTGGCCGGCAAGAAAATGTTATTAAGCGGCTACAACAGCCACCAGCGCCAGGTGGCCGAGGTCGACGCTACGGGCGCCTTCCATTTCGACGGCGTGCTGCCCGATACGTATCAGCTGACCTTGAACGACCTGGTCCACCCGAACGTCGTCAGCGTCAGCGCCGTCGTCTTTGACGGCAGCACCAGCGTCAGCGTCGACATCGTGTATCCGTATGCGGCCGGCCTGGCCGGGCGCGCCCCGGCGCGCAGCTATGTGGCGGGCACGGTCGCGCAGGATGGCGCCGGGCCGCCCGCGCGCCACGCGGCGCCGCCTGCCCGCTCCCTGCCCGACGCCACGCCGCAGGATGACGAGGGCGACCAGGCTTTCAAGGCCACGGCCGCCGCGCAAGACCNGCGCAGCTATGTGGCGGGCACGGTCGCGCAGGATGGCGCCGGGCCGCCCGCGCGCCACGCGGCGCCGCCTGCCCGCTCCCTGCCCGACGCCACGCCGCAGGATGACGAGGGCGACCAGGCTTTCACGGCCACGGCCGCCGCGCAAGACCAGACCATCACCACGCCCATCGTCTACACGGTCCCCAAGGGCACGAAAAACCTGGGCGTGAAAATCACCGTCAGCACGGCCGAATATCCCGACTACACGACGGCGCAAAGCAAGTACAACGATACCTGGTCGTATTCCGTCACCGGTTTGCCCGGCGCCAACCTGGCCGCCGCGGGCGCCGTCAACCAGACGCACTATACGCAGGGCAGCGTCGTCCGGACGGAATGCATCGATGTCAGCAAGCAAACCAAAGATGGGCCGCTGACCGTAGGCGGGGCCGTCAGCGCGACGAATATCGGCGACAACGCGCTGGCCACGGTGGCGACGGTGCGCCTGGGCTTGGCCTGCAAGGGCTTGAAGGTGACGCTGGCGAAATTCCTTTCGCCCAACAAGAGCGCCCACCCCGTGTTGCAGCCGATCAAGCTGACGGGCAATCTGCGGGGACCATACATTTCCGTGCCACAAGGCGCCGCCACGGCCACCCACACCCTGCCGCTGGAAGTGCACTACACGCCGGCGGCTGCCACGATTACGGAAGTAAACATCGGCATCTCGTCCGGCGGCGGCGATCCCGCCTTCAGCACACAGAATTTATTGTCCCAGACCAATACCAACAGCGCCGGCAAGGTCAAATTTCCCGGCCTGGTGCTGCCCGCCTTTGCTGGGGCCAAGCTCGACAGGAAGGCCGTCGTCACGCTGCGCCTGAAGGGCCGCTTCGACAATGCCGACGCCAGTTCCGACCCGGCCGAAGGCGGCCACGTGGAATTCAAGGGCGACACGGCCTACATTCCCCTGTACCTGGCCAACAACGAGGCGGCGCTGGCGGCGCGCCGCTACGGCACGCGCGATGACGGCGGCGATTCCTGGGCCACGCGACTGGCCATCGCCTGGCTGGCGGGCAAGGCTTACCGCTTCGACGACATCAGCGGCCAGCATGTGACGCAGACGGCGGCGGGCCGCTCCATCCTCGGCCACAGCGGCCACAGCGACGGCCAGCAGATCGACTTGCGCTACGCGGACGGCGCGGGCGGCTACGCGGATGCGCTGGGCGGCCAGGGCAACGGCGCCGCCATCCACAAGCTGATCCTCGACGCGCAGACGGAAGTGGCGGCCAATCCCGCGCAAAAGCCGAAACTGGCGGCGCTGCAGGCGTGGATCGCCGCGAACCGGGCCATGCTGGCGCAGGAAGCGGCGCCGGCCAGCACGCGCGTCATCTATATCGGCCCCGGCTTCGTCAAGCTGGCCCTCGTCGACGGGCGCTTTTCCGCCAGTCCGGCCGACAAGATTCCCGGCGCGGGCGCCTGGCTCAAGCCGCCGAAAGTGCAGATCGAGAAGGGACACCTGAGCCACTGGCACATCAGCCTGACGGCCCATCCGTAAGCCGGGTCAGGACGGCAGGTCGGCCAGTTCCAGCTCCGAAAAGCCGGCCCGGCGCCGCGCCTCCAGGTTGAACGGGCCGCGCAGCGTGGGCGCCTCGTAGCGCAGGGCCAGTTCGGCGTAGGTGGCGCGCAATTCCAGGCCCCGCTGCTCGCACAGGTAGCCGTACCAGCGGTTGCCGATCTCGACGTGGCCCACCTCGTCGCGCAGGATGATGTCCAGGATGGCGGCGGCGGCCATGTCGCCCGCCTGCGCCAGCTTGGCGCGCAGCGGCGGAATGGCGTCCAGGCCCCGCGCTTCCAGCGTGCGCGGCACCAGCGCCATGCGCGCCAGCACGTCGCCGCGCGTCTTGTCGACCATTTCCCACAGGCTGTCGTGGCCGGGGAAGTCGCCATACGCGTGGCCCAGCACCTGCAGGTGCGCCTGCAGCATGGCAAAGTGCGTCGCTTCCTCCTTCGCCACGCGCAGCCAGTCCGTGTAGTATTCAAGGGGCAAGTCCGGGAAGCGCCACAGGGCGTCGAGCGCCAGGTTCATGGCGTTGAATTCGATATGCGCGAGCGCGTGGACCAGCATGGCGCGCCCTTCCGGCGTGATCATCGAGCGCCGTCCCACCAGGCGCGGCGGCACCAGTTCCGGGCGCTCGGGCCGGCCCGGCACGGCGCCCGATGGCGCCAGCGGTGCCTGCGCATCGAGAGAAAGTTGCGCCTCGGCCATGGCCGCCACCATCGCCACCTTGGTGGCCGGGTCCGGTTCGAGCAGGCAAGCCAGCGCATACGTGCGCAATTCCTGCGGCGCGGTGAAGGTCAGTGGGGATGTTGCGTGCATGGTGTTTCCTTCGTGCGCGTGCTTGAACAAGGGGCGCAGTGTATCAAATTGCCTGTCCCACCAGCCAATCGAGCAGCGCCTGCACGCGCGCCGGCAGCGCGGCGCGCCCGCTGTGCACGAGGTAGTACGCCTGCGGGCTGGGCAAGTCGAAACCGCCGAACGGCAGCACCAGCTGGCCGCTGGCTATCCACGGCTGCACCAGCTGGCGCCGGCCCATGGCCACGCCCGCGTGGTGGATGGCCGCCTGCGCGCACAGGTCGGCGCGGTCGAAACGCAGGCTGCGCGCAGGCAAGTTCAGCCCGGGCGCCCGCCCTTCCAGCCACAGCCGCCACTCGGCGTCGGGCGCGCAGGCGGGCCATGCCAGCGTGTCGTGCAGCACAGTCGCGCCGGACAAGTGTTGCGGCGCGTCAAACAGGCCGTGCTCGCGCGCATATTGCTGACTGCACACGGGCGCCAGCCATTCGTCCATCAGCTTGCGCGCGGCCAGGCCGGGAAAGTGGCCGTCGCCGTAATGCAGGGTCAGGTCCACCTGGCCGGCGCGAAAGTCCACGCTTTCATTGCCCACGCGCAAGTCGATCGACACGTCCGGATACTGCGCGGCGAACCCTGCCAGGCGCGGCACCAGCCAACACTGGGCGATGGACGGGCGCGCATGCACGGTGATGCCGCCCGCCAGCGCATCGCCGCCGGCCAGCGCCGCCTGCAGGCTGTCCCAGCCGATTTGCAGGGCGGCGAAGATGCGCTCGCCGTCGGCCGTCAGTCTGACTTGCCGCGTCAGGCGCTGGAACAGCCGCAAGCCCAGGCTGCTTTCCAGCCGCGCGATGCGGTGGCTGACGGCGCTGGGCGTGAGCGCCAGTTCCTGCGCGGCCAGCGCAAAGCTGGCGTGGCGCGCCGCCACGCGAAACGTCTGCAGGTTGGCGAACTGGCCGGCCGGCAGCCTGGCCCCAAGCGTGGCCATGCTCTGCGCGCCGGGCGGCATCACGCGGCTCCGGCCGCCAGCAAGGCGCGGCCGCGCGCCACGTAGGCCGCCATTTCCTGCGCCGGCACCATGCTGCCGCCCGTGCCCCACACCAGGTGCGTGGCCGTTGCCAGGTGCTGCCCGTATTGCGGCGCCGCCAGCACGGCGGGAATGGCCGCGAAACCGGCCACGGCCGACGGTTCCAGGCGCAAGCCTTGCGTTTGCTCAAGCGTCGCCAGCAGCCGGTACAGTTCTTCATCCGTGACGGTGGCGTAGCCGTCGATCAGCCGCTGCATGGCCCGGCCGACGAAGCCGGACGGCCGTCCCACGGCCAGGCCGTCGGCGGCCGTGACATTGTCGATGCCGATCTCCTGCACGCTGATGCCCTCGTGCAAGCCCGTGTGTACGCCCAGCAGCATGCACGGCGAATGCGTCGGCTCGGCGAACACGCAGTGGACATGGTCGCCAAAGGCCAGCTTCAGGCCGAAGGCCACGCCGCCGGGACCGCCGCCCACGCCGCACGGCAGGTGGACGAACAGCGGATGCTGCGCATCGACCGCAACGCCGGATGCGTCGAACTGCGCCTTCAGGCGCCGGCCAGCCACCGCGTAGCCGAGAAACAGATCGTGCGAGTTCTCATCGTCGACGAAGTGGCAGGTCGGGTCGCCCTCCGCCTGCCTGCGCCCTTCTTCCACGGCCACGCTGTAATCGGTCGCGTACTCGACGACGGTCACGCCATGGCTGCGCAATTTATCCTTTTTCCATTGCCGCGCGTCGGCCGACATGTGCACGGTGGCGCGAAAGCCCAGGCGCGCGCTCATGATGCCGATCGACAAGCCCAGATTGCCCGTGGAGCCGACGGCGATCGCATGCTGGCCGAAAAACGCCCGCACGGCGTCGCTGGCCAGCAGGCTGTAATCGTCGCCCTCCCGCAGCAAGCCGGCGTCCAGCGCCAGCGTTTCCGCATGTTTCAGCACTTCATAGATGCCGCCGCGCGCCTTGATCGAGCCGGAAATGGGCAGATGGCTGTCCAGCTTGATCCATAGCTGACCGCTCGTCATGCCCAACGCCACCTGCATGGCGGGCAGCGGCACGACGGGCGACTCGATGACGCCGCCGCCGGCCTGCGTTTCCGGAAACGCCCTGGCCAGGTAGGGCGCAAAGCGCGCCAGGCGCGCGCTGGCATCGGCCACGTCGTCCGCCGTCAAGCCCACGTCCTTCAAGGCCTCGGCCGCCGGCGCGATGGCGGGATTGAACCAGCTCAGCGGCTGCAAGGCCATCAGTTCTGTAATCAGGGGAAATTTTTCGCGCAGCGCGGCGATGGCGGAAGTGGGCAGCATGGCAAGCTCGTGTAGGAACAAACCATGATTAGACCGCATCCGGGCGCCGCTGGCAAAGGATGCTTGATCAGGCAATGCATGACGGGAGGTCATGTATGGCGGCAAATCGTGGTCGCGCCCGAAGCCGACGCCCGCGCATGGCGACAGTGCGCCCGCAGCACGCGCCCGCCCCACTGACTTCCGCTTGTGCGTCGATGGCCTCAGAGATCAATGCCCGACACTGGCCATCTATGACTGGGACGCGTCATCGTCCTTGCGCCTCGATGTCATCAACTGCCTGCGCAACTTCTTTGGCAAAAGGTGGCTGAGTAAGATGCAGGGTAACAACAATATCACCAGCACGGTCGCGCCTTCCCGCCGCAAGCCAAGTAGAAAGAACACCAGCATGCCAATACCGACCGCCAATGCCAGACGCACCAGAGCCGGCATGTCTGCCGCCCAAGCGGAAAGGCCGGCTATGGCGACAATGGCGATACCTCCTGTCAGCAGATCGCCGGGTTCCTTATGCATTGCAGACACCGGCAAATCCCCGTGCCATACGCTCGCTCATGCTCTTCTCCTCTATTCCAGTATTGACCACATTATTGACCACATTATTGACCGCATTTCCAGCGTATGTCAGAACAGCAATTCCTGGCCGCGGACGCCGTGTCGCCGCCGTTGGCCCGGCGGACCTTGCTCCTCGGTTCCTGCAGGAAATTTTCATCGGCCAAGGGCAGAACATGGCCTGTAATGAGAAGTTCCATTGAGCAATATCCGAACCGCCAACCCGGATCCCCGCCGACAGCTGAATTTAATTCTTAAATGCACTATTTGTTAAAGAAAAGTTTCCACAACAGGAAAAAATAAGTTATCTTTAAGGCAAGAGACATTTTTTCTCTTTTCTACCGAGGCAAGAATGCGCTCCAAGAACGACAAAGTTACCGCTACGATGGATACCCCCGACTGCGCAAGACAGGACGATTTGACGGCCCAAAAGGTCGAGGTCGGCATTATCTTCCAGGAAATGCTCGATACGGCGACGGCCGCCGCCTACCTGGCCAAGAACAAGGTGCCGATCGCCACCGCGCTGCGCGTGCTGACGGGCACGCGGCGAAAAAAGAGCGGCAATTGACGGCCCTGTGCCGGATTGCCCGGGCCGGCGCCCGCCGCATGCCCTGGAAGGCGGCGTGGGGAGCGCACGCTGACATGGCCCGCTTGAACAGTTCAGGACTTCAACGGGTGAGCCGCCACTTCATACCACACCCGTAAGCCCCGCTCTACCCGGATGATGGCCATCCAGCCCCCGGATTCGGCGATGGTTTCGATGTTGACGGGACGAACGCCCGTTTTCAGCAGCCATTCATTGGCCAGTAGCAGCGACCGGTCCATGCCGTCAGAGAGCGGACTGCCCGGGGTGGTCGAACGAAAATCTTTAAACGCGATCATGTACACCTTTATATGAGTCAGCCTGCCATCCGGCGACGGCAACCGGCCTCGCTATCGCGCATATGTGCGGGCAGGCCGGAAACAGGACGGCATGCAGGATAACAAATTACTGGGAAGAAACATGCACACATTGTCACGCACATGGCGCTCGCTGCTGCCGCGATACCAGCGGGCGCCTTCCGCTTCCCGCATCGTCAAAAGGCGCCCTTGCTGATGGCCAGTCTTAGAACTTCAGCTGCAGCCCCAGATCAATCGACCTGCCCTCGGCCGGCAAGGCTTGCAGCGCCCCGCCGTTCGCTTTCAAGCCAGACAGGTAGACGCCGCCCAGCGGGTCTGCATAGGCGCGGTTGAACAGATTGCTCACGCCGGCGCTCAGGCTGGCCATTTTGCTCAATGCCACGCTGCTGCGCAGGTTGACGAGGGCATAGCCGCCTGTTTCCGGCTCAAAACGGCGCGCATCGACCTTGTCCTTGCGGGCCACGATCTTCGTTTCGATGCGGCTGCTCCAGGCGCCCAGCTTGTGCTCGACGGCCAGCAAGGCGTTGAACGGCATCATGCGGTACAGGTCGCCGCCATCGCTGCGCTTGCCCCGCGTGTAGGCCGCATTGCCCGTCACCATGAAGCGCCCCCAGCGCGCGCTGCGCACCAAAGGCAGCTGCCACGCCACGTTGGCGCCGTACAATCTGGCGTCGTGGTTGGCAAAGCGCAGCAAGTTGCCGTTCGCGCCCATTTTCATGTACGGATGGAAAGATGCCAGCACGTCGACGTCGATGTAATTGTCGACCTTGCTGTAATAGGGATTAACGCGCAGGAACCAGCCGTCTTCGCCGCCGCCATGCCAGTCGGCCGTGAACGCGGCCGTGTAAGCCGTCTCGGGTTTCAGGTCGATATCGCCCACATAGCCGTTGCCGTCGCCAAACCAGTTGGTCATGGTCATGGCCATCGAGCCGCGGCCCCACGAGTAGCGCTCGTACAGATTCGGCGAGCGCACCTTGCGCGCCAGTGCGAATGCATAGCTGCTGGCGGCGTCCGGCGCAAACGTCGCTTGCGCCGTGGCATCGATATTCGTGTCGCGCTGGCTGCGGCTGCGCGCATTGAAGGCCCTGGCGGCCATCAGGTCCGGCATGTTCATCATATTGGTGCCGTACGATTGCACGTCGCCCGACTCCATGCGCACGGATTCGCCGCGCAGGCCCAGCACGCTCGTCCAGCGACCATCGTGGCGCGTTTCCAGTTCGCCGAACAGCACGGTGCGGTCGCGCTTGCCGTCATTGATGTTCAGGTAGGTGCGCGGCCCCATCATCATGGAACCGGGCACGGCCGGCCAGTAGTCGTCGAGGCGGAAACCGTGCCATTCCTGGCCCAGGCGCAACTCGCCCGCCGCCGTCGGCACGCTGGCCATCAGCGCGTAGCCCGTGTTGCGCCCGTGCGTGATCATCGGCATCGAGCCCTTGCGCTCGGGCGAGAAGAAGCCCATCTCGTGGTCCGTCTGCTGCCAGTATGCGCGCGCGTCCAGCACGCCCCAGGCAAATGTGCCCTGGTAGGCCAGGTTGGCAAACCGGCCATGGTTGTCCGTCATGTCCATGTACTGGTTGGGGAAACCCTGGTACGGGATGTGCTGCACGCCGGCGCGCAGGGTCAGCTGCTGGCCATCGCCCTTCGCCGCCAGCACGATGGCCTGGTTGATGCTTTCGTACATGCTGCCCAGCACCTTGTTGCCGTGGCCATCTTCATAGCTGTGGCCGCGCGTGGTGGCGCCGCTGTAGCCGATGCTCAGGCTGTCGCTGGCGGCCGAGGCGTTCACGCTGGTCGCCACGCTGTTGTTGACGCTGCGCCCCGACACGGCAAAGCTGCCTTGCGTGAGCAGGCCCGCGCCCGGCCGGGCGAAGACGGGCGCGTTCGACTGCACCTCGATGGTGCCGCCTATGCTGTCGCCGCCCGCGCTGACGGGGGTCACGCCCGCGATCAGGCGGATGCGCTGCACTTGTTGCGGATCAATGTAGGACAGCGGCGCATTCATATGATTGGCGCAGGCGGACGTCAATTCCATGCCGTCGATGCGAATCTTGAGGCGGTCATCGGCAAAACCATTGACGACAGGCAAGCCGGACACGCCGCCGCCGGCCGCCACGCTGTAGCCGGGCGTGCCGCTGAGCATCTGCGCCGTGTCGGCGGCCGGACGGTAGCCGTCGCCTATGGCCGTGACGATGACTTTCATTTCCGGCAAAATGGTGCTGTCTGCCTCACTGCGGGATTGCGCCACGGCGGGCATGGCGATGGCGAGGGAAATCAAGAACGGTAAATGTTTCATGGTGCTGCTTTCAGATTCTGTATAGGTAAGACGAACAGCCGCAAGCGCAGCACATTGCCGCGCGGCGCCAGGCAGTTCAGGAAAGGGACAGGTCAGAAAGCGGCGGGCGGACCGCGGGGCTGGACGGGCGTCCAGGCGAACAGGGGCGTGGCGGACTGGTAGAACAGCACGGGCAGCAAGCCCGTGATGAGCTCGCCTGACGCGAGCACGAGGGAGGTGGGCGGAATCGACAGGGTGTCCGCATGCATGCTGCAGCACGGGCAGTCGCCCATGCGCATGCCCGGTTTTTCGGGCGCGGAAGGCTCTTGCGCATCGTAGCGGGCGGGCACGGCTTGCATGCCGCCCGCCACCGAGCAGATTTCCAGGCTGGGCACGGCCAGGCCGCTGGCGACCGTCAGCGCGCGCGACACCGTAGGGGCGAGCGTGGCCAGGAAGATGGCGATACACGCGATCCACAGGACGATGCCGGCCTTGCCTTTGCTGATGAACATGGCAATATTGTATCAGGGCAAGGCCCCTGCGCACAGGGCGCAGGTCAAGCCTTGCTTACAACGCCTAACAAAACCGTAGCGAGCGGAAGGGAGCTGTGGCTGAGAAGCGGAACTGTGCTTGGCACGGGGCCGCCGAGGCAGTGAGCATCGCAGGCCGGAGATCACGACGCGCAGTAGGTTTTGATAGGCGTTCTTACAAATCCACCTTCATCGACAGCTTGACAGCGCGCGGCGCGCCCGAGGCCAGCCGCGTGCCGGCACCGGCCCAGTAGCGCTTGTCGGCAAGATTTTCCACGTTCAGTTGCCACACGACGGCCTTGTCCAGCACGCGGCTCGCATAGCGGGCGCCCGCGCTGAACAGGCTCACGCCGCCGAGGAAGGCCTGGTTCAGGTCGTTGACGGGACGGGCGCTGTAGTAATATGCGCCGCCGTTGACGGACAGGCCAGGCACGGCGTCGAACGCGTAGGCGAGAAAGGCGCTGGCCGTGCGTCTCGACGCGTTTTCGGGCGCCTTGCCGTTGTAATCGGCGTTGATGTTGGCGAACCTGGGGTCGAGCAGCTGGGCCGACGTCTGCCACGACAGCTGGCGCGTCAGCTTGCCCTGCGTCGAGATTTCCAGGCCGCGGTAGCGCTGTTCGCCGTCCGACGTAAATATATTGCTGGCATTCGTGTAGTAGCCGGGGCGCGTGATGTCGAACAGCGCGGCCGACAGCAAGGTGCCGCCCGGCGCCAGCCAGCGCGCGCCCAGTTCCTTCTGTTTGCTGACGCCGGGCGCCATCTTGACGCCCTGGTTGACGGTGCCCGTCGGGCCCGTTTCGCCCTCTTCCAGTCCCCGCGCCGTGGACGCGTACAACGACAGCTGGGGCGTGGCCTTGTAGATCAGCGAGGCCATCGGCGTCGTCTTGCTGACGTCGTAATGGCTGGCGCCCTGGTCGCTCTGATAACTGCTGCGGCGCACGCCGATGACGCTTTGCCATTGCGGGCTGAAGACCATGCGGTCGAGCGCGTACAAGCCCGTGTCGCGCGTCTCCAGCGCGGCCGTCGTGGGCGCCGTCGGCCTGGGGCCGAACACGACATTCGTCACGGGGACGGGGCTGTACAGGTTTTGCGACGCGATCGTGTAATTGCTCTGGTAGACAGGATCTTGCGACTTGTCCGTGCGCGAGGCGCCCAGGGTCAGCTCGTGGGCAATCAAACCCGTATTGAAATTGCCGGCCAGTTCCGCGCGCAGCAAGTCCGACGCCGTCACGCTGTGCTGGATATTGCCCGTGATGCGGCCCGCGCCCGTGGCCAGCGCGGCCGTGTTGTTCAGGCGAAAGATGGCCAGGCGGCGGTCGCGCGCCGTTTCCGAGTGGCCCGCCTCCACCGTCAGGGCCCAGCCATCCGTGATGGCGTAGTCGGCGCGCAATTGCGCGTTTTTCGTCTGCGCCTCGAAATGCGACCAGTCCGGGCCGATCAGCTGGCGCGGATCGACGGCGCGCGGCAGGCTGATCACGCCTTTCACGGCGGCCGGCAAGGCCACGCCCGCCTGCTCCGTCACCTTGCGGCGGTCGTATTCGAGGTCCGCCTTCAGCAGCAGTTTATTTGTCGCGCGCCAGTCCAGCGCGGCGGACAGGAAGCGGCGGTTGCCGTTGCCGACATTGTTCAGCCAGGAACCCAGGGCGCCGCCGGCGGCGTTCACGCGCACGCCGAATTCCTGCTGCGCGCCGAAGCGGCGGCCCACGTCGACATTCGCCACGGCACTGCCACGGTCGTCGAGGCTCAGTCCCATGCTGGTGACGGGCGTGCCGCCGGCCCGCTTGGTAACAAAATTGACGACGCCGGCCGGCGACGTAAAGCCGTAGTACAGGGCCGAGGCGCCCTTCAGCACTTCCACGCGCTCCTTGTTTTCCATGGGCACTTGCGAGAAGTTCATGATGGGCATGGAGCCGTTGAGGCGGTAATTCGTGCGGTTTTCCACGGCGATGCCGCGTATCACCAGCTGATCCCACGTTTCGCCGCCGTTTTGCTGGCGCGTCACGCCGGCCGTGTTGCGCACGGCGTCGTACAGGCCGGACACGGCTTGCTGTTCCAGCAATGCGCGCGTGATCACGTTGACGGTCGACGGCACGTCCATGATGTTGGCGCCGCGAAAGCTGCCCGCCTCCGTGGTCACGGGCACCAGGCCTTGTGCCCGCGCGCCCGTCACTCGCACGGCTTGCATGACTTTCTCATCGCCGGCCGTCAGGTCGTCCTGGCCGCTGGCTGCCTTGGCCGCGTGGGAAGCGAAGGCCAGCGACAAGGCGGCGGCCACTGGAAGTAGTTGCAAGGAAGGAAAAACGACGCGCATAAAGACGGGACTTTCGACAGAAACGATGATAAAGGGAAACTTCGGGTTACGCGGCATGATATCCGTAACGAGAATCATTCGCAATGAATGAATGACAATCCGTGAGATTGTAGGAGTTTCACGGGATAAACAGGTGCTTAAGGCGCCTGTTGTCACTTGAACACGTTTGAATTTTGCAGACGAGGCCGCAAAGAGGCATACTGACAGTCACGGCGCGCAGGACGCGCCGCCCAACAAGATACTAAAGGTAAGTTCGTGAATACAATCGACAAGAAAAGCGTGCAGACGAAAACATTTCGCTGGAAACGCTGGCAGCGCTGGGCCGTCGGCACCGGCTGCGCCCTCGCCGCCTACAGCGCGGCCGGCTTCTGGCTGGTGCCCTACGTCATTAAAAACCAGCTGCCCAAATTTGCCGAAAAAGAACTCGCGCGCCAGGCCAGCATCGCCGACGTGCGCTTCAACCCGTTTACCCTGCGGCTGGAAGCGGAACAGATCGCCTTCAGGGAGGCGCCCGGCGCGGATGGCCAGAGCGGTGCGCCGCTGCTGGCCATCGGTGCGCTGGCCGTGCAACTGGAATGGAAATCCATCGTGCGCCGCGCCTGGAGCCTGGCCGAAATCCGCATCACGGCGCCGCAGGCGCATTTGACCATCACGCCGGACGGCAAGTTCAACCTGGCCGAGGTGCTGGCCACCTGGCAACGCAAGCATCCGGAGAAGAGCGAGGGCGGCATGCCGCGCCTCGTCATCGCCCGCTTTGCGCTGGAACAAGGCAAAGTGGAATGGCAAGATCAGAAGGCGGGCTACGCGGACAATTTCACGCCCATCGCCTTTTCGCTCGACAATATTTCGACCTTGCCTGACGCCAATGGCAGCTATACCTTCAGCGCCGATGCGGCGCGCGGCGGCAAGCTGCACTGGCGCGGCACGGCCTCGCTGAACCCCATCCGTGGCGAAGGCGAGCTGATCCTGACCGACGCTTCCCTGCCCGGCCTGGCCGCCTACCTGAAAGCCTACACGCGTGCGCAAGTGACCAGCGGCAAGCTGTCGGCGCGCCTGCCCTACGCTTTTTCCTATGCGGACGGCACGCTGGAAGCGGCAGTCAAAGGTGCGGGACTGGCCCTGCGCGACCTGGCGCTGGTGCGCGACGGCAAGGGAGAACCGTTCACGGCGATGACCACCCTGGCCGTCACGGGCGCCGACGTGGATCTGGCGCGCCAGAACGTCACGGTGGAAAAGATCAGCCTCGACGGCGGCAAGGTGGCCGTGCGGCGTGACGGCAAGGGCGAGATCGACGTGGCAAACCTGATGTTGCCTGGCAACCCCGCAGCGGCGGCTTCCGCCGCGCCAGCCAAGCCTGGCAAGTGGAAAGTGGACTTGAAACAAGTGGCCCTGGCCAACGTGGACGTGTCCGTCATCGATGAAACCGTCTCCCCTGCCCTGCAATTGAGCGCCAGGCAGCTGCAACTGCAGCTGCAGCTGGGCATGCAGCAAGCACCATCGGGCATGGCCACCGTCATCGACGGCGCCAGCTTTGCAGTGGCCGATCTGGCCATGCAGCGGGGCGCGCAAACGCCGTTCAAGCTGGCCCAGCTGGGCTTTACGGAAGGCAAGATCGACCTGGCGGCGCATACCATCCACCTGGGCGCCGTGACGGCCAGCGGCGCGCAGATCGACCTGGCGCGCAACCGCCAGGGAGAGTTTGCGATTGCGCAAAAGCTGCCCGTATTTGCTTCCAGCAAGGCTGACGCGGGCAAGGACCCCCCTTCCGCGCCGTGGTCCACCACGGTAGACAAGGTGGAGCTAAGCAAGTTCGGCGCCCGTTTCGACGATGCGGGCACGGGCATCAAGCTCAATGTGCAGGATGCGCGCCTGTCGCTGCACAACGCCAGCAACGACATGAAGCAGGCGCTGCCGTTCGAACTGGGCGTGGGCCTGCGCGAAGGCGGCGTGCTCACGGCCAACGGCAAGTTCGTGCCGGGCACGGGCGCCGTCGATGCGCAGCTCGACCTGAAGCAGCTGGCCCTGGCGCCCGTGCAACCATTGCTGGCGCAACACTTGAAACTGAAGCTGGCGGGCGGCGCCGTGTCCGGCAGCGGCCGCCTGACGACGGGCGGCGGCGCGCCGAAAGCGCCGAAAGTGCGCTATGTGGGCGGCGTGGATATCGCCGGCCTCGTGCTCAATGAAATGGATGGCAAGCGTTTTGCCTCTTGGAAAAGCGTACGCGCCGACAAGCTGACGGCCGGCGTGGGGCCGGACTTGCTCGACATCGCGGAATTGCGCGTGGTGGAACCGAACGCCCAGCTGATCATCGAAAACGACCGCAGCCTCAATGCGCAGCGCCTGCTGGTCAAGGCGCCGGAACCGGCACAGCCAGCCGCCCCTGCCGCATCGGCGCCGGACGCCGCCTTCCCCGTGCGCGTGCGCCGCGTGCGCCTGCAGAACGCCAAGCTGGACTTTGCCGACCTCAGCCTGCGGCCCCAGTTTGCGGCGAAAATCTATGAATTGAACGGCGTCGTCACGGGCCTGTCGACGAAACGCGATGCGCGCAGCCAGATCGAACTGGACGGCCGCATCGACGAATTCGGCCTGGCGCGCGTGCGCGGACAATTAAATCCCTTCGCCCCCACCGACAACACGGACTTGAACGTGGTCTTCAAGAACGTCGACATGGTATCCGCCTCGCCGTACACGATGAAATTCGCCGGCTATAAAGTGGCGGAAGGCAAGATTTCGCTGGACTTGCAATACAAGGTGCGCAACCGCCAGCTCGACGGCACCAATCAGGTCGTGCTCGACAAGCTGACCCTGGGCGAGCGCATCGACAGCCCGGACGCCCTGAAACTGCCATTGGAACTGGCGCTGGCCATCCTCAAGGACAGCGACGGGCGCATCGACCTCGGTTTGCCCGTGTCGGGCGACATGAACGACCCGCAATTCAGCTATGGCGCGCTGATCTGGAAAGCCGTCGGCAATGTGCTGACGAAAATCGTCACGGCGCCGTTCCGCGCCCTGGGCAACTTGCTGGGCATCAGCGCCGACAAGCTGGAAGCCATCGACTTCGACGCGGGCAGCGCCGTGCTGCTGCCGCCCGAACGGGAAAAACTCAAGCAGGTGGCGCAGATCCTGGCCAAGCGCGAACAGCTGAAGCTGGCCGTGCCGGGCCAGTACAGCGACACGGACGGGGCCGCCCTGCGCGCCCAGGCCGTGCGCCGCGCCGTCGCCGCCAAGGCCGGCATCAAGCTGGAAGCGGGCGAAGAGCCAGGACCGTTGAGCCTGGGTGAACGCAAGATACGGGGCGCCCTGCGCGAGCTGTACGGCGAGCGCTTCGGCAAGGCCGAGCTGGACAAGCAGAAGAAGGCGGCGGAGTCGGCCGTACCAGCCACAGCGGCGGCAGCCTCCGCCAGCGCCTCCGCGCCGGCGGCGGCCAAGATCCCCGTCCTGCAGCGCCTGGGCAAGCTGATCGAGGGCGAACCGCAAGTGGCCGACACGGGCGCTTTTTATAACGGCTTGCGCGAGCAGCTGGAAGCCAGGCAGCCGCTGCCTGCCGATGCCTTGAACAAGCTGGGCGCCCAGCGCAGCGCGGCCATCCTGGCGGCCTTGCAGCAGGACGGCACGCCGGCGGCCAGGGTCAGTGCGGGCGCGCCGGAAAAAACGCAGGCCGTACCGGGCAAGCCGGTGGGCTTGAAACTGGGATTGGCGGCACAATAAAATACGGAGAGCATCTGACGCATGAAAAACCTCGACAAAGTAGCGCCCTATACATCGTCTGTCACGCAGGGCGACTGGGGCACAATGACAACACTGCTTGCTGAGACAGCCGTATCAGCCAAAGACAGCATGTCATGTGCTGAAAAGACGCTGCTGGCTAACTATGTGTACGAAAAAAATGGCACGTACAAGCTGATGTATACAACTGTCGGGGTTGACGGCAGTATTGAAAACTACGTCGAGGATGACGGCATTTTGCCGACACTGTTCCTGAGTCCGGATCAGGAAAATTATGTTTCCGTCATTCCCTATCATCCTGATAAAGAACTGGAAATCAGCATTCCCATCTTTCATCGTGAAGATGTGGAATTACCAAAGGGTAACCGTCCATGTACAGGAGACTTCATTGGAACGACGGACTCACATTCGATATTTCACGATGTGGATTTTGACGATAAGAAACCGGACAAAATCCTGGCCATCGAGTTTATCAATGGGAAGCTGAAGAAGAAACACAATAGCAAGGTCCCCTTGCCCGCAAATAACCGCATTGCCATTTGCAACAAGGCGATCCACTTGCTGGCCAATGACGGCAGCATCCTGCTGCACCGGGAGATCGATGAAAAAGGCAACGTCACGCGCTCGCGGGAGATTGAGGCGAAGGATATCCCGGTTTTGCAGATATTGAGCGCCTCCTTCGACAAGGATTCTTATCTGCTGGCGCAAGAAAACGATAAAATCATTATCGAAAAAATAGCTGCGTCCGGGGCAAGCGAGATCATTGAATTGGTGGACTTTGCCGATCCGCTGTTCAATACATGGCAGCCAGTCGACATCGCAGACGATACTTTTGTCACGCGGTTCAATACCGAGTTTGGAAACGGCTGGCTGACCACGCAAAATGATAAATTACTGGAAATATTCTATAGCAAAGGCGTGCAAGGCTACCGGAACCTGCTGACCAACGAGGTTCTGTCGATACCCGGTGACAAATTGATCATTTCCAGCATCAACAAGACCACGGAGCGTGCTTATGCGGTCGTGCTCTACCCGCTGGCGGACGATACTGCGGATAATGCCGAACTCATCATCTTGAATCGCCGCTTGCCATAGCGTCGGGGCCCTTATGGCGGCGCATCCGAGGCATGGCCAGACCATGCCTCGGATGCGCTTCACTTACTTCTCTTCTTACTTCCCTTTCCCCGCCCCCTTCACCGCCTCGTCCGGCAAGGCAAACGCCACCAGGCTGTCGCCCATCTTCGTGCCCAGCGAACCGTGGCCGCCGGCCATGACCACCACATATTGCTTGCCCGTCTTGTCGGAGACATAACTCATCGGCGTGGCCTGGCCGCCGGCCGGCAAGCGGGCTTTCCAGACGGTTTTGCCGTTGCGCACGTCGTAGCCGCGGATGGTGTAGTCGAGCGTGCTGCTGAGAAATGCCACGCCGCCGCCCGTCGTGCTCATGCCGCCCAGGCTGGGCACGCCCAGCGGCAAGGCGATGGGCACGGGGGCGCTGTCGCGCGTGGTGCCGTTCTTGTGCATCCACACTTTTTTCATGGTGCGCAAGTCGACGGCGGCCACATAGCCCCAGGGCGGCGCCTGGCAAGGAAAACCCAGCGGCGACAGGAAAGGCTTGATTTCCACGGCGAACGGCGTGCCCGTCTGCGGCTGCAAGCCCATTTCCGTGCCGGAACCGCCCTTCACATTGGCTTGCGCGCGCGGCACCAGGCGTTCCAGAAAGCCCATGTAGTCGGGGTTGACCAGCAGCAACTGGCGCCCCGGATCGACGGCCGCCCCGCCCCACTCGAAGATGCCCAGCGGGCCCGGCGAGATGATGGCCCCCTTGACCTTGCCCTGCGCCACGGTCTGCGGCGTGAACGGCCCTTCGTAGCGGTGCTGGCGGAAGATGATGCGGCAAGCCAGCTGGTCGAATGGCGTCGTGCCCCACATATCCGTCTCGCTGATGTGCTTCTCGGGCAGGAAAGTGAGGGCCGAGAACGGCTGCGTGGGCGACAAGCGGTCGCCGGGGGCCGCGTTGGCCGTCGGCACGGGTTTTTCCGGCGCCGGCACGACCAGGCTGCCGTCGCGGCGGTCGATCACGTAGATGTCGCCCCGCTTCGTCGTGGCCACGACGGACGGCACCTTGCCTTTCGGCGTGTCGATGTCGACCAGGGTGGGCTGGCCGCCGATATCCATGTCCCAGATATCATGGTGCACGGTCTGGTAGACCCAGCGCACTTTCCCGGTCACAAGATCGAGCGCGACGATGGCACTGTTGTATTTCTCGCCGTTCGGGTTGCGCATGCCGCCCCAGGTATCGGGCGTTTCATTGCCCATCGGCACGTACACCATGCCCAGCTTTTCATCGATGCTCGACACGCCCCAGGAATTGGGCGAGTTGTTCGTATAGGTTTTGCCATCGGCGATGGGCGCCGTGTCGTCCGGGTTCGAGGCATCCCAGTTCCACAGCAGCTTGCCCGTGACGGGGTCGTAGCCGCGGATCACGCCGGAAGGCTCCTCGGTGGAATCGTTGTCCGTCACGCTGGCGGCCATCACCACCACGTTCTGCGCCACGGCCGGCGGCGACGTCGGCATCAGAAAGCCCCGTTTTTTCATGGCCATGCCGTGGTACAGGCCGATCACGCCGTTTTCTCCGAAGCTTTTGCACGCCGCGCCCGTATCGGCATTGACGGCGATCAAGGTCGCATCCATGGTGGGCGCGAAGATGCGGCGCGGGCATTCCATGCCGGCCGCCTCGGGCGCCGGGTCACCCTTGGCGCGGCCCGCGTTCACGTCCCAGTAGGCCACGCCGCGGCAGATCATGTGCTGGTAGCTCGACGCATCGCGGTTGATCTGCGGATCGTGGCGCCACAGCTCCTTGCCCGTGTCCGGGTCCAGCGCGATGACGATGTTATGCGGCGTGCACAGGTACAGCATGCCGTTTACTTTCAGCGGCGTGACTTCGTTGGCGATCTCGCCCGGGTCGTTCGGTCCCTTGAAGTCGCCCGTGTGATACACCCACGCCTGTTGCAGCTGCGCGGCGTTGGCCGGCGTGATCTGCGCGGCCGGCGCGTAGCGGTCGCCATAGCCGGAGCGGCCGTAGGCGGCCCAGTCGTTGGGCGCCACGCCGGGCGCATAATCGCCTTGCGGCGCGGCCGCCATGCTGTCTGCCGGCACTTCGCCGTGCAGGGTGTAGTAATCCTGGAACAGGGAAAATATGCCCACGGCGGCCGTGGCCACCACGGCGGCGGCCAGCGCGCTCCTGCCCGCGTCGCGCGGTTTGGCGCCGCGGGCCAGGGCCGGCGCCAGGCGGCGGTCGACGAACGGCAGCAGCAGCCAGACGGCGGCGGCGAACCAGATGTCGAGACGCGGCAGCAATTGCCACCAGTCGAACTTCACTTCGATGACGGACCAGATCAGGCTGGCGAACAGCAGCAGCGCCAGGCAAAGCTGCGCGCTGCGCCGTCCTTGCCAGACCAGCGCGCCGGCCAGCAGCATGCCGATGCCGGCCACGACGTAATACCAGGAACCGCCAAGGCTGACGAGCCAGGCGCCGCCGCCGACGAGCGCCAGTCCCAGCAGGAGAAAGATGACTGCGGTGATTGCGAACAAGGGTCCAGGCCGGGCAGAGGCAGTCATGATGCTCCTTTACAAGAGTCAGTCGGCGGCACGCGCCTGCGCACCGTGTTGATGGCAATCAAGGCAATTCCATTTTTTCACTAATTGGCAAAGCGTGGCACACGCGAGCGCGAATATGCGCGCAGTGTTGCTTTTCGCCACAAGCCAACACCCGCTTCCCGTCCGCAACACTGCCAGCCGCGCTCTTCTGTAGTGCGATTTTGACGAAAAACATAAAATAAAATAAATTCACAACAAATATCTCGAATAAACCAAATTTATATCGTAAAATGAAAATCATGCACCTGGCAAACCGGTTTTCCCGATTTTCATCTTCCTTTGGAGCGGCGCCCATCATGACCATCGCCAAACGGCTGTACGCATTGATCCTCTCCGTCGTCCTGGGCCTGGCCGCCCTGACGGGCTTCGGCATTTACCAGATGGACCGCGTGTACACGGCGGCCAGCTATGCCACCGTCAACACGGTGCCCAGCCTGCTGACCCTGAACCAGGCTTTCGTGCCGTTCGCGCAGATGCGCACGGCGGTCTGGCAGCACATGGCCAGCAAGGATGCGGCCAGGCGCGACGCGCTGGAAGCGGGCATCCGCGAGGCGCGCGCGGCCGTCGGCAAGGCGCTCGACAAGTATGAGCAGGAAAACCTGTCCGACGAACAGGACAAGGCGCTGCTGGCCACGGACCGCGCCGTGCTGCTGCGCTACGACGCCGTGCGCGACAAGGTGCTGGCGTTGTCGAAGGCGGGAGAGCTCGACGCGGCGCGCGACCTGCTGATGGAAAACCAGCCCATCATCAAGGAACTGGTCGACGCCCTCGCCGCCCACCACCGCTACAACGAAAATCTGGGCAACAAGGGCGCGGCCGACGGCGCCGCCGCCATCGCCAGCGCGCGCTGGATTTCGCTCGGCCTGGCGCTGGCCGTGACGGCGCTGGTGGCCGGCATGGGCCTGCTGCTGGCGCGCCGCATCGTCGCCTCGCTGGCGGGCGCCATCGGCGTGGCCCGCGCCATCGCCGGCGGCGACCTCAGCGTACAGGTACCCGCCGCCTCGAAGGACGAGGTGGGCCAGCTGATGACGGCCCTGGCGGAAATGAGCGACAGCCTGGTGCGCATCGTGGCCGAAGTACGCTCCGGCACGGACACCATCAGCACGGCCTCGACCGAGATCGCGGCGGGCAACCTGGACCTGTCGGCGCGCACGGAACAACAGGCCGGCTCGCTGGAGGAAACCGCTTCGGCCATGGAAGAGCTGACCGCCACGGTGCGGCAGAACGCCGACAATGCACGCCAGGCCCAGCAAATGGCCGTCAGCGCCTCGGACAAGGCGGCGCACGGCGGCCAGGTGATGGGCGACGTGATACGCACGATGGAAGCGATCGACGGCTCGTCCAACAGGATCGCCGACATCATCGGCGTCATCGACGGCATCGCCTTCCAGACCAACATTTTGGCCCTGAATGCGGCCGTGGAAGCGGCGCGCGCCGGCGAACAGGGACGCGGCTTCGCCGTCGTCGCCACCGAGGTGCGCAACCTGGCGCACCGCTCGGCGGCCGCCGCCAAGGAAATCAAGGCCCTCATCAGCGACTCCGTGGAACAGGTGGGGCAAGGCGGCAAGCTGGTCCAGCAGGCCGGCGCGGCCATGACGGAAGTGGTCGACACGGTGCGCAGCGTCACCGACATCGTCAGCGAAATCTCGGCCGCCAGCGTGGAGCAAAGCACGGGCATCGAGGAAATCAACCGCGCCATCACGCAGATGGATGAAGCCACGCAGCAGAATGCGGCCCTGGTCGAGGAAGCGGCGGCGGCATCGCAATCGCTGCAGGAGCAGGCGGGCAAGCTGGCCGCCGTGGTAAGCGCCTTCAAGCTGGCGCACGGCCCGGCTGGCGCCCCGTCCCGGCCAGCGCAGCCGCGGGCGTCCCATGCGCCCCGTGCGCCTGCCGCACGGCCGCCC
>NZ_NEGZ01000078.1 GCF_002127585.1 Janthinobacterium sp. GW458P
TGCTGCAGCGCCGGGTGCGGCGCCCGCCGCCGGCGGCGCCGACGCGGGCGCCTGCGTGATGCGGCTGACGTTGCGGCAGATCGTCGGCACGAGGATGCACTGGCCCTGCACGCAATACACGAGTCCCCGTTCCTGCATCTGCTCGCTCCATCCCGCGCGCGTGACGTTGCGGCAGACGCGGCCAGGGCCGAAATGCATCTCGCTGATGCGCGCGTTGTAGTTGCCCTTGCCGCGGATGGCGTCGCGGCTGATCACGACGATCTCGTCGTACTGGCGCGCGCGCATGCGCTCCTTCAATTGTTCGCGCACCTGGGGCGCGATATCCGTATAGCGGTCCACGGCCGCCACCACGTCACCCATGAACGGATCGACGCCGGGACGGTTCCAGCTGCAATTATCGAGCACGTCGGCGCGGGCCATGCCTTTCGCGCTGGCGGGCAGGGGCGTCAGGGACAACATGCCGAACAGGACGGCGGCACCCAGCATGCAGGCGCCCGCGATCGATGGGCCGTGTTTCATTGGTAGTTTCCTCGTGAAAACAATATCAAAATTGAACTCTTTTGCTTGAGTCCGGATGTTATCACCGAAGAAACTTCAATATCAACAAATAAATAAAATTATTACAATTAGTGTTGTGTTTATTGATATGTTATTGAGCGAAATAATTAATATTTTTATCTCGGTGGGAAAAGGCGTTCAAATGAGGAAAATTGATTGCGCAGGGGCAATGCAAGCGGCCCGCGCAGGGCGGGCCGTGGTGGTGCTTGAAGAAGGATGTTGAGCGAGCTGGCGCCGCAGCGCCGACCGCATGTCGCGCTAGAACGTGCCCCGGCAGGCAGGTGCCTCGAAGCGGGGATAGCCGATGGCCGGCAACTTGTGCAGCCAGGTGCGCATCAAGGTACGCGCACCTTGTGCATCGTGCGGCTGGCTGTCACGCTGCAGGTCGGCGGCGAGCGTGGCCAGCTCGGTGCAGATGGGCTGCTTGCCGGCCTGCGCGGCCAGCAGGGACGCCAGCAGTTCCGGTAGTACGTCCGCCGCTGGCGCCGCCTGGCGCTTGGCGCGATAGTGCTGCCAGTAGCGCTCGGCGGCATCGCCATCAAAGCTGGGGACGAAACCGAACGTGGCGTCATCATGGTGCAAGCGGTACACGGTGGGAAAATAATGCGGACCCGTCAGTTCGCCGGGGAACCGGTCGCGCCGCAGGACGTCGATGGCCAGCGATCCGTCGCGTTCCACGCGCACGGCGCTGGGCGAATCGAACTGGTCCACGCTCACCATGGCGGGCGAGTTGCCTTGCATGAAGATGATCTTTTGCGTGTAATGGCGCCCGCCCAAGTGGCCGCACAGGGCCACATAGCTGTCGTTGAGGACGGTGACGGCCGCAATGGCGCCGCAGCCCGGCTGCAAGGGCGTATTTTCCTGCCACGCGAGACCTTGATCGGCGGCGCGCACGATGCTGATGCGGCCCACGCTGGCGCCATGCAAGTCGCCCGGCGCCGTTTCGATGCGCTCGTCGAAGCGCACCGTGTAGCCATTGCTGTGGACTTCGCCAGCATGCGCCGCCATGCCCGGCAGCAGGGCCAGCGCCAGAACTAGATGTTTCATCAGGTCAATCCGTGGAACAGCACGATATCGACCAGGTCGCCGGCCGCCACGTTGCCTTGCGCTTCATGCAGCACGATCATGCAATTGGCTTGCGTCATCGAGCGCAGGATGCCCGAGCCTTGCGCGCCGGTCACGCGCACGTGCTGGCGCCCGTCCGCATCGCGCTCGACGATGCCGCGCTGGTATTCCGTGCGGCCCCGCTTCTTGCGGATGGGCGCCTGTGCCGCCACCTGCAGCAGCGGCAGGCTGGACGCCTCCGCATCGGCGCCCATCAGGCGCAGCAGGGCGGGGCGGGCGAGGAAATAGAAGGTCGCCATCACGGCCACGGGGTTGCCGGGCAAGCCCAGCAGCAAGGCCGTGTCGCCCGCGCTGGCGATCCGGCCAAACGCCATGGGGCGGCCCGGACGCATGTTGATGTGCCAGAAGGCGACCTTGCCCAGGCGGGCCAGGATTTCGCGCGTAAAATCGGCCGCGCCGCTGGAGACGCCGCCCGAAGTGATGATGACGTCGGCCGAGGCGCAGGCGCCGCGCAGGGCCGCTTCCAGCGCCGGCGGATTGTCCTTGACGATGCCCATGTCGAGTACCTCGCAGCCGAGGCGGGTCAGCATGCCCAGCAGGGTGTAGCGGTTGCTGTCGTAGATGCAGCCGGCGGCCAGCGGTTCGCCGATCGAGCGCAATTCGTCGCCCGTGGAAAAGAAGGCCACGCGCAGCCGGCGGCGCACGGGCACCGTGGCGATGCCCAGCGAGGCGAGCAAACCCAGCTCGGCCGGACCCAGGCGCTTGCCCTGCAGCAAGGCCGGTTTGCCCTGCATCAAGTCTTCGCCCTTGAAACGGCGGTTGTCGCCGGGACGGATGCAGTCCGGCGCCAGCGTGATGCTCGTTTCGCCCGCTTGCAGCACGAGTTCCTGCGGCACCACGCTGTCGCAGCCGTCGGGCATGACGGCGCCCGTCATGATGCGCGCGCATTGCCCGCGTGCAACTTTGACGGTGCCGGGACGCCCGGCCAGGATGGTGTCGACGACGGCCAGGGTGACAGGGGCGCCGCCGCCGAGGTCGGCGCCAAGGTCAGCTCCGTAAAGCGCATAGCCATCCATGGCGGAATTGTCGTGCGCGGGCACGCTGATGGGCGAGATGATGTCGGCCGCCAGGATGCGCTCGAACGCCTGCTGCAGCGGCAATTGCTCGATGTCGGCCACGGGCGTGACGGTATCGGCGAGGATGGCTTGCGCCATCGGCACGCTCAATGCCCGCGCCTGCAGGGCGACCAGCTCGTCCGGCGTATTCACGTTGCCAAACGCGGCGCTGTCTTCGAACAGCACCTCGGCCAGCTTCAGGGGGCCGTGCCAGGTGCGCATGCGGCGCTCGCCGGCGGCCAGGTAGGCGTCCAGCTGGGGCAGGGCCGATGTTTTCACCAGGCAAAAAACGGGATGGGAACGGCGTACCGTCAATCCCGTCGCCGGATCAAGCTCTTCGGTGACGGCGATGGCCAGGTCGGCATTGTTTTGCGTCAAGCCGGCGGCCAGGCGCGCCGCCAGGTCGGGCGGCAGCAGGGGCGAGTCGCACGGCACGCTCAGCAGGTAGGGCGTGGCGGCGTGCCGCATGCCGCTGTGCAGACCTGCCAGCGGGCCGGCGTGGCCGGGCAGCACGTCTTGCCAGACGGGCAGGCCAAAACGGGCGTAGTTGCCGGCGTGTTCGTTGGCGCTGATGGCCAGCGGGCCCACTTGCGGCGCCAGGCGCTGCAGCACGTGGCGGGCCAGGGGCTGGCCGTGCAGCGGCTGCATGCCCTTGTCGCCGTGGCCCATGCGCGTGCCGAGTCCGCCAGCAAGAATGAGGCCGGTAATATCGTGTTTGTTGATCATGTCAGGTAGGAAAATGGGTGCATGCGCCATGGTAGCAGCGGCGGGCGCCCCTTGCGTCCGATTCAGCCGCCGATATATGACATTTCCACTTTCTTTTTACCGCGCTCAAGCGCGCCGCCCGTCAAGTCCGTCTGGCTGGTGCGCAAGGCCGAATAGCGGTCGGCGCGGCCGCGCCACAGCTGCGCCACCACCGTGGAAATCTCCTCGTCGCTGCGTCCGCCGCGCAGCAGGCCGCGCAAGTCGTGGCCGCTGGTGGCGAACAGGCAAGTGTAGAGCTTGCCTTCGGTCGATAGGCGGGCGCGGCTGCAGTCGGCGCAGAACGCCTGCGTGACGCTGGAAATGAGGCCGATCTCGCCGTCGCCGTCCGCATAGCGCCAGCGCGCCGCCGTCTCGCCCGCGTAGTTGGGGTTGATCGGCAGCAAAGGCATGTGTTCCGCGATGCGCCGCGCGACCTCGGCCGAAGGGATGACTTCCTGCAAGTTCCAGCCGTTCGAGGCGCCCACGTCCATGTATTCGATGAAGCGCAGGATGTAGGGCGTGCCCTTGAAGTGGCGCGCCATGGGCACGATTTCCTGCTCGTTCATGCCGGCCTTGACCACCATGTTGATCTTGATCGGTCCCAGGCCCGCCGCGTGGGCGGCGGCGATGCCGTCCAGCACGTCGGCGACGGCGAAATCGACGTCGTTCATGCGCTTGAAGGTGGCGTCGTCGAGCGAGTCGAGCGACACGGTGACGCGGTTCAGGCCCGCATCCTTGAGCGCTTGCGCTTTTCTGGCCAGCAGGGAACCGTTGGTCGTCAGGGTCAGGTCCAGCGGCTGGCCCGACGGCGTGCGCAGTGCGGCCAGCATGGCGACGAGCTTTTCGATATTCTTGCGCAGCAGCGGCTCGCCGCCCGTCAGGCGGATCTTTTCCACGCCGTGCGCGACGAACAGGCGCGCTACGCGCGTGATTTCCTCGAAGGACAGCAAATCCGTGTGCGGCAGGTAGACGTGATTCTTGTCGAATACGTCCTTCGGCATGCAGTACACGCAGCGGAAATTGCAGCGGTCGGTAATCGAGATGCGCAGGTCGTGCAGGGGCCGGCCCAGGCGGTCGGCGACGCTGCCGCTGGGGCTTTCCAGCCGCTCGGGTATCGCCAGCACCCCGTTGCGGGCCTCGGCGAGGTAGATAATCTTGTCAGCCATGAAAGGTGATGCCAGTTACGTTAAGTCGTTCAAGGCAGATACGATAGCACGAGGCCGAAGATGGCACAGGCGAGCAGCAATTTGATGGTTCCCATTTGAAACCTGATCAGCGCCACGCCGGCCGCCGCGCCGATGGCGAGGGCCAGCCAATCCCAGTGCGGCAAGGGTGTTTCCAGCCAGAAGACGTGGCGGCCGAAGAACAGGGCCAGGCTGGCGATGACGCCCACCACGGCCGCTGAAATGGCGTTCAGGGGCGCGCTCAGGCGCAGGTTGCCGCGCGTCGCCTCCACCAGCGGCGCGCCGGCCAGGATGAAGATGAATGACGGCAGGAAAGTAAACCAGCTGGCGACGAGGGCGCCGCACACGCCCGCCAGCCACAGGTTGCCGCCCAGCACCGCGTGGCTCCAGCCGCCCACGAAACCGATGAAGGCGACGATCATGATCAAGGGGCCGGGCGTCGTTTCGCCCAGCGCCAGGCCATCCATCATCTGCGTGCTGCTGATCCAGTGGTATTGCTCGACGGTGCCCTGCACCAGATAGGGCAGCACGGCATACGCGCCGCCGAACGTCAGCAGGGCGGCCTTGCTGAAAAACACGCCCATCTGCGCCAGCGGCTGATCCTTTCCGCCCAGCAGCGCCAGGCCCAGCCAGGCGAGCAAGGCCAGCGCCACCCCCAGGCTGGCCATGCCCAGCAGGCGCGGCCATTTGAGCTGCGCGTGCTCCGGCGTGGGCGTGTCGTCGTCGATCAGGGCGGCGCCGTGGCGGGCCGCGCCGCCGTGCCGCGTGCCGCCGGCCTGGAAATGGGCCGGCAGCCAGCGCCCGCCCGCCATGCCCAGCAGGGCCGCGCCAAAGACGATCAGCGGAAATGGCAGATGAAGCGCGGCGATGGCGATAAATGCCGCCGCTGCGATGGCGCTCAGGCCGGGGCTGCGCAAGGTGCGCCGGCCCAGGCGCCACGCGGCCGCCACCACGATGGCGACGACGGCCGGCTTGACGCCGTACAGGATGCCGGCGATGGCGGCCACGTGGCCATACGCCATGTACAGCCAGGACAGGACGATCAGCAGCAGCAGCGAGGGCAGCAGGAACAGCAGTCCGGCCAGGATGCCGCCGCGCGTGCGGTGCATCAGCCAGCCGATGTAGATGGCCAGCTGGGTCGCTTCCGGCCCCGGCAGCAGCATGCAGTAATTGAGGGCGTGCAGGAAGCGCTGCTCGGAGATCCAGCGCCGCTTTTCCACCAGTTCCGCATGCATCATGGCGATCTGCCCGGCGGGGCCGCCAAAGCTGACGCAGCCCAGCTTGAGCCAGTACCAGAAGGCGCTGCGCAGGGTGACGGGGGCGGGAGGGGAAAGGTCGGCGTTCTCGTGCATGGCGGCTGGCTGGCAAAGGTGGGGACGTAAAAAAGGGGAAGCCTGAGCTCCCCCTTTCATCATTCGCGGCTGGGCAAACCCGGCACGCTTATGGACGTTGCGTGTTGACCTGGATCAACGGCTCATCCGATTGCGGCGGCAAGGGTTTGCGCTCGCGCGGCTTGCGCACGGGAGCGACGGCCTTGGCGGCAGCTTCCTGCGCCAGGCGCAGTTTTTCCGGATCGGTGGCGGCCAGGGTCAGGCCGGCCGAACCGAGCACCGCGTCCAGGTCCAGCGGCGCAGGCGCCGGCGATGGAGCCGGTGCGGAAGCTGGAGCGACGACAGGTGCCGGAGCAGGAGCAGGAGCAGCCACGGGGGCTGGCGCCGCAGCGGGAGCAACTTCGGCAAGCGCCGGGGCGGCTTCCACCACGACAGGTGCTGCTTCGGCGACTGGCGCTGCTTCAGCCACGACGGCGGTTTCCACGACGGCGGCCGTTTCCACGACCGGCGCCGCTTCGACGATGATTTCCGCTGGAGCTGGAGCTGGAGCAGGAGCTGGAGCAGGAGCTGCTGCTTCAGGCGCGGCCTTCTCGGCAAAGCTGTACTCGGCAGCTGGTGCTGGTTCGGCAGCGGCTGGTTCAGCTTGCGCTACAGCAACGACGGCCTCAACAGGGGCTTGCGGCACGATCACTTCAGCAACTGCGGCTTCTGCGGCAGGAGCGGCTACCTCGACCTTGGCGATCTCCACCACCTTGGCCACTTCCACCACTTCGACCACGTCCACGACGGCGGCTTCCACCGGCGCCGCGACGGCGACGACAGCGGCGGCAGCCACGACGGCCACTGGCGCAGCATCGGCAGCGGCGGCCGCTTCCGGCGCCGGAGCGACCGTAAAGCTGATCACGGGCGCGTCCTGGCCTTCGTTCTCGCCGTTTGCCGATTCAATCAGCTCGCCCGTTTCGCGGTCGCGGCGGTTGCGGTTGCGGCCGCCACGACGACGGCGGCGGCGCGGTTCTTCGCCTTCCACGTCGTTTTCCGTCTCTTCGCCTTCAGGGCCGGCATTGGCCGGGGCCTTCAGCAAGCTCGTAGGCGCGGCGTCGGCGGCAGGGCCGTTTGACGCCACGACAACGTTGACAGCCGTGGCGGCAGCGCCGGCCAATGCCAGTTCTTCAGCTTTCACTTCAGCAACAACAGCCTTGTCGGCGCGTGGTTCGCGCGCTTCGCGCGGCTGGCGTGGCGGACGCTCGGCGCGTTCCGGACGCTCAGCGCGCTCGGGACGTTCCGCCCGTTCTGGACGCTCGCCCCGTTCGCGTGGCGCCGCTGCCGTATCGCCATTCTCGCGCGCTTCGCGCGGTTCGCGTGGCGGACGCGGCGGGCGTGGCGGACGGGCCGCCTTTTCCAGTGCTTCCGCTTCTTTCGCCGCATCGTCCTGGGCCGGACGGCCCTGGCCTGGTTCGCGCTCTTCGCGGCCAGGCTTGCCATTGCGGCCACGGCCACGCGGGCCACGGTTGCTGCGGTCGCCGCGGTCGGCATTGCCGGCCGGCTTGACTGGCGCGACAGGGGCGGGGGCCGGTGCCGGAGCAGCCGGCGCGCCCGTGAAGAAGCTGATGATTTTGGCGATCAGGCCTTGCGGCGCGGCAGGCGCGGCCACGGGAGCCGGTTTCGTTTCGACGGGCTTGCGCTCGACCAGCGGTGCCGGCTGGTCAGGCGTGATCGTCTTGACGACGGCTTCCTGGCGCGGCTTGGCTTCTTCCTTCTGGCGCTTGCTGTAGGCCATGTCGGTTTCAGCGCTTTCGGCCAGGTTGTAGCTGGCCTGGCTGTCTTCCAGACGCGGATCGTCGTGCTTGATGCGTTCGAGCTTGTAGTGCGGCGTTTCCAGATGCTTGTTCGGGATCAGGATCACGGCGATGCGGTGGCGGTTCTCGATCTTCAGCACTTCGCCGCGCTTTTCGTTGAGCAGGAAGGCGCCCACGTCCACGGGCACCTGCACGTGGATGGTGGCCGAGTTTTCCTTCATCGCCTCTTCCTGGATGATGCGCAGCACCTGCAGGGCGGACGATTCCGTGTCGCGGATGTGGCCGGTGCCGGAGCAGCGCGGGCACGTCACGTGCGAACCTTCGGACAGCGAAGGGCGCAGGCGCTGGCGCGACAGTTCCATCAGGCCGAAGCGGGAAATCTTGCCCATTTGTACACGGGCACGGTCATGGTGCAGCGCGTCCTTCAGGCGCTGTTCCACTTCGCGTTGATTTTTTGCCACTTCCATGTCGATGAAGTCGATGACGATCAGGCCGCCCAGGTCGCGCAAGCGCAGCTGGCGGGCCACTTCCTCGGCCGCTTCGCAGTTGGTGTTGAAGGCGGTCGTCTCGATGTCCGAGCCGCGCGTGGCGCGCGCCGAGTTGACGTCGACGGAGACCAGCGCTTCGGTGTGGTCGATGACGATGGCGCCGCCCGATGGCAGCGGCACGGTGCGGCTGTACGCCGTTTCGATCTGGTGTTCGATCTGGAAGCGCGAGAACAGCGGCACGTCGTCGCTGTAGCGCTTGACGCGGTGCACCATGTCGGGCATCACGTGGCTCATGAACTGGTGCGCCTGGTCGTAGATCTCGTCCGTGTCGATCAGGATCTCGCCGATGTCGGGCTGGAAGTAGTCGCGGATGGCGCGGATGACGAGCGACGATTCCTGGTAGATCAGGAAGGCGCCGTTGGCCGACTTGCCGGCGCCTTCGATGGCGCGCCACAGTTGCATCAGGTAGTTCAAGTCCCACTGCAGTTCATCGACGTTGCGGCCGATGCCGGCCGTGCGGGCAATGACGGACATGCCAGCAGGCAAGTCCAGTTTATCCATGGTTTCGCGCAATTCCTGGCGCTCTTCCCCTTCCACGCGGCGCGATACGCCACCGCCACGCGGGTTGTTCGGCATCAAGACCAGATAGCGGCCGGCCAGCGAGACGAACGAGGTCAGCGCGGCGCCCTTGTTGCCGCGCTCTTCCTTTTCCACCTGGACCATGATTTCCTGGCCTTCGCGCAGCGCTTCCTTGACGGACGCGTTACGCACGTCGACGCCTTCGCGGAAATACGTGCGGGCAACTTCCTTGAAGGGCAGGAAGCCGTGGCGGTCTTCGCCATAGCTGACGAAGCACGCTTCGAGCGAAGGCTCGATGCGCGTGATGACGCCCTTGTAGATGTTGGATTTGCGCTGTTCGCGCCCGGCTGTCTCGATATCGATGTCGATCAGTTTTTGTCCGTCGACAATCGCTACGCGCAGTTCTTCTTGCTGCGTGGCATTAAACAACATGCGTTTCATTTTTATAACTCCGCGACCCGTAGGCCATCTCAAAGCCGCTTCCGGGGAAGCGGCGACAGTACAGGGATATATGCGAGAACGGGAGTGTTGGCGGGGGGAATGCCTTAGCGTGCGGAGCAACAACGCGTGATGCGTTGCGGCCGCAACAGGGCGCGGTGAGGTCGATCGTCATGCCGAGTGCACAGGACACCTGCAACTCATCTGAAACAGCCCGGATGCCGGGGGCAGAGAATGCAGGTGGTCAGCAAATTCAGAGCCAAATCGTAGGCCGGCTCATGACAGGGATCGCGATGGCGAGGCTTGGCCTCAGCCTATTCATCGACAACCCTCTGGTGGCCGCATACGGGGTTTGGCGAAAACGGCAAGCGTTATCAACTTCATCAACCCGCGAGCCCGACTCGATAAGTCGCGCTAACGGGTACTTATCCTTATAATCCCACACTCACTTCAGCATCTCCACGCGTTATCCGATTACAACTACGGTGCAACCTTGATTCGCGCAGGGATGGTGCATATACGTTTTTTTCCACCGAATTTGCAATTTGGCGAGGCCGGTGGAGACGCCCCTGTGTAAAATGTGCTTTTATTCTTACACTCGCAGCAGCCAGGGCCGCAGCAAAAACAATTATATATTCAAAATGAAGGACTTAGAGAGATTTCTGGGAAGACATAGTAAATGAAGAGTCAAAATGATGTTGTTCCCCCTTCAACACCCCCGGTTCAGCCGCAAGCCCAATTCGTAACGATCGCCGAGGAAGAAGCAGGCCAGCGCATCGACAACTACTTATTAAGAGTGTGCAAGGGAGTGCCTAAAAGCCACATCTACCGGATCTTGCGATCGGGAGAAGTGCGGGTGAATAAAGGCCGTATCGATCAGCTGTACCGTCTCGCCGCCGGCGACGTGGTGCGCATTCCACCCGTGCGCGTGGCCGAAAAGGCGCCCACGGGCGCGCCGGCCGCCGAATTCAAGATTATTTTCGAGGATGCGCAGCTGCTCGTCATCGACAAGCCGGCCGGCGTGGCCGTGCATGGCGGCTCGGGCGTCTCGTTCGGCGTGATCGAGCAATTGCGCGCTTCGCGCCCCGACGCCAAGTTCCTGGAACTGGTGCACCGCCTGGACCGCGACACGTCCGGCTTGTTGTTGCTTGCAAAGAAACGTTCCGCGTTGACGAACTTGCATGAACAGATGCGCGACGGCGTCACGGACAAGCGCTACCTGGTGCTCGTGGCCGGCGACTGGAAGAACGCGCGCCAGCATATCAAGTTGCCATTGCATAAATATACGACGGCCGAAGGCGAGCGCCGGGTGGCCGTGCAGGCCGACGGCCTGGCGTCGCACACGGTGTTTTCACTGTTGCATAAATATCACAACTTCGCCTTGCTGGAAGCGGAATTGAAGACGGGCCGCACGCACCAGATCCGCGTGCACCTGTCCTCGTCCGGCTTCCCCATCGCCGGCGACGATAAATATGGCGACTTCGCCCTCAACCGCGCCCTGTTGAAGGCCGACAGCACGCGCGGCGCCCTGAAACGCATGTTCCTGCATGCGCACCAGATCACGTTTACGCATCCGGAAAACGGCAAGACGATGACCCTGAATGCGCCGCTGGCTGCCGAATGCGAGCGTTTCTTGGTAAGCTTGGGCAAACCATTGGCTGTTGCCGCTCGATAGTTAGATAGTTATCAAACGCGTGCGCGCGACGCTGCCCACAAGGCAGTCAGTCGCCATCATTCATTCTCAAGGAGCCGGCGGCGTTGTCGTCGGAAAACATGGCAAGAAAGCAATTTGATCTGATCGTCTTCGATTGGGACGGCACCCTGATAGACAGTACCTCGACCATCGTCAAGTGCATCCAGGCTTCGGCCAAAGACCTGGGCTTGCCTGTTCCCACCGAGTTGCAGGCCTCGCACGTGATCGGCCTGGGCCTGCAGGAAGCCATGCAGCTGGCGATGCCCGACGTGGAGCCGAAATACCATGCGCGCATGGCCGAGCGCTACCGTTATCACTATCTGTCGCGCGACCATGAGCTGGCACTGTTTCCGGGCGTGCATGAAATGCTGCTGGAATTGTCGCAGCAGGCGTATTTCCTCGCCGTCGCCACGGGCAAGAGCCGCGTCGGCCTGAACCGATCGCTGAACGCCGTCAAGCTGCTGTCCCTGTTCGATGCGACACGTTGCGCAGACGAAACTTTCTCCAAACCCCATCCGGCCATGCTGCAGGAACTGACGCGCGAACTGGGTCAGGACATGCGCCGCACGGTAATGGTCGGCGACACCAGCCATGATTTATTGATGGCAAGCAATGCAGGCGCGGCCGGTATTGCCGTAGAGTATGGGGCACATCCCGTCGAGCAGTTGCAAGCTTGCAAGCCCCTGTATTCGGCCGCCACGGTGGCCGACCTGCATCAATGGCTGAGCGAGCACGCATGATGGGCGATGTGCCGGAAGTGCTCATTTGCGCGGCCGACGCCGTGGCCGACGGCGGCAAGGGCGTGCGCTTTCCCGTGCTGGCCGGGGGCGAAGCGACGACGGGCTTTGTCGTGCGCCATGGCGGCAAGGCGTATGGCTACCTGAACCGCTGCGCCCACGTGCCTATCGAGCTGGACTGGGCCGAGGGCGAGTTTTTCGAATCCAGCGGCCTGTACCTGATGTGTTCGACGCACGGCGCCATCTATGTGCCGGAAAGCGGTTTCTGCGCGGGCGGCCCCTGCAAGGGCGGCCGTTTGCGCCCGATTCCCGTGGCCGAGCGCGATGGCCAGCTGTACTGGCAGCCCGATGACTATGTCAGGCCTGTGCCGGCCTGAAGCCTGGCGCCGGTCTTTTTGCAATGTGAGCAAAGTGAACTATGAGCGATAACACGAATGACAAGCTGGACAGCGGTGCGGCCGCCGGCAACGGCGCCCCTGCCGGCCACTGGGAACGCGACGTGCTGGAAAAACTGGTGTTTGCCACGTTGCAAGAGCAGCGCGCCCACCGCCGCTGGAGCATCTTCTTCAAGGTCTTCGGCCTGCTGATCGTGCTGTTCGCCCTGTGGGTGTTTTATGACTACAACACGGCCGACGACAGCGAAACCCTGGGCCGCCACACGGCCCTGATCGACATCAGCGGCGCCATCGAGTCCGAGGGCAGCGGTTCGGCCGCCGTCGTCATCCCCGCGCTGGACAAGGCGTTTTCCGACGCCGGTTCCGTGGCCGTGGTGCTGCATATCAATAGTCCGGGCGGCAGCCCCGTGCAGGCGGGCATGATCGTCGACGAGATGCAGCGCCTGCGCAAGGGCTATCCGGACAAGCCCCTGTATGTGGTGGTCGATGAAATGTGCGCCTCGGGCGGCTATTACATCGCGGCCGCCGCCGACCGCATCTACGTCAACAAGGCCAGCGTGGTCGGCTCCATCGGCGTGCTGATGGACGGCTTCGGCTTTACGGGCGTGATGGAAAAAGTGGGCGTCGAGCGCCGTTTGCTGACGGCCGGCGAGAACAAGGGCTTCATGGACCCGTTCAGCCCGCTGACGGACAAGCACAAGGCGTATGCGCAGGGCATGCTCAATGAAATCCACCAGCAGTTCATCGAGGTGGTGCGGGCGGGACGGGGCAAGCGCCTGAAGGAAACGCCGGACACTTTCTCGGGGTTGTACTGGACCGGCGCGAAAGCCGTGGAAATGGGCCTGGCCGATGATTTCGGCACGGTCGACAGCGTGGCGCGCGACGTGGTCAAGGCGGAAGACATCGTCGACTACACGCAGCACGAAGGCTTGCCGGAACGGGTGCTGAAGAAGTTTGGCGCGGCCATGGGGGCGGGCGCCATGAAGGCGGCCGTGCAGCAGGCGCAACCGGCGTTGCGTTGAAGATATCTCTCGTAATAACTTGATAAGCCAATCGAGAATGATTTTCAATAAGATGGCAATTTGCCTTGAAAATCGACCCTTCTGGGCTATAGTGAAAGCGTAGTTCTTTTCAAGGAGGGGCGATATATCTACTATGTTGTCAGTACTTTGATGGGCAGGTCATGGAACTACTCGCCGCATCGCAGATGTGGTTTTGAGTGAATTTACATTCCTCACTAAAGTCCCGTTGGGGCTTGGGAACGGCGGCGCAATGCCGCCGTTTCCTTTTGTGCGTCGAAGTCGGGGATGGCCTGGGCGGCGCGGTTGCCGCGGCGTGGGCTGGCTGGTGGTGGGCAGGCATGCGAAGGCGGGGCATGGGTGACCGGCTGCTGCGCCTCAGGCGGCGCAGTCGTTGCAGTGCGCAGGCGAGATCGGGGCGGTGGATGGCTTAGCCTGCGCGCCGGCTCCCTTTGTGCCGTGCGCCATGGAGGCTGCCGGCGCCGCCTGGTCCGCTTCCTCTTCCGCCAGGGCAAAGCCGCCCTGTTCCAGCCAGCACATGAAATGGCATTGCGCCTCGGCGTGCCAGCGTGCCTGGCTGGCAGGAGCGGGGCTGGCCCCGTCTGCGTCCTGTTCGGGAAGGGCGCCGCGCCAGCGCGCCAGGCCGAGCTGGACTTTATGCATGGCGCTCTGTTCGGCGGCGATGCGGCCGCGCATGTCGGCGATGCTGCCTTGTAAGGCTATGGTGTCGATGTGCTTCATACGATATCCTTGTGAGGTCGTGGCTGCTGTCATAATTCCTAACGCACGTTAGGCGGATTCCTAACGAAGTTTCAGTCTATCAATGCGATATTCCGAGCGCTTGATATATCTCAAAGGAATGGGCCATTTCTCGCCAAATCTCACCTTGTTCTTTTCGGTATTTCTGCGTGTGCCATGGTTTCCCGCCTCCCGTACGCTGGCGCAGGCGGCGCGCGCGGCCGCTTCACGCTGCCAGCCGCTTCTGGTACAGTCACGCCCATGAGTAAATTATCCCTAGACCGCATCCTGCAATCGCAGGGCTTTGGCACCCGCAAGTATTGCCGTTCCCTTATCGATGATGGCGATGTCGTCATCGATGGCGTCACCCAGACCAATTACCGCACCACCGTCGAGACCGAAGGCCTGGTGCTGCACGTCTTCGAGGAAGAGTGGGTCTACCGCGAACACCTGTACCTGGCGCTGTACAAGCCCGCCAACTTCGAATGCTCGCGCAAGCCCAGCCACCACCCTGGCGTGCTGACCCTGCTGCCGGAACAGTTCAGCTGGCGCGAAGTCCAGCCCGTCGGCCGGCTCGACCATGACACGACCGGCATGCTCTTGATGTCCGACGATGGGGCATTTATCCATGCACAATCGTCGCCGAAGCGCCACGTTCCGAAAATTTACCAGGCTACCACGCAAGAGCCGGTGACCGATGAACTGGTGGCCCAGCTCTTGGCCGGCGTGCAACTGCACGACGAGCCGGCGCCGCTGGCCGCCCTCGTGTGCGTCAAGCGCGGCGAGCATCTGCTGGAAATCGTGCTCGAACAGGGCAAGTACCACCAGGTCAAGCGCATGCTGGCCGCTGCCGGCAACCATTGCAGCGCGCTGCACCGTTCCGCCATCGGCAGCCTGACCCTGGCATCGCTGGGCATCGCCGAAGGCGAGTGGTGCTACCTCACGCCCGCACAGATCGCCCTCCTGGCATAACTCCCCCTGAGCGCCGAAGCCGGGTTTTCCCGGCTTTTTGGCGTCTTTAGCCTCCTATTGCCTGCATTTGACGAAGTTTTCCGTACATGAAATTAGCTACACTGAAGGATGGCACGCGCGATGGCCAGCTGGCGGTCGTTTCGCGCGACCTGAAAACGGCGCACCTGGCCGACGGCATCGCCTCGACCCTGCAAAAGGCGCTCGACGACTGGAGTTTCATTTCCCCGCAGCTGGACTTGCTGTACCAGACCATCAATAGCGGCCGCGGCCACCGCGCCTTCGAGTTCGACCCCGCCAACTGCATGGCGCCCTTGCCGCGCAGCAGCTTGCGCGTGGCCGGCGCGTCCTACCTGCAGCAGATCGAGCGGGCCTGCAAGGCCGCCGGCCTGGAGGCGCCCGCCAGTCTGCGCGAGGCGCCGCGCCTGTACCAGGGCGCCAGCGACGACTTCCTCGGCGCCCACGACGACATCGCCCTGGCGCACGAGCAGTGGGGCATCGACTACGAGGCCGGCATCGCCGCCATCACGGACGACGTGGCCATGGGGTCGACGCCGGACCAGGCGCACCTGAACATCAAGCTCTTGATGCTGGTCAACGACGTCACCCTGCGCAACCTGGCGCCCGACGAGCAGGCCGGCGGCTACGGCTTCCTGCAATCGAAGCCGGCCATGGCTTGCTCGCCTGTCGCCATCACGCCGGACGAGCTGGGCGACGCCTGGCGCGGCGGCAAGGTGCATTATGCCGTGCGCTGCAGCCTGAACGGCAAATTGTCGGGCCAGCCCCACGCGGGCGCCGACATGGCCTTCAATTACCCGCAATTGCTCGCCCACCTGTGCCAGACGCGCAATGCGCGCGCCGGCAGCGTGGTGAGTGCTGGCGGCATTGCCAACAAGGAAGTCAAGAAGGGATTTTCCAGCATCGTTGAGCGACGTAACCAGGAGATGATCGCCGATGGCGTCGCCAGCACGCCATTCCTGCTGTTTGGCGATGTTGTCAGGCTGGAAATGCTGGGCGATGACGGTAAATCCTTGTTCGGCGCGATAGAGCAAACGGTGAAACAGGCCGAGGCGCGAAAAAATCGTTAGGGGCCCCGGAAAAATGGCCATGACTGCGTTGCAGCCCCTCGCCGTACTACTCGTACTGTCTTCGGGGCTGCGCCTTGTCCTGACCATTTTTCGGTCCCCTCCGAATTGGGCGCCTGCGGCGCCTTGTTTCATCCCGGCAAAGGAAAAGCAGGGGATTCGCCCTCCTTTTCCCTTGATGGCGCCGTGATGATTGAACCGATAATGCGTCATGCCCAGTCCGTATTGCGCCTAGCCAGGCCGCAGGACTTCACCGGAGTTGATTGATGTCGGAAGACAGCGACGCAGAAAAGACCGAAGCCGCGTCACCGAAGCGCCTCGAGCAGGCGCGTGAGGAAGGCGACGTTCCGCGATCGCGTGAAGTGGCGACGTTTACGGTGCTGATGGCGTCCGGCTGCTGCCTGTGGTTTGCCGGCGACGCCATCGTGCGGCGGCTGACGGCCGTCATGGTTTCCGGGCTGTCGCTGGACCGGGAGCAGATACTCAATCCCGACGCGATGATGTTGCGCATCGGCTACGACGTGGGCTCGGTCCTGCTCACTTGCCTGCCGTATGCGCTGGCCATCATGCTCGTCGCCCTGGCGTCGCCGGTGCTGGTCGGCGGCTGGCTGTTCAGCTCCAAGGCGTTTACCCCGAATTTTGGCAAGCTCAACCCGATTCGCGGCCTGGGCAATATGTTTTCGAAGAATGCGCTGGTGGAATTGCTCAAGGCCGTCGCCAAGACCATCGTCGTCGGCGTCGTCGCCTGGATGGTGATGCAGCACCAGAAAGACGCCGTGCTGGGCCTGTCGGTCGAATCCTTGCGCGCCGGTTCCGCTCACCTGATCAGTCTGCTGATCACGGCTTTCCTGCTGATCGTCGGCGCGCTGGGCCTGATCGCCGCCATCGACGGCCCCTACCAGATGTGGCATTACGCCAACAAGATGAAAATGTCCTTGCAGGAAGTCAAGCAGGAGGCCAAGGAGTCGGATGGCAATCCGCAGATCAAGGCGAAGATCCGCCAGATGCAGCATGAGATGTCGCGCCGCCGCATGATGGCCGACGTGCCGACGGCCGACGTGGTGGTGACCAATCCGACCCACTATGCGGTGGCGCTCAAGTATGGCGAGAATTCGCGCGGCGCGCCGCAGGTGGTGGCCAAGGGCATCGACGAGGTGGCGGCGAAGATCCGCGAGCTGGCCGGCGAGCACAAGGTCGCCATCCTGGAAGCGCCGGCCCTGGCCCGCGCGCTGTACAAGCACACGGACATCGGCGACGAGATTCCCGAGGCGCTGTACGGCGCCGTGGCCGAAGTGCTGGCCTACGTGTTCCAGCTGCGCAGCTACGGCAGCGGCCACGGCCAGCGCCCCGAGAAGCCGAAAAAACTCGACGTGCCGCCCGAGCTCGACCCGCTCGACCCCGCATCGCAGACCAAGGCCGCGGCAGACGCGGCAGACAAGAATAAAGGAAGCACACCATGAACGGCCTGACCATGCCAGCCTGGCTCAGCGGACTGAAAGGCAACGCCAGCAAGGGCATCGCCGCGCCGGTCATCATCATCATGCTGCTGGCGATGATGGTGCTGCCGCTGCCGGCCTTCATCCTCGACATTTTCTTCAGCTTTAATATTGCGCTGTCCATCATCGTGCTGCTGACGGCGCTGTACACGGTCAAGCCGCTCGATTTCATGGCCTTCCCGACCATCCTGCTCGTGTCGACCATGCTGCGCCTGTCGCTGAACGTGGCCTCCACGCGCGTGGTGCTGACGGAAGGCCACACGGGCGCCGACGCGGCCGGTAAAGTGATCGAAGCCTTCGGCCACTTCTTGATTGGCGGCAATTACACGGTCGGTATCGTCGTGTTTATCATTTTGACCATCATCAACTTTACCGTCGTGACCAAGGGTGCGGGCCGTATCGCCGAGGTGGGCGCCCGCTTCGCGCTGGACGCCATGCCTGGTAAACAGATGGCCATCGACGCCGACCTGAACGCCGGCCTGATCGGCGAAGACGAGGCGCGCCGCCGCCGCACGGAAGTGGCGCAGGAAGCGGAATTCTACGGCGCCATGGACGGCGCCAGCAAATACGTGCGCGGCGACGCCATCGCCGGCATCATGGTCACCGTCATCAACATCGTCGGCGGTTTGCTGGTGGGCTTGCTGCAGCACGACATGGGCTTTGCCGATGCGCTCAAGAACTACACCCTGCTGGCCATCGGTGACGGCCTGGTGGCGCAGATTCCTTCGCTGATCATTTCCACGGCGGCCGGTATCGTCGTCTCGCGCGTGGCCAGCGAACAGGACATCGGCACCCAGCTGGTCGGCCAGTTGTTTGCGAAACCGCAAGTACTGTACATTACCGCCGGCATCATCGGCGGCATGGGCCTGATTCCCGGCATGCCGAACATGGTCTTCATCCTGCTGGCGTCCCTGCTGGCCGGCTCGGCCTACCTGATCAGCAAGTCGCGGGCGCAGGCGAAGGAGGCGGCCGAGACGCCGGCCGAAGCGCCGCCGGCCACGGTGGCGCCCGAGCAGGAAGAAGCCAGCTGGCAAGACATCATGCCCGTCGATACCCTGGGCCTGGAAGTGGGCTACCGCCTGATCCCCCTGGTCGACAAGACGCAGGGCGGCGAATTGCTCAAGCGCATCAAAGGCATCCGCAAGAAATTCGCCCAGGAAGTGGGCTTCCTGGCGCCGCCCGTGCATATCCGCGACAACCTGGAACTGAAGCCCTCGGCCTACCGCATCACCCTCAAGGGCGTGGAAGTGGGCGTGGGCGAGGCCTACAACGGCCAGTTCCTGGCGATCAACCCCGGCATGGCCAGCGGCACCTTGCCCGGCCTGGCCACCACCGACCCCGCGTTCGGCCTGCCCGCCACGTGGATCGAGGCCAGCCTGCGCGACCAGGCGCAATCGATGGGCTACACGGTGGTCGATGCGGGCACCGTGGTGGCCACGCACCTGAACCACCTGATCACCTCGCACGCCTCGGAGCTGCTGGGCCGCGCCGAAGTGCAGTCGCTGCTCGATCACCTGGGCAAGGAGTCGCCGCGCCTGGTGGAAGACCTGGTGCCGAAGATGCTGTCGCTGTCGACCCTGCAGAAGGTGCTGCAGAACCTGCTGGCCGAAGGCGTGCACATCCGCGACATGCGCACCATCATCGAAACGCTGGCCGAGCATACGGTCAATACGCAGGACCCGAACGACCTGACGGCGCTGGTGCGCGTGGGCCTGGGCCGCGCCATCGTGCAGCAGCTGTTCCCCGGCGCGGCCGAGCTGTCCGTGATGACCCTGGACAGCCGCCTGGAGCGCCTGCTGATGCAAGCGATGGGCAATGGCGGCGACGGCGCCGGCATCGAGCCGGGTCTGGCCGACACCATTGCCCACCAGGCGGGCCTGGCCGCGCAGCAGCAGGAAGCGCTGGGCCTGACGCCCGTGCTGCTGGTGCCGGCGCCGCTGCGCGCCTTGCTGTCGCGCTTCCTGCGCCGCGCCTTGCCGCAGCTCAAAGTGCTGTCGCACGCGGAAGTGCCGGAAACCAAGACGATTCGCGTCACGGCGCTGGTGGGCGCGCAATAGTTGCCATAGTTAATGCCGGGGTCGGACCCGCAACACCGCCAGCACGAAGGTCATCGCCAGGGTGCGAGGGGGACTCGGCGTCCCCGTCAGACCCCAGCCCTCGCTGATCACCGACGACGGTCCCCGCCACCTTTTTGCTTATTTTTTCATCAATTTCCTTTCGGCAAACTGAATAACGGGTACTTTCCCGTCCTGTTCCTTCGATCATTTCCAACAAGCATCGCTAATAATGGAAACTGTCCGGGTGATCTGTGTCCATGTGGAAGACAGCACTCAAGCAACAGGAGTCGATGATGGTCACACAGTTCAGCCAATACAGCGCCCACCCAGCCCTGGGAGGCCGGCCATGAATGTGAAGAAATTTACGGGCGCCTCGTCGCGCGATGCGCTGCGCAAGGTGCGCGAAGCATTGGGTCCCGACGCCGTGATCCTGTCGAACCGCCAGGGCGATGGCGTGGTGGAAATCCTCGCGCTGGCCAATGACGACGCCGCCTCGCTGGCGTCGCCGCCGGCCGCCTCGGAAATGGCCCAGCCGCGGCCCCAGTTGCAGACCCAGTTCGCCACGCCGCAGCGCCCGGCCGCCCCGGCCCAGCGCCCGG
>NZ_NEGZ01000079.1 GCF_002127585.1 Janthinobacterium sp. GW458P
GAGCAGGCGGTGCAGGCGGCCGCGCGCCAGGCGGCGCTGGCGGCGGGCGGCGCGCCCGATGGCCTGGCCAAGGGCGGCTTGCAGGTCGACACGAACAGCCTGACGGCCGGCTGGCTCAATGCCCAGGGACCCGTGCAGACGCAGGCCGACGGCAAGACCGTCGTGAAGGTCGTGCAGACGGATGACAAGGCGATACTGAACTGGGAAAGTTTCAACGTCGGCAAGAACACCACCTTGCAATTCGACCAGAAATCGAACTGGTCCGTATTGAACCGGGTCAATGATCCGCTGGCGCGCCCCAGCCAGATCCAGGGCCAGATCAAGGCCGACGGCACGGTGATGATCGTCAACCGCAACGGCATCGTGTTTACGGGCAGCAGCCAGGTCGATACGCGCAACCTGGCGGCGGCCGCCATGGGCATGAGCGACAGCCAGTTCAAGAGCGGCCTGTACGGCAAGGCGCAGGGCACGGGCGCCGTGCCGACCTTCGCGAATGACTTGCTGCTGGGCCAGAATACCTCCACGCATGGCAAGGCCGAGGCGGACGTCGTCGTCGCCGCCGGCGCGCGCATCGACACGCGCAAGCCGCAGACGGTGACGGAGGGCGGCGGCTACGTGCTGCTGGCCGGCCGCGGCGTCGACAACGCGGGTGCCATCACCACGCCGAATGGTCAGACCACCCTGGCCGCCGGCGACGCCATCATCGTGCGCCCGGGCCAGGGCACGGACAAGAACCAGTACTCGAGCACGCGCGGCAATGAAGTCGAGATGCTGCGCACGGCCGGCAGCAGCGCGGGCGCCGTCATCAACCGCGGCCTGATCCAGTCGGCCGGCGGCGACATCACGCTGAGCGGCAACTCGCTGCGCCAGGACGGCATGCTGCTGTCGAGCACTTCCGTCAACGGACGCGGCGCCATCCACCTGGCGGCGGCGGGCGAGGACGCCAAGGTCACCATGGGACGCCGCAGCGTCAGCGCCATTTTTATCGACGACAACGGCACCACGGCGCTCGATGTGCAGCGCGACACGCTGCTGAAAAATACGGGCAAGGGCACGGATACGCCGCAGGACCGGCGCGACCAGTCGCTGGTGCGCATCGTTTCGGCCGGCAACGTGGAGTTCGAAGGCGATTCGCTGACCCTGGCCACGGGCGGCCAGGTGCTGGTCGATGCGGCCCGCCGCAGCCACGTGGCGCGCGACGCCGCCATCGACGTCTCGGGCGCCGTCGGCGTGAAGGTCGACATGAGCAGCAACAATGTGCTGATCAATGTGCAGGGCAACGAACAGCGCGACGCACCGGGCAGCCGCGACGCCAAATACCTGAACAACAGCGACGTGTGGGTCGACCGCCGCGACCTGGTGCTGGTGCCGGCCGGCACCAACGGCTACGCCACCGACCGCTGGTACACGGCCGGCGGCCTGCTGGAGGTGAGCGGCTACCTGAATACCAGCGGCCACGGCATCGGCGAATGGGCGGCCCAGGGCGGCACCGTCGGCTTTGGCGGCGGCGAAGTGGTGACGCAGGCCGGTTCGCGCATCAACATCGCCGGCGGCTCGCTCGACGTGCAGACGGGCATGGTCAAGCAGACGTGGCTGAAGGGCGCCGATGGCGCGATGTACAAGCTGAGCACGGCGCCCGGCGACAACCTGTACACGGGCCTGTACCGCGGCTACGAAAGCACGCATGCGCGCTGGGGCGCGAACACGACGGAGACGTACGCGAATGCCCTGATCGGCCCGCGCGAACGCCTGGAAAACGGCTACACGGTGGGCCGCGACGCGGGCCGCGTGATCGTTTCCACGGGCGCGGCCGTGCTGGAAGGCGATATCGACACCTCTGTCTTCCAGGGCGAGCGCCAGCAGCGCAAGCGCGATGAGGGCATGGATGGCTACAAGCAGGCGCAGACGTCGGCGGCGCGCGCCGGTCAATTGATCGTGGGCAAAATGACGCCCGTCTTCGATACGCGCACGGGCCAGCTGCGCGACAGCCCGCAAGCCGTGCTGGACAAGGTGCAAATCGGCAAGGTGGCCGGCATCGCCGATGGCCAGCTGCTGGGTGAAGCCTTGCCGGCCGCGCGCAGCAAGACCCTGCAGCTCGACGCCGACTGGCTCAACGGCCTGGAGCTGGGCGCCCTGAAAATCCATGCCTACGACAGCGTGAGCGTCGACGCCGACGTGCGCGTGGCCGATGGCGGCGACATCGCCCTGCACGCCACCGACGTGGCGATCAAGGCGAACGTGAGCGCGCGCGGCGGCAGCATCGCCGCCGGCGACATCGTTTCGCGCTATCTGGCGGGTGCCGGCGACGTATGGGCTGAAGGCAAGCTGGTGCCCGACAGCCGCCCCACGGGAACGGCCGGCGTGCGCGTGGCGCCCGGCGTGCGCCTCGATGCGCGTGGCCTGTGGAGCAACCTGGAACTCGATCCGGGCGCCATTGCCGGTTTGCCGTATATCAATGGCGGCAAGGTCACCCTGAAAAGTTCGGGCGGCATCGACCTGACGGGCGGCAGCGTCATCGACGTCTCGTCCGGCGCGGCCCTGATGGGCAATGGCAGCCTGCAGGGCGGGCGCGGCGGCGACATCACCCTGGCGGTCGACCTGCCGACGGAGAAAGCGCCGACGGGCGCCATGCTCAAGCTCGACGGCGAATTGCGCGGCCATGGCGTGAAGGGCGGCGGACGCCTGGTCATCGACAGCGGCGCGGCCGTCAGCATCGGCGGCAAGCTGCTCGAAGGCGACGTATTGCCAGCCGGCAGCAGTTCACCGGTGGCCCTGCGCCTGAGCGACGAATTCCTGATCGCCAAGGGCGAGAAGATCCCCTTCGATTTTGCGCTCAGCACCAGCTTGATCAAGCCGGGCCAGACTCTGGGCAAGCCGGTGACGGCGGACGTGTCGGCGCAGAAACCGCTGGTGCTGGGGGCCGACCTGCTGGTGCCGCCGGGCGCCAATGTCGTCATCAATGGCGGCATGATTGTCTGGCAGGGGGCCATCGCCCCCGCCGGCAGCGTGCTGACGGCCATCAACAACCTGCCGGCCGGCTTCATGGTCTCGGCGGCGGTCTTTCCGAACGGCTTGCCGATCCCGCTGGTGACGACGCAGTATGCGGCCGGCAGCATCGCCGCCGACGACTTGCGCGCGCCGCGCGGCATGATGTTGCCGGCTGGCATGGTGCTGGGACGCGATGTTGCCGTCAAGCCCATGCTGGCGCTGGGCGCCAGCCTGTTACAGAGCGGTTTTGCCGACTACGCCGTCACGGGCCGCGATGGCGTCGTGGTGGTCAAGGATGCGCATATCGACGTCACCATGCCCGTGCTGCGTTTCAATCCCGCCACGGGCCATACGGTGGCAGGCGGCACCGATCCTGGCGCCGCGCTGGAACTGTGGACGCCGGAGCTGTACCAGGAAGATGCGCGCAAGGCCCGTCTGACGCAGCGCATGGGCGCCGACCTGTCGCTGACGGCCGGCAGCGCGCACGTGAAGGGGGATCTGGCGGTGGCGCAAGGCGCCGTCATCACGGTCGATCCGGGCCGTCAGATCAGCCTGACGGGCAATGCGCAGATCACCGTCGATGGCAAGCTCGAAGCCCGAGGTGGCAAGATCGCCATCTTGCCAGGCACGTTTGGCACGGGCAATGAGGTGGATGTACCGAACGGCAAGGGACAAGCCACGTCGATCTGGATCGGCGACAAGGCCGTGCTGGACGTCGCCGGCAGGGCCACGGTCGCCACCGACATGCGGGGCGGGCGCTATGGCCGTGCCGACCAGGGCGGCCGCATCGAAATCGGCGCCCGCTACAAGGCTGACGCTGCCAGCGTCGACGCGGCCGATGCCTTTGTCGTCGTGCGTCCTGGCGCGCTGCTCGACGCCAGCGGCGCGCAAGCGACCCTGGATTTGCCGAACCAGGGCACCGTCAACGTGGCCGGCAACGGCGGTTTGATTTCGCTCAGTTCCTACAACGGCATCTTTGCCGACGGCACCCTGCGCGCCGCTGCCGGCGGCGCCGGTGCGGCCGGCGGCACCCTGGCACTGGCGCTGGACACGCCCAATTACGGCAAGGTCAACCGCTACACCTTGCAAGGCGACAACGTGGACAACGCGGTGCGCGTGCCGCGCGAAATGCAACTGGCGCAGGTGCAGGGCGACAGCGCCTTGCCCGGCGACTTGCGCGCCGGCCAGCAGGACGCGGCATTGCGCTACGGCAGCGCGCGCCTGGGCGCCGACCGCGTGCAGGCGGGCGGTTTCGACAATCTGGCCCTGCATGTGAACGGCATGCTCAGTTTTGACGGCGACGTCAGCCTGTCGCTGGGCCAGAGCCTGCGCCTGAGCGCCTCCTCGCTGGGCCTGGCGCAGCAGCCTGTGCCCGATGGCCAGGACAAGGCGGGCAGCCTTGCCAGCCAGGTGCGCCTGGCGGCGCCGTACGTGCGCCTGGGCACGGCCGTGCGCGCGCAGAAGGACGACTACATCGTGCCCAATGCCGTGAAAGGCTCGAAGAACCTGGGCAAGGGACGCGGCATGCTGGGCGTGCCGCTGGTGGCCGAGGATTCCCTGCTGCAGATCGATGCGGGCATGCTCGATATCGCGGGCGAGGTCAACATGGGTACGCGCGGCACCATTGCGCAGAGCAGCGGCGCCGACCTGGTGGTCGAACGCGATGCCTTCGAGCAGCTGACCCTGAACAGCCGCGGCGACATGCGCCTGTCGAACAGCGCCGCCCTGTACCAGCCTGGCAATGCCACGCTGGTCGCCGCGCAGATCTACCCGGCCACGGGCGACAGCGGCATGGTCACGGTGGGCCAGAAGAGCGGCATCGACGAATATGGCAATATCCGCGTCTCGCTCGACCCGTTGCGCACGCTCAATATCGGGCGCAGCGGCGACGGCGCCATGCCGAACCAGCCGTTCTCCGTGTTCGGCACCCTGAGCCTGGTTGCGCCCACCATCAACCAGCATGGCGTGCTGCGCGCGCCGCTGGGCCAGATCAACCTGGGCGCCGAAGGCTTTGAAGCCAATACGGGCCGCGTCAATCTGTTGCCTGGCAGCCTGACGTCCGTCAGTGCGAAAGGCTTGACGATGCCCTACGGCGGCACGCTCGATGGCTTGAGCTACCTGTATGACGGCAACGATGTCGTGTTCAAGGGCGTGGGCAACGGCCCCGAGATCGCCTTGACGGGCGCCGCCATCGACGTGCAACAAGGCGCCGTGCTCGACATGTCGGGCGGCGGCACCTTGACGGGCGCGGCCTTCCTGGCCGGACGCGGCGGCTCCACCGACGCGCGCCTCAATCCGCTGGTGCAGATGAAGCCGAACGGCGGTTTCACCCTGCCCGGCCTGAACACCAACCCCGTGTACGCCATCCTTCCCGGCGTGCAGCCGGACGTGGCGCCGTTGACGGCCGAGCAGGGCGCGGGCAAGCCCGCCGTGGGACGCCAGATCACCATCGGCGCGGGCGTGCCCGGCCTGGCGGCCGGCACCTACACCTTGCTGCCATCGAATTTCGCCCTGCTGCCCGGTGCTTTCCGCGTGGAACTGAATGGCCTGGCCGGCGCCGTCGAGACGGGCGGCACGATCGCCATGCGCAATGGCTCGTTTGCCACGGCGGCGCAGACGGGCGTGGCGGGCACGGCGATCCGCGACGTGGTGGCGCAACAAGCCATCCTGACGCCGGCCGACGTGCTGCGCAGCTATTCGCAATACAATGAAACGGGGTATGCCGCCTTTGCCGTGGCGCAGGCCACGCGCGACGGCGTGCCGCGCGCCGCGCTGGAGCGCGATGCCAAGGGCGTGCGCGTGCAGCTGATCGCCCCGTCCGTGCACAGCGTCAAGGACAACCATACGCCGTTGATGATGGATGGCAGCGCCCTGTATGCGCCGGCCGAGGGCGGCTTCGGCGGCTCCCTGCTGCTGGGCACGGGCAATCATGCGTCGACCCGCTACGAAGTGCTGGCCGACGGCACGGCGCCGCTGGCCGATTTCAATGGCGTCTCCGTGCATGCGTCGCAGATCAATGCCTTCGGCGCCCAGCGCGTGGGCATCGGCGGCTTGCCGCGCGTGAACTACAGCGAATTTGGCACGGGCAGCAACCAGCGCGCCAATATTGCCGCCATCAAGGAATCGGCGGGCGGCATCGTGCTGCGCGACGGCGCCGTGCTGAAGGCGGCCGAAGTGTTTCTGGTGACGGCGAGAAAAGACGACGGCATCATCCTGGAACAGGGCTCCGGCATCAATACGCTGGGCCGCGGCAAGGCCGCCTGGGATTCGCGCGACGGCTATGTGTACGAACCGATGGGCAGCGTGCTGGCCGTCTCGAACGGCTGGCTGGACATGCTGCCGGCCGCGGCGCCGTCGTCCGAATCGTATGGCCCCGGCATCATCGATATCGGCGCCTGCGCGAAAACGGGCGGCGCCTGCAGCGGCAGCACGTCGCTGTATTCCGAGGGCACCATCGCCGCCGTGACGGAGCGCGCGTTTACCCTGCGCGACAACGTGCGCTACGGCACGCGCAACCTGGTGCTGGCGATGGGTTCGATCAATGTCGGCAGCGAGGCGTCCCTGGCCGACGCCAGCGCCCGCGGCGCCTTGCCGGACGGCCTGGCGCTGAACCAGGGCGTGCTCGACCGCCTGCTGCGCGGCGACACCAGCACGGGTGCACCGGCGCTGGAAAACCTGGGTTTGACGGCGCGCAATTCCTTCAACTTCTATGATTCGTCGCAGCTGTCGACCATCGATGCGGCCACGGGCAAGTCGTCGCTGTCGCGCCTGGTGCTCAATACGCCGGCCATCTACGGCTATGGCGGCACGGACGCGCTGGCGCGCATCCACACGGACACCCTCGTGTGGCAGGGCGCGACGAATGCGCCTGGCGCCGTCGTCGCCAATGGCCCCGGCACGGGCAGCGGCCGTTTGCAGGTCGACGCCAGGCGCATCGAGTTCGGCTTCACGCCGGACAGCCGTCCCGACACCATCCACAAGCTGGACCGCCTGGTGCTGGGCTTCGGCCAGGTGGCACTGAATGCCAGCGAACAGCTGACGGCCAACAACAAGGGCAGCCTGTCCGTCTACCAGTCGCAGAGCGCGTGGGATACGGCCACCAATGGCTATCACTACAGTGGCGGCGATTTGCTGATCAGCACGCCGCTGTTGACGGGCGCGGCCGGCTCCGTCAACCGCCTCACGGCGGGCGGCGCCGTCAAGGTGAGCGCACCGGCCGGTGCCGCTGCCGCCACGCCGACGAATGCGGCGCTGGCCGGCGCCCTGGGCGCCGAAGTGGCGCTGAGCGGCAACAGCGTCAGCGTGGATACCTCGGTGGTCTTACCGAGTGGAAAATTGACCCTGTCGGCCGAGCGCGATGTATTGCTGGGCGACAAGGCCAAGCTGGACCTGGCGGGCCGCAAGATCGATTTCTACGACACGAGCAAATACAGCTGGGGCGGCGACGTGATCCTCGACAGCCGCGAGGGAGACGTACGCCAGGCGGCCGCTTCCGTGATCGACGTGTCGGCCGTGAACAACCGCGCCGGCAAGCTCAGCGTGATCGCCGCGGGCGAGGCGGCGGGCACGGCCGACTTGCGCGGCACCCTGCTGGGCGGCGCCAGCGGCAGCTATGACGCGGGCGGCACTCAGGTAGCCTACGCGGCGGGCGGCCTGGAGTTGCGCGCCCAGCATGTCGCCGACTTTGCCGGCCTGAACCAGCGCCTGAACACGGGCAAGGTATCCGGCAGCCGCAGCTTCCAGCTCAAACAGGGTAATTTGACCATCGGCGACGAGCTCAAGGCGCGCGAAGTGAACGTCTCCATCGATGGCGGCAGCCTGACGGTGAACGGCCGCATCGACGCCAGCGGCGAACAGGTGGGGAGCATCCGCCTGGCCGGCCGCGACGGCGTCACTATCCAGTCCGGCGCCGTGCTCGATGCACACGGCACGGTGCTGCGCACGGACAGCTATGGCCAGGTGATCGAGGCGCCGAACCGCGCCGTGATCGAACTGGCCGCGCCCGGCGGCCGCCTGACCCTGGAAAACGGCGCGCGTTTCGACCTGCGCAGCGGAGACAAGGGCGGCAACTACGGCAGCATCGACCTGAACGCGCGCCGCCTGGGCGGCGCCACGGGCGACGACATCGACATCGACGCGGCCGGCGCGCTGAACATCGCCGGTGCGCGCACGATCAACGTCAATGCCTTCTGGCAATACAAGGATGCGCCAGCGGGCACGGGCAAGGATGCGGACGGCCGCAGCTACCAGGGCATCAACCAGGCTTACCTGGACGAGAAGCACGCGGACAGCCAAGTCTTCATGGCCAATGCGCTGGCGAACGGCAATTTGATGAACAACAAGCTGCGCGGCTTGCGCGGCGACGCCAACGCTTTCCACCTGCGCCCAGGCGTCGAGATCGTCAGCGCCGCGCCGGGCGGCGACCTGCATATCGATGGCGATATCGACCTGTCCGGCCACCGCTACGACGGCGTCAATCCGCTGGCGCGCCTGAGCGGCGTGTACGGCTCGGGCGAGGCCGGTGCGCTGGTGCTGCGCGCCGGCGGCAAGCTCAGCGTCTTTGGCAGCATCACCGATGGTTTCGATACCAGCGTCCTGCCCGTCACGAAGGATGACAAGGGCTGGCAACTGGTGAAAGGCCGGCTGCCGTGGGGCGGCGAGGTCGTCGTGCCGCAGGCGGGCCTGGTGACCCTGGCCGAAAACACCTATTTCAAATCGGGCACGAGCGTCAATTTTGCCGTGCCGATGAAAGCCATGGAGTTGCGCAGCGGTACCTTGCTGGCGGCGCGCGCCACCTTGACGGCGGAGCTGAACTTGCCTGCAGGCAGCGTGCTGGGCGGCGCCGTGCGCAATGCCGACGGCAGCGTGCTGTACGCGGCCGGCACCGTCTTGCCGAAGGCGCTGACCTTATCGAGCGGCATGCAGCTCGATGCCGGCCTGCGCCTGCCTGGCGCGGCCCGGGTGGCGGCCATGGTGTGGCCGGCGAACGTGGCCCTGCCTTTCCCGGAAGGCCGGCCGTGGGACGTGGCCGATAGCACGAATGCCGTCAATGGCGTGGTGCTGGCCTCGGCGCTGGCGCTGGACAAGGGCAGCGTGCTGCCTGCCGGCACGGTGGTCAGGCTGCCGGGCGACGTCACCATGGTGTCGCTGCGCAGCGCGGATGGCAGCGGAAGCCAGGGCCGCAACCTGGCGCTGGCGCCCATGCTGGCCCAGGGTTCGCAAGCGTGGTCGCTGCGCCTGGTGGGTGGCGCCGATACGGCGGCGGCCGACACGCGCGCGTTGAAGCCAAATGCGAAGGACGCGCATCTGATGCTGGCCGATGCGCATTACGGCCTGGGCGCGGTGACTTCCATCGTGCCGGGCACGGGTTCGCCAAACAAATATATCTTCAGCGAGGCGGCGATTGCCGAAGGATGGCCGGAAGGCGAGGTTAACATCATCTGGTTTGGCGACGAGGCAAACATGCTGGAAAACTATGGCTATCTGGTGGTCAAGGTGGCCGACGGCACGCCGCCTGAGAAGGTGACCAGCGTGGAGCCGGCGCGCCAGCCCCTGTTCAGCGTGCTGCGCACGGGCACGGGCGACCTCGATTTGCTGGCCGCGGGCGACTTCGACATGCGTTCGCTGTATGGCGTCTACACGGCGGGCACGCAGTCGGCCTCGCCGCTGGTCAATGGCAAGGATCTGTTCAACCTGCCGCGCGGCCTGAACGCCAAGGGCCAGCTGCTCGGTGCGCTGGGCACGGACTTTACGCCGTTTGTCGATGGCGGCAGCCGGAGCCTGTACCGCGCCTGGTATCCCGAGCACGGCGGCAATCTGCTGCTGCGCGCCCAGGGCGACGTCAAGGGCGATACGCTGGGCACCTCCACGCAACGCCGCGAGGATGCCATCGGCTGGCTGCGCGCGCAGCAGGACAGCAGCGACATCGGCACCTGGCTGTGGCGCCAGGGCAGCGGCAGCACGGGGGGCGGCGTGCCGACGGCATGGTGGATCAATTTCGGCACCTATGTCGCGCGTCCCGAAGGCGTCGACCTGTTCTCGGGCTTGCCGGGGCTGTCGGGCTTTACGGGCATCGGCACCCTGGGCGGCGGCAATCTGCTGCTGCAGGCGGGCGGCGACGCCGGCATGCTGGCCTCGCGCGCCGATCCGGGCGGCGAGTTCGCGCCGCGCAGCCAGGGCCTGAACGTGGCCGTGGGCAGCACGGGCAGGGTGACGCCGGACGGCAAGCTGCTGCTGACGGGCGGCGGCGACCTCGATATCCGCATCGGCGGCGGGCTGAACCCCGTGGCCGAGGTGCGCAGTTTCGACCGCAACGGCGACTTCGCGAATGCCGATACGCGCTTCGAGCGCCAGTACCCCACGCTCAACAGCACCTTCACCAACCTGCGCGGCGCGCTGCGCCTGGAGGCGGGCGCCGTGGGCGGCATCGAATTGCGCTTCGACCGCGCCGATCCGACGGAATCGCGGCCGTATGAAACCTACACGGCGGGCACGGCGATCGCCAGCGGCGGGCCCATCCTGGTACCGGGCGACAGCGGCGTGCGCATCGATGCGCGCGGCGACGTGGTGCTGGGCGGCGTGGCCGATGCGGGCCGCGTGAAGCAACTGGGCTATGGCTCGCCGTTCAGCTACCAGGGCGTGGAGCGCACCGGCGAAGGCTGGAGCTGGTTCTCGCTCTGGACGCCGGCCACGGCCATCGACCTGTTCAGCGCGGGCGGCAACCTGACGCCCACCTCGTCCTGGATCAATGCGATGGCCGGCGACAACCACGCGCCGACGGACGGGCGCTTCGTCATGCCGTCCGTGCTGCGCGCCGTGGCCGCCAGCGGCAGCTTGTACTACGGCAATGCCAGCCTGGGCAGGCTGGGTGGTGATGGCGGCAAGGTGGACATGCCGCAAAACGGCGTGATCCTGGCGCCGTCGCCGGTGGCGCCGCAATTTGTCAGGACGGGCACGGGCCAGCTGGAAATGCTGGCCGCCGACTCCATCCATGCGGCCGGTTATCCGATCACGCCATCGGGCGCCGACCCGCGCATGCTGCCGAATCCGTTCAATCCGGGCTTCGTCGGCGCACTGAACAAGGTCTGGTTCGGCCTGCTGCCGCTGCATAACGTCAGCGCCGATGCGCTGGCGCCGGGGGCATTGAAATGGTTTGGTACGACGTCGAATGGCGCCAGCGATGCCAATCAGCAAGTGTATCCGCTGTTCAGCATGACCCCGCCGACGGTCTCCGACTATGTGCCGGCAGGCCAGTTGCCCGCGCACTTCTATGCCAACAGCGGCGACATCGTCGGCCTGCGCACGGGCGGTATCGTGTACCGGGGCAACCTGAAAGGCGTCAGCGGCGCCCTGGGCCTGTGGTACGAGGGCGGCGGCGCCGTGGCCGTGCGCGCCGGACGCGACATCGTCAACTCCGGCACGCCGCTCGGCAACGTCGAGAGCGTGCCGGACGGCGCGGCGGGATGGACCGGCCAGCCCTTTGCCAACAGTCCCGAGCTGCCGGAAAAGCCGGTCGTCTTCGGCAGCTCGTCGGCGCGCGGCAACCTGTTCGTGCACCGCCATGCCGACGACGTTTCCGTCGTCAGCGCCGGGCGCGACATCCGCTACAGCACCTTCTATGTGGCGGGGCCGGGCCAGCTCAATGTGAGCGCCGGGCGCGACCTGTACATGGCCGACAAGGCGGAATTGCGCAGCCTCGGCTCCATCGTCCATGTCGGCCAGGACAAGCGCGGCGATGGCGCCGGCATCAGCGTGGCCGCCGGCGTGGGCCGCAACGGTCCCGACTATGCGGCTTTCGCGGCGCGCTACCTGGATCCGGCCAAGCTGGCCGATCCAGGCAAGCCGCTGGCCGACCAGGCCGGCAGCGCCGTATATGTCTACGGCGGCAAGCTGACCCTGGCCGACTGGCTGCGCGGCCAGTTTGCCTACAGCGGCGACGAGGCGGGCGCTGCCGCCTTCCTCGGCACGAAGCAGGCCGAACTGGAAAAGGCAGGGGCGCAGACGGGCGGCGTGCGGCGCGACCTGGCGCGCGAATACGCGCAGGTCAGCCAGCTGCACCTGGTGAACTGGCTGACGACGCGTTTTGGCGGCGACAGCGGCCTGGGCATCCGCTACGACCCGGCCACCGATGCGCGCAGCTTCTTTGCCGCCTTGCCGAAGGAACAGCAGCAGGTGTACCTGAGCAACGTCTACTTCGCCGAGCTGAAGGCGGCCGGGCGCGAGTACAACGATCCGGACGGCGTGCGCCGCGGCAGCTATCTGCGCGGCCGCGAAGCCATCGCCACCCTCTTCCCGGCGCAGGACAAGGCGGGCAAGAAGATCGAGTACAAGGGCGACCTGACGATGTTCAGCAGCGCGCTGTACACCGTCAGCGGATACAGCGGCGTGTACACCAAGCGGCCCGTCGCGGGCGTGCGCTACCTGAGCCCGCAGGAATGGGCCGAGGCGGGCCGTCCTGACTACAACGTGCCTTACGTGACCGTCAACGACACCGGCATCCACACGGATTTCGGCGGCGACATCGGCATCACGGTGCCGGGCGGGCGCGCGCTGATCGGCGTGGACGGCGGCTATGCGCCGGGCGAAGGCTCGGGCGTGCTGACGCAGGGACAGGGCGACATCCAGATGTATGCGAAAGACAGCATCCTGCTGGGCCAGAGCCGCATCTTTACTACCTTCGGCGGCAACATCCTGGCCTGGTCGGCCACGGGCGACATCAACGCGGGCCGCGGCACCAAGTCCACCGTCGTCTATACGCCGCAGCGCCGCGCGTACGACAGCATCGGCCTCGTCAGCCTGTCGCCGAGCACGCCGACGACGGGCGCCGGCATCGCCACGCTCAATCCGATCCCGGAGGTGCCGCCCGGCGACATCGACCTGATCGCCCCGCTGGGCACCATCGACGCGGGCGAGGCGGGCATCCGGGTCTCGGGCAACGTCAACCTGGCAGCGCTGCAGGTGGTGAATGCGGAAAACATCCAGGTGCAGGGCAAGGCCACGGGCGTGCCGACCATCGCCTCGGTGAACGTGGGCGCACTGAGCAACGCCAGCGCGGCCGCGACGCAAGCCGTGACGGCGGCGCAGGACGTGCTGCAGCGCGAACGGGCCGCCGCGCGCCAGGCGCAGCCTTCGCTGTTCACGGTGAAAGTGTTGGGTTTTGGCAACGAGCAGGCGGACGAGGGCGGCGCCGGCAAGGGCAAGGGCAGCGAGCCGCAGGCGTCGAACTACCAGCCGGCAGGCGTGGTGCAGGTGCTGGGCGCGGGGCCGTTGACGGCGCCGCAGCTGCAGGCGCTGACGCCGAACGAGCGGCGCGGCCTGCAGCCGTAAGGCCTGGCTGACCGCGCAGCTTCGCCATTCCGGCCGCGGCGCCAGCGTCGCGGCCGGAGTTTTATGAACATTTGATGACAAACGGCAGTCCGCGCGCGCGGCGCGCGTCTAGGAACTGTCTTGCTGAACATGGCGCTCAGCACCGCGCTACCGGGTAGGGCAACCGATTGAATTTGAGGTGAATGGAATATGCGTGAGATGAAGAAACGAGGTAATGGCGCGCCGCAGGCGCCCGCTACCGCCTTGAGCCTGCTGTGCCTGGCGATGCTGGCCCTGCCCGGCATGGCGCGCGCCCAGGATGCGGTCCCGGCGGCCGCTCCCGTGGCTGGGCCGGAACGGCAAGTGACCATCGAGGAATACCTGGTGCGTGGCAATACCGTGCTCGACGCCCGCGCCATCGAAGCGGCCGTCACGCCCTTCCTGGGGCCGGGCCGCACTTTGAAGGATGTGGAAGGGGCGCGCGACGCCCTCGTTGCGGCATATCAAGCCCGAGGTTATCAATCCGTCTATGTCGACTTGCCCGAACAGCAGGTGGAGCAGGGCGTGGTGGTGCTGCAGGTGAGCGAAACCAAGGTGGGCCGCCTGCGCGTGGTCGGCGCGCAATACAACTCGCCGCTCGACGTGCGCCAGCAGGTGCCGGCCCTGACGGAAGGCACGGTGCCCGACTTTACCCAGGCGCAGGTGGAACTGACGGCGCTGAACCGCGGCCCCAAGCGCCAGGTGATGCCGCTGGTCAAGCAAGGCAGCCTGCCCGGCACCATGGACGTGGACCTGAAAGTCGACGACAGCAGCCCGTGGCGCGCCAGCGTGGGCCTGAACAACGACTACAGCGCCGATACCAAAAAGTTGCGTACCAGCATGTCGGTGGGCCACGACAACCTGTGGCAGCTCGGGCATAGCGCCACCATCAGCTTTTTCGGCACGCCGGGCGACCTGAACCAGACCCGCGTGTGGTCCGCCTCCTACGTGGCGCCGATCGGCACACAGGGCTGGAGCGTGGAAGCGAACGGCTATAAATCCAACAGCAACGTGGCCAGCACGGGCGGCACGAGCGTGCTGGGCAAGGGCCACGCGCTGGGCATGAAGCTCAATTACACGGTGCCCAACAGCGGCATCTGGTGGCACAGCTTTTCCGCCGGCATCGACTTCAAGGATAACCAGGAAGCGCTCAAGCTCAATGGCACGGGCAGCAATATTCCGCTCAAGTACGTGCCCCTGAGCGTGTCCTACAACGGCTATGCGCAGACGGAGGCGGCGACGTATGGCCTGGGCCTGTCGCTGGTGGCCGGCACGCGCGCCTCGTTCGGCTACGGCAGCAACAGCGCGGCCTATGACGACAAGCGCTACAAGGCCTCGCCCAGCTTCCTCGTGCTCAAGGGCGACGCCAACGCCACCTACACCCTGGGCAGCGGCGCCCAGCTGCATGGCCGCATGTCGGGCCAGCTGGCCGATGCGGCGCTCGTGTCGGGCGAGCAGATGGCTGCCGGCGGCGCCAACTCCGTGCGCGGCTATCTGTCGGCCGAGGCGACGGGCGACTACGGCGTGTCCGGCACCGTTGAATGGCGCACGCCGCAGCTGACGTATTTCAGCCGCCTGGAGAACTGGCGCCTGTATGCGTTTGCCGATGGCGCGCGCCTGCGCCTGCGCGATCCGATGCTGGAACAGAAAGACCTGTTCGGCCTGGCGTCCGTGGGCGTGGGCAGCAGCTTCCAGTTCCTGCGCTACCTGAATGGCCGCATCGATTTTTCGTATCCGCTGCGCGAAGGCCCGCGCACGCACAAACACGTGCGCCGCATCAACTTCAACCTGTCGGCCAGCTACTGACGGGCCAGCTCAACAGCACTGCACTTTTCTAGACTTTTCTTCGGAGAATCACTGTCATGCAACGTTTTCTTTTTCTGCTCACGATCCTGGGCACGCTCGTTCCCGGCCTGGCGCATGCCTGGTGGCAGCCCGACTGGGCTTACCGCAAACCCGTCACCGTCGACGCCGGTCCCAAGGCGGGCGCCGTGGGCGGCGATCCCGGCCGCATTCCTGTGCTGCTGCGCTTGCATTCGGGCAATTTCAACTTTGAAGGCGTCAGCGACAACGGCGCCGACCTGCGCTTCGTGGCCGGCGACGATAAAACCGTCCTGAACCACCAGATCGAGCAATTCAACCCGCTGCTGGGCATCGCCCTGATCTGGGTCGACGTGCCGGCCCTGACGGCCGGTACGCCGCAGCAGTTGTGGATGTACTACGGCAACCCGAAGGCGCCCGCCTCCGGCAATGGCCAGCGCACCTTCGATCCCGATTACAGCCTGGTGTACCACTTCACCGAACCTGGCGTGCCCTCGCGCGACAGCACCGCCTACGGCAACCATGCGCAGACGGCCGTGCCGGCACTCGATGGTTCCGTCATTGGCGCCGGCGCCCGCCTGGGCACCACGCCATTGATGCTGCCCGCCTCGCCATCGCTGGCGCTGGCCGCCGGCGCGCCATTCACCTTCTCGGCCTGGGTGCGCCCGGACAGCCTGGGCGCGCAGCAAGTGCTGTATGCACGCCGCGACGGCGCCAGTGAATTGCTGATCGGCGTGGACCAGGGCGTGCCGTTCGTGCAGGTCAATGGCCAGCGCAGCAAGCCCGGCCAGCCTATCCAGGCCGGCCAATGGTCGCACCTGGCCGTCAAGGCCGATAAAGCCAATGTGGCCCTGTACGTGGGCGGCCGTCCGGCCGTGTCGCTGGCCACCGCCCTGCCGGCCTTCGCCACGGCCGCCGCCGTCGGTGCCGATGCGTCGCCGGCCGCTTCCGGCGCCGCCATCCTGGCCAACTTCACGGGCGCCATCGACGAATTGCGCCTGTCGCGCACGGCCCGTCCCGACGCCCTGCTGCTGGCCGACGCCGTCTCGCAAGGTTCCGAATCGCGCCTGGCCGTGTTTGGCGCCGACGAACAGCAGGCGGGAAAAAGCCATTTCGGCTTCATCATCGCCGCCATGCCGCTCGACGCCTGGATCGTCGTCGGCGTGCTGGGCCTGATGATGGTGTTGTCGTGGATCATCATGATCGGCAAGGGCCGCAGCTATGGCGCCATCTCGCGCGCCAATGCGCAGTTCATGCAGTCGTTCCACGAAGCGGCCGGCGCGCCGCTCGACCACCTGGCGCGCAATGGCAAGCTGAGCACTGCCGTGAAGACGGATTCCTCGCTGTGGCGCCTGTATGACGTGGCCATCGACGAGATGCGCCGCCGCCATGACCGCGGCTACGACCTGAACGCCGTGTCGAACGCCACCATCGGCGCCATCCGCGCCGCCATGGATGGCGTGATGGTGCGCGAAAGCGAGCGCATGTCCAAGCGCATGATCTGGCTCTCGACCACCATCGAAGGCGCGCCGTATGTGGGCCTGTTCGGCACCGTGATCGGCATCATGCTGGTGTTCGTCGTGGCGGCCATGGCCGGCGCCGTGGACATCAACTCGGTGGCGCCGGGCATGGCGGCAGCGCTGCTGTGTACGGCCGCCGGCCTGGGCGTGGCGATTCCCGCGCTGTTCGGCTACAACTGGCTGTCGTCGCGTTCCGACGCCATCGTCGCCGATATGGCCGTCTTCGTCGACGAATTCGCCACGCGCCTGGCTGAAGAGCAGGGCGACGGACGCCAGATGCGTCCCGTGCTGCAGCAGGCGTGAGGGGCGCATAACCATGGCCACCTCCGCCAAGTTTACCCCCCGCAAGCGTAGCGGCGGCATCAACATCACGCCCTTCGTCGACGTGCTGCTGGTGGTGCTGGTGATTTTCATTCTGACCAGCAACGCCAGCATTCCCGGCATCAAGGTCGACCTGCCCAAGGCCAGTTCGGCCATGGCGCTGGAAAAACCGAAGACCAAGGCCATCACCATCGACAACGCAGGCCAGGTCTTCCTCGACGCCTATCCCGTCACCCTGCCCGAGCTGGAAGAGCGCTTGCGCACGGAAAAGGCCCTGACGCCCGACTTTCCCGTGATCGTGCGCGGCGATGCCGCCGTGCAATACGCGAAAGTGGTCGAAGTGCTCGATCTGCTGCGCCGCATCGACCTGAACCAGGTGGGCCTGGTGACCGGCAAGCCGGCATGAGGAGCGCAAGGTGAAGCGTGACGAGATGATGAAGATGGCGGCGCCGGCGCCGTCGGGCGCCGCGCAGTGGTGGCGCCGCTGGGGCGGCGTGGCCGGCGGCGCGCTGCTGGCCGGCGCGCTGGCCGCGCTGGTCTGGTATTTACTGTCCGATACGGCGGCCACCAAGCGCGAGGTGGCGGCCACGCCCATGCTGATGCTGCCGCCCCCGCCGCCCCCGCCGCCGGAACCGGAAAAACTGCCGGAACCGACGCCCGACAAGGTGGTGCCCGAGGTATCGGAGCCGGAACCGACGCCGGCCGACAAGCCCATGGATGACGCGCCGGAAAGCCCGTCGCCGGACAAGGGCGACCCCGTCACCATCGACGGTGCGGCGCAGGCCGGCAGCGACGCCTTCGGCATCCAGGCCGGGCGCGGCGGCGGCATGACGGGCGGCGGCGGTGGCGGTGGTCTCGGCGCCGGTTCGTACGGCCGCTATGTGGCCAACGCCTTGCAGATGGCGTTTGCCCGCGATCCGCGCACGCGCCAGCTGGCGTTCTCCGACATCCGCGTCGACCTGTGGCTCGATGCGGACGGCAAGACGACGAAAGTGCTGCTGGTGCAGGGCACGGGCAATGCGCAGACGGATGAGCAGGTGCTGGCCATGGTGCGCGATTTCCGCGCCGATGAGCGGCCGCCGGCGTCCCTGCGTTTCCCGGCGCGCGTATCGATCAAGGGCCGCCGGCCGTGAACACCCGACCAAACCTGCTGCGCGTTGTGATTTGCGGCCTGCGATGGTCACTGTGCATGCGCACAGCTGCGCTTCCCGGCCACAACTCACTGCCGCTCGCGACGGTTTTGTCAGGCGTTCTTTACGACATCCATATTAATTTTTACCGAAAGAAGCGATGAACCTCCTAATTTCTTCCCCACAGCGCCTGCGCCGCCTTCCGCTGGCGCTGGCCGCCCTGGCCCTGGCCCTGAGCGTGGCGGCCGGCGCGGTGCAGGCGCAGGCCGTCCCGGCCGACAGCACCATGGTCAAACTGATCCGCGGCCTGATCCAGAGCGGCGCCCTCAACAAGGATGCCGGCGAGGCGCTGCTGGCGCAGGCGCAGAGCGAGGCGCTGGCCGCCGCGCAAGCCCG
>NZ_NEGZ01000008.1 GCF_002127585.1 Janthinobacterium sp. GW458P
GCGCGGTCCGCGCCAGCCCGATCCGCTGCAAACTGCCTTCGGCTTCGCCAACACGGGGCCGCGCCGCAATGCGGGCGGCGGCGCCGGCGGCCAGGCGCGTTCCGGCGGCCAGCCGCGTGGCGGCATGGACGGCATGCCGCGCCGCCGCAGCAAAGGTTAATTCAGGGGTTTTCTTCTTGCGCGCCCGCTAATCTGCTGCGGGCGCGCGCTCTTGTAACTGTTGTAAGCAGGGCCGCTCCTTGTGTGCGGCATTGCGGCGAAGTTAATAAGAGGTTATAATCTGCAGCCTAATAAAAGTTCTCCGCAGGGTTGTTTGGTGGGGAGTGCTTTCATCTGGTTGGGGAAATACAAGAAGATGGGCAGATGCCCATTTTTTTTTTGTTGAACCGTTTGTGATGGCGCCGGCAAGGCGCCATATATGACTTGTGCGTGTTTTTTTGCATGCCGCCGGCGCTGTTTCAGGGCCGCGATGCCGAAAACAGGCCTTTTTCTGGAGAATTTCTTGCAGCAGTTGGGATTAATTGAAAAGACAGTCACTGGTCTGGGCTATGAGCTCGTTGATGTCGAACGTGCCGAGCGCGGGCTGCTGCGCGTCTTTATTGATTTCAGCGCCGCCGATGCCGCTGAAAAAGGTCCGATCACGGTCGAAGACTGTGCCACGGTCAGTCACCAGTTATCGCATGTGTTGACGGTAGAAAACGTTCCTTACGAGCGTCTCGAGATTTCTTCCCCGGGTCTCGATCGTCCGGTGCGCAAGCTGGAAGACTTCGTCCGTTTCGCAGGCCATGAAATCATCGTCAAGCTGCGCGTGGCGATGCCGGGTACGAACAACCGGAAGTCGTTCCAGGGGATCTTGCAAGAACCCGTGGGCGACAATTTGTCGTTGGAATTTGAAGGTAAGGATGGTCCGGCGATGTTGGAGTTTACGCTCGCCGATGTGGATAAGGCACGCTTGGTGCCGCAGGTGGTTTTTAAGGGACGCAAAGCATGAGCCGCGAAGTTTTATTATTGGTTGACGCGCTGGCGCGCGAAAAAAACGTCGATAAAGATGTCGTCTTCGGCGCCCTCGAATTCGCGTTGGCGCAAGCCACGAAGAAACGGTATGAGGGTGAGGTAGACATCCGCGTTTCGATCGACCGCGAAACGGGCGAATTCGAATCGTTCCGCCGCTGGCACGTGGTGCCCGATGAAGCGGGCCTGCAATTGCCGGATCAGGAGATCCTGCATTTCGAGGCAAAAGAACAGATTCCCGATATCGAAGTCGATGACCACATCGAAGAACCGATCGAATCCGTCGAATTCGGCCGCCGTTTCGCCCAGGATACCAAACAGGTCGTCCTGCAGCGCGTGCGTGACGCCGAACGCGAACAGATCCTGGTCGACTTCCTGGAACGCGGCGATTCGCTCGTCACCGGCACCATCAAGCGCATGGAACGCGGCGACGCCATCGTCGAATCGGGCAAGATCGAAGCGCGTCTGCCACGCGACCAGATGATCCCGAAAGAGAATCTGCGTATCGGCGACCGTGTCCGTGCATACATCTTGCGCATCGACCGCAATATGCGCGGCCCGCAAGTGATCCTGTCGCGCACGGCTCCGGAATTCATTATGAAGCTGTTCGAGCTGGAAGTGCCGGAAATTGAACAAGGCATGCTGGAAATCAAATCCGCAGCCCGCGATGCCGGCGTGCGCGCCAAGATCGCCGTCTACACGGCCGACAAGCGCATCGACCCGATCGGTACCTGTGTCGGCATGCGCGGTTCGCGCGTGCAGGCCGTGACCGGTGAGCTGGGCGGCGAGCGCGTCGACATCGTGCTGTGGTCGGAAGATCCGGCGCAGTTCGTCATCGGCGCCCTGGCGCCGGCGAATGTGTCGTCGATCATGGTTGACGAAGAGAAACATGCGATGGATGTCGTCGTCGATGAAGAAAACCTGGCAATCGCGATCGGCCGCTCCGGCCAGAACGTGCGCCTGGCGTCGGACCTGACCGGCTGGAAGATCAACATCATGACGGCCGAAGAATCGGCCGACAAAGCTGCCCAGGAAACGGCTGCCGTGCGCATCCTGTTCATGGAAAAGCTCGATGTCGACCAGGAAGTGGCCGATATTCTGGTGGAAGAAGGTTTCGCCAGTCTGGAAGAAATCGCTTACGTGCCTATTTCCGAAATGCTGGAAATCGAATCGTTTGACGAAGATACCGTCAATGAACTCCGTACCCGTGCGCGTGATGCGCTTGTGACCGAGGCGATCGCTTCGGAAGAGGGTCTGGAAGGCATGGACGAGGCGTTGGTGGGTCTGGAAGGCATGGACCGCATTACCGCCGGCAAGCTGGGTCTGGCTGGTATCAAGACCGTTGAAGCATTTGCAGCACTGGCATACGACGAATTTGGCGCAATCCTGGCCTTGTCTGCGGACCGTGCGCGTGAACTGATTACAAGTGAATTTAAAGATGTGACCGACGATGAGATGAAGTTGGTTGACTCGAAATACGACGATCGTGCCAAGGCGCTGCAAGCCAAGGCATGGAGTCTGGCCGAATCCGCAAAGGCTTAATTTGAGTATCTTTATCATCTCCGCGACACATAGAAAAGAGGACTGAATGGCGAGTAACAACGTAGCCCAATTTGCCACCGAACTGAAGATGCCTGCAGATTTGCTGCTGACGCAGCTGCGTTCTGCCGGCGTCGAGAAAAGTTCGACGTCAGATCCATTGTCGAAAGATGATAAGGACAAGCTTTTGGATCATCTGCGCCGCACCCATGGCGCAGCGGCTGACACAGAAAAGAAAAAAATCACCGTGACCCGCAAGGAAACGACTGAAATCAAGCAAGCTGACGCCACCGGCAAGTCGCGCACCATCCAGGTGGAAGTGCGCAAGAAGCGCACTTTCGTCCAGCGTGACGAAGCGGCGCCGGTTGCTGCCGAGCCGGTCGCGCCTGCCGCGCCGGTGATCGATCCCGCCGACGTGGCGCGCCGTGAAGAAGAAGCCCGTAAACAGGCTGAACTGATCGCCCGCCAGGAAGCCGATCTGCGCGAAAAACAGGAACGTCTGGCCAAGCTGGACGCGGAAAAAGAAGCCCAGGCGAAAGCCACGCAACAGGCTGAACTTGCTGCGAAGAAAGAAGCTGAAGCGGAAGCGAAGAAAGCGGCCGCCAAGGCTGCCGCCGCGCCTGCCGCCAGCGCCGCCGCGCCTGTCGTTGACGACGCCGCCGCCGAAGCGAAAAAAGCTGCTGCCGCTGAAGAAGCGAAGAAAAAAGCCGCTGCCGCTGCTGTTGCTGCCAAGGAAGCCGCTGACAAGGCGGAAGCCACCGAGCGCGCACGCAAGGCCGTTGCCGACGAAGTCGCCCAGATCAAGGCCATGATGAACGCGCCACGCCGCGCCATCAAGGCACCGGAACCCGTACCGGTTCCCGTCAAGCCGAAGGCGCCGGAAGGCACCCTGCACAAGCCTGCTGACAAGAAACCTGGCGACAAGCCGGGCGACAAGAAGCCTGCTGTTGCAGACAAGAAATCCATCAAGTCGGCCAATGTGTCGTCCACCTGGTCCGATGACGCGAAAAAACGCGGCACCACCGGTGGTCCCAAGCCACGCGGCAACAGCGGCCCAGGCGGCCGTGACAGCTGGCGCGGTGGCGCGAAGGGCCGTCGCCCGACGCACCATGACGACCGTGAATCGAACTTCCAGGCGCCGACCGAAGCCGTCGTCAAGGACGTGCACGTTCCGGAAACGATCACCGTGGCCGAATTGGCGCACAAAATGTCCGTCAAGGCATCCGAAGTCATCAAGCATTTGATGAAATTGGGCCAGATGTGCACGATCAACCAGGTGCTGGACCAGGAAACCGCCATGATTCTGGTGGAAGAAATGGGCCACAAGGCGTTCGCCGCCGAACTGGACGATCCGGAAGCGCTGCTGGCCGACGTGGGCGAACACGCGCACTTCGAGACCAAGCCACGCGCACCGGTGGTCACCGTCATGGGTCACGTCGACCACGGCAAGACCTCGCTGCTCGATTACATCCGTCGCGCCAAGGTTGCCTCCGGCGAAGCGGGCGGCATTACGCAGCACATCGGCGCTTACCACGTCGATACGCCGCGCGGCATGATCACCTTCCTCGACACCCCGGGCCACGAAGCGTTTACCGCCATGCGTGCCCGTGGCGCCAAGGCAACCGACATCGTGATTCTGGTGGTTGCCGCCGACGATGGCGTGATGCCGCAAACGAAAGAAGCGATTGCCCATGCGAAAGCAGCCGGCGTACCGCTGGTGGTGGCGATCAACAAGGTCGACAAACCGGGCGGCAACGTGGACCGCGTGACGCAGGAACTGGTCGCCGAGCAAGTCGTGCCGGAAGAATACGGTGGCGAATCGCCATTCGTGCCGGTATCGGCCAAAACGGGCCAGGGTATCGACGACCTGCTGGAACAAGTGCTGTTGCAAGCCGAAGTGCTGGAACTGACGGCACCGGTCGATGCGCCAGCGCGCGGCCTGGTAGTCGAGGCGCGTCTGGACAAGGGCCGTGGTCCTGTCGCGACGATCCTGGTGCAGTCCGGTACCTTGCGCCGCGGCGACGTGATTCTGGCGGGCTCTTCGTATGGCCGTGTTCGCGCCATGCTGGACGAGAACGGCAAAGCCATCGCTGAAGCGGGTCCTTCGATTCCGGTCGAAATCCAGGGTCTGACGGAAGTGCCGGTCGCCGGTGAAGAAGTCGTCGTCATGGCTGACGAGCGCAAGGCGCGTGAAATCGGTCTGTTCCGTCAAGGTAAGTTCCGCGACGTGAAACTGGCCAAGCAGCAAGCCGCGAAGCTGGAAAACATGTTCGACCAGATGGCCGAAGGCGAAGTGAAAAACTTGCCATTGATCATCAAAACCGACGTGCAAGGTTCGCAGGAAGCGCTGGTCGGTTCGCTGCAGAAACTGTCGACCTCCGAAGTGCGCGTACAAGTGGTTCACGCAGCCGTCGGCGGCATCACGGAATCGGACGTCAACCTGGCAGTCGCCTCGAAAGCGGTCATCATCGGCTTCAACGCCCGTGCCGACGCCCAGGCGCGCAAGCTGGCCGAGTCGAACGGCGTGGACATTCGCTACTACAACATCATTTACGATGCGATCGACGAGATCAAATCGGCGTTGTCGGGCATGTTGGCACCAGAGAAACGCGAAACCGTCATCGGCCAGGTCGAGATCCGCCAGGTTATCCTGGTCTCGAAGGTCGGCGCGATTGCCGGCTGTCTGGTCACCGATGGCGTGGTCAAGCGTGCTTCTTCCGTCCGCCTGTTGCGCAACAACATCGTGGTGTGGAGCGGCGAGATCGACTCCCTGAAACGCTTCAAGGACGATGCGAAAGAAGTTCGCGCCGGTCTGGAGTGCGGCCTGTCGCTGAAGAACTACAACGACATTCAGGTTGGCGACACGCTGGAAGTGTTCGAAGTCCAGGAAATCGCTCGTACCCTGTAATCACAGAAGTAATGGCGCGGACATATCGTTGTCCGCGCAAACACGTGGGGCGCATTGGTCAACGGGCAACCGTTTGATCCATGCGCCCTGCGGCACTTAGGACAGCACTTACTATCATGGCTAAACATAGCAAAACCATGCCGGCGCGCGGCTTGCGCGTGGCTGACCAGATCCAGCGCGATCTGGCCGAAATCATCGCCTACGAACTGAAAGACCCGCGCGTGGGCACGATGATCACCATCACCGAAGTACAGATCACCCCCGATTATGCGCACGCCAAGGTGTTTTTCACGATGTTGAAAGACAGCAAGGAAGCCATCAAGAACACCACGGAAGGTTTGATGGCCGCAGCCGGCTTCATCCGTGGCCTGCTGGGCAAGCGCCTGCACATCCACACCTTGCCGATGCTGCATTTCGTGCACGACAGCTCGACCTCGCGCGGCATGGAAATGTCCTTGCTGATCGACAAGGCCAACGCCACGCGCGCGGCTGACGCCGAGCCGGATGTCAAACCAGAAGCGGACGAGCAATAATAGTGGCCGGTCCGAAGAAACCGCCCGGCATCAAGCGGGTGCGCGACCTGGTCGATGGCGTCTTGCTGCTCGATAAGCCCGTGGGCTGGTCCAGCAATGACGCCCTGATCAAGGCCAAGCGCGTGCTGAATGCGAAAAAAGCCGGCCATACGGGCACGCTGGACCCGTTCGCCACGGGCTTGCTGCCGCTGTGCTTTGGCGAGGCGACGAAGTTCTCGCAGGACTTGCTGGAAGCCGACAAAACCTACGAAACCCTGGTGCACCTGGGGCAGACGACGGATACGGGCGACACGGAAGGCGACGTGCTGGAAACGCGCGACGTCAACGTCACGCAAGAGCAGATCGAAGCCGTGCTGGCGCGATTCCGCGGGCCGATTTTGCAGACGCCGCCCATGTACTCGGCCTTGAAAAGGGATGGCAAGCCCTTATATGAGTATGCCAGGGCAGGTATCACGCTGGAGCGCGAAGCGCGTCCGGTGACCATCCACAAGCTCGAGTTTCTCGGCTATGAAGCCCCGTTCCTGAAATTGTCCGTGATGTGCAGCAAGGGCACGTATATCCGCGTGCTGGGCGAGGACATCGGCCAGGCGCTCGGCTGCGGCGCCCATCTGAACGCCTTGCGCCGCACGCAGGTGGGCAACCTGACTTTGGACGGCGTCGTCACGCTCGACGAGCTGACGGCGCATGCCGCGCCGCTGAGCTTGCTGGCGCCCGTCGATGCCTTGCTGTCGAGTTTCCCCGCCGTCCAGCTGACGGAAGAACTGGCCAAGCGCTTCCTGCACGGCCAGCGCATCGCGCTGGGCAAGGAAGACGTCGCCGTGCCGGCCGAGCCGGGCCGGGTGCGCGTGTATCACGACGCCAAATTGCTGGGCACGGGCCAGTTGCAGGAATACAGCATCCTGGCCCCGGAACGCCTGATCGCCACGGCACATCAGTGACCACCTGACCAAACCTACTGCGCGTCGTGATTTGCGGCCTGCGATGCTCACTGCCTCGGCGGCCCCGTGCCGCACACAGCTGCGCTTCTTAGCCACAACTCCCTTCCGCTCGCTACGGTTTTGTCAGGTGTCGTTAAGTCATAGGTAAGTCATGGTCAAGTCATATTGATCAGCGACACTGCTAACCCGGTGTCGTATTTTTAAACAATCCGTCCCCGACTGCGGGAGCCGCCAGCATTTTTAGATAGCGTTGCAACGCAACATGCTATACTACGCGGTTCCGGAAATAGATTAGCATTCGGGTATCTCGTACATCTTGTACGCACTCCGCAGTTTTTCAGTAACTACTACGACCATGTCAAATACAAAACGCGCAATTCGTAATATCGCCATTATCGCCCACGTTGACCACGGCAAAACCACGCTGGTGGATCAGCTGCTGCGCCAGTCCGGCACCTTCCGTGAAAACCAAGCGGTCGACACCCGAGTCATGGACTCGAACGACCTGGAAAAGGAGCGCGGCATTACGATTCTGTCGAAGAACTGCGCCGTTGAGTACGAAGGCACCCACATCAACATCGTCGACACCCCAGGCCACGCCGACTTCGGCGGCGAAGTGGAACGCGTTCTGTCGATGGTGGACTCGGTTCTGCTGCTGATCGATGCACAGGAAGGCCCGATGCCGCAAACCCGTTTCGTCACGCGCAAGGCGCTGGCACTGGGTCTGAAGCCTATCGTGATCGTCAACAAGATCGACCGTCCAGGCGCACGTCCGGACTGGGCCATCAACCAGACCTTCGAACTGTTCGACAAGCTGGGCGCCACCGACGAACAACTGGATTTCCCTATCGTTTACGCTTCGGGCCTGAACGGCTATGCCGGCCTGACCGAAGACGTGCGCGGCGGCGACATGAAGCCGATGTTCGACGCCATCCTGGAACACGTTCCAGTACGTGACGACAATCCGGAAGGCCCGCTGCAAATGCAGATCACCTCGCTGGACTACTCGTCGTACGTGGGCAAGATCGGCATTGGCCGCGTCAACCGCGGTACCGTCAAGGTTGGCCAGGACGTGCTGGTCATCAATGGCCCAGGCGCGACCCCAATCAAAGGCCGCATCAACCAGGTGCTGAACTTCAAGGGCCTGGAGCGCGTGCTGGTGGACGAAGCCGTCGCCGGCGACATCTGCCTGATCAACGGTATCGATGAAATCGGCATCGGTTCGACCCTGTGCGCAGTGGACACGCCTGAAGCGCTGCCTATGCTGACCGTCGACGAGCCGACCCTGACCATGAACTTCATGGTCAACAACTCGCCGCTGGCTGGCCGCGAAGGCAAGTTCGTTACTTCGCGTCAATTGCGTGACCGTCTGGAAAAAGAATTGAAAGCCAACGTTGCTCTGCGCGTCGCGCCGACCGACGACGACACGATCTTTGAAGTATCGGGCCGCGGTGAGCTGCACCTGACGATTCTGATCGAAAACATGCGTCGCGAAGGCTTCGAGCTGGCCGTGTCGCGTCCACGCGTGGTGTTCAAGATGGTTGACGGCGTGCGCCACGAGCCGTTTGAAAACCTGTCGGTTGACGTGGAAGAAGTCAACCAGGGCGGCGTCATGGAAGAACTGGGCCGTCGTCGCGGCGACCTGCAAAACATGGAATCGGATGGCAAGGGCCGCGTGCGTCTCGAGTACCTGATCCCGGCGCGTGGCCTGATCGGCTTCCAGGGCGAATTCATGACCCTGACCCGCGGCACCGGCCTGATGAGCCACGTGTTCCACGAATACGCGCCAGTCGACAACACCCGTGGCGAAATGGCTGGCCGTCGCAACGGCGTGCTGATCTCGCAGGATGACGGCGCCGCTGTTGCCTACGCTATCTGGAAACTGCAAGACCGCGGCCGCATGTTCGTGTCGCACAATGACCCTGTCTACGAAGGCATGATCATCGGCATTCACTCGCGCGACAACGACCTGGTCGTCAACCCGATCAAGGGCAAGCAGCTGACCAACGTGCGTTCGTCGGGTACCGACGAAGCGGTGCGCCTGGTGCCGCCTATCCAGATGTCGCTGGAATACGCCGTTGAATTCATCGAGGACGACGAGCTGGTGGAAATCACGCCGAAATCGATCCGTCTGCGCAAGCGCTTCCTGAAAGAGCACGAGCGTAAAAAAGCGTCGCGTGATTCGTAATCTGTTGTAGCGCATGGCCTGCGGGCCATGCCACGCTCAAGCCCGTTGCTCCGCCTTTCCTTCACCGGTGAGGCGCGCAGCGGGTTTGTCATTTGCAGCTCCTGTTTTTTTGTAGACACCATGACTTCCTCTTCTTTGCCTTCCCGCCGCCTGTCCGTCGCCCCGATGATGGACTGGACCGACCGCCATTGCCGCAAGTTCCACCGCGAAATCACGCGCCATACCTGGCTCTACACGGAAATGGTCACCACGGGCGCGCTCGTCTACGGCGACGTGGAGCGCCACTTGCGCTTCAACGAGGAAGAGCATCCGGTGGCGCTGCAGCTGGGCGGCAGCGATCCGCAGGACCTGGCCACCAGCGCCAGGCTGGGCCAGCAGTGGGGCTATGACGAAGTCAATCTCAATTGCGGCTGCCCGTCCGAGCGCGTGCAGAAGGGCGCGTTTGGCGCCTGCCTGATGGCCGAACCGCAACTGGTGGCCGACTGCGTGAAAGCCATGCGCGACGTGGTCGACATCGACGTCACCGTGAAACACCGCATCGGCATCGATGACAGCGAGTCCTACGACTTCGTGCGCGATTTCGTCGGCACGGTGGCCGATGCCGGCTGCAAGACATTTATTGTGCATGCGCGTAACGCCATCCTGAAGGGCTTGAGTCCGAAGGAAAACCGCGAAGTGCCGCCCCTCAAGTATGACTATGCCTACCGTTTGAAGCGTGATTTTCCGCAATTCGAGTTCATTATTAATGGCGGCATCAAGACGCTCGATGAAATCGACCTGCATTTGCAGCACCTGGACGGCGTGATGCTGGGCCGCGAGGCCTACCACAATCCGTACCTGATGGCGCAGTTCGACCAGCGCTACTATGGCGACGACGCGCCCGTGAAAACGCGCGAGCAGGTGCTCGAGGCGATGATTCCGTATATTCGTGCGCAGCTGGAGAAAGAGGCGGGGCGGCTGAAGCTGAACAGCGTCACGCGCCACATGCTGGGCCTGATGCAAAACCTGCCCGGCGCGCGCGGCTTCCGCCAGACCCTGTCGGACTCGAAGAAGCTGGCCTCGGGCGACCCCCGTTTGCTGCTGGAAGCGGCGGCGCGCCTGTCGCTGCCTGCCTGATGAGCGGCGACTGCCGCGCCCATGCACAGCAGTTGCATGGCTACCTGCTGGCCGTCAGTGCCCTGAAGGATGACGGCAGCTTGTTTCTTTGCGAGTACCTGGGGACCGCGGCGCCGCAGGCGTCGCTTGATGTCCTGTGCCGCGCGCTGCGGATTGCGCCGGAAGGCTTGTCCTTGCAGCCGCTCGAGAGCGTGGCGTGCAGCGGCGTCGCCTGCACGCCGCGCCAGTGGCTGCTGGAACGGTTTCGTCCCATGAGCGAGGCGGACCGCCAGCCGCTCGACGCGCGTTTATATGACGGTTTCGAGCGCGAACTGGCCGAACTGCTGGGCGGCGAGCCCCGCTGGTATCAACTGGTATCGTCTGGCCAGCGCAGCCTGGCCGGGCAATTGGGCGCCATCTGGAGCGTCTTTGTCTTTGGCACAGAGTGCCACGCCTATGTGATGCATTGCAGCTGGGACAGCTGATCGAACTTGTCTATACCGCTGCCCCTGCGCAGTGGTATTGTCCGCACGCCCCCTTCCTCTGAGCACCTCTTCCAAAACGCTGCAATATGGCAACGCCATGTGTTGTAAATGCGCTGTTTCGGCGCACGCCCGCACTGCGATGGGGCATTTCTAAGGCGCAAGAATCGGCGTTGTTGCCATTTCCCCGAAGAAAGTTAATCTGCTATTTATTCAGGTACTTATTGCTTGCTTTGAGGCAAAATTTACACCTATAATTGATTATAGACAAATATTTCTCATATGAATGTTTGATGTTGATCTCACATCATCAGTGTCAAAACTTCAGCGTGTGGAGCAAGTTTGCATTCGCAGTCACTGGGTGTTTCAGGGCTGGCGAAAGACCAGGAAGTACCTCGGGCTGCGTGCGGCCGGATACCGCCAGCATACCAATGGCTTAGGGCGGATACCGGTGTTCCGCGGCCTTCGTCTTGTCGTGCCGGGCAAAATTCTCATCAATAGTTTCATTTACGAAGAGCCGAAATGAATTTAGCAAAAATGAAGGTTGGTACTCGCCTGGGCCTGGGATTCGCCCTGGTACTGGTTCTGCTGGTGGCCGTGACCGTCCTCGGCATCGCGCGCATGGCGCAAATCCAGGAACGTCTCGATCACGTGATCAATGTCAACAACGTCGTCACCCGCCTGGTGATCGATATGCGTGGCAACGTCAGCGACCGCATCACCTCGCTGCGCATCCTCACCCTGATGACGGACGCAAGCGATATGGAGCCGGAAATGGCGCGCATCAAGACGCAGACCAGCACCTATCAGGAAACGCAGAAAAAGCTCGAAGAGAAATTCGCCATCGAGTCGACTGCCGAAGAAAAGACTTTGCTCGCTTCGATCAAGGAATACGAAGCGGCCGCCATGCCGGCCATTGCCAAGGCGTCGGCGCTGTGGATGGCCAATGATGCGGAAGGCGCCACGCGCGTGATGATCAAGGAAATCCGCCCGGTACAGAAAAAATGGATGGAAGCGCTGGAGCAGCTGGCCACCCTGGAAGACAAGCTGAACGAGCAGATGCAATCGGATGCCCGCAAGGCCTTCGACAGCGCGCGCCTGTTCATGATCATCCTCGGCGTGCTGGCCGTGGCGATGGGCGTGGCGGCGGCGCTGGTGATTACCCGCGGCCTGCTGAAGCAGCTGGGCGGCGAGCCGGACTACACGGCGTCGATCGCCGGCAGCATCGCCAACGGCGACCTGTCGATCGGCATCCACACCCAGCCATCGGACAATTCCAGCCTGCTGGCGGAAATGAAGGAAATGCGCAACAGCCTGGTGGGCATCGTCGGCCAGGTGCGCGTGGGCACGGAAACCATCGGCACTGCCTCGCGCGAGATCGCCGACGGCAATATCGACCTGTCGTCGCGCACGGAAATGCAGGCCAGCGCGCTGGAAAAAACCGCGTCGGCCATGGAAGAGCTGACCTCGACCGTGAAACAGAATGCCGACAATGCGCGCGAAGCCAATAAACTGGCCGCCACCGCCTCGGACGTGGCGCTGAAGGGCGGCTCCGTCGTGTCGCAAGTGGTCGATACCATGAGCTCGATCAATGAATCGGCGAAGAAAATCGTCGACATCATCGGCGTGATCGACGGCATCGCCTTCCAGACGAATATTCTGGCGCTGAATGCGGCCGTGGAAGCGGCGCGTGCCGGCGAACAAGGCCGCGGCTTTGCCGTGGTGGCGTCCGAAGTGCGCAACCTGGCGCAGCGCTCCGCTGGCGCCGCCAAGGAAATCAAAATCCTCATCGACGATTCTGCCGAGAAGACGGAACGCGGCACGCGCCTGGTGGGCCAGGCCGGCGTGACGATGGGCGAGGTGGTCGACAGCGTGCGCCGCGTGACGGACATCATGAGCGAGATCGCCAGCGCCAGCCAGGAGCAGAGCGCCGGCATCGAACAGGTCAACCTGTCGATCATCGAAATGGACGGCATGACGCAGCAGAATGCGGCCCTGGTGGAGCAGGCCGCCGCCGCGGCGCAAAGCCTGCAGGACCAGGCGGCCGAACTGGCCCACGTGGTCAGCATTTTCAAGCTGGTCGAAGGCGAGGAAAAGCCGGCGGCGTACGCGCCGGCCCCCGTGGCTGCCGCAGCCGTCGCGGCGCCGGCCGCCGCGCGCAAGCCGGCGCCAGCATTGCGCCCGGTCAAGTCGCTGACGCGCAATACTGAAGCGGCCGCCCCCGCGGCCGCCMCGGCGCCACGCAAGGCGGCGGCAGCCAGCAGCAATGATGAGTGGGAAGAGTTTTAAGCGCCAGCCGGCGTGAGGAGGGCGGCTGTGTCCAGGCAGGGAATCGGCGAATTGCCGCCTCGACGGCAGCGCCCAGCGTAGTAGGCAGAAATTGTAATGACCGTATCTGATAATCATGGGGAAGCACATGTTTGAGAATAAGCGTTTTATGAGTGTTGCAGCAGCCTTGCTGGTTTCCGTCTCCTCCTCGGCGTTTGCTGCCGAAGTGCCGGCGTCGTTCGATGCCAAGAATTGCAAGGCCGACTATCCGAAAGCCTCGCTGATGAACGAGGAGCAGGGCACCGTGTCGATGTCCTTCCTGGTGAATGCCGATGGTAGTGTTGCCGATTCGAAAGTCGAAAAGAGCAGCGGCTTCAAGAACCTGGACAAGGCCGCCATCAAGGCCCTGTCCGCGTGCAAGTTCAAGCCGGGCACCAAGGATGGTTCGCCTGCGCAAACCTGGACCAAGGTGGACTACGCCTGGAAGCTGGACTGATCCACATGCTGCCGGGAGCCTGTCTCCCGCGCCTGGCTTATCCCGTACGGGCAGCGCTTGCGAAGGCGCTGCCCGTATTGTTATGTGCGCCAGGCAACGGCGCCATCGCGCCCGATTCTGTTACCCTCGGGGCATATCATCGCGGTTCCCGCCAGAAGAGGTTTAATATGCAACGCACCCTGATGCTCTCCACCGTCGCCGCCGCCAGCCTGCTGCTTGCCGCCTGCGCCACCCCGGGCACGCCCACGGGCTTGCAGCCGGGACAAACCGTCGCCATCGTCAATAGTTTGAGCTGGGACAATCCCCTGAGCGGCAAGCGCGATGGCGTGCGCACCAGCTGGCCCATCAAGGATGGCAAGATTGCCGCCGAGTATTTTCCACTGGCGCAATTGAAGCAGTGCGACGCCGGCGGCAAGGCTTGCGCCTGGGGCGTGATGCGCGCGCAGCGCGGCACCCCCGCGCTTGCGTATGCGCAGGGCGGCGTCGACGTGGCGCTGAGCGTGTCCATCGACGTGGCGCGGCGTCAGGATGCGCGCCAGGGCGAGACGCAAACGGCCATGGCGATCCCGCTGGACGTGGCGGCCCTGGCGGGCAAGCAGCGCGTGCAGCCGAGCTGGAAATTGAAGTATGGCAAGGTCGAACAGGTGGACCTCGATTATGGCGTGCGCTACCAGGTGTGCGTGCAGCGCTACGACGCGGCCGGCAAGGCGATCGACAGCTGCGACATTCCATTTATCTGAGGAAACATGCCGCATGGGCTGGGTGTGGCGGCTTTGCCACATTCCATGTTGCGGCGTGCGTCGGGGTGTAACAATCGGTAAAAGGGCAGCAAAGCGCGGCGTAATTTCTTATAGTACTTAATTAGAAGTCGTACAAGAGCAGCAGTACACAGAATGAGTACAAGAGGAGAATTGCGATGAAAACCCTGTTGGCAGTAATTTCACTGGCAGCCTTGGGTGGCTGCGCCGTGGCGCCGCCCGGTCCCGCGTATTACGGCTCGCGCGCGCCGCAGGCGGCCTACAATCCGTATGAGTGGCACACGGTGTCATCCGAACCGGTGCAGTCAGGCGGCGTGGTGAGCGCGCCGCGCGTCGAGTACACGAATGAACCCGTGTACGTGCAGCAACAGCCCATCTACGTGCAACAGCCCGTGTATGTGCCGGCGCCCGTGTATGCGCCGCAGCCGTATTATTACAACCCGCCCGTATCGATCGGGCTGGACTTCGTGTTCGGCTTTGGCCGCTACGGTGGACACCGCGGCGGCTGGGGCGGGCACGGACGTTACTACGGCCGCCGCTAGGCTATGGTTCTGGATGCATGACACAGCCGGGCTGGCTTTGCTTGCCCGGCTTTTTTGCTAGTGGAAATATACGGACGCCTGGTGCAGCACATCCGCCGAGCACAGGAGATACATCGCCGCCGCGGCCAGACCTATTTGCAAGGCACCAAAGCTGATCGGGATGAGGCGGGACATGTCGTACTCCTGAGTGGTAGGCGGCGTGTGGATGCGGTGGGCATGCTTGCATCATAGGACGAGTTGATGCTCATGGGCATCGGATGACTGTCCGACACCTTGTAGGACAACACCTCGTCACGCGGCCAGGCCCGCGTTTCCGCCGATCAGCGGTTCTTCCAGCGTACCACGGGCTCTTCCGGCGCCGTGTCGGGCACGTTCGAGATGGCCAGCCAGTGCCGCAGGCGCTCCGGATGCTTGAGATTGATCCCCATGCCATCGATGATGCCCACCTGTTCCAGCATGCGCGCATCGATCTTCGCCTTCGATACCGTGGGCGCGCCCATGACCATGCGGTCATAGGCCTTGCGCGCCTTGTGTTCCCACTTGTGCAGGTTGCTTTCATCGAAGCGGTTCGCCTCGAAATACACGGTCAGGCTGCCATCGAGGTTGCCGAAGCCGACGATCCCCGCGCCTTTGCGGATGGTGGTGGTATTGTCGATGTCAAATTCGGCCGTGGGCACGAAAATGCCGGCGCGGCCATCGATATCGGGACGTCCGACGGGCGTTTCCTTGCCGTAGGAACTTGTTTCAGTGATGGTTTTTTCTTCAGACATGGTGCGTGCTTGGTGGCGGCGCCAGGCGCAGAAACGGACCCGGCAGCGCCAGCCTTCCTGTTCAATAAATGCGTGCTGATGATCAAGGCGGGGTAGGGGCCTTGGCGGAGCGATGCTGGGCATTGCTTGATATAAGAAACGCTATTGTAGTCCCAATTTAATTCTTTTGGGCAACACTCCGTGAAACTTTCTACAGGGGCGGCGCCATGAAAAAAGCCGCCCGGCCTTGCGGCGGGACGGCTTAGGCGACGTGGCGGGGATCAAAMCCTGGCGGCGGCCTTGCGGCGTGCCACGAAACCGAGCATGCCCAGGCCCAGCAGCATCATGGCGTAGGTTTCCGGTTCCGGCACGGCGGCCGTCACCGAGACCTTATCCAGGTAGGAACCGTAGGTGGGGGCGGAAACGGGGCCCACCGATTCGAAGCGCAGCAGGGTCGAGGCGCCCAGCGCCGTCACGTTCTGGCTGTAGGCTTGCCAGATGCCGCCCGTGTTGCCGGACAGCGCCGTCGGCGTCAGCAGGGTGGAGCCCCAGTAGACATTCATCAGGCTGTTGGCGCCGCCCGGCGTGTCGGGACGGCCCGAGTAGGCAAACGACAGCGCATACGTGCCGCCGGCCGTCGTGGCGATCGCTTGCGAAACGGACGTCAGGCGGTCCGTATTGAGTTCCAGGTATTGCACGCCGTTGGCGGCAACGGGGTTGAAGCCGCCCAGGCCGCCTTGCGTGGCGCCCTTCTGGATTTCAAAGGCGGAACTGCCGCTGGCCGACGATGTCCAGCCCGTCACGCTGCTGACGGGCGCCCAGGCGGAAGCGATGACGTTGTTTTCAAAACTGCCATTGACCACCAGTTCGCTCGCGGCGTTGGCGGCGCCAGTGGTGAGCAGGGCGGCCAGTGCGGCGATCTTGCAGAGAGTGGCAGGCGTTTTCATGTGTGATCCATTTGCTTGGTTAAAAGTTAATTTTATTTCCTAAATGACATTTAAAGAATATCACCAAAACTCACACAAAGAACAAGCGCTCGCTAAAAAAAGATGCGATTGTGAAATTAGTTATACCCACAATGCAAGTTATTGACGAAATAAACTCATTGCAATATTCGACCGGGGCGAAGCGGGCCTGGGCTGTACTTGCATCAGAGTATTTTTGTGACATCGGGGTGAAAAAAAACCTGCATCGTTACAACAACGATGCAGGTTCTTGCATGCCGCTGGGGGGGCGCGGCGGCATATCGATTCGATAGGCGCTGCCGCGCGCGGCCATCAGAACGCCAGGCGGCCCTGCAGGTAAACCATGCGCGGCGCGCCCACCATCTTGCCCAGGTTGCCGTCGTTGGTGCGCGTGAAATAGCGCTTGTCGGCCAGGTTGTTGACGCCGGCGAGCAGTTCCAGGCCAGCCTGGCCCGGCACCTTCCATTTCACTTGCGCGTTCCATGTGCGGAAAGCGGGAATGAGGCCCACGTCACCCTTGGCGCTTTCCGCCACGGTGTTGGCGTCGTCGGCGAACTGGCGGCTCTGGTGGCTGCTCGACAAATCAACACCCCAGGCGCCCAGCTGGTAGTGGGCGCCCACTGTATCCGTGTTGCGCGAGTAGTAAGGCACGTCGTTGCCCGCGTTCGCGCCATCCTGCAGGGTGGCCTTGGTGTAGGTGTAGGTGGCGTAGGCATTCAAGCCGGCCAGCGGGCCGGACTGGTCGAAGCGGTAGTCGAGCGCCGTTTCCAGGCCCCGGTGGTGCGTCGCGCCCACGTTGTAGAAGGTGACGTTGCTGCCGCTGCCCACGGACTGGATCTGGTTGTCGAACTTGATGTTGAACAAGGTCGCCTCGGCCGAGAGCTGGCCGCTCTTCCAGCGCGCGCCCAGCTCGGCCGTTTTCGCCAGTTCCGGCTGCAGCGGGTTCTTGCCCGATTGCGCATTGAGCTGCGTGTTTTGCACGGCGCCGAAGGAACTGTTGTAGTTGGCGAACAGGGTCGTGTTGCTGTTGAGCAGATACGCCACGTTCAGCGAGGGCAGGGCCTTGTTATTGATCAACTCGATGCTTTCATCGGCCGGCAGGTGGTTGATGCGCTCCGTCCTGATGTGCTCGTAGCGCACGCCCGGCGTGATGCGCCACGCGTCGATGGCGATCTTGTTGTCGATGTAGACGGCTTGCGCATCGGTGGCATTGTCGGCAAAGCGCGTGGGCGCCTGCTGCACGCCCGTGGCGATGACGACGTTGTAGACGCTCTCGTCGGCCCGTTCGGCCAGGTAGCGGTAGCCGACGGTGAGGTCCTGCGTGACCTTGCCCGTAGTAAAACGCTGCGTGTAGCGCGGCTCGACGGCCATGGTTTCATAGTTGCGCGGCTGGTGGCCCATGCCGGTGCCGGTGGCGTTGACCAGCGTGCTCTGGCGCGAACTCTTGTTGTAGTAAGCGCGTACTTCCACTTCCTGGGTGCCCGAGATGGCATTCAGGTAGCCGATGTCGAAGGCCTTGCGCTCGCCGCTCCAGAAGTCGCCGCGGCGCGTGTTCTGGAACGGGTCCTGCTGGTATTGGGCGGCGGTGAGGCCGCCCGGCGTGCGCGAATTGACGTCGTAGTAGGACAGCTTGCCGTAGATCTCGGCCGTGGGACTGAGGTCGTAGCGGAACTTCAGCGCGAAGTCGTTGACCTTCTCGTCGCTTGCCACGCGCCAGTCGCTGCCGCGGATGCCCGAGTACAGCACGGCCAGGCCCAGGCCATTGTCGAGCTGGGTGCCGGCAAACACGCTGGCCTGGGTATTGTGGCCCACTTCGCTGTAAGCGTTGTAGCGCACGGTGGCGTCACCCGTGACGCCGGCCGTGGCGGGCACGCGGCGCGTCTTGAAGTTGATGATGCCGCCCACGTTCTGCGGGCCGAAGCGCACGGCGCCGCCGCCGCGCACCACGTCGACCGTCTCGATATTGGCCAGGCTGACAGGCGCGAACGACAGCTGCGGCTGGCCATAGGGCGCCACCGACATCGGTATGCCATCGAGCAAGACCGTGCTGCGCGGCGAATAGCGCCCGGCCAGTCCCCGCACGCCGATGTTGAGCGACACGGCGCTGCCGGCGCTGCCCGAGTTGTCGCTGATCTGCACGCCGGGAATGCGGCGCATCACGTCGCTGACGCTGGACGCGCCCGAGCGCTCGATGTCGTCCTTCTGCACCAGCGTGCGGGCGCCGGCGAAATTCTTCGTGCTGGCGGCCATGCTGGTGCCCAGCAGGTTGCTGCTGACCTGGATCGATTCCAGGATGGGGCCGGCGTTATCGGCGCTATTGGCGCCATTGGCGTCCTGCGCCTGCGCGGCGAGGGAAGCGCCCAGGCTGGCGAGGGCGATGACCAGCGCGCATGGGCGCAGGGAAAACGGCAGTGGGGAACGAGTGGCGGCCATGCGTGGATCTCCGTAATGACAAGGTTTGCGCGTTCGCTCAGGCGGCGCGACAACATCGTGGCGTAGGCATCCGGCGCAAGGGGATAAGAATGATAATGATTCTCATTTTATTCGTCAATTGCGCATACCGCGTAGTGGCAGGCGCATGGCCGATGGGGCGGGGAAGTGTTGTTGGCGCGGTACAGCCGTTGCCCGGATTGTTGCTTGGCGCCATTGCTGGGGTGCGGCGGCATTGCGCGCGCTTCTTGTATACTGCCGCTTTTGCAGCCCTCAGACGTGAACGTACAATGAGCCAGACAACTGAAACGACGCCAGGCAGTTCCTCCGTGGAGCGCCGCCAGGGCGACAGGCCGGCCACGGCCGCGCGCAAACTCAATCTGCTGGTGGTCGACGACAACCAGGAAGTGGGCGAATCGCTGGCCATGCTGCTCGAAGCGCTGGGCCACCACGCCGTGGTGGTGCGCAACTGGCAGATGGCCGTCGAGCAAGTCAAGCTGTGCGTGCCCGACGCCGTCTACCTCGACATCGAAATGCCCGGCATCAGCGGCATCGAAATCGGCCGCCGCCTGCACAACAATCCCGACACGGCCAACGCCGTGCTGATCGCCGTCACCGGCCACAGCTTGCCCATGTACATGGACGACGCGCTGGCCGTGGGCTTTCGCCACTTCCTCGTGAAGCCCGTGCGCATGGAAGACCTGGCGACGACGGTGCAGTCGGTGCTGGCGGGGTAGCCTTTCCGCTGCCCAGGCTGATGGCTGCTCAAGTGGTCAGCGCTGCGGCGCGAAATTGCAAACCGAGTGCATGCGTCACCTTCCAAGCGCTGTCGAAGCGCGGCTTGCCTTCGCCGGACAGCGCCTTGTACAAACTTTCCCGTCCCAGTCCCGTGTCTTTGGCAAGTTGCGTCATGCCGCGTGCGCCTGGCAATATTGCCTAGCGCTTTGGCGATGAAGGATGCGTCGTCGCCAGCTTCTTCCAGGCAAGCTTCAAAGTAGGCGACGATATCCTCTTCGGTTTTGAGATGCTGTGCGCTATCCCATTGGTTGAGTTTCTGTGCCATCAGACCTCCTGGAGTACTTGCGCGAGCTGCTGCGCCGTTTTGATATCTTGCGCCTGCATTGACTTGTCGCCGCCAGCGAGCAGGATCATGATTTCCATGCCGCGTTGAGTGAAATAAACGCGGTAGCCGGGACCACAATCAATGCGCATTTCCGAAACACCGCCACCGACAGGCTTGCAATCACCGAAGTTGCCATCTTCGGCACGATCAATACGGGCCTGAATGCGGAAAAAGCTTTCCGATCCTTCAGCTTGCTGAACCGGTCATCGAACGTGGCGGTGGTATGGAGGTTTTTCACACATACCAGTGTATTTTTCGGGATACGGAAAATTCAGTGTATGCATCAAGTTTGACTGCCGCGCGCAGGCTGGCTTTGTTAGCTGATGCGTTTGCCTGGCATGCCGCGCAGGCGAGGGCTGCAGCTGCCTCATGCAAGTGCGCGGAAATGAAAAAAGGGTTACAAGCCGAAGCATGTAACCCTTTTATTTACCGCTAATTCTGTGGGGTGGCTGATGGGGCTCGAACCCACGACAACAGGAATCACAATCCTGGACTCTACCAACTGAGCTACAGCCACCACTGTCTTACTTGCCTGTTTAGCTGTTTTGCTGAACAGGTGCCGAATTATACAAAGAACTCGGCAAAGTGGCAAATCTAAATGCAGTCTTTTTCAAAGAATCGGAAGATTGCTTGAAAAGCCCCGTTTTCCCTCACACGGACAGGTGTGCCACGGGCGGCTGCAAGTCCAGCAAGCCGGCGAAGGCTTGCGCCAGGGACTCGACCTTGGCCGTCGTGTAGCCCTGCAGCCGCGGCGCGTCGTTATTGATGCGCCGCAAGCTGGCAGCGTCGAGCAGGCGGGCCAGCTGGCGCGCCACGGCGTCGCCCGTGTCGACCAGGGTGATCGTTTCCTGCGTATGCGCGCGCACCGTGCGTTCGATGGCGTCCTGCACGAAGGGGTAGTGCGTGCAGCCGAGCACCAGGGTGTCGACGCCTTGCTCCAGCATGGGGGCGATATAGCGTTCGAGCATGGCGCTGGTGGCGTCGAGCGGATCATTGCCCAGCTCGCATTGCTCGATGCGGTCGGCCAGGCCGATGCAGGGCTGCAGGATGAACGTGGCGCCGGTCGCGCTGCTGACCTGTTCGCGCAGGGCCAGCAGCTTGTCGCCGCGCAAGGCGCGTTCCGTGGCCAGCACGGCGATCTTGCCGTTGCGGCTGATGCTTGCCGCCGGTTTCAGGCCCGGCTCGACGCCGACGATGGGCAGGTCCGGGTAGCGCGCGCGCAGCGCCTTGATGGCGGCGATGGTGGCCGTGTTGCAGGCCACAACTAACGCTTTCGCGCCTTGCTGCAACAAAAAGGCGGTGATCGCCAGCGAACGGTCGACCACTTGCTGTTCCGTCTTGTCGCCATACGGGGCGTAGGCGGAATCGGCAAAGTAAATCAAATCCTCCTGCGGCAGCTGCGCGCGGATATGGCGCAGCACGGACAGGCCGCCCACGCCGGAGTCAAAAATGCCGACAGGCAGCTTGACTGCCGGGGACAGACCCGCTGGGGGAATCTGCTCCAGTGGAGCAGATCCCGAAGGGACTGACCCCAGATTTGCGCTATTACTTAAGGTAAAAGTCATATAAAGCCGAAGCCGATGAAAATAAAAAAACGCCGCGCTGGTGTTGCCGCGCGGCGTCTATGGTAGAGCTTGTTTAAGCGACCGTCACGGGAATCTTGCTGACGCTATTGAGTTGCTCGATCTTCGCCTGCCACTCTTTCGGGCCCGTGTTGTGCACCGACGTACCCTTCGCGTCGACGGCCACCGTCACCGGCATGTCGACGACGTCGAATTCGTAGATGGCTTCCATGCCCATGTCGGCAAAGCCCAGCACCTTGGCGTGCTTGATGGCTTTCGACACCAGGTAGGCGGCGCCGCCCACGGCCATCAGGTAGGCCGACTGGTGCTTCTGGATCGATTCGATGGCGACAGGGCCACGTTCGGCCTTGCCGATCATGGCGATCAGGCCCGTCTTTTCCAGCATCATGTCGGTGAACTTGTCCATGCGCGTGGCCGTCGTCGGACCTGCCGGGCCGACGGCTTCGTCGCGCACGGGGTCGACGGGACCGACGTAATAGATCACGCGGTTTTTAAAATCGACCGGCAATTCCTCGCCTTTGGCCAGCATGTCCTGGATGCGCTTGTGCGCGGCGTCGCGGCCCGTCAGCATCTTGCCGTTCAACAGCAAGGTCTGGCCCGGCGTCCACGAAGCGACTTCTTCTTTCGTCAGGGTGTTCAGGTCGACGCGCTTGGATTTTTCCGTGTCCGGCGTCCAGTGCACTTCCGGCCACGACGACAGCGATGGCGGCGTCATGTAGGCAGGGCCGGAGCCGTCGAGCACGAAGTGGCCGTGGCGCGTGGCGGCGCAGTTCGGGATCATGGCGACCGGCTTCGACGCGGCGTGCGTCGGGTGCATCATGATTTTCACGTCGAGCACGGTCGTCAGGCCGCCCAGGCCTTGCGCGCCGATGCCCAGCGAGTTGATCTTGTCGCACAGCTCGATACGCAACTCTTCCAGTTTATTCTGCGGGCCGCGTTGCTTCAGCTCAAACATGTCGATGTCTTCCATCAACACTTCTTTTGCCATCAGCATGGCTTTCTCGGCCGTGCCGCCGATGCCGATGCCCAGCATGCCGGGCGGGCACCAGCCGGCGCCCATGGTCGGCACGGTCTTCATGACCCAGTCCACCAGCGAATCGGACGGGTTCATCATGATCATCTTCGACTTGTTTTCCGAGCCGCCGCCCTTGGCGGCGACCTTCACGTCGACGGTATTGCCTTCGACCAGTTCCATGTGGACCACGGCCGGCGTGTTGTCCTTGGTGTTCTTGCGGTCGAAATGCGGGTCGGCCACGATGGAGGCGCGCAGCTTGTTGTCGTCGAAATTGTAGGCGCGGCGCACGCCTTCGTTGACGGCGTCGGTGACGGTGCCGGAGAAGCCCTCGAAGCGCACGCCCATGCCGATTTTCAGGAAGACGTTGACGATACCCGTGTCCTGGCAGATAGGACGCTTGCCTTCCGCGCACATGCGCGAGTTGGTCAGGATTTGCGCGATCGCATCCTTTGCCGCCGGGCTTTGCTCGGCCGCGTAGGCGCGCGCCAGGTGCTCGATGTAATCAGCAGGGTGGTAGTAGCTAATGTACTGCAACGCTGCGGCGACGGATTCGATCAGGTCTTCTTGCTTTATGACAGTCATGGTGTTCTCGCGGTGGATAAGAAGGGTAAGACTCTTTACTCATACTAGTTACTGCATTGGAATGACAAAAGCCCATGGCCGCCGCTGGCAGCCATGGGCTTCTTGTTAATGGGGTGCTCTTGCCTGGTTCTGCGTCACGGTCATGATGCGGTCCGTGTAGGCAATCGCCATGGCCGACAGGATGAAGACCATGTGTATCACCGTTTGCGCGATGATCACTTCGATCTTGTACGAGTTGGCATTGATGAAGGTCTTCAGCAGGTGGATGGACGAGATGCCGATGATGGCCATCGCCAGTTTCGTCTTCAGCACGGACGCATTCACATGCGACAGCCATTCCGGCTGGTCCGGGTGGTCGTCGAGGTGCATGCGCGAGACAAACGTTTCATAGCCGCCGATGATGACCATGATCAACAGATTCGAGATCATGACCACGTCGATCAGGCCCAGCACCACCAGCATGATGGTCGCTTCGTTGAGCTTGGTCGGCAGGGCGCCGCCCGGTACGGCCACGGCCGTCAAGACGTGCTGCAGGGCCGCGTCATTGCCGAACACGGCGCCGATCAGGTCCGACAGTTCCACCCAGAAATGAAATACGTACACGCATTGCGCAAGGATCAGGCCCAGGTACAGCGGCAGCTGCAGCCAGCGCGACATGAAGATGAAGGCGGACAGGGGATGCAGTTTGCTATGTTTGGGCTTTTGTAAGTGGTCGATCATCTGGAGTTTCCTGGGGGTAAATACCAATTTTTGGTATGCCCGACATTTTACACTTGCTGCTGATCACTGCGCATGCCATCAATCTGGATTCTTGGCCTTGATGAAACGCAAAGCGGCATCAAGTAGTTGGCGCGTTATCAGTTTTTCCATCCAGAATGCCGTAGGGCGTTCCCTTGACGCCTGTCGCTTGTGGCGATTATGGTTAGAATTGATAGAGGAAAACGCTGACTGTAAGGCGTCCGTAAGACACGGCGCTTATCGTGTTAGCAAACAATTACTACACTGGAGACTAGCATGGCCGGTACAGAGAACCAAGGGCAGGGCACACAGCAGCAGGGACCAGAAGAGTCGCGCGTATTTGAACCGTCGGCGGCGTTTGCCGCACAGGCAACGATTTCCGGCATGGACGCGTACCGCGCCATGGTGGCCGACGCCGAACGCGACTACGAGGGCTTCTGGGCCAAACTGGCGCGCGAAAACCTGAGCTGGAAAAAGCCGTTCACCCGCACCCTGAACGAAGACAACGCGCCATTCTACAAATGGTTCGAAGATGGCCAGCTGAACGTGTCCTACAACTGCCTGGACCGCAACATCGAAAATGGCCTGGGCGACAAGACGGCCATCATCTTCGAAGCGGACGACGGCACCGTTACCAAGGCAACATATAAACAGTTGCACGAAAAAGTCTGCAAATTCGCCAACGGCCTGAAAGCCAAGGGCATCGCCAAGGGCGACCGCGTCATCATCTATATGTCGATGTCCGTCGAAGGCGTTGCCGCCATGCAAGCCTGCGCGCGCATCGGCGCCACCCATTCCGTCGTCTTCGGCGGCTTCTCGGCCAAGTCCTTGCAGGAACGCATCATCGACGCGGGCGCCGTGGCCGTGATCACGGGCGACGAGCAATTGCGCGGCGGCAAAAAACTGCCGTTGAAATCCATCGTCGACGAAGCGCTGGCGCTGGGCGGCTGCGATTCCGTGAAAAACGTCATCGTGTATCAACGCACGGGCAGCGACCTGCCGATGGTGGCCGGCCGCGACACCTGGCTGCACGACCTGGTCGAAGGCCAGAGCGCGCAATGCGAGCCGGAATGGGTCGATGCCGAGCATCCACTGTTCATCCTGTACACCTCCGGTTCGACGGGCACGCCGAAGGGCGTGCAGCACTCGAGCGGCGGCTACCTGCTGTGGGCCGCGCTGACGATGAAGTGGAGTTTCGACATCAAGCCCGACGACGTGTTCTGGTGCACGGCCGACATCGGCTGGGTGACGGGCCACAGCTACATCGCGTATGGCCCGATGGCCGTGGGCGCCACGCAGGTGGTGTTCGAAGGCATCCCGACCTACCCGAATGCGGGCCGTTTCTGGGAAACCATCAAGAAACACGACGTCAGCATCTTCTACACGGCGCCCACGGCCATCCGTTCGCTGATCAAGGCGGCCGACGTGGACCCGAAAGTTCATCCAGGCAACTACGACCTGACAAGCTTGCGCCTGCTGGGCACGGTCGGCGAGCCGATCAATCCGGAAGCGTGGATGTGGTACTACAAGCACATCGGCGCCGAGAAATGCCCGATCGTCGATACCTTCTGGCAAACGGAAACGGGCGGCCACATGATCACGCCATTGCCGGGCGCCACGCCGATGGTCCCCGGTTCCTGCACCCTGCCATTGCCGGGCATCATGGCCGCCATCGTCGACGAAGCGGGCCAGGACGTGCCGAACGGCCAGGGCGGCATTTTGGTGGTAAAGCGCCCATGGCCATCGATGATCCGCACGATCTGGAACAACCCCGAGCGCTTCAAGTCCAGCTATTTCCCGGAAGAACTGGGCGGCAAGATGTACCTGGCAGGCGACGGCGCCATCCGCAACAAGGACACGGGCTACTTCACCATCACGGGCCGCATCGATGACGTCCTGAACGTGTCGGGCCACCGCATGGGCACGATGGAAATCGAGTCGGCCCTGGTGGCCAACCCGCTGGTGGCCGAAGCGGCGGTAGTCGGCCGTCCGGACGACACGACAGGCGAATCGATCTGCGCCTTCGTGGTGCTCAAGCAAGCGCGTCCGACAGGCGAGGAGGCGAAGAAACTGGCCCTGGAGCTGCGCAACTGGGTCGGCAAGGAAATTGGCCCGATTGCGAAACCGAAGGAAATCCGTTTCGGCGACAACCTGCCGAAAACCCGCTCCGGCAAAATCATGCGCCGCCTGCTGCGCGTGCTGGCCAAGGGCGAGACGATTACGCAAGACGTGTCGACGCTGGAAAATCCGGCGATTCTGGAGCAGCTGAAGGAAGCGTCTTAACAGCCCCAAGCAACACCTGGGGTCGGGCGCTCCAAGTATGCCGATGATGCTTGGGTAGTCGAAACCCAAATCAACATCCGGGGTCGGACCCTCACTCAGGGGCCGACCCCAGTCCTTGCGGGTTTGCTTTCGATGCCTGAATGTTTTACCCCACGGTAAATAACTTTGGCAGTCCGTAGAATCTTTGCTATAATCTGCGGCTTCGCGACAAGCGAGAAATAGTACGCAGTGTGTGCAAGTAAGGCGCATTGCCTGCAGGAGAGGTGGATGAGTGGTTGAAGTCGCACGCCTGGAAAGCGTGTATAGGTTCATAGCCTATCGGGGGTTCGAATCCCCCTCTCTCCGCCACAGATACAAATTGGCCAGTTCAAGGAAGTCCAAGAACGTCCACAAAAAACCGTTTTAGCCCGTGCTAAAGCGGTTTTTTTGTATTCTGGCGTCCGGCACTGTCCAGCTGCAGCCAAATTTTTTGAGTGTTTGTTTGGGATCAATGCCTAGTTCACACTGGAGACCATTCCCTGGTTAGTCGCCTATAGTGGTTTCTGACGCTTACGCAGAGGAGACCATGATGCCCAAGCTCATCCCACCCCTTACCGAACTCCAGGTCAAGAACGCCAAGCCCCGGTCCAAGCCGTACAAGATGTTCGACGGCGGCGGCCTGTACGTTGAAGTGATGCCCAGCGGATCGCGGATCTGGCGCTGGAGATTCCGTCATGCAGACGGCAAGGAAAACGCGCTGACGTTTGGCCCGTATCCGGAAATTTCAATGCAGGATGCGCGAGAAAAGCGCCTGGAGGCGCGCCGCTTGCAGCTGCAGGGTATCGACCCTGCCAAGCATCGCGACGACGCCAGGCGGCTCGCCGCCGAAAAAGCCGCCAATACCTTCGAGAAGGTGGCCCGCGAGTGGTACGAAAACAAGGTGCCAACCTGGAGCGAGCGCACTTCCAAGAACATGCTGCAGCGCCTGGAGGCCGATATCTTTCCAAAGATTGGCAGCAGACCGATAGCGGAAATCAAGCACCGCGAACTGATTGCCACGCTGCGCAAGATCGAAGAGCGCGGCGCGACCGAGATTGCGCATCGCCTGAAGGCCGTTTGCTCGCAGATATTCAGCTACGCCATCCAGTGCGGCCTGGCCGAGCGTAACCTGGTGGTGGACATGAAGGACGTCCTGAAGACCAAGCGCGCCTCGCACTATGCCGCCATCGATGCCGATGAATTGCCTGCCTTCCTGGACGCGCTGGCGCGCAACGAGGCGCGCATGTTCGAGCCGACGCGCATCGCGCTGCGCCTGATGCTGCTGGTTTTCGTGCGCACCAGCGAACTGATAGAAACGCCATGGAGCGAAGTCGATCTGGAGAAGGGCGAGTGGATCATCCCCTGGCAGCGCATGAAGCGCGGCAAGCTGACCGTCAATCCGGATACGACCAATCACCACGTTTGTCTTTCGCGCCAGGCGCTGGCCTTGCTGCGCCAGCTGCACACGATTACGGGCCATGGGATTTATCTGTTTCCAAACCAGCGCGACCACGATAAGCCTCTGAGCAACAACACGCTGCTGGTGGCGCTGGCCCGCATGGGCTACAAGGGCCGCATGACGGGCCACGGCTTCCGGGCGCTTGCCATGAGCACCATCAAGGAGCGCCTGGGCTACCGCCATGAAGTGGTGGACCGCCAGCTGGCGCACGCGCCCAAGGACAAGGTGGCCAGCGCCTACGACCGCGCCCAGTTCCTGGCAGAGCGCCGCAAGATGATGCAGGAGTGGGCTGATTACCTGGAGGCCGTGGAGCGCGGCGATACGCCGCAGCCAGGCCATCATGGATCGCTGGAACTGGTGTGGCCAGCGCCGCATCGTTAAAGGAGATGGTCATGGCAAAAGCAATTGTACTCCTTACCGAACAACAGGTGGCACAGGCGGAGCCGCAAAAGAAGTCTCGCAAGTTGTTCGATGGCCTTGGGCTGTATATTGAGGTCATGCCGACCGGAACCAAGGTATGGCGGATGAAATTTCGTCAGCCAAATCGGAAGGAAGACAGGTTGACCTTCGGCCACTACCCGGAAGTTTCGCTGGAGCTAGCGCGAAGTCGCTGCTTAGTTGCCCGGAAGATGCTCGACGAGGGCCAAGACCCGCGCACGGAATTCAATGCCGCGCACATGCGCCTACCAAAGCGGCTTTGGCGAAGCCGTCCGCTCCCGCCTGCCATAAAGGCCGGAAAAGTGGAGCGTCGCGCAAGCCATGTCGGCATGCAGGCGGTGGAACGGATGCGGCTGCTGGCCTTCCCGGCACTGAGCCGCGTTTCCACCGATGAAATAGTGCGCAGCGACATGCTGGCCTTGCTGGAGAAAATCCAGCAAGAGCGCGCCGCCGAGGTGATTGACGTGCTGTATGACTACTGTGCCGATATCATCTTCGGCTGCCTTGAATTGGGCATGGATGAAGATGACTTGATCGAGGCCATGAGGGATGCCAGGGTGGCGCAGCGGCGGAGGTGAGCGTCTCTATGCCGCCGGTATCTCCCGCTTCATTTGGCTCAGGCACCTTTGTTGCCGATTGGCCTGGTGCTTGATGAATTGTCGATTATTGAGCATACCGTGTCTGCAGGTCTGCTGGCCTCGATACACGCTTGCATCCAGCGTAGCACCTCGCTCCTGAGCCAGGCGGAGGAGCGTCCCTGCAGCTTGACAGGGGGAGGGAAGGTGCCTTCCTTGATGCCCGCATAAACGCTGCTGCGCGACTTGCCGCAGGTTGCCAGCACCTCGCCCAGGCGGATGAAGCGCTCTTCGCCCATGCGAGGTTCAACGCGGCGCTCTTTCAGGTATTCGGCTGTCGCTGCTTTCATGGCGTCCCCCTTCGTGAATCAAAAATGCCAGCGGCAGCACCGGGGCGAATGGCATATGCCGCAGGCCTTGCCCTGCCACCGATTCGTCCTTCGTCTAGACGCGCTCGCAATCATTATTCCGAAAACACGCGTCCAGTATCGAATGCCGTAATAGCTGGTGCAACAAGAATTGGCCTGCCATTCCACTTGGATCAAGCCTGCCGCGCACTTTGTGTGAGATCAAGGCTGGACACAGGAGCGGGTTCGTGGAAGCTTTAGCAGCTAAAAATTGGGCAATCGACAGCGCATTCTTCATGCGATAGATGCATTGGCGCGGCCCCGATTTCATTGGTCCTGTTGCTGTATCGCCGCCACATGTGCATGCGACTTCTGGCATCTCACGCCGTCAATACCTGCCAGCAATAGTTTTAACCGCCTCCTGGGGGGAGTTCTTTCTGTCCACGCGGAAAGGCGCGGCCATCGGAGGAGACGCGCGCTATTGCCGTGTAGTACTCGTACAGCAGACTATGAAAATTTGTTGCTGACATTGATCAAGGTCGGCCCAGATGCATGTCAAATGTTCCCGCTTGGACGCTGCCTATTGCCGCTGATCAACCGTGCTACTTTCGGCATACATTCCTGCTAAATCTGCTCTCGTACCTGCAAAAAAATGGTTCGACCGAGGTATTACCCGGTGATTAAAGGGTTTCAGTCGCTGCACAGGGCGGAACTACCGTGCTAGTTTCGGCATACATTCCTGCTAAATTTGCTTTCGTACCTGTAAAAAAATGGTTTGGTCGAAGTTGTGTCCGACGATTTTTGTGGTTTAGTCGCTGCGCGAAGCGGGGCAGGATAGGTGAAGTTAGCTAACCTGCGGTTAGCTAACTTCACTACCGTTATTCGCACCTGCGGTGCTCAACGGTACCCGCCCTGCGGGGGCGACCTCTGCTGCCGCTATAAATGCCCAACTTGCTGCGTCAAAAGTGCTTTAGCTGTACTGAGCAATCTCTTTATTTTTGCGGCTCACTGATCTGCGTCATTGGTATTAATCATGAAATTTGAGAGGCTAGATCTGACCGTTAGACGTGGGCGGTGAGGCGGTCAAATCGCACAAGCTGTGGCGTTCAATAATATGAAACGTCCTCATGCACATCTTTGTTGATCTGGCGAAAACGCACACGTCCATTGGATTTACGATCCGTAAAATATTGCCCGGACAATTCCAGAATAACTTCAGAGCCAATCGTCACATGACGTACATCAAAGATGGTTGTTCCGTAATAGGAGTGCCAATCGGGGTTTTTAGGATTAGCGCGATAACTATAGTACAGTTTGCATTGTCCTCCCTCGACCGCTGGCGTAGATTCAAGTGTCTGTGACTTGGACGTTTCAGTGTGAATGTCAATCCAAGTCTGAAAAAGAGTTTGTCGGATGCGCGCCCGGGCAGGAAGGAGTGGTCTGCCTTCTCCAATGAGGATTTCCCCCTCCCAAGTACCGTTTAGGTCCGGGAAAAGCGACTTATCTATCTTCCGTACACCCCACCAGACAGCACGAGATGAAATACCTGAGGACAGAACCAGGATAATCAGTAGGCTGACTAATGGTGCGATACTAATGACTCTGATAAGTGGAATGTCGTTATCCCAGTAGCGATGTACTACTTCATAAATTAGGATGCTTAATATTGTAGTTATTATGGCAATTGATCGAATTAGTATTTTAAAATTAATTATTCGAAACATAGTTATCTATATTGTCGTAAATGTGAATGCATCCTTTGCCGCTCGCTTTCGCGGAAAGCAGCGCAACATAGGCTTCTCTCAGACTGCTACCGCACCCTGCTGAAAAACTCATTTCACTTGAAGCAATCGTTTTAATGGCCAAGAATATATTTTCCCATTCAATATTATCATCTGCCGAGTATGCTGCTACTCCATCAGCGGCACAGAATATGATAACGAAGTTTATTGACCTTAAATGTTCAGCAATCAAGTCTGTCTTTTGTTTTACAACTTCGTTTATGTTTATAAGATGTAGTAAGTCATTGTGCAAATATGCAGAGGCAATTTTTTGCCCCACATCGTCGCCGTCGATAGTAATGTATTTCATGAATTCACTTCGCTAACTTTTAAATTTCCACAGTGCCGCTCTCGGCCTGCGAAGTCGGTTAAAACTATGATGAAGGTCTCTTTGTCACTTCGGGAAAACCAGACCGGATAGCCGCTGCGGGGCCGGAGGATGCAGCACTCCATGCTCTAAACCCACGAGTTGCGAAGAGCTCTTTCAACTTCATCCCAACCACCTCCTCCACCTTGTTCAATTGCGACTTCAATAGCCAAATCAGTGATTTCGTGACTGAGTGTTGCTAAAGATTCCAATTTCTCGGGGCGATCAAATATTTTTCTGGTTCCATCAGGTACCACTAACGTCTGAGCATAGGGTTGATTTTTTTGCAAAAATTGTAAATGCCTAGCAGTTTCGCCAAGAATCGCCAATTCCTGATAAACAGAGTATTTTAGGATATGCAAGTTGGAATGCCACATGGTCGCTGCTATATCGTAACTGGAAAGCTGAATGTTGCCGCCCTCATCATTAAAGTCTTCTTTCACGTTCTTGCAGAGACGGATGGATTTGCGGAGCGAGCCACTAGCCAGTTGATCTTTCTCATCAATACGCTGAATATGTAAAAAAGGCATGTTCAGCAAACGATCAGGTTTATCGTTATCAAGGATGTAAACCCCACGGTAATAATCTTGGTGCCGTTGTTGATATTCAGCTGTATCGTGCCAGTGCGATGGCACTACATCAATATCGCGGCGAAGCGACCCACCTGAGAGGCCGATTGCTTTTGGACCATCGTTCACTGTTACGGTCAGATACTTGCTGCGCAAAATTTTGATTGCCTCAGTTCGTATTTCTTGTAGGCTCTCTGTTGCTCCCTTTATGTAAGGCGAGTCATAGCCGCCGGATTGCGCTTTGCTTCCGGTTATGTCGTACGTATAGAATCGGTCATCTAGCAATAGCATATCTACGTCGCTGCTGCCTTTGATGTGGAGATTTGCGGCGACTGATCCTTGGATTTTGAACGCGACGGAGATGTTGATCGCGTCAAACCCCGTTTGCAACTGTCCCTGTACTCGGTTAGCTTCAGCAAGGCTAACTTGGGTGTATTTTGGGCCTACCTCCTGCATGGCCCCTAGTGAGTACTTGGTATTTTCTTGGGTTGTACGCCGTTGATAGCTTTCTTCGGGAGGGGCCCAGGACGCTTCGTTCAGCGAATCCATGCCCATCTCGAGAGGACTTGATCTTTTGAAACCAGTCCGCCTGAGGGCCAGATTGTTAAGTCTTGTTTTTGCGTTTTTACTCATCTTTTTCTCGTCAGTTTCATGGTCCCGAATGTGGCAGAGTTCACGCCGTTGAAGTACTCGCCGCGAGCGAATTCGAGGCTTGGGTCGAAAACCAATTCGGCATGACCGCGATGCGAGTTGGAATGGGCGGAGTCTGCGTTTGGCGAGCTTGCGTAGCTATACATAAGTCTGTAGCCTTCGGCTTCATCGTGAAGAAGTGCAGCTGAAATACTGTTCGATTTGGAGCTGGCGCCGCTCAGGTGTACTTTGATCTTGTCCCAACTTTGTACGATTTTCACGTCTGCGCGCCACTGTACCTTTACGGACTTATCTGGATTCAAGCTGACCCCGGCGCATTCCCAGTCGCCAGCTAAGTCAGGCACACGGAGAAGTTTCGATATCCAGCGAACCTTCCATACGTGTTTTTCGAAAAACCAGTACAGGCCGGCGTACACGGCTCCAGCGCCCACAGGCCACAACACAATTCGGGGGACGTTCGTGAGCCAGCCGAGGGTAGCAAATAGCTGGACGAGAGCAATGTACCCAGTTGCCAGCCCTGACGCAATTATTGAGGCGAGTACGCCAATAGCATGGCCGATCTTCGCCCTGTTGTGGCCACCTAAGACGGAATATTCGTGCTGTGTCATTTTTTGAACCAAAATGCAAAGCAACAACTTATCATAAAATGAATCATTGTTGATGATTTGTGTTGGTGAGTATCTTTCTGTTGATATGGAAAGTTGTAGGGGGGCTACTGGCTCATGTTTGCGCCAGCCACTAGATCGCCACCGCTTTTATAATCGACCGTCGCTTATTGTCATAAGTCGTAGCCACCGCCGAATGGGCCGGGGTCAGGTCCGCCATTTGGACACGGGCTGATGCATTGAGCACTGCAGAAGCCCAGTTAATTAGAGCAACGAACACACGTCCTCGGAACGCGATGCTACCGACAAAGACCTAAGGTCTTCTACTCCAACCACTGCACCAATCCGTCCCCAAATGGCGGATCTGATTCCGCGCGCATGGCAGAGATGGCGCGTGGAATAGACTACGGGAAAGAACTGGAACGAGTGCACTTTATCGCATCAGATGTCGACGCCATGCACTCCTTGCATTGTGCATTGCGCGATGGTCAAGTAAATTCGGGCATCTACGGCCCTATGCCTGAGCCCGTGTCCGAATGGCGGACCTGACCCTGGCGGTGCTGGCGGGCCTTGGTAAATTGGATCGAATTTCTATGCTGTGTGGTTCCCGATCGCAATTTACACGATTTCAGCAATACTATCCAAATGTAACGTGGAAAACTCTTGCCACTGTGGGGTGTACGCATCGTCCAAATGGCGAACTACTGCTTAAAATCGACTAGAAGCACCGCTATTACGAAATTAATGATATTAGTGCATCGACGCACCTAGCCGATATAAAATTGCTCTGGCAACGTTAAAACGATTTTTTGTACGCTGCCACAGCGTATTCTATCCATTTCATCTTTGCTTCGCGGTGTACTATTCTGTTGTTGTACACATTTTTCCATCGACAAATGTTATCACTCTTCGTAGAGTGGGAGGTGGCAATTTTTCGCGCTCTAAATGTAAAAAGTAGTGAGCGATGGTTCAGCACCATTTTGCTTTTCATCCACCTGGCTGTCCTGGCGATGTTGCTCAGGAGATCGTCAACATGTTTTAAGCATAAAGTGAGAAAATAATGGCAGATAGCGAACCAGTAGTTACAGATGAAATTTTGAGTACAGTTTTACATCATATAGATTTAGATAATCAGGCATGTACGAGTTTGGCTACAATTAATGAGTATTCAGATTTGAGCGGTTATTTGAAAGATTTATTAAAGGAAATTAACATTCGTGATCAGAGGCGTTCATATGAATTCGCTCGTGATAGTACAGAGTTTTTTACATCGCTTGTTTCATTTAATGTTACCAAAAATCTTTCAATTAATCCATGTTCGCAAAAGATCGCTGAGCGATTATTGGATAAGGAAATCCAAACAGATGCGCATTATGGCCATTTGAGCGCGTCGGGTAGCGGGCATGTAAAGAAAGGAAGTTTTTTACAGTTCTTGTTTCGGGAGGGGGGGAAACTTTGCTATCTTGGTGTAAAAATTGAGCACCAATCTTTTTTGGACGAAGACGACTTTAGAAAAAAAATTGGGTTGTCTATCGAGAATAAAATTTATAAGGCGTGCAAAGTGACTTGGGTTGGAGAGGTGCCAACTTCTGTTTTGGTTTTTGATACTAATAGTAAACCTGCTATATATTGGTGGCGTGAATTTTTAGAACTTAAGGAAGTGAGGGATGATTCCTTTAATACAAGGATCGCCTCGCAAGAGGTTGTGAAAATATTAAACTCAATAAAGAAGGAGTTCCCTATAGATCATACCATTTTGAGAAATGCGACTATCGCTGCTTTTAAGCAAAATGGGACAATGAAATTTGATGTATTTATAGAGACGACTTTTGGGAAGTATGTGCCAGACAATATTTTATTGGTAGATAAATTGCCCAACCTGATACGAAATTTGAACGATCTTCCCGAGAAGAAGAGGTTCGACACAATGTTCAATTTGGTTCCTAGTGAAGTTTCTTTTAATAAGAAAAAAGTCGAGCTAACTAAGGAAATATATATATCATTCGATGAGGGAATAAACGATTTGGAAAATAAAATATGGGCAGAGGAGTCAGCTTCAGGTCAAAAATTGGTGGTAATCGATTCACCGGAAGGTTTCAGTAAGTTTAAATTGAAAGTGAGGGAGGCATAAATGCTTTTCGATATATTTCGTGTGGAGGTTTTTCCAGATGTAAAATTTCATGAGACTTTGGAGCTGGTTAAGATTTCAGGAAATTTAAAAACGCCGATTCAAATATTTGCATTGGAGTTGTTGGAGTCACTTAAAGGAATATCTTCGCGCGATACGTTCGAACTAATAATTGACGCCAATGGAAATAACTTAATAATTACAGACTGCCAGATAGTTTCAATAGAGAAGTTTACTCAAAATGTATCAGAATACGCGGAACTGATAGATTTTGATATATCATTAAGTATTGCTAAGGGTAATGTCGGGGGCGTAACTTCAGTTTATTTTTTGCAGGAGTTTGCAGCATACTTAAATAATGGGAATTTTAATGATGTGCTGAAAACTTTTTCTGCAATATTTTCTGATAAGCATGAGTTTGAAGTTTATCACGCGATGGAGCCATTTCATTCAGAAACCATCTGTTTTTATAGTGTGTTAGGGCATGGTAGTATTTTTGTAAATGTTGAATGGAAGCGAGAAGAGATATTGGAGTTGTTTCGGGAGAATTCTACAACTTCAAATAAACAAAACGATTTTATACCGAATGATTTTCATTTTTTGAAAGAGTCAAGAGTCAGTGCAATAAATAATTTTTTCTCTACTGCATGCTCTGTTTTATGTTTGGCGTTCATTTCTAATTATTCAAAAGTCGAGCGCGACCTTTTCAATTATCGAATAACTGGTTACAAATCAATAATTTGTGATGATGTTCCTTTGTTGCAATTAGCATCTCACCAAAAAATACTTTTCAAAATATACTGTTGGGCATACAGTGGGGGTAATAATTCTGATAAGGTTGGACTTATTCGGAATGTATTGTCTATTCATTTGAATCAGGATGGAAGTATACGATTCGATAGTAAAGTATGGGACGCTGTTCAATCAAATTATCAAATTTATCTAAAAAGAAATATTCAAAGCTATTTGGAGGTTAAAAGCAAGTTGGGTGAATTGATAATGGAGTCAACTTCTAAGAGTTATGCTATGGTTGATCAAGTCCTTGATTCCTTTAAAAATAATGCTTTTATAATTTTGACATTTATACTGACTGTTGTGGTAATTAATGGATTGAAAGACTCGGGTGAAACTACCGTCTTTTCGAATGCATACCTTGCTATTGTAGTTATACTATCCATTGTTTCTGGATTTTGGTTGATTTTCACTAGAATAGAGGTTATTAAAAGATTCGATACGGCATCAAATGCCCTGGCTAAAATTCTGAAGATAAATTATGGAAAAATTTTAATGGAGGCTGAAATAGATGAAAGTATTAATCCGGTAGTTACTATTAATAGAGATTATCTGACAAAGCAGATGCGACGGTACACCTGTTGGTGGTTAGTGATGTTGGCAGTGTTTGTAAGTTCTTTTGGAATCTGCAATCGAATTTTTTCATCTAAGGTACTACAAAGGAATCATGCTCCTGAAAAGGCTATAGTTGTTGATAGGATAGATGTATCGAAGGTTTCATCTGCCAGCACAGCGTCTGTTGAAGAGGCGAGTGGAGCAAGAGCCCTCGTCAATGGAAAAAAATCTGAGTCGCTCGAAGCAAAGAAGGATGTTGTATCTGCCCCCGCTAAGAAACAAGAAGGTGGAAAAAAGCTACCGGAACAAAGATCTGAAGCTTCTCATGTACCAGAAAAATAGAATATTTTTGTTGTGATTAGACGGGACTGGGCGTATGTCGAGGGGCATAGATGATGAGAGCGCTTCTAATTTCTGCCTACTACAAGAATACGATACGATGACAGTCGTCAACCTCGGTGAAATCTTATTTTCGATCATCGAAATCATGCAACAAAGTTGTCTGCAGCGGTGAAAACCGCGTAAAATTCAGGATTCTCAGGTATAGCTCAATAGTAGAGTAGAAGCTTCCTAAGCGGCTACTGCCTATCGCCAGGAAGGGTATGTTTTGGGTTATGTTGAAATTTCAAATCGCCATAATCTAGGATATATATGGGTCCTGACTGAGGATTTGAATCCCCCTCTCCCATTTCTGAGCGGCATCGGCATTGGCGGAACATCCCAGCTCATCACCACGAATATCCCAAGCCCCCCCCCCAAACCTTATCCCATCTCAACCCCCTCACAGTTTCCCGCATGTATCGTAAGCCTCTCCCACAAAGCTAGGAGAGCCCCATGTCCTACACCTACACCAAAGTCGACGACCTGGAAAAAACCACCATGGTCGGCAATCATCAATGCGTGGCGCTGGTCCGCCATTACGCGGGCGCGCCGGCCACATTGGCCTGGAAGCAGGGCGAGGCGGTGCTGGGGAACCGTTTGCTGCGCAAGGGCACGGCCATTGCCACTTTCGTCGACGGCAAGTATGCGAATTTGCAACATGGCAATTACGCGGCCCTGTACATGGGGCAGGCGCTGGACGGCATCCTTGTCATGGATCAGTGGAAGGACAAGCGCCCGCCTCTCGTGACGTCGCGGACCTTGCGTTCCAAAGGCTGCTACAAGAATGGCTTGTATATCGATCCTAGCAACAATGCCGACGCCTTTTTCGTCATCGAATAGGGGAGCATCCATGCAACATCAACGTTGGTTGACCGGCATCGCCTGCTGTCTATTCCCCGTGTTCGCGCAGGCTGCGATGCCCGCCGCCCACGCTTGCCCGGACAGCGTGCCCGAGGCATCGATCAGCCTGAACGCCGTGCCGGCTGGCTGGACGCCGTATATCGGCAGCCCGCTCTACCTGAGCGCCGCGGCGCCTATCGACGGCGCGCCGGCGCGCAGGGGGCAGCTCGTGCCCAGCGGGGAGCGCACGAAGCAAGGGCAAACGACGCTCAGCTACCGCCTGGAAGGCCGCTATCCAGAGGGCAAGTGGCTGCAATGCAGCTACGGCGTGCATGGCGAAGTCACGCTGTCGCGGAGGATGGACGACAGCGTCAGCCTGTGCGAGTTCACTTACAGGAAAGGCCGTAAGGCCGGGCAGAACGAGATCGATATCGATTGCCGCTGATTCATTTTGGCATCGCCGGTATTGCCGGGCTCCGCGCTTTACCTCACCGCGCACCGCCTCCCTTGGCTTCGGCCTCGATCAAGCAGAGCGCCGCACGCGACAGCAGGCCTCTGCCAACAGCACCTGCGCCTGTGCATGTCGGCTTACGCGTTCCGCTATGCCGACCTACGCAACTGCCGCCCGCCAGCGGCCCAGACGCAAAAAAGCCCGCCGAAGCGGGCTTGGTCACTCTACCGTCAAGCCAAAAGCTCAGAACTGGTTCATGGTGTTGTCTTTGCCGGCAGCTTTCAATGCCGCTTCGCCGCTGAAGTAATCCTTGTGGTCGTCGCCGATGTCCGAGCCGGACATGTTTTGATGTTTCACGCAGGCGATGCCCTGGCGGATTTCCTTGCGCTGCACGCCGGCCACGTAGCCCAGCATGCCCTGGTCGCCGAAGTATTCCTTGGCCAGGTTGTCGGTCGACAAGGCGGCCGTGTGGTAAGTAGGCAGGGTGATCAGGTGGTGGAAGATGCCCGCTTCGCGGGCCGAGTCGGCCTGGAAGGTGCGGATCTTTTCGTCGGCCTGGACCGCCAGTTCCGTCTGGTCGTATTCCACGCTCATCAGCTGGGCGCGGTCGTAGGCGGACACGTCCTTGCCTGCCGCTTTCATCGCATCGAAGATTTGCTGGCGGAAGTTCAGGGTCCAGTTGAACGACGGGCTGTTGTTGTACACCAGCTTGGCGTTCGGGATGACCTTGCGGATTTCGCTGACCATGCCGCCGATTTGCGCGATATGCGGTTTTTCCGTTTCGATCCACAGCAGGTCGGCGCCGTTTTGCAGCGAGGTGATGCAGTCGAGCACGCAACGCTCTTCGCCGGAACCGGTGCGGAACTGGAACAGGTTGCTCGGCAGGCGTTTTGGACGCAGCAGCTTGCCTTCGCGCTTGATGATGACGTCGCCATTGCCCAGCGCGTCGGCCGACACTTCTTCGCAGTCGAGGAAGGAATTGTATTGGTCGCCCAGGTCGCCTGGTTCATTCGTGACGGCGATCTGTTTGGTCAGGCCGGCGCCCAGCGAGTCGGTGCGGGCGACGATGATGCCGTCGTCCACGCCCAGTTCCAGAAAGGCGTAGCGGATGGCGCGGATCTTGGCCAGGAAGTCTTCGTGCGGCACCGTGACTTTACCGTCCTGGTGGCCGCATTGTTTCTCATCGGACACCTGGTTTTCGATCTGGATGCAGCAGGCGCCCGCTTCGATGAACTGCTTCGCCAGCAGGTACGTTGCTTCGGCATTGCCGAAACCGGCGTCGATGTCGGCGATGATGGGCACGACGTGGGTGACGTGGCCGTCGATCTTGGCCTGGATGGCTTGCTTCTCAGCACCTTGTGCTGCGTCCAGCTGGCGGAACAGGCCGCCCAGTTCGCGGGCATCGGCCTGGCGCAGGAAAGTATACAGTTCCTTGATCAGTGCCGAGACGGCAGTTTTTTCATGCATGGACTGGTCCGGCAGCGGGCCGAACTCGGAGCGCAGGGCGGCGACCATCCAGCCGGACAGGTAGAGGTAGCGGCGGTCGGTGCTGTTGAAGTGCTTCTTGATCGAGATCATCTTCTGTTGACCGATGAAACCGTGCCAGCAGCCGAGCGACTGGGTGTACTTGGATGGGTCCGCATCGTAGGCGGCCATGTCGTTGCGCATGATCTTCGCCGTGTACTTGGCGATGTCCAGGCCGGTCTTGAACTTGTTCTGGGCGCGCATGCGGGCGGCGGACTCGGGATTGATGGCGTTCCAGGCGCTGCCTTGTTGGTCTTTCAAACCGGCAACAGCTTTGATGTCGTCTTGATATTGGGGCATGTGAATCTCCTAAAAAGAAAAGCTATGTTTGAGAAAATCGCCGAGTGCGCCACAACGTCTTGTCGAAGCAAACTGCATGACTAAATAGTAGGCCGATTCGCACCGATCTTCAAGTCTTATATAAGACATATAACTTAAATTTAATCGTTTTTTTTCAACGACTTAATTATAATTTTTCAGGATGTGAAATGAATTTTCAAAAAGTGAGAGAACTAATGGCTGAGTTTGCTGCTTGAGATTTTGCGATGTGAAACGCCTTTTCAGAATTTGGTGCAGCGCGACAAATCGGGGCGAAAAAAAGCCACCCGAAGGTGGCGTAGCGGTACATTTGTTTTAATATCATGATCCGCTTGTGAAAGGTAACGTCAGCGATGCAGATTAACGGTATGGATTTACCCGTCGAGTATATTGCTTTTGCGGCAAGATATCGGGATGCGGCAGGATTCTGCAATTTGAGGCTGAAGGAGGAGATTGATTCTTTCGGTCGCGTGCTGCAGACGGAATTGGCTCACATCTATACGGATGCCGTCGAATTGACTGCCCGGACAGCGCAGCTTGGGGCGTATTTCGTCGGCGATGGCTGCTATGGAGAGCCTGGAAGCGGCAGTGCTGGCCCGGGAGCCATGCCGGACATCGTTGATTTTACAGAAATCATTTGTTTCGGCATGGCCGGTGACGGCAGTCCATTCTGTCTCGATTTCAGGGGCGCCCGGGGCGCGCCCTCTGTCATCTTGTGGGACGATGATTACTGGCGGAAGATTTCAAACTCCCTTGAAGACTTTTTATTGTTATTTTCTTGATCGCTTACCGGGGCAACTGCTGCAGCGCGCGAGGCAAGCCCGCGCGCTGCCCGAGTCTAAGTAACCCCCAATAAATTATTGTGATTTCTGACTTCCATAACCGGCGCTCTGCGGCGTTGCCCGCTGCTAGCAGTGCTCGCACTGCGTCGCAGCGGGCGCCTTGCATAGCATCCAGTTCTGTTCGTCATAAATTCACAATAATTTCCTGAAGATTACTTAGCGTCCCACCGTCTGCCGCTGATCCTTGATGAACAGCGCCGTCAGCATGCCGATCACGCACACGCCGATCACATAATAGGCGGGGCCCAGCACGTTGTTCTTCAACATCAGGGTCACGACCACGGGCGTCAGGCCGCCGAAAATGGCGTACGACAAGTTGTAGGAAAACGACAGTCCCGAGAAGCGCACCTGGGCCGGAAACGCCTGCACCAGCACGTAGGGTACGGCGCCGACGACGCCGACGAACAGGCCCGTCATCGCGTACAGAGGCAGCAGCAGGTCGGGGCGGGTGCCGACGGTGGTGTAGAAGAGATAGGTACTGATGGCCAGCAGCACGGAGCCGGTGAAGATCACGCGCTTGCCGCCCAGGCGGTCGGCCAGCATGCCGGCGATGATGCAGCCGAAGGCCAGGCACAGGGTCGCCACGGTATTGGCCACCAGCGTGGTGCGCGGCGCGATGTGGTGGATTTTTTGCAGCAGGGCAGGTGTCATCAGGATGACGACGACGATGCCGGCCGACAGCATCCACGTCAGCAGCATCGACACGACGACGGCGCCACGGTGGCTGCGCAGCACGGATTTCAAAGGCATTTCCGTGGCCAGCGCCTTGCGCTGCTGCATTTCCGCAAAGACGGGGGTTTCATGCAGCCAGCGGCGCAGATACATGGCGCCGAAGCCGAAGATACCACCCAGCAAGAATGGATAGCGCCAGGCGCCGTCGGCGATTTCCCCCGGCGTATAGACGGTGTTGAGGCCCGTCGCGACGAGCGAACCGAGCAGGATGCCCACCGTCAGGCCCGCCGTCAGCACGCCGCAGGCAAAGCCCGTGTAGCGGCTCGGCACGTGTTCCGAGACAAACACCCAGGCGCCCGGCACTTCGCCGCCCACGGCCGCGCCCTGGAAGATGCGCATCAGCAGCAGCAGCAGCGGGGCGGCCAGGCCGATGCTGGCGTAGGTGGGCAGCAGGCCGATCAGCAGTGTCGGCACGGCCATCATCAGGATGGACAATGTGAACATGCGCTTGCGGCCGAGCAAGTCGCCGAAGTGGGCCATGACGATGCCGCCCAGCGGACGCACGACGTAGCCGGCGGCGAAGATGCCGAAGGTTTGCAGCAAGCGCAGCCAGTCCGGCATTTCCGGCGGGAAGAACAACTGGCCGATGGCGTTGGCGAAGAAGACGAAGATGATGAAATCGTAGAATTCCAGCGCGCCGCCGAGGGCGGCCAGCGACAGGGTCTTGTAGTCTTGCTGGGTGAGGGGACGGCTTGCGGCGTGGATGGCGGCGGTGTTGGAAGTAGGCATGTGTCTCGTTCTTGTGTGTTATCGGAGATTGCCAGATCTAGCATACGCATTTCCGCCGCGTGAGTAAATGCGGCGCGTATGGGGAGCCGCCTCAGCTGCGCTTAATACAACGCCGCTATCATCAGCGTTGACTTCATTGGAAAGGACATCGCATGAAAATCATGATCGTGGGCGCCAGCCGGGGCCTGGGACGCGCGCTCGTCGACGGGCTGAGCGAGGGAAACGAGCTGGTCGGCGTGTCGCGCCAGCGGCCCGCGGGCGCCGATGCGGGCGATAGCGCCGCCGTGCAGTGGATCGCGGCGGACATGGCCGAACCCATGGCGGCGGTCGAGCAGATCGCGCGCGAGGCGCCGGCCGACCTCGACGTGCTGATCTACAACCTGGGCGTGTGGGAAGAAAAGGCGTTCACCGATGACTACGCTTTCCTCGACGACGGGGACGAGGCCATCGTCGACATGATCAATATCAACATCACGGCCACGATATTGCTGCTCAAGCGCCTCGTGCCGCGCCTGCTCGCCAGCTCCAAGCCGCTGCTGATATTGACGGGTTCCACCTCCGGCTTGCGCCAGAGCGGCCGCCCGGAAGTGGCGTTCAGCGCCTCGAAGTTCGCCCTGAACGGCATCGCCGACGCCTTGCGCGAAAGCTTCCGCGCACAGGGACTGGCCGTGACGGCGCTGCAGCTCGGCTATCTGAATACCTACGATGGCTTGGCCGTGCCGCTGGCGGACGCCGCCGCGCGGGGCGAGGGCGAGCTGATCCCCGTGCATGACGTCGTCACCGTCGTGCGCGCCTTGCTGAGCCTGTCGAACGTGTCCTTCGTGCGCGAGCTGGTGATGCCGGCGCTGCGCGACGAGCGCTTCTAGCCGTTAGGCGTCGTCGCCGTAGACTGCGCTCCAGCCGAGACGCTCTTCCAGCCACTCATCCGCCTCGGACGAGTCCATCTGCAGCAGCAGCGCGCCCAGCCGCAGTTGGCCCTTGGCAAGCGCCAGCACGGCGAACACGGATTCGAGCATGACGGGGTCGAGCTGGCCCTGCAGGTCGCGCGCGGCGATGGCGGGCAGCTGCGCCCAGGCCGCCTGGTAGCTGGCGGCCAGCCAGTCCGGCAGCGGCGGATTGTGCTTGCGGTGGCGTTCCAGCTCGATCAGGGCGATGAGCGCATAGAAATCTTCCTCGCGCGCATAGGCGCCGCCCAGCATGTGGACGAGCTGGGGCACGGCCGCATACGAGGCGACACCCACGTCGCCCTGGTGGTGCAGCTCGTCCCACAGCTCATGCCAGACATCCTCGCCCGCCTGCATGGCCTTGAGCGCCGCGGCCACGTCGTAAGGCACGCGGTAGCCGCCTTCCAGGGTGGGCCAGATGGGATCGTCGAGTGATAGCAGCATGGGTTTCCTTCATGGAACAGTGCCCGCCTGGGCAAACGCGCACTATACAAGCACGCGGCGCACGCAGCGCGCATAGCCGTCAAGCGCGTGCGCATTTTGGTAGGCAACGCCCGTGTCGAAATCCTTGCACCAGGCTTCGTCTTCGCTGTCGCCCGGTTCGCTCGACCAGTGCCAGTTGGGGCGGAATGCGTCTTTCAAGGTCGCATACAGCAAGGTCTGCTCGCGCCGATCCGGCAGGCTGTGGCCCAGGCTGGCGGCCCAGTTGGATGCCGCTTGCCAGGACTGGTACTCCAGCTCGCACTCGTCCGGCAGCAGCACCAGGTGGTAGTCGGGCGCGCCATCCCCGCCGAGGATCAGGCCGGCATAGCGTTCGCCCTGCTGCAAGGGGACGGGCGCGGCGGCCGAGGGCGGCAGTTCGGCGCGGCGCACGGCGCAGGCGCGGCCTGAGTAGGTCTTGCGAAAGTTGTACTGGGTGCCGTTGTCGAAATCGTGGCTCCAGGCCATGCGGGGCAGGATGGCGTCCGCTTCCGACGACCAGTACCACGCAGCGGGAAACGCGTGGCCCAGGTTGGCGTGCAGCAAGGCCAGTTCGCTGCGCGTCGGCAAACAGGCGCCGCGCGCCGCGGCCCAGTCCAGCGCGGCTTGCCAGGGCAGGGCATCGGCCTCGCCGGGCAGCAGGAACAGCTGGTAACTGGCGCCGCCATCCTGGCCAGGCATGACGCCCGCGTAGCGCTCGCCGGCAACGGCGCCCAGCACGCCCGGGCAATGCTCGAACCAGCCATCGTCTTCTTCCGTGGCAATAAACGCCGCGATCAGTGCTTGCTGCGTCAGCGGCGCGGCGGCCAGCAGGGTGTTAAAGCAATTAATCGCCGAAGCGTGGGGCGTGCCGGCGCCGTTGGCGATGCCGACGAGAAAGTCGCCTGCCCAGTCGGGCAAGGTGGCGATCAGCCGCGGCAGTTCCTGCAGCAGGGCGGCGCAATACGCCGTCTCGCCGAAGCGCCAGGCGGCGCGGCTGGCCGTCTGGTAGGCGCCGTAATCGTGTTCGGCTTGCACGGACTGAAAAATGGCCAGTGCGTAGTGCGCGCCTTCATTCCCCGTCAGCGCATCGAGCATGGCGCAGTAGCGCCGGAAACGCCGCTGGGCTTCCTCGGGCGGCGTGACGGTGTCGTCATCCTGGACGACGTTACCCACAATTAATAATTCGGCTTTCCAGAGTTCAAAGGCTGTCGGCATCGGTGTGACTGGCGAGAGTGACGAAGGTGATTATTATGCCCGCGCCAGCCGTGTTTTAGCGTGCCGGTTGAACATGCTACAGTCCGCCTTTGCCGCCAGCCTGGCGCGGCCTTCCTGGATCACGTCGATGCCCACCTGGACTTCCCCGCCCCAACTCGTCGCCCTCGCCGCCTTCTATGCGCGGGCGCAAGCCCATCCTGAAACAATCAGTGACGCTGTCTTCCTGGCAAACGTGAAAGCTGCCCACTGGCCCACCAATTGCTGGAGTTATGTGGAAGCATCGTTCGCCATCATCGCCCCAGCCTGCCTGCTGCGTCCGCATCTGACCGCCGAGCTGATTGCATGCCCCATCGACGCCATGATCGCCGGCGGCCTCGAGGATGCGGGCGAGGTCATTGCAATCGGCCTGGACTGCGCCAGGCGCGACGCGCCGTATGTGGAGGTAAGCGAGGATGGCAGGCGCTGGCTGACGCAGCTGTGGCCGGGACTGGGGGAGGTGGTCGAGACCGTGTTCCGGGCCAGGCTGCAGGCGGCGCTGGCCGATGACGAGGATGAATGAACGACCAACTAACGCCCACGCTTGACGCCGAAAGCCCGTTTACGTTAGGGTATACGTAACTACTTACATATATTCTGATCTCATGTCTTCCAACCTGCAAACCTATGGCTCGCTGATGCTGGCCAGCCGCCTGCGCCGTCTTTCCGATCAACTGTATGCGGGCGTCGATACCAGCTATCTGGCGGCCGGCGTCGAGCTGACGTCGCGCTGTTTCCCCTTGTTATTGCTGCTGCGCGACAACGGCCCTACGGCTATCACGGCCCTGGCCGCGCAGATCGGGCAGACGCATCCGGTGGTGGTGCAGCTGGGGCGCAAGCTGCTCGATGCCGGTGTGGTGCTGGAGCTGCCGGACGCCAGGGATGAGCGGCGCCGCCTGCTGGCGCTGTCCGACGCGGGGCAAGCCTTGCTGCGCAACATGGCGCCCCTGTGGGACGACGTGCGCGCCGCCGTCGACGCCGTGTTCGAACAGGGCACGCCGCAGCTGATGGCCAGCCTGGACCGGGCCGAAGCGCGCCTGCAGGCGCAAGGCTTCGGCGAGATGATCGCCGCCTGCCGGCGCCAGCGCGAGCGGGCCGCCGTGGAGATCATCGACTATGCGCCGCCGTTTGCGGCCGATTTCAAGCGCCTCAATATCGCCTGGCTGGAACGATACTTTTATGTCGAGGCGCTCGACGACCAGGTGCTGTCCGACCCGCAACGCTCTATCCTCGACGACGGCGGGCAGATTTTCCTCGCGCGTTTGGACGGCAAGATCGTCGGCACCTGCGCCCTGATCCGCGCCGGCGGAAACAGCATCGAGCTGTCGAAGATGGCCGTCACGCCCGCATGCCAGGGGCTGGGCATCGCGCGCCGGTTGATCGAACGGGCCTTCGACGCCTTCGAGGCGAGCGGCGCCAAGCTGCTGTTCCTGGAGTCGAACAGCAAGCTGGGGCCCGCCATCGGCCTGTATGAAAGCAGCGGTTTTACCCACGTGGCGCGGCCGGCCGGCGACGCCCATTACCAGCGCGCCGACGTCTACATGGAGTGGCAGGGCAGGTAGCACGCGCCAGGGCGCCACGCGGCGCTCCCCATCGGCCGTCTCCCGCGTTACAATACGTGCTCCCATAACGGAACCATGGTTCCACTATCGAGAGACGCCGACGCCGCATGCCTTCCTTCCCGATGCCCTTCCCGCAGATGATCGTTCCACCGGAGCCCACCCAGGCGCGCAGCAAGCAGGCGTTCGAGCGCCTGCTGCTGGTGGGCGAACAGTTGCTGGCGGAAAACCGTTTCGATGAAATCGGCGTGGCCGACCTGGCCCGGCTGGCGGAAACCTCGGTCGGCACGTTTTACCGTTTATTGGGCGACAAGGACACCCTGAGCCGCTTGCTGCTGCAGCGTTTTTTTTCCGACATGGTGGAAAAGGTCGAGACCCTGACGGAGTTGCGCCAGTGGGAAGGGCGCAGCCTGGAGGAGTTCATCCGCGCCATGGTGGCCATGTTCGTGGCCGTCAACACGGGCCGGCGCGGCGTGCTGCGCGCCCTGATCACGCGCGCGTCGCAGGATGCGCAATTCCGCGACAGGGTGCACCAGATCAATCATCTGATCTCGCAGCGCACGGTCGCCGTGCTGGCCAGCAAGTCGTCCAGCATCCGCCACCCGAACCCCACGCAGGCCATGATGGTCGTGCCGCCCGTGCTGCTGGGCATACTGAACCAGCATACCTTGACGGGCTCGCTATCCTTTTTGTCGGGCGTGGCGCTCGAGGATGAACTGGTGCGTGTTGCTTTAAATTACCTGACTTCAGATATTTAGCGATTTAACTTGAAATCGGAATTCGGATTCCGTATTATGTTTTCCAACAGCAGGAAAACATATTCCTGCACCTGAACACAAAGCATGTTCAACAGCAAGGAGACAGAATGCGGCGTCACACGACATCCGATGTTCCATTGCATTACCTCGACCTGGGCAAGGGGCAGGGAGATCCTGTGTTTTTGCTGCACGGCCTCGGCTCCTGCGCCGCAGACTGGCGCCCGCAGATCGACGCCCTCGGCGCAAGCTATCGCCTGATCGTGCCCGACCTGCGCGGCCATGGCGCCAGTCCCGCGCCAGGCTGCGACTGGCAGATCGGCGACTTCGCCAATGACCTCTTCAACCTGATGGACCAGCTCGACGTGGCGCGCGCGCACATCGTCGGTTTTTCCCTGGGCGGCATGGTGGGCCTGGAAATGGCCAACCGCGCCCCTGGCCGGGTGGCCAGTTTGTGCCTGATCAACTCGCAACCGTTCCAGGGCAGCAAGCCCGCCTCGCTGCTGTTTGCCTACTGGCTGCGGCGCACGGTGATCGCCACCGTGGGCTTGAGGCCCATGGGCAAGATTATCGGCAAGAAACTGTTTCCCGATCCGCCACAGCAGGCGCTCGTCGAGCGTTTCGCCGCGCAGATGGCGGGCATGGACAAGCGCGCCTACCTGGCCGCCCTCGACGCCATCTTTCACTGGGATATCGACATCCATTTCCAGGCCCTGGCCATGCCCGTCCTCATCATGGCGGCCGACCAGGATTACACGCCCGTCGCCAGCAAGCGGGCCTTTGCCGCACAGATTCAGCATTGCGAGTTTGAAATCATCGCGAACTCGCGCCACGCCACGCCCCTGGACCAGGCGCAGCGTGTGAATACCTTGTTGCAGTCCTTCCTCGCCATACATTCAAAATAAACAGGCCGCTTGCCGCAGGGGCAGGGGGCCGGGAATCAGCCATCGCAGGACGGGTGCACGCTTTTTGCGCGCCGGTATCGTTACGTCTTGTGATTCTGCAAACCGGCCGTCCGCCAATGTTGCCAGCGAGCATGAAAAACATGGAGACGCTATGAAACTTGCTTTGAACCCCTTATCCGCTTCCCTCGCCCTGGCCGGCGCCTTCAGCTTTTCCACCCAGGCCCTGGCGCAGGAGGCGGCCGCGCCTGCCGCCGCCAGCGCCCAGAGCGCCAGCGAAGCCAGCGACGCGAAAGAACGCATGGACACCGTCACCGTTTCCGCCCGCCGCCGCGAAGAGCGGCTGCAGGACGTGCCGCTGGCCGTCACGGCGTTTTCCGCCAAGGCCCTGGAACGGGCGAATATCCAGAACCTGGCCGACCTGCAGGAGCGCGTGCCGAACCTGACCGTGTACGCCTCGCGCGGCACGAATACCACCTTGACGGCCTTCATCCGCGGCGTGGGCCAGGCCGACCCCGTCTGGGGCGTGGACCCGGGCGTGGGCATTTATTTCGACGACGTCTACATGGCCCGGCCGCAAGGCGCCCTGCTCGACGTGTTCGACGTGCAGCGCATCGAAGTGCTGCGCGGCCCGCAAGGCACCCTGTACGGCAAGAACACCATCGGCGGCGCCATCAAGTATATTTCGCGCCCCCTGGCGAAGGAAAACGGCGCCTCGGCCGAAGTGGGCCTCGGCAATTACAATCAGCGCAACTTCAAGGCCGCCTTCAACGTGGCCAACGAGAGCGGCACCTGGCGCGCGCGCCTGGCCGCCGCCAAGCTGGACCGCGACGGTTTCGGCCGCAACACGTTTAACGGCGAACAGGTCAGCAACCAGGACAGCACGGCCGCGCGCCTGTCCGTCGGCTATTTTCCGCAGGACATCCCGCTCACCGTTGTGCTGAGCGTGGACGCCACCGATGACGAATCCGGCGTGCGCGGCTTCCAGCGCATGGGCGTGAGCGCTTTCGACCCGCTCAAGCGGCCCGCCAGCACCAGCGCCTACGATATCGAGAGCGGCATGCCTGGCCACAACTTCACGCATAACCGGGGCGGTTCGCTGGTGGCCAACTACACCTTGTCGAACGACTGGTCCGTGAAAGTGATCGGCGCCCGGCGGCACAGTACCTCCGAGCAAACCATCGACTTCGACGGCTTGCAGCAGCCTATCGCCGACGTCTTCGGCGATTCGCGCGACGAGCAGAAAAGCCTGGAATTGCAGGCCTCGTACAGCGGCGACTACGGCGCCGGCGTGATCGGCCTGTACCGCTTTGAAGGCAAGGCCGGCGGCGGCATCTACAACAACTTCCTGGGACGCCAGTTCACGGCCGCCGTCAGCACGGTGGAAACGGACAGCACGGCGCTGTACACGGACTGGACCTGGCCGCTGGGCAAGGTGTGGAGCATCAACGCGGGCTTGCGCCACACGCGCGAGGACAAGCGCGCCATCGTACTCAACCGCGCCTTTGCCGACGTGGGTTTCACGCGGCCCATCCAGACGGCGGCCGACTTCGACAAGTCCTTGTCGGTGAGCAATACCTCGCCGAAAATCTCCGTGCGCTATGAAGCGTCGAAGACGACGAATTTCTACAGCAACCTGTCGCGCGGCTTCAAGTCCGGCGGCTACAACGTGCGCGCCAACAACCTGGTGGTGCCCGATTCCGCGCGTCCCTACAAGGACGAAAAACTCGACGCGCTGGAAGTGGGCATGAAGTACGCGGCGCCGGACGACACTTTCGACGCCAACGTGGCCCTGTTCTACAACCGCTACAAGGATATTCAATTGTCCGTCTTCACCAGCTACGTGCAGCCGGGCGGCGTGCCGGGCTTCTATGGCGACTTCACGAATGCGGGCAAGGGCACCGTCAAGGGCGCGGAGTTCGAATTCTCGTGGCGGCCGAACCGCCAGTGGGAAGTCAACGGTTTCCTGGCCCTGCTCAATGCCGGCTATGACGAGTTCATGAGCGGCGGCAAGAACATTGCGGATACGCAAAAGTTCAGCAATACGCCGGCCCGGCAAGCGGGCTTGAACGTGACGCGCACGGACCGCGGCGTGTTCGGCGGCGCGCTGCGCAGCATGGTCGGCTATGGCTACCGCAGCAAGGTCTACCCGACCACGGACTTGAGCGAAACCCTGGCGCAGGGCGGCTACAGCATCTGGACGGCCGGCCTCGTGTGGGAAGCACCGAAGAACTGGACCTTCAGCCTGCACGGCAGCAATCTGGGCAACAAGCGTTACCGCACGGATGGCTACAACATTCCGGCCGTGTTCATCCTAGACGGTTTCTATGGCCCGCCGCGCCAGATCATCGCCAAGGCAGGCTACAAATTTTAAGGGCTTGTAGAAGTACCGGCTTGATGTGTATCAAGCCGCTTCGTTGTCGCTGTTTTCGTCGTGAATAATAATCAGGAGACTGGCATGGCACATCTGCATCAGCAACTGCGTCACTTGTTATCTGCACTCATCGCCGCCTGCGGCTTGCTGGCCGCGCTGCCGGCTGCCGCCGGGCAGTGGGATTTCGGCCTGTATGCGAGTCTGTGGGGCTCGCGCGAATACCAGGTCTGGCTGCCGAGCAATTACAATCCGAATACCCCGCTGCCCGTGGTGCTGATGCTGCACGGCTGCGGTTCCGAGCCGAACAGCATGGCTGCCGTCAGCCGCTACAACGAGCTGGCCGACCGCGAGAATTTCATCGTCGTCTACCCGCGCCAGAACGTCACGGCCAACCCCATGCGCTGCTGGAATTTCATGTTGCCGCTGAACCAGGAGCGGGGCACGGGCGAGCCGGCCGTGCTGATGGGCATCTTGAACAAGGTCAAGGGCAAATATGCGGTGCAGGACAGCCGCGTGTACGTGACGGGCATCTCGGCCGGCGGCGCCATGGCCTCCATCATGGCCGCCTGTTACTCCGACGTCTTCGCCGCCGTGATGGTGCATTCGGGCGGCATGTACAAGGGCGCCATCGGCATGATTACGGCCGCCGACTCGCTGTTCAACGGCAGTTCCTTTGACCCGAAGGTGCGGGGCAAGGATGCGTGGCGCTGCTCCGGTTCGCCGCGCCGGCTGATGCCGACGATGGTGTTCCACGGCACGGCCGACATCGTCGTCAACCCCGTCAACGGCGAGCAAACCATCGAGCAATTCCTGCAGACCAGCGATTACGGCGACGATGGCCTCGACAATGACAGCGTGCGCTACCGTGCCGACAGCATCGTGCGCCAGACCGTGCCTTACGGCCGCAGCTATTCCATCGACACGTATCTGCATAACGGCGCCGTCATCGCGCAAAAGTACACGGTCGAGGGCATGAACCACGCGTGGAGCGGCGGTCCTCCGGGCTGGCCCTTCAGCGATGAACTGGGCCCGGACGCCACTGTCATCAGCTGGCATTTCTTCAGGAATTACCAGCGCTGATGCCGTGAGGAAATTACAGCTTGTACAATGGGGCGCGGCGATTGCGCCCCATTTTTATGCCTGTGAAAGATCCCATGCCCGCTTGCCGTTTGCTGTCCTGTCTTGCCCTTGTATTGCTGTCCGCCTGCGCCGGCGGCGGCCCGTCCGCGCCATCGGCTGCCTACACGCAAGCGTTCGAGCGTGCGGCCCAGCAAGACAGCATGCGCAGCGAGTGCGACTGGAACGTGCGCTATGCACCCGTCGCACCCAAGGACGCCAGCGTGGCGCAATTGCAGGCCATCGCCACGGCGCGCCTGGCGGTCCTGCAACTGGCGCCCGCCTGGACCCTGGCCATGCCCGCCAGCGAGGCGCAGCCGTTTACCGACTCGGTGCAAGACCGTGCCGGCCTGCAATTGCTGCTCAGCATCGTGCTGCCGGCCATGGAGCGCTACCCGGCCGGCGTCTTCGCGCGCACGGGCTTGCGCCGCGTCGTGCTGGTGAAGGACTTGAGCGTGGATGGCCAGCGCCGCCTGGCCATGCCGGCGCCGGACATCGACAGCGTCGTCTACGCCGACAACCTGCTGGCCGCCCTGTGTCCATCCGGCATGGAATTGCGCGTACACCACGAGTACTACCACTTCATCGAACACCGGCTGTTCAACGATTTCTATTACCGCGACCCCGCCTGGCTGGCCCTGAATCCGCCCGGCACGGCCTACGGCCAGGGCGGCGCCACGGCCTACGGCAAGGGTTTCCAGAACCTGGGCCACCCGCAGCCCGCCCTGGTGAGCCTGTACGCCGCCTACGGCCCCGAGGAAGACAAGGCGGAGGTGTTCGGCTGGATGATGACCCCCGCGTATGCGTTGCGGCTGGAACAGTGGACGGCATTCGATCCGGCCTTGCTGGCGAAGCGGCAATTGTTGCTGGATGTATTGCGCAGCAAGACAGATTCTTACTAAATATCAAGTCTGTTTCGCTTTCGCCACCTTGCGCACCTGCTGACAGGCCGTCCGCCCGGCATTTCCTGGTAACTATATAATCGGCGCTTGAGCGATACCCGTCCCTGAACGTCGATTGAAGGAATGCCATGCCAGGATATTTCATGCGCTCTGTCGCGCTTTTTACCGTATCGGCCGTGTGCCTCTCAGCCAGCGCCGCCGAGGCCGTGGCGGTGGATGCGCAGCAGCGCGCGTCCTTGCTGGCATTTTATGCGCAGCAATATCCGGGCGAACCGGCGGCGCGCACCGTGTTCGAGAGCGTACCCATCGTGGGGGGACGTGGCAGCGAAGTGGTGGGCAGCGTGGAAACGCCGCCGTATCGCGGGCATGGCGCGCTGTGCCGCACGCAGCGCACCAAGTTCGTGCTGCACGGCACCGGCTGGCAAGAGGCGGGCATGGAATACTTCGCCTGGCTCGACCGTGGCGCGTGCCGCCCCGTGGCCGAACCCGTGCGCATGTTGCAGCGGATACCCGATGTGGAACTGGAAGGCGTCTTGCTGTACCAGAAGCCGCTGCTGGAACGGGCGCGATTATTGATGGCGGGTAACACGGCCTGCGCACCGCTGCGCGCGCTGAAATTTTCGCTGGCGGCCGTCGACGTGGGCGCCGCCGCGCCGCGTGCCGAGGAGCGCTATGCGCTCGTGTTCAAGAGCGACCGCGGCAGCTACGCCCGCATCTGGCTGCGCAAGAGCGGTGCCCAGTATGACGCCTGGAATGTCACTTGCCCTCCAGTGCTGTAGACTGCTCGCCCTTTGCCCGATTTTACTTTTTGACTGTTGCAACCATGAACGAAAATTCCACTTCCGCCCGCAGCTGGGGCACCATCGTCACGCATAGCGACGAGATGGCCATCATCTACCGCTACGTCGACGCCTTCCATGACGACTGGGATTTGTCGTCGCAGCCGGACCGCATCATCATCGCCTGGCGCTATGAGGATGAAACGGGCATGCCCGCGCCGAACGAGCGCGAGCATATGGAAGAGCTGGAAGCGGCGCTGGCGCCCGTGGTGGAAGAAGAGGGCTTCGCCACCCTGGCGCTGGTATCGACGGGCGAAAACTTGCGCGAATGGATTTATTACACGCAGTCGGGCGAAGAATTCTTCAACCGCCTCAACACGGCCCTGGCGCCGCGCCCGAAGTTTCCGATTGAAATCCGCAGCGCGGCCGATCCCGCCTGGTCGACTTATGCGGGCTTCATGGCCGCCCTGCCGAAGTAATTACACCAGCGCAGCCGTCACGATGCGCGTGGCGGCCGTGATGATGTCCTGATTCGTGTCCGCGTTTTTCTGTTCGCGCGTGTAGTACACGGCGATGAGCAGCGGCGCGCCGCCGGGCGGGTAGGCGACGCCGATGTCGTTGACGCTGCCGTAGGCGCCCGAGCCCGTTTTATCGGCCACCTGCCAGCCGGCCGGCACGCCGGCGCGGATGCGCTTGTCGCCCGTCGTGTTGCCGCGCATCCAGCTATCGAGCTGCTGGCGCTGCGGGGCCGGCAAACTATTTCCCAATAACAATTGCTGCAAGCTGTGCGCCATCGACGCGGGGCTGGCCGTGTCGCGCACTTCGCCGGGGATGGCACTATTCAATTCCGTTTCCCAGCGCTCCAGCTGGAATACCGTGTTGCCGATGCTGCGCGCAAACGCCGTCACGGCTTGCGGCCCGCCCAGTATTGTCATCAGGAAATTGGCTGCGCTATTGTCGCTGTACTGCAAGGTGGCGGCGCACAGGTCCGCCACGCTCATGCCGTCGGCCAGATGCTTTTCCGTGATGGGCGAATAGGTGACCAGTTCCTTTTTCTCGTAGCGCACCTGCTGTTCCAGCAAGCCCGGCTGGCTGGCGCTGCGGGCCAGCACGGCGCCCGCCAGCATCGCCTTGAAGGTGCTGCACAGGGGGAAGCGTTCGTCGGCGCGGTAGGCCACACGCTGCTCGCTGCCCTGGCGCCAGGCGGCAACGCCGAGGCGTCCGCCGGCGACCTGTTCCAGCGCGGCCAGCTGAGTTTGGGCGGCGGCGATGCCGGTGGCGGGCGCGGCAAACAGCAGCGGCGCCGGGCACAGCAGGGCGGCGCCGCTGGCCAGCAGGAGGGTGCGGCGAACGTGGTTCGGGGAGTCAGTCATGGTCTGTCGCTATGTTTGGAGTGGAAAGGGTGGCCAGCAGTTCGCCGATGGCATGCAGGTTGGCCGGCTTGGTCAGATGGTGGTCGAAGCCTGCCGCGCTCGATTGACTGCGGTCGTTTTCGGCGCCCCAGCCCGTCAATGCGACGAGCACGGCAGCTGCGCCGGCCGCTGTCCGGCGCAGCGCGCGCGCCACTTCGTAGCCGTTCATGCCGGGCAGGCCGATGTCGAGGAATATGACGTCAGGCAAGAATTGCGGCGCCACGGCCAGCGCCTGCGCGCCGTCGTGGGCCACTTGCGTGGCATGGCCCATCATGTCGAGCACGGCCGCCAGGGTCTCGGCCGCATCGACATTGTCGTCCACCACCAGCACGCGGAAGTGGGGGGCGGCGGCGGCGCTGGCGGGGGCGACCGTCGCGGCGGGTGTTTGGGCTTCCTCTGCCAGCAGCGGCAGGCGCACGCTGAAGGTGCTGCCCAGGCCGGCGCCGGGACTGGCCGCCGTGGCGCTGCCGCCATGCAGCTCGGCCAGGCGCCGCACCAGCGACAGGCCGATGCCCAGCCCGCCCTGGGCGCGGCCCATGTTCTGGCCCACCTGGGTGAACATGTCGAACACGGTGGCGATCGATTCGGCGGGGATGCCCACGCCGCTGTCCTTGACCTCGATCAATGCTTCGTTGCCGTCGCGTACTGCGCGCAAGGCGATGTGGCCGCCGGCCGGCGTGTACTTGGCGGCGTTGTTGAGCAAATTGCCCAGCACTTGCGCCAGGCGCGTGGGGTCGGCGTCGAGCGGCAGCGGCTCTTCAGCAAGTTGCACCTGCAGCTGGTGGCGGCTCGCCTCGATCAGCGGCATGCTCGTTTCCACGGCGCCGGCGATGATGGTTTTCAAGTCCGTGCGTTCCAGCCGCAGTTCGATCTGCCCGCGCGTGATGCGGGCCACGTCCAGCAAGTCGTTGACCAGGTGCACCATCTGATTGACTTGCCGCTCCATCACGTCGCGCACTCTCGCCACGGTGGCGGGCTTGTCGGCAGCCAGGCGCATGATCTGCAAGCCATTGCGGATGGGCGCGAGCGGGTTGCGCAGTTCGTGCGCCAGGGTGGCTAGGAATTCCGTCTTGCGCCGGTCCATTTCGGACAGGTTGTCCGCCAGCTGGCGCAACTGCTGTTCCGAGCGCTTGCGTTCGCTGATATCGCTGAACAGCACCGTCAGCAGGCGGCTGCCGGGGCCGCCCAGGCGCGCGGCGAAGACTTCGAACCAGCGCTCCATGGCCACGGCCTCGTTTTCGTAGCGCACGGGCTCGCCAGTCTTGACGACGTGGTCGTACAGGTCGAACCAGTGCTGGTCGTGCTCGGGCACGAAGCTGCGGATGGTCTTGCCGATGGCATTGTCCAGGCCCGACTGCTTGACGAAGGCGGGGTTGCCTTCCAGGTAGCGGAAATCCACGGGACGGCCATGCTCGTCGTACAGCATTTCAATGACGCAAAAAGCCTGGTCCATCAGTTCGATCAGGGTGCGGTAGCGTTCCTCGCTGCTGCGCAGCGCGTCTTCCACCTGTTTCTGGCGCGTGATGTCGAGCAGGACGCCGGGCAATTGCAAGGGCGTGCCGTCCGGCGCATAGTCCACGCGCCCCCGCGCGATGACCGAGCGGTAGCGGCCGTCGTGGTCGCCGATGCGGTAGCTCGCTTCGAAAGGCGCATGCGCGCGCACGGCCTGCTCAATCTGCGCGCTGACTCGCTCACGGTCATCGGGGTGGATGATGTCAAGGTAGCGCGCCAGCGGCGCCGCCGTGGCCGCGCCGGCATTGACGGGGAACAAGCGCGCCATGTTGTTGTCGGCAGTCACGCGGTCAGCGACGATATCCCAGTTCCACGTGGCCACTTCGCCGGCCGCCAGGGTCAGGCGCAAGGTTTCCTCGTTCTGCTTGCTGGCCGTCAAGTCGAGCGAGATGCCGGACAGGGCGATGACATTGCCGGCGCCGTCACTGGCGCAGGTGCCGCGCATGTGCGCCCAGTGCAGCGAGCCATCGGCCCAGCGCACGCGGATTTCGACCTCGAAATCGCTGGCGCTGGCGATGGCCGCGTGCACCGCCGTCTGCCAGTGCTGCAGGTCGCCGTCGAGCATGGCCCCCGTCAGTTGCGCGTAATCGATGTTGCTGGCGGGCGGCAGGCCCAGATTGGCCTTGAACGCGTCGGAGCAGCTCATGCTGCCGCTCCCCAGGTCGATTTCCCACGTGCCCATGCGGCCGCCCTGCATGGCCAGGCGCAAGCGTTGTTCCGTCTGCCGTTGCTGCGTCACGTCGCAATGCGAGCCCAGCCATTCAACGATGCTGCCGTCGGGCGCCAGCACGGGCAGCATGCGCACGATGACGTTGCGGTAGCTGCCGCTGACGTGGCGCAGCCGGTATTCCGCTTCGAACACGGTCGTCAGATGCGATGGCATGACATAAGGCAAGTTGCGGTCGTCCGGATGCAGGGCATTGAGCCAGCCGCGGCCCAGCAGTTCGGCTTCCGTCTGGCCCGTGAAGGCGCGCCACGAGGGCTGGTCGGCATCGAACTGGCCGAAGGTTTTCGTGCTCCAGACGATGTCGCAATGGGCGCCCAGCAGCATATGCGCGGCCCGGGCGGCGGCGGGAGAAGTGGGCAAGTCGTGGCTATGCAGGCTGGGTTCTGGCATGGATAGGGTACGTAATGGTGCGGCGCGCCGCCGCTGCACCGGGATGTGGCAGCACGGCTGGGTCAGGTACGGCGATATTACAGTCAAATCTCCGCCCGGGGGTGTCCTTCAGGGACCGCGTCGCCGCTTTGCGGAAATCGCGGCGCCCGGGCTGGAAAACGCGAATACAGCAAGGTCTCGTCCATATTGTGGCTGAATAACCACTAGTCAGCCTTGAATGTTGGTGAATAAATATTTTACATAACAATATTCTTGCCGTGCATAAGCTGCTTGAATTAAATTGGCGCCTTACTTAAAAGTTGGTGTTCATCAGACATCCCAGAGATGCGGCCGGCACCGCTGTCAACTTGAGTGACAGCCAGGACAGAGCCAGTGACGCCGAGAGCGGGGGAACATCCGCTCGCGCTGCTGCACCGTGATGGTGCAAACGATCGTCCAGCGTCGTATATAACCGGGAGACAGGTTGCAAGAAAGACAGATTTCGCAATTCTTTTTTTAAACTTCTGGGAAACCACATGATCAAGATGTCCAAGATGCACCAGCGTTTGTGCGCCAAAAGCGCTGCAATGCTGGCACTGTCCGCTGCCTTGCCTATCGGCTCGGCTTACGCTGATGAAGTCGCTGCTGATACGGCCCCTGCCGCCAGCCAGCTGGAAACCGTGACCGTCACGGCGCAGCGCCGCAAGGAAAATATCCGCGACGTGCCCGTCTCCGTGTCGCTGCTGCGCGACGAGAAGCTCGACGTGCTGGTCTCCGGTGGGCAAGACATCCGCGTGCTGGCCGGCAAAGTGCCGAGCCTGAACGTGGAATCGTCGAACGGACGCACCTTCCCCCGCTTCTACATCCGCGGCTACGGCAATACCGACTTCAACATCTTTGCATCGCAACCTGTTTCCCTGATTTACGACGACGTCGTGCAGGAAAACCCTATTCTCAAGGGCTATCCGATTTTCGACGTGGCCGGCGTGGAAGTGCTGCGCGGCCCGCAAGGCACCTTGTTCGGCCGCAATACGCCGGCCGGCGTGGTCAAGTTCGAATCCGTCAAGCCGAAGCTGGACAAGGTTGAAGGCTATTACAACGTTTCCGCCGCCACGCACAACACGACCAACTTCGACGGCGCCGTCAACGTGCCGCTGAGCAAGGAATGGGCGCTGCGCGTCTCGACCCTGCGCCAGCACCGCGACGATTACGTCGACAACACGTTTACGGGCCAGAAGAATGCGCTGGACGGCTACAACGAACATGCGGAGCGCGTGCAACTGCTGTACGCACCGAACACCACGTTCAACGCCCTGTTCAATGTGCACCAGCGCAACACCACGGGCAGCGCGCGCGTGTTCTACGCCAACCTGATCAAGCAGGGCACGAACGACATCGTCGACGGTTTCGACCCGAAGAAATCGTTCACGAATGCGCCGAATTTCCAGCGCCTGCGCACCAACGGCGCCAGCGCCCGCCTGAGCTGGGACCTCGACGGTATTAAACTGTACTCGATCACCGGCTTGGAACAGGTCGGCAATTATGTGTCGCACGGCGACATCGACGGCGGCACGCCGAACGGCCTTGGCCCGACCAGCCCCAACTTCATTCCTTTCCAGGTTGAAACGGCTGGCGGCATTACCAGCGTGAAACAATACTCGCAGGAATTCCGTGCCGAATCGAAGAATGCCGGCCCGTTGAACTGGCAGGCTGGCGTGTACTATTTCAACGAAGATGCCAACGGTTTTACCGACAACTTCGACACCGACACGCATGTGCTGACCACGCACCTGGCCAGCCGCCAGAAGAACTCGGCCTGGGCAACGTTTGGTTCCGTGAACTACGCCGTCAACGATGACTTCATGCTGCGCGCCGGCTTGCGCTACACCAAGGACAAGAAAGATTTCAACACGGTGGAAGCGACCAACATCGTGCAGGTCAACCCGACCAGCGCCGATGTCAGCAAAGCCAAGGTCAACTGGGACCTGAGCGGCACCTATAAATACAACAAGGACGTGAATTTCTACGGCCGTATCGCCACCGGTTTCCGCGCGCCAAGTATCGCCCCGGCCAGCGACAAAGTATCCGTGACGGTGGCCGATGCGGAAACCATCACCTCGTTCGAAGCGGGCGTCAAGGCCGACCTGTTCAACCGCCGCGCCCGCGTGGCGTTCAGCGTGTACGACTACCAGGTGAAAAACCAGCAACTGACGGTGGTCGGTGGCACGTCGAACGTGACGCGCCTGATCAATGCGGCCAAGACGAACGGCCGCGGCGCGGAACTGGAACTGGAAGGCTTTGTCACGCCGAGCCTGAAGATGTCGCTGGGCGGCAGCTACAACTTCACGGAAATCAAGGACCCGAGCCTGTCGATCGCCACCTGCGACAAGACGCGCTGCACGGTGACCGATCCGATCAACGCCGCGAACCGCGCCGTCATCGACGGCAATCCGTTGCCGCAAGCGCCGAAGTGGACGATCACCGCCACGGGCCGCTATTCGATCCCGATGGAAAACGGCGAATTCTTCGTCTTCACGGACTGGGCTTACCGCAGCAAGATCAATTTCTTCCTGTATGAGGCAACCGAGTTCACCGGCAAGCCGATGGTCGAAGGCGGCTTGCGCGTGGGTTATACCTGGGATGCCGGCAAGTATGAAATGGCCGTTTTTGGCCGCAACATCACCGACACCCAGCGTATCACGGGCGCCATCGACTTCAACAACCGCACGGGCTTCATCAATGAGCCACGTCAATTTGGCGTGCAGTTCAAGGGCAACTTCTAATTGCCTGATGCCTGGCGCCGGCCCTTGCGGCTGGCGCCTGCTTCAACCCGCCGACGGCTCGCGCCGCGGCGGGTTTTTTTATGCCCGCTCAGGAAGGCGCGCCAGCCGCTGCGCCCAGGCGGGAATGGCTTGCCGCCAGAAGTCTTCCACGTTGTCGGCACGCACGTCGAGACCGAGGAAGCGGGCGGCCGGCAGCAATGCCGACGCCAGCAGTTCGGCCGCACCGGTGCCCGTGTCGAAGGCGAGGGCGCCCGTCTGCTTCGACAGTTTCTCGCCGCTGTCATTGACGACGACGGGCACGTGCAAGAAGCCGGGATGGGGCAAGCCCAGCACATCCTGCAGATACAGCTGGCGCGGCGTGGAGTCGAGCAAGTCCGCGCCGCGCACCACCTGCGTGACGCCCTGCGCGCCATCGTCGACCACCACGGCCAGCTGATACGCCCAAAAACCGTCGCCGCGCAGCACGATGAAGTCGCCCACTTCCTTGGCCAGGTCCTGTTGCTGCGGCCCCACCCAGCGGTCCGTAAAAGAGTACACCGCATCGGCTCCCTGCGGCACGCGCAGCCGCCAGGCCCGCGCCGCCTTGCCCGGCGCCAGGCCATGGCGGCAGGTGCCCGGATACACGGCGACGCCCCCCTTGGGCGCGCCCGCTTGCAGCACCGAATCCTGGATCTCCTTGCGCGAACAGCCGCATGCATACACGAGGCCGTCGTCCTGCAAGCGCTTGAGCGCCGCCTCGTACAGCGGCAGCCTGCGGCTCTGCCACGTCGCCTCGCCATCCCAGTGCATGCCGCAGCGCCGCAGGCTGGCCAGGATGCTCGTATCGGCGCCCTCGACATTGCGGTCGTAGTCCAGGTCCTCGATGCGCAACAGCCACGTACCGCGATGCACCTTGGCATCGAGATAGCTGGCCATGGCGGCAACAAGCGAGCCCATGTGTAGCGGACCGGAGGGGGAGGGGGCGAAGCGGCCGATGTAGGGGGAGGGCATACGGAGAACTGTTGATTCTGTATAGTTGTGGCGCGATTTATGGATGACTTGTTATTGGCTGCAATGCAGGCAGTGGCAAGTATCGTTCAGAGTATATGTCAAGTCAAATGCATTGCTAATTTTTACTACTTAAATGAGTAATTTATTAATATTTCTAGGGGATGGATAATACGTCGTATTGATCGCGGGTTTTTTGATGGGCATCGTGGAATTATTTTTTTGAAATGGCGGTTTCTATGACGGAAATTACATGTTTTATCCCGTTGGTGATGGCTGATTTGTTGTTGATGTACTTATCCTTCATTTTCTTTAGTATTTCAATATTTGCAATTTTTTCTATGTCCATGTCAATTGCATTCGCTACATTGTGATCAATGTTCGTTTCATCTAGAATTTTTATTATTATTTCTATCGTATTTTCAATTTGTTTTTTGTGTAAATAAAATTCGGCAACTAATAGTCGAATTTCGCCTGATTTATTTTTAAGTAATTCATTTTCAATGCTTTTGATGTCATTATTTTCTGATTTAAATAGTGCGTAACATATTGCGTAATTTAAACTATGTGAAACGGTTGAATATTCTTCGAAGTTTTTTATGGATTGTATTTCTTTCTTGGCTAATTTCAGTAATTCGCTATTTTTATTTCCTTTTAATGCGATTAGCCAGAGTATTTCTTTTTTTCTTGCGCTTGTGTTTTTCTGATTGATTTGTTTAAATATTTCATTTAAGTGTTCATCTTCCAATGTTTTTTCGTTGGATGATCTTGATAGATCCTCCAATTCAATTATTCCACCTTTTTTTATGATGTCTAATATTTTTGAATTTATTGATTTTTTCATTTTCCCAATATTCCATTTTTAATTTCAATGTGCATAGCTTTGTAGTCACCGGCTGCGGCTGGTTTTCCAGTGTCATCACATAACTTTGCTCCAGAGATTTTTGGCGGGGCATAATTTCCGTTGGTTACGCTAGATGTCGGAACAATTTCCTTGTGGGCATGAGGTACTTCATCTGCATTTCCTAGTGGTATAGCGCGTTTTTCAGCTGGGTCAATGCGCACTGCTGCTGTATTTCCATCTGGTAGGTTCTTTGTCCAGACTTGCCCTCGTTTATTGGATCCTGAAGAGTTAGTTCTGGAACCCACCATGATGTAACCTCTTCTCCGTAAAATTTTTCTTATATCACTTGGAAGCATATTATTCAATGCTGGTAAGTTTTTTATTTCGTCTACGGCGCTGGAAATGATGACTCTGCATTTTGCCAGTCCTAATGGGTCGCTCCACTGAATAGGATTTGTTGCATATGCGTAGCCATTCAGTCCACCTAGAATGCCGATAGGATCTTGACTAAGATAGCGTCCGCAATCAGGCTCATAGTACCGATACCGGTTGTAAAACAGCCCCGTTTCCCCATCTTCATACTGCCCCTGAAACCGCAGCGGCTGCTTGATTTCTCCCTCGACGTGCAGCAGGCGTCCCCATGCCTTGTAGCGCCCGCTCCAGACCACGTTGCCTTGCGCATCCGTCAGCTCGCGCGGCGTGCCCAGGTGGTCGCAGTGGTAGTGGGTGATGTGGTCGTGTACTGCAGCGCCGTCGGCTGCCGCTTGGATGTGCTGCCATGCGGAGACATGCAGTGCTTCGGTATCCGCTTGTTCTTGCGCAATCGCCGCTTGCAGTTCGGCATCGTCCCGGGTGGCGGGTAAATCCCACTGCGCCAAGCGTGGCCGGTGTACGGCGTTTGCCTGTCGGCAGGCTGGCGAAGCGATTCTGGCCAGCGGCACGAAGCTGTCCGGCTCGTACAGGTATGTGACTGTCTCTTCCTGCCCAAGTTCCTGTGCAAGCGTGTCGCCATCCCAGATGAAGAAGGTGGTGGTGGCGCTCGTGCGGGCGGGCTGGTCTTTGCTGATGTCTTGTTGCTTGCTCCAGCGTGCTTCTTCTACCCGCTTGGCGATGCGACGGCTGAAGGCGTCATAACAGTAGCGGGCGCGGTGGCGCGACTGGCGTTCCGTCCTGCTGGCGTGGCTGAGGCGGTTTTCGGCGTCGTATTGCAGTTCCAGGTCGCTCCAGGCCGACTCCCTGCCCGGCGGATGGAAGCGCTTGCCGGTGGCGTTGCCTTGCTCGTCGTAATCGTAGTCGGCATCGCCATAGTTGTTCACGACGTTGCCGGGTGCGGGAGCCTTGTCGATCAGATTGCCAGCGGGGTCGAAGGCGAACCGTTCCGCCAGGCCCGGCTGCACGGCGGCCAGCAGCTGGCCGACGGGATCGTAGGTATAGCTGAGTTTGCCAAGCGGGCCGGCAGTGGTGGCGCCCGTTTGAACGATGGTGGTCAGGTTGCCTTGCGCATCGTATTCGAAGCGGCGTTCGCGCACGGGGGCGGGTGCGTCGGCGCCGCGCGCCAGGGTCAGCTGGGTGAGCCGCGATTGCGGATCGTACTGGCGCGTGGCGAGCAGGCCGCTGTTGCCCAGAGTGCGCTGTTTTTCGCGGTGCAGTTTGTCGCGCTCGACATCGACCACGGTCTGGCCTAGCCACAGCACGCCATGCCAGTGGCCGGAACCGTAGCGCAGCGTGTCGATGCGGCGGCCGTTCGGCAAGACCGTCTGGATGCGGTTGCCCAGTTCGTCATAGGCGTGCGTCATGGCAAAGCTGGCATCCGGCACGCGCGGGGCGTTGGGCAGCCTGCCGGCGTCGGGCAGGGATTGCAGGAAATATGCGCTGCGCTCTTCGGTCAGCTGGCCCAGCGCATCGTGGACAAAGCGCTGTTCGGCTTGCGGCGCGGATACGGCTGTCAACCGCCCCAGCGCATCGTAGGCGTAGCGCACCACGCCGTCCGCCGTGGTCTTGACGGATAACAAACCGAGCGCGTCGCGCAGCAGCTGCGTGCGCTGGCTGCCGCACTCGGTGGCGGTGAGGTTGCCGGCCTGGTCGTAGCTGTATTGCGTGCGCTTGCCGTCGAAGCCCGTTTCCGACGCCAGCCAGCCTTCCGTGTGATACGCGAGCCGGTAGCTTTCGCCCTTGGCGTTGATCAATTCCGTCAGTTGCAGCGCGGCATCGTAGCGGTACTGCACCGTCTGGCCGATGGCGTCCGTGCGCTCCACGGGCAAGCCCTGGCCGTTGTAGCGGTAGCGCGTCTGCTGGCCGGCGGCACCCACGTGCGAGACCAGATTGCCGTCCGCATCGTAGGCGTAGTGTTCCCGTGTTTTGTCTGGTGCGATGAGTCCGGTCAGGCGGCCGAGGCCATCGTATTCATAGCTGCTGACGTGGCCCATGGCATCGCGTGCCGCCGTCAATCTTCCCTGCTTGTCGTAGCTGTATTCGCTGGTGTGGCCGGAGCAATCCGTATAGGCGGTGAGCAAGCCCTGGCGGCTGTACTGGAAATGCTTGCTGCCGCCCCTGGCGTCGACCAGTTCCACCAGCTGGCCGCGCTGGTCGTAGCGGTAGCGCGTGACGTGGCCCAGCGCATCGGTGATGCTGACGGGGCGGCCTGCCGCATCGTATTCGCGGCGTGTGATATTGCCCAGCGCATCCGTGAAGGCGACGGGCTGGTTCTGGCCGTCGTAGTCGATGTTGCTGCCGTGCCCCTTGGCATCGGTGCTGCGGGTCAGGTTGCCGGCGGTATCGTAGGCGTAGCGCGTGGCGGCGCCGTTGGCGGCTATATCGGCCAGCAGCATGCCATCGCGGTCCCATTCACGCCGGCCCAGCGAGGCGGCCTTGCCGTCGATCACGCGGCGCACTTCGGTGACCAGCCAGTTGGCGTCGAAGGTGTATTCGAGGACGCCGCCGTTTTCCGTGACGTGGCTCGTGTCGTTGTCCACGTAATCGATGCGCGTGTGCTCGCTGCCATCCCGGGCGCGCGTGGCGATGGCGCGCGCCTGGTAGCTGTTGGCCACGGTGACGGGATGGCGCTGCGCCAGTTCCTGTTCGCTCAATGGCGAGCCGCGCCAGCGGGCGCGCAGCGCGTCCAGGCTGATCCATTCCAGTTCGTACGTAAAACCCGTGTAGCTGCTGCACGACGTGAGCAGGTGGTGGCGATAGCTGTAGCGGCGCGTGTCGCCCAGGGCATTCGACTGGCTGACCAGGTTGTAGCGGGGCGCGAAGGGCGGCTGGCTATCGTCTGTTTCGCTGGCATAGGCGTAGCGGACATGGCAGAGCCGGCTGCCGTCCGCCAGCGCTTCGTCAACCCGGCCGATGCTGCAGGACAGTTCTGTCTCTCCGCGCATGGCTTCGAGCACGCTGCCATCGTCGCTGCGCAGGCGCAGCAGCACTTCGCCCGGCTTGGCCTCCATGACGCGGTCGATGCTGACGCCGCGTCCATCGCGCCCTTCGCTGCGCACGAGCGCAAAACGCTGCGCGGCAATCGGCGCGGACGGGGCCAGCATGGCGTTGACGCCGTCGTAGCCGTGCGGCAGCCAGCCGCCTTCTGCGCGCGCGTAGCGGTCGCTGCTGCCGTCGCGCCACAGCACGGTAAAGGTGTCGGCGCCGTCGCGCGTGAGCGAAAAACCTTCCTTGCGGCTGTCGTGCTGCTGGCCCGGTGCCAAGCCAGGAAGGCGCAGGGCGCGGCCGCTGTCGTCGTGAAACACGATGCCGGCTTCGCACAGCGACAGGCTGGTGGTGTAGGGCGTGGACCAGCGCGCGCCCAGCAAGCCCCAGTCTTCGCATTCGGCGCCGGAGCGGTAGCAGCGCGTCCAGGCGATGGGGATGCTGCGCTCGAGCGCGAAATCCGTCTGGTACAGGATTTCCTGGCCCGTGCCGAAATGCACGGGCTTGCGGCCCTTGACGGGTTTTTTCGCCGGGCCGCTATCCTTGGGACAGCAGTCGGACGGCGGTTCCGATTTCGGCTCCTTCTTGCCACGGCTCTTGCCGTCGTCGCCGCCGTTTTTCGGGGGAGGTTTGTCGAGTTTTGGCGGCGGCTTGTCCGGTTTCTGGCCGACCAGCTTGTCCTTGACCTTGTTGATGGTCGGTGCCGCTTTCTTGCCGAGAAACTTGCTCAGTATTTTTCCGCCGGGAATCTTGCTGAAGACTGCCGCTTGCAATACGTTGCCGGCGACATTCATGCCGATGTCCGCAGCGGTGCTCAGTAGATCCGGTGTCTTGCCTGTCAATATGTAATCGGCCGCCTGGTCGAGCACCGTGGCAGAGGCTTCCACTGCCGTTCCACTGGCAACGGTCGCCGTGCCGGCAACGGCGCCTGCTGCCGCTCCCGCTTCCATCGCGGCGGCAACGGGGGCGCCCACTCCCGTTGCCGCCACGCCAACGCCAGCCACGCCCAATACGGCGCTGCCTGTCAGGACGGTGCCGCCCGCGTCCACCAGGTCTTCGGCGGCGCCATGCATTTTCTTGGAGCCATGATCCTTGTAGTCTTGTGCCGCCTCCCGTATCGCCGCCTTCAGTTCCTTGAGCACGGGCTTGGTCGCCTCCGCGCCCCGCTCATAGATCTTGCCCACGGTATTGCGCGAATTCATCCATACTTCGCGCCCCATCTGCACCAGGCTGGCGCCGTTGGCGCGGTGGATGGGGCTGGCGACCTTCGTGTCGACCTGCTTGCCGACGGTGCCGCTCTTGATGCCGCCCGCCTTGCCGGCCGCGTCGCCCTTGACGGTGGGAATGGTGCTGCGCTGGTGCAGGATGACGGGCTCGCTGTGCGACTTGACGTTGGGCGAGGCGTTTTGTGCTTCCGCAAATTCACCGATGATGTTGTAGGGAATAGGGGGCGTGCTGGAGCCGACGGGCGTCTTGCAAATGTCGGGGCTGAGGCTGACGCAATAGAAGCGCGAGGCTTTGGTGACGGTTTCATTTGTCATTGTTTTGACCTTGCCCGGCCGCCTTGCCCAGTGCTTCCTGGGCCTGTTCCAGCAGTGCTATGCGTGCGATCTGCGCCGGCTCCATCACGTGCAGCAGGCGCGACGCGACCTGGCCCGCGTCGGCCGGCACGATGGCGCGCCACACCAGTTCCACGCTGGCCGCTTCAGGGGCGATCAGCACCGTATCGATGGCCAGGCGCCAGACGAGCAACTGATCGTTCTTGTCCGCCAGTAGCAGGCACATCACTTGTTGGGGCAGGGCGAAGCGCAGCACGGTGTTGCCGCGCGGGTCGATGCGGGCCGACGGATGGTCGTGGCGGCACAGATTGGTCAACGTAAATTGCTCCAGTCCCGCCAGGTGCGGGCATTGCTGGTCGGGCGGCGTGCTGTTCCAGTACGCGAAATCGAAGTCTTCCGGTAACAAGGGGACTTCGTCGGCACCCCATGTGTCTTTTTCCACGATGTGTCCGGCCAGTGCGCGGCGCGGCAGCCAGCCTCGGCCGATAGCGGCCAGCCCCGCCGGCGCGGGAAGCTCCTTGCCGCCCGCGCCTTGCCAGAACTGGGCGGCCGTGCACGGCAGCGACGGCTGCGTGATGCGGGGGGCGGGCACCTCATCGATATGTTTTCCATCCAGATACCAGTGCCGCGCAAAACCGAGCCCCAGCGGATTGGCCTGGCAGGAATCGTGCTTCGCCGCGTTGCAGTCGTCGGCCTCGATGCGGCATTGCCCGCCATAGGCGCAGGCGTAGTGCAGCGGCAATTGCAGGAACGGTTCAGGCGTGGACAAGTACCACGGATTGGGCCGCAGCAAGCCCGCCGTGGCAATGCGGGCGCAGCCTTGCGCCAGGCGCGTCAGGATGGCTTTCTTGCGGAAGGCGCGCTCGCCGCACACTTGCAGGGTCTTGTCGATCAGGCTCTTCTTTTCCGACCGCACCTTCAGGTTGACGAGAAATTGCGGCATTGCCTGCCCGCGCGGCGCGTGCGCCATGCCATTGACGATCACGTCGCAGCGCGGCTTGTAGGGCGCGAAGTCGCTCTCCTGCACGGTGCCTGCCTGCGTGTCGCCGTGCAGGTGCCGGTCTTCCGTGGCCAGTGGCGACTGGCGCGCCATGGGCAGCAGGCTGGCCACGCCGTCCGCGCCGCAGGGACCGAAGGTGTAGCCCATGCGCGCCACCACCACGTGAAAGGCTGCGCCGAATTGATCAACCATGTCGAACTGGCTGGCCGCGTGCGGCGTGCGGTTGTCGAACAGCAGGTTGGGGATGTTGAAATGGGCGGTGCCGGCGTCGTTCATCGTCAGCCCGGGTTGTTGTCGATGTCGTCACCGTGGATCTGCACCTTGGACCTGCCGCGGATGATGATTTCATCGGCAACGAGTTCGATGCGTCCCGGCGTGATGGTGATGCTGGACGTGCCTACCGTCATGGTGTGCGAATCGGTGGCCGTGAGCGTGCTGCCGGCGCCGACGATGACGCTTTTCGCCAGGCCGATCTGCTCCGCCTGCGCCAGCACCACGGTGGTGTTCATGGCGCCGATGACGGTGGTCTGGTAGGCGGCGCCGATGGTCAGCACCTTGGCCAGGCCGATGGTTTCGTCCTTGGCCAGGGTCACCCGTTCCGAACGGTGGCCGTCGATCTGCACCTGCTCGTTGCCGCCCACGTGTTCGCGGCGGTTGTCGCCGATGTCGATGTGTTCGTCATGGTCGACGCGTTCCTTGCGGTTGTTGTGCACGGTGATGTCTTCATCGTGGCCCACCGTCTCCGTGCGGTCGCGCTTGACGTGCACGGTTTCATCGCGGTCGACGGTTTTGCGCCGGTCGTTGCCGACCCAGTGCGACTCGTCATGCTCGACTTCGATGCGCTGGTCTTTTTCTGCATGCAGCCACAGCTCTTCCGCATCCTTGCGGTCCTCGAAGCGCAGGGCGTTGGCGTGCGCGGCGGAACCCTTTTTTGACGAGCGGCTCAGCATGCCGCTTTGCGTCTTGTTGGCCGGTAGCTCCCATGGCGGCATATTGCGCGCGTTGTAGATGCAGCCGATGATGATGGGCATGGCGACGTTACCGTCGAGAAATTGGACGGCCACTTCCATGCCCACCCGGGGCAGGCTGATGTGGCCGAAATTCGGTCCGGCCCAGTTTGACACTACCCTGATCCACGGCGAACTCCTGTCGTCGAAGTTGCCCAGGCGGTCCCAGTGGAATTGCACCTTCACCCGTCCGTAACCATCCGTATGGATTTCCTCGCCGGGTGGCCCGACCACGGTGGCCGTCTGCACGCCATAGATCTTCGGTTCCCGGCTATGGAAATTGCGGCCGGGGCGCCAGGGGATGTCACGGGCGATGCAGGTAAAGGTGTTGCTGTAGTGTGAAGTGGCGTTGCGTCCCTGCTGATAGTTGTTGCTGGCGTAGTGGTGCACGGACAGGATCAGGTATTCGCTGTCGGTACTATCGAAATGCCCGCCCAGCGTGAACCAGCGTCCCGGTTGCGCCGTGCGGTCATTGCCCTGCGCTTCGAACAGCTGGCCCTGGGCATCGCGCTCTTCCATGCGGCGCTGGGCCAGTTGCTCGCCGTCGTCGAAGTTTTTAAAACCGTAGCTGCCCGTGTTTTCATACACTTCCAGAGACGGCACGGCGCCTTGCCGGTTCAGCGAGTCGCGGCTGGCGCGGGCGCTGCGCGGATTCTTGAAATTGAAGCTGGCTACCGTCATCTGGCTTGGGGCCATGCGCCGCACCGTGCTCCATTGATGCACGCCATCGTCTTCCAGGGAACCGGCCTGGTGCTGGAAGGGCATTTCGCTCAGTTCACCGTCGATGGCCTGGCCGGTGGTGCTGTCGTCGGACAGCCACAAGGTGTGGCCGTCGCAGCGGTGTTCGTAGCGGTAATGCCATCCCAGCTGCTCCCAGTGGCGGTGCAGCAGATTATGGTCGCTCTCGTTGTGCTGGCAGGTGTAGGTGATGGCGGGATCCAGGCCGCTGGCGGCCAGCTTGTAGTCGCGCATCAGGTAGTCATCGAAGACCTTGTCCGTGAGCGCCGCCACGGTCAGGCCGTGGAAGGCGACATTGTTTTGCCGCAAGCGCAGGTGCGACAGCCATGGCTCCAGCACCATTTCATAAAAGGCGAAGCCGCCGTCCGTGCGGACGAAACGGAACTCGAACACGTAACCATTGAAGTAGCGCAAGCTGCCATCTTCGCGCACCAGCTCGACGGTCGCCATCTTGCCCATCAGCTTGTCGGGCGCGATGCAGGCGTCGTCGGAAAGCACTTCCACGACATAGGAAAAATCGCGCGACAGGCTTTCGCTGGCGCTCAGGCTGTTGGCCAGCAGGCTGCTGGCGGGCGCATCGCCGTGCGGGAAATGCAGGCGCAGCAGGCGCTGGCCCTGCATGTCGCCCACGAGCTGGGGGAATGCCGCCGTCGTGTCCGGGAACAGACTCATCACGCATCGCTTCACGGTAAGGATCGTTGGCTGACTGTAACAATCGCAGGCACAGGCGTTTTGCGCAGCCGCAAGGTTCAATCGTTGAGCGAAGGCATCAGTTGCATTTCGTAATGCTTGTCATCGCGGTGGCGCGGCGTGGCTGGATTGCCGAGGAAACTGTTGCAGCCGAGGCCGCCTTGCCCGCTGGGCGGCAGGGACAGGCCGTGCACGTCACTGGCGTGCAGCAGCAGCACGATGTCGTAGCGCAGCAGCGGCTGGCCAAACAGCATCAGCATCTGCCGAAGCTGGGCGCTGGCCGGGCCGCGCGGCAAAAAGCGGGCGTGCTGTGCTGCTGTGAGCGGGCCGATGCGCAGGCGCACGGCCAGGTCGGGGCGGCGGCAGCGCTCGCCCACGATGGCGCGCCGGCCCAGCACGGCGTTCGCGCCGCCCAGCGCCGTTTGCTCGCGCGGCGCCAGGGCCTCCATGGTGCCCGTCGCCTCCTGCACATGAAACGGCACGCCGAAGTGGTCGGCGAGGATGCGCGCCATGGCGATGGACGAGATGTTGCGTTGCTGTAGCAAGCCGCTGTACAGGCCGATGGCTTCGTCCTCGCCGCCGCCGGGACGGCAGCCTGCCAGGGCCAGCAAGCTGGGCAGGAAGGCCTGGCGCAGGGGGCCGTGTTCGATGCGGTATTTGCGCCAGGCCTGGTAGAACAGGGCGATGGCGCGGCTGGAAAACAGGTCGAGAAAGGCGCGCGGAGCGTGGTCGCGCTCGTCGTGCTGGTGGGCCGCGATGCGCTCCGAGTAGTGGCTGGGCAAGACGCCGTTGCTGCCCAAGAGGCCCATGAACGTGGGCGTGAGGTGCAGCTGCCGCAGCTGGCCGGACTGCAGTGCCTGTAGCAGGGCAGCGGCGTTGTCCTGCGCCGCCAGCGTCTCGATCTGGCTGGCAGGGAAGCGCAGCGAGATGCTGTTGTCGAAGCGCACGATGTTCGCCAGCGCCGCGTCTTCATCGAAGCCGTGTTCTCCCAGCCACGCCAGCAGCAGGTGCAGGGCCTGGAAGCACTCGAAGCGCTGCGGCGCGGCGAGCAGCTGGCCGATTATGCTGACGTCGTTTCGGCGAAGCAGGCTGGGCATCGTATGAGTTCCTTGCCGCTGCGCGCAGAGAGCAGCGTCAGTTGGCTAAAGCAGTTGAGCTGGCTGTTCATGGCGAAATAGCGCTGCAGCACCTGCGCGAAGATGTACACGCTGCTGCCGACAAAGGCGTGCTCGTCGATGCCCAGGCGGATGGCGATGCCGGGCATCAGGGAGGGAAACGGGACGGTTGGCATCCAGTCGCGCGTGCTGCCGTGTTCGAGCGTGACGATGCCCTGGATCAGGACTTGCGTGGCGGGCGAGCGGGGCAGGTCGTACAGGCTGAGCATTTTCTGGAATTCAGCCAGTCCCGCCTGCGTCAGGCTGGAGTAATTGAGCGACAGGTGCGAGATCAATTGCCACTGTGCGTCATTCTCCGTACTGAAACGCATGCTGGCCGAGGGCTTGCGCAGGAAGCGCACGGGGACGCCGTCCGGCACCTCCTCGGCCAGCAAGTCGCCGCCGGGCAAGCCGTAGTGCAGGTGAGCGGGCAAGTCGCGGTTGCTGCACAGCAGCCGCGTCGAGACCGTGGCGCAGGCCGCGCTGCCCGGCGAAAACTGCGGGTCGATCAGGCTCAGGCGCATTTCATGGCCGGGGCTGACGGCGGCCACGGCTTCGTCGCGGCGCGCCAGCCAGTATAGGCCATGTTCCTGGTCCTGCCCGGCCTGAGAACCCTGCAGCGAGGCATACAGCGGCAGAAACGTGCTCAGGCGTTCCCCGGCCGCATCCTTGCGCGCGAGGGTGACGGCATCGATGCTGTGGATGTCGTAGGCGAATGCATGCGTGGCGTCGGCCACCAGCGCATGGTCGGGCTGCGTATGCGCGAGGCGGATCGGCACGCCGGACTTGGCGAACAGGTTGACGACGGGCGTGCAGCCCAGCAGCAGATTGTCGCGGCTGACGCCGGACAATAGCCGTGCTTCGTGGCTGTCGCTGCGCACGCCCTTGAGCGGCAGGTGCAGGATGAACCGGCGGCACTGTTTCGGCAGCAGGGCGGCCAGCAGGGACCAGGCGATATCGACGAAATGAAATTTTTCCGGAAAGGCGAAATACTCGGTCAGCAGGCGCAGGGCCGGATGCGAGCGGGCGCAAAACGGGATCAGCGCGTCGTCTTGCGCGTAGCCGGCCGGGGCCAGCGGCATGCCGTCGACGGCATGCCACGGGCCGCCTTCCTCCAGCGCCACGTACGCGCCCGCGCCGCGCAGGAACAGGGCGTCGAGCAGGGCCGCGCGCACGGACGGTTCCCCATCGGCAAACACGCGCAGATTGGCAAGCCCCGCCTGGTCCAGATGGTAAAGGTCGCTGCTGCTGCTGAACTCGATGCTGAGCAGGGCGCTGGCGCCTTGCGGCAGGCGCAGGCCGGGCGGCGCGTCCAGGAGGGGCGAGAAATGCAGGCGAGAAATGGCCAGCGGCGCCAGGGTCACGTCATACGCGCTGGTGAACTTGCAGGCCACGCCCCGCACCGGCTGCGAGCGCAGCACGGTGCCGCGCGCAACGTGCGTCAGCTGGCCGCCCGGCGCTTCTTCCTGGGCCATGCGGACGATGGAGCACGAGGGAAACGGCCGCAGGTAGTGCGGGTACAAGGTTTCCAGTAGGGAATTGGTGAACTGCGGATAGGCGTCGTCGAGGCGCTTGGCGACCCTGGCCGTGAGCAGGGCGACGGACTGGATCAGGCGTTCGACGTGCGGGTCTTCGCACGTCTCGCCGGCGATCAGCAGGCGCCCGGCCGCTTTCGGATAGCGGCTGGAAAACGCGCGCGTGTACTGGCGGAACAGGCCCAGCTCACGTTCGTAATACGGCAGCAGTTGTTCCACGGTCGCGCTCTTCGCCAGCTGGAAAGCTTCATGCTGGCATCAGGCGCGATCGTGGGTGTTGATACGTGACAATGATTCTTAGAAATGGTACTCCGCGCGTATCATCGGCGTCTTCGCCGTTTGCCCCACATTGCCCGTGGTGGCGGCCGAATTGCCGAACTTGTTCTTCCAGTACTGGTACTCGATGCCTACGCGGAAGGTATTCTTGGCGCTGCCCAGAGCCGCGCCCACGTCGTACATCACCTGCATGTCGATATTCGTTTCCGCGGCCGTGTCGCGCCCCACTTCATCCTTGCCTTTTGAATCGATGAGGTTGAAAAAGCCTTCGAACGAGAACAGCGGCGACAAGGGGATGGCCCAGGCGCCCGTCAGCATGGCGTGCGTTTTATACGTGTAGCGTCCCGTCACTTGCGAGATGGGCGGGAAGGCGCCGCTGGGGGCGTTGCTTTCGCGCAGCAACAGCAGGCTGGTGTTGAAGAAGCCGGGCACGTCCCACATCAGGGTGGGGCCGGCCACCAGCATGCGCTTGCGCGAGTTGTAGCCGACGTCATTTTTCGTGTTGACGTCGAAGCCGAGGGTGACGCCGACGCCGCGCACGGGGCCGAACTTGATGTCGCTGCCGCGCACCTTGCCGATGTCGATGGTGTTGCGGTATACCAGGTAGGCCTCTTGCGCGCCGGACGTCTTGCCGAGCGCGCCGGGGTCCTTGCTGTCCGAGATCAAAAAGTCCAGGTTGACGAAGTTGCTGCCGTATTTGTAGCCGCTGGCGTGCGTGATGGCAAAGATGTTTTTCTTGATGTCGTCCGGGTTGAACGGCTCGCGGTAATCATTGCCGGCGCGCCAGCTCAGCGCGGTATCGCTCCATTCGGCAGCCTGGGCGGTCGCACCCACGCCGAGGGTGGTAGTGAGGCAGAGCAACAGACACGGTATGGTTTTTGGCACTTTCGGCTCCTGATGGCGGTGTTGGAAAACGGGAACGGGGGATGGCAGGGCGCAGGGGGGCGCCCACTAGCGCGCAGGTAGCGCCGCAATGCGGCACTGCGCGCCGTTCAATCCATGATGCGAGCATCGCCGCGTCGGGCGATATGTCTTGTCTGCATACTTACTATCAGTTCTTGCATATAATCATCGCACCTTCTCGCCCTTGCGGGGCAAGGCGGCCGCTGTAAAGCTGATAATTTTTTTCAAAATTGTAGACAGGTGTTGTTTTTTTGTGGAAATAGAAATGCGCGCCGCCACGCCATCCCCCAAGCGCCGCGGATGCCGATACGATAGAGACAACAGCTTGATTTTTATACCGGCGACCATGCCGGCGACCCCCGCAGCGAGGCACGAAAAAAAACAATGACGGCACGCCTGGAATTACACGACATCAGCAAGCGCTATCCGTCCGTGGTGGCCAATGACGGCATCGATCTCACCGTCGCGCCGGGGCAGATCCACGCCGTGCTCGGCGAAAACGGCGCCGGCAAGTCGACCTTAATGAAAATCATCTACGGCGCCGTGCAGCCCGACGGCGGGCGCATCGTGTGGAATGGCCGCGAGGTCGACATCGCCAACCCGTCGGCCGCGCGCGCGCTCGGCATCGCCATGGTGTTCCAGCACTTTTCCCTGTTCGACACGCTCACCGTGACGGAAAACATCGCCCTCGGTTTGCCCGCCGGCACCAACATGGCGGAGCTGGCCCAGCGCATCGAAGCGACGGCGCGCCAGTACGGCCTGGACCTGGAGCCGCAGCGCCACGTCCACACGCTGTCCGTCGGCGAATGCCAGCGCGTGGAAATCGTGCGCGCCCTGCTGGCCAAGCCGCAACTGCTGATCCTCGATGAACCGACCTCCGTGCTGACGCCGGGCGCCGTGGAAAAGCTGTTCGCTACCCTGCGCCAGCTGGCGGCCGAAGGCTGCAGCATCCTGTACATCAGCCACAAGCTCGACGAAATCCGCGCCCTGTGCCATACGTGCACGGTGGTGCGCGCCGGCAAGAATGCGGGCGTGTGCGACCCGTCGCAAGAGTCGGCAGCCAGCCTGTCGCGCATGATGATAGGCGCCGAGCCGCCCGCCGTCACGCGCGTGGCGCGCACGCCCGGCGCGGCCATGTTGAGCGTGCGCAATCTGCATTTGCCGAAGAGCCATCCGTTCGCCACGCAATTGATCGATATCCATTTCGACGTGCGGGCCGGCGAGATCGTCGGCATCGCCGGCGTGTCCGGCAATGGCCAGCAGGAGTTGCTGGCGGCCCTGTCGGGCGAGGACTTGCGCGCGGCCGCCGCCAGCATCGTGCTCAACGGCACGCCTGCCGGGCGCTTGCCGCCGGGCCGCCGCCGCGCCCTCGGTTTCGGCTTCGTGCCGGAGGAGCGGCTGGGACGCGGTGCCGTGCCCGACATGGCGCTGGCCGACAACGTGTTGTTGAGCTTGCAGACCCCGGCCACCATCCGCCACGGCTTCCTGCGCCGTGGCGCGATCGCGCAGCGGGCCGCCGCCATCATCGCCCGCTTCCAGGTGAAGGCGGGCGGGCCGCAGGCGCTGGCGCGCAGCCTGTCTGGAGGTAATTTGCAGAAATACATAGTCGGACGCGAAGTCATGCGCGAACCCACGGTGCTGGTGGTGGCGCAGCCGACCTGGGGCGTGGACGTGGGCGCGGCCGCGCAAATCCGCGCCGAATTGCTGGCCCTGCGCGACGCGGGCTGTGCCTTGCTCATCGTGTCGGAAGAACTCGATGAATTGTTCGAGATCAGCGACCGCCTGCTGGTGATGGCAAAAGGAAAAATTTCGCCGTCCCTGGACGTGGCCGAGGCCAGCGTGGATCTCGTGGGGCAATGGATGAGCGGACTGTGGCCGCGGGAGGCTGTCCATGGCTAAGTTCGCCTTGCGCCTGGAAGCCCGTCCGACGCCGTCGCGGCTGATGTCGTGGCTGTCGCCCGTGCTGGCCGTGCTGCTGACCGTGCTGTGCGGCGCGCTGCTGTTTGTTGCGCTGGGACACGATCCCTTGGCCGGCCTGGCCGTGTTTTTCGTCGAACCCTTGCGCGACGCGCACGGCTGGTCCGAGCTGGGCATCAAGGTGGCGCCCCTGCTCTTGATCGCCGTCGGCCTGGCTATTTGTTTCCGCGCCAACATCTACAACATCGGCGCGGAAGGGCAGCTGACCCTGGGCGCCATCTGCGGCGGCGCGGCGGCCCTGTACCTCGACGACGGAATCGGCGGCGCGGCCGTCATCGGCATTTCCCTGCTGGCCGGCATGGCGGGCGGCATGGCGTGGGCGGGGCTGGTGGCCTGGCTGCGCGACCGCTACAACGCCAGCGAAATCCTCGTCTCGCTGATGCTGGTCTACATCGCCCAGTTGCTGCTCAGCTATCTCGTGTATGGCGTGCTGCGCGACCCGGAAGGCTACAATTTTCCACAATCGAAACTGCTGTCCGACGGCTTGCTGCTGCCGATGCTCGTCAGCGATACGCGCTTGCACGTGGGTATCGTGTTTGCCCTGCTGGCCTCGCTGGGCGGCTGGCTGTATCTGTCGCGCAGCATAGCCGGCTTCCGCCTGCGCGTGGGCGGCATGGCGCCCGCCGCCGCCCGTTATGCGGGCTTTTCCTCGCGCAAGACCCTATGGTCGTCGATGCTGATCTGCGGCGCCCTGTCCGGCCTGGCGGGCGTGTGCGAAGTGCTGGGGCCGATGGGACAGCTGACACCCACGGTCTCGCCCGGCTACGGCTTTGCCGCCATCATCGTCGCCTTCGTGGGACGGCTGCATCCCGTGGGCGTGATTTTTTCCAGCTTCGTCATGGCCCTGTTCTATATCGGCGGCGAACTGGCGCAATCGCGCCTGGGTCTGCCCAGCGCCATCACGGGCGTGTTCCAGGGCATCCTGCTGTTTGCCTTGCTCGCTTGCGATGTGTTGATCCAATACAAACTGCGCTGGAGGAAACATGGATAACCTGGCCCTGACGATCGCGCCCTTGATCGCCGCCAGCATCAACGCGGGCACGCCGCTGATGCTGGCCGCCCTCGGTTTATTGGTGAATGAAAAAGCGGGCGTGGTGAACCTGGGCGCGGAGGGCATGATGCTGGTCTCGGCCATCACGGGCTTTGCCGTGGCCGTCAACACGGGCAGCCCCACGCTGGGTTTTCTGGCGGGGGCGGGGGCCAGCATGGCGCTGTCGGGCTTCTTTGCCTGGCTGACCGTGTGGCTGGGCACGAACCAGTACGCGACGGGCCTGGCTTTATCTCTGTTCGGCGCGGGCGCGTCCACGTATATCGGCCTGAAGTACGTGGGCAACAGCCTGCACAACGGCCGCTTCGGCATCCCTTTACTGGAAGACATTCCCGTGCTGGGGCCGGCCCTGTTCCGCCAGCATCCGATGGTGTATCTGGCGCTCTTGCTGTGCCTGGCCATCGCCTGGTTCTTGTACCGCACGCGGGCGGGACTCGTGCTGCGCGCCGTGGGCGAGTCGCCAGCGTCCGCGCATGCGCTCGGCTATCCCGTGCGCCGCATCCGCCTGGCGGCCGTGCTGTTCGGCGGCGCCTGCTGCGGCCTGGCCGGCGCCTTTTTGTCGCTCGTCTATACGCCGCTGTGGGTCGAGGGCATGGTGGCGGGACGCGGATGGATCGCCCTGGCGCTGACCACGTTTGCCACCTGGCGCCCGGCGCGCGTGGTGGGCGGCGCCTACCTGTTCGGCGGCATCACGATTCTGACCTTCCACGCGCAGGCGCTGGGCGTGCCCATCGCCTCGCAGCTGCTGTCGATGCTGCCCTACGTGGCGGCCATCGTCGTGCTGGTGCTGATCTCCAGCAATGCCAATTACATCAAGCTGAACATGCCCGCTTCATTGGGGAAAAATTTCACTCCCGGAAATTAATCACTCACACAAGGAAAACCATGTCCAAGAAACTATTGTGCGCCGCCGTCTGCAGTGTTGTTTTGATGCCCGTCATGGCTGCCGCACCGGCCACCGTTCCGCTGAACGTCGGCTTCGTGTACATCAGCCCCATCGGCGACGCTGGCTGGACCACCCAGCACGACCTGGCCCGCAAGGAAATGGAAAAGGCGCTGGGCAACAAGATCAGCACCCGGTTCGTGGAAAACGTGCCGGAGAGCGCCGATGCCGAGCGCGTGATCCGCGACCTGGCGCAGACGGGCAGCAAGCTGGTCATCACGACCTCGTTCGGCTACATGAATCCCACCTTGAAAGTGGCGAAACAATTTCCTAATGTGAAGTTCATCCATTTGACGGGCTACAAGACGGCGCCCAACGTGGCCAACACGAATGCGCGTTTCTACGAAGGCCGCTACCTGGCCGGCGTGCTGGCAGGCAAGATGAGCAAGACCCACGTGGCCGGCTACGTGGCGGCGTTTCCCATCCCGGAAGTGTTGCAGGGAGTTAACGCTTTCACGCGCGGCATGCGCAGCGTCGACCCCAAGGCGGAAGTGAAAGTGGTGTGGGTCAATAGCTGGTTCGATCCGGGCAAGGAACGCGACGCGGCCATCACCCTGATCGGCCAGGGCGCCGACGTGGTCACCCACCACACGGACTCGACGGCCGTGGTGCAGGCAGCGGAAGAGAAGGGCAAGTATGCGATCGCCTACCACTCGGACATGAAAAAGTACGGACCGAAGGCGCAGCTGGCCGCCGTCACCCACCATTGGGGCGAGTACTACACGAAGCAGGCACAGGCCGTGCTGGACGGCACGTGGAAGTCCAGCAGCACCTGGGGCGGCATCAAGGATGGCATGGTCAAGCTGGAAGGCATCAATGCGGCCGTGCCGGCGGACGTGAAACAGTTCGTATTGGCGCGTGAGAAAGACTTGGTTGCAGGAAAACTCAATCCTTTCAGCGCGCCCATCAAGGATAACGACGGCAAAGTGCGGCTGGACAAGGGTGTGCTGGACGATGCGGCGCTGACGAAGATGGATTATTTTGTCGAAGGCGTGGCGGGTAAAGTTTCCGGAAAGTAATAGGGTTGCGTATAAACTTGCTGTAATATTGCCGGAAACGGGAGCCGGGCCGGGAGCGCATTCCCGGCCCATCCACACAGCAAGGCCAGCATTGGCCCGTAACGGAGACAGCATCATGGATAGACTGGAAGTATTCAAGATTATCGCGCTGCAAGCGAGCAAGGGCGAGCTGACCTTCCCCGCCAACGTCAAGGCCACCTTGAAGTTGCAGGAAGCGCTCGATGACCCCGAATGCCATATCGAGGCGGCCGCCCGCATGGTCATGGCCGAGCCCCTGCTGTCGGCGCGGGTCGTGGCCTTGGCCAATTCGGCCGCCTACAACCGTTCCGGCAATGAAATCGCCAATGTGCGCGCAGCCGTCTCGCGCCTGGGCTTTGCCACCTTGAAATCGATGGTGGCGTCCGTCATCGTGCGCCAGCTGGGCAGCCAGATCACGGACCCGCAATTGCGCGCCAAGGCGGCCAGGCTGTGGGAACACACGGCCCACGTGGCCGCGCTGAGCCAGGTCATCGCCAGAAAAGTCACGCACGTGGACGTGGAAACGGCCATGTTCGCCGCCATCGTGCATGAAGTGGGCGGCTTTTATCTGCTGTCGCGCGCCGAGGAATATCCGGGCTTGCTCGACGACAACACCGAAGACTGGATCGAATACGGCGAAAAACTGATCGGCCGCGGCGTGTTGCGCCAGCTGCAAGTGCCCGACATGGTCTTGCAGGCCGTGGAAGGCATGTGGCACGGCGGCAGCCCGTTCCCGCCCCGCACCCTGGGCGCGACCCTGGTGCTGGCCAATGATCTGTCGCCCGTCGGCTCGCCCCTGCACCCGCCGGAAAGCGCCGCGCGGCGCCTGGCTGCGGCGAAGATCGATTTTGGGATTGGCGGCAGCACCCTGCACACTATCCTCGAGGAATCGGCCGAAGAGATCGAATCCTTGGCGGCCGCCCTGCTGGTGTAATTTACCCCTCGATGACATCCCCGCCCTTGCCGCGGGGATTTTTTCGTCCGCATTTTGCTGAGTCTTCGCCATGGCATACAATCGCCGGCTCGGCCATCCGCCGGACTGAATGTCTCCTCTTACCCAAAGGATTTTATGCAGAAGCTGTTTTTTTCCCTGGCCGTCACGGCACTCGCTTCCGGCCTGGCGCTGGCCTTTCCCGCTTATGCTGCGCATGACTTGCCCGTGGTGCAGGAAGCGCCGCTGCGCGCCCACCTGGCCTTCCTGTCCAACGATTTATTGGAAGGCCGCGGCACGGGCCAGCGCGGCGCCGACCTGACGGTGGCTTACCTGGAAACCCAGGCGCAGATGGCCGGATTGCAACCCGTGCGTGGCAACAGCTACCGCCAGAGCGTGCAGATCGCCGGCGTGAAATCCTTGCCACAAGACAGCAGCCTGCAGGCGGTGGCAGGCGGCAAGCCCGTGCCGCTGGCCTTCGGCCCCGACTGGGTGTGGGCCACGGGCGATTCCGTTGCCGCCCACGCGTTCGATGCGCCGCTGGTGTTCGTCGGCTACGGCATCACGGCGCCGGAAGAGGGCTGGAACGATTTCAAGGGCGCCGATGTCAAAAACAAGATCGTCGTCATGATGGTCAACGACCCGCAGCCGACCGCGCTCGATCCGAACCGCTTCGGCGGCAAGGCGCTCACCTATTACGGCCGCTGGACGTATAAATTCGAGGAAGCCAAACGCCAGGGCGCGGCCGGTGTGTTGCTGATCCACACGAAACCATCGGCCTCGTATGACTGGAGCGTCGTGCAGAACAGCTGGAGCGGCGGCGAACGTTTTCAACTGGCAGACCGCACGGCCGGCACGCCCCTGCAGGGCTGGATCGCGGAAGACGCGGCGCGCCGCCTGTTTGCGGCCGGCGGACAGGACCTGGACGCCTTGCGCGCCAAGGCGGAAAGCAAGGATTTCCAGGCCGTCGCCTTGAACGCCAAGCTGTCGGGCGAGATGAAGTCCATCGTGCGCAAGGTGGAGCAGTTCAATATCGCCGGCATGGTGCCGGGTACCGACCCGACATTGAAAGATGAAGCCGTCATCTACAGCGGCCACTGGGACCACCTGGGCAAGCAGGGTAATTCGGGCGATACCATCTACAACGGCGCCGTCGACAATGCCTCGGGCACGGCCGGCCTGCTGGCCATGGCGCAGGAAGCCGTGAAAAAGCCGGCGAAGCGCACGCAGATCTTCCTGTGGGTGGCGGCCGAAGAGCAGGGGCTATTGGGCAGCGCCGCCTACGCGGCGGACCCGCTGTGGCCGCTGGACAAGACGGCCGCCGCCCTGAACCTCGACAGCCTCAATTTCGTGGGCGCCACGCATGACATCGGCGCGCAGGGCAGCGAGCGCACGGAGCTGGGCGCCATGGCGGCGGCGACGGCCAAAGCCATGGGCATGCATATCGCGCCAGCCCGCCCCGACTTGGCCGGCGGCTATTTCCGCAGCGACCATTTCAGTTTTGCCAAGGCGGGCGTGCCCGCGTTTTCCATCAATGGCGGACGCGACTACATCAAGGACGTGGCCGCGTCGAAAGCCAAGGCGGCCGCCTACGGTCCCCGCTACCATCAGGTGAGCGACGAGTACGACGCCAGCTGGGATTTGTCCGGCATGACGCAGCAGGCGCAGTTCACCCTGAACCTGGGGCAAGCGGTGGCCAACGCGGCGAAAATGCCGGCCTGGAAGGCGGGCGATGCATTCGGCAAGGCGCGCGGGCAGGCGAAGTAAGGACGTAAAAAACCGCTCTGTCGAGCGGTTTTTCTTGCGCTGGTCAGGTTGAGCTTGCCCGTTCCAGCCGGCGCTGCGCGTGGCGGTACTTGCTCCACACCAGCAGCATCAGTAGCGGCATGGCGCCGCCGACCATGCACAGGGCGGGCCAGCCGCCGGCGGCAAAGCTGGCGCTGGCCAGGGCCGAGCCGGCCGACGCGCCGATGAAGCCGCCCGCGATGAAGACAGTGGTGACCCGCGCCCGCGCATGCGGCGCCAGTTTATAGATGATGGACTGGTGCGTCACTTGCAAGCCCATCACGCCCATGTCCAGCAGGACGATGCCGATCAACAGCAGCACCAGCGAATGGGCGCCGAAGCCGATCAGGGCCCAGCCCGCGATCGAGGCGACGGCCAGCAGCCACGTGGCCTGGCGCGCGTAGCCTCGGTCGGCCATGCGGCCCGCCGTGTTGGCGGCAAAGGCGCCGGTGGCGCCGGCCAGGCCGAACAGGCCGATCTGCATTTCCGAATAGTGATAGGGCGCGCCGCTGAGCAAGAAGGTCAGGCCCGTCCAGAACACGCTGAAAGTGCCCAGGCCCAGGCCCGAGAACAGGGCGCGCTGGCGCAGCAGCGGTTCCTGGCGGATGATGTCGGCCAGCGAGGCCATCAGCTTGCCGTACTGCAGCTTGCCACGCGGCGTCTCGTTGGGCAGGATGCGGCGCAGCATGACGAGCAGGGCGGCCACGACGATGGCGGCCAGCACGTAGACGGTGCGCCAGCCGCCGCTGATCTGCGACACCGTGCCGGACACGGTACGCGCCAGCAAGATGCCCAATAATAAACCCGTCATGACGGTGCCTACCATGCGGCCCCGGCTGTGGTCGGGCGCATACGAAGCCACCATGGCCGTGACGACCATCAATGCGCTGGCCGTGATCCCCATCAATACGCTGGCGATGGCAAAGACGATAATATTCTGACTGGTAGCGGCCAGCAGCAGGGCGCCGATCTTGGCGATCAGCATCCACGTCAGCAACTGGCGGCGGTTCAGCACATCGCTGAGGGGCACCAGGAAGACGATGCCCAGCACGTAGCCGATCTGCGTGGCCGTGACCAGGTAGCCCGCCTGCGGCACGCTGACGCCAAACGAGGCGGCCAGCATGGACGTGAGCGGCTGCACGTAGTACAGGCTGGCGACGAGTACGCCGGCGGACAGGGCGAACAACAGGATGCGGGTGGAACTGAGCAGGGTGCCGGCGTCGACGGAAGATGGTGCGGATTTCATGCGGTACAGCTTTCTTGGAATAATGCTTTTGGATGAGCATGATAGCGGGGCTGCGCATTTCTTGCCGGGCAGGGCCGATTTTGCGGCGGGAAGGCGGGCAAGGCAGCAGGCAAAACAGCAGGCAAAAAAATCCCGGCGATCGTTGCCGACGGCCGGGAAAAGGGTATTTGGGGAAATACCGGGAGAGACAGTGAAGTTACTGCGCGCGCGCCAGCTCCGCATGCACCTGCGCCGTGATTTCATACGAACGCAGGCGGTGCTGGTGTTCGAAGATTTGCGAGGTGATCATCAGTTCGTCGGCGCCCGTTTCGGCGATGAAGGCGGCCATTTTCGCCTTGACCGTGTCCGGCGCGCCGATGGCCGTGCACGACAGGACGGAGTCGAGCATGGCGCGTTCCTGCGGGCCCAGCTGCTCCAGGTAGGCGGGCACGGGCGGCTGCAGACGCGACGGGCGGCCCGTGCGCAGGTTGACGAAGGCCTGCTGCATCGACGTGGCGCGCAGGTGCGCCTCGGCATCCGTATCGGCGGCGAACACGTTAAAGCCCAGCATCACGTAGGGTTGCGCCAATTGCTTCGACGGCTTGAAGTGCTCGCGGTAATACGCCACGGCCTGCAGCATCATTTGCGGCGCGAAGTGCGAGGCGAACGCATACGGCAAGCCCAGGTGGGCGGCCAGCTGGGCGCCGAACAGGCTGGACCCGAGTATCCACACGGGCACTTTCGCGCCCTTGCCGGGCACGGCCAGCACGCGCTGGCGCGGCTCGTCGGACATGTAGTCGATCAATTCCAGCACGTCCTGCGGAAACTGCTCCGCGTCGGACTGCAGGTCGCGGCGCAGGGCGCGCGCCGTCGTCTGGTCGGAGCCGGGCGCGCGGCCCAGGCCCAGGTCGATGCGGCCCGGGTGCAGCGCTTCCAGTGTGCCGAACTGTTCCGCGATGACGAGCGGCGAGTGGTTCGGCAGCATCACGCCGCCCGCGCCCACGCGGATGGTGTTCGTGCCGGCCGCCACATGGGCGATGACGACGGCCGTGGCGGCGCTGGCGATGCCGGGCATGCCGTGGTGTTCGGCCAGCCAGTAGCGGTTGTAGCCCCAGCGTTCGCCGTGCTGCGCCAGGTCCAGCGTGTTCTTGAACGACTGGCTGGCGTTGCTGCCTTCGGCGATGGGCGCGAGGTCAAGTATGGAAAATGGAATCATGGTAGCGATATCGGGACGTGGTGGAAAATCACAATGGACGATTTGTCTATCCCCTGACGCTGGCAGGGTCACCCATGACGGCGTGGCGGGGAAGACAGGCTGGGCACATGATAATGCGAATCGGGAATTTGCGTACTGATCGGTAAAAAACTCGTGTTGATTGGAAATCGGTGCGGGCGATGCTAGAGTGGACCTCCCTACTTTATGCGCCCGGCCATGTTCAAGAAACCCCTGCTGTTGTCCCTGCTTGGCCTGCTGCTGCAGCCCTCCGTTCACGCCGCGCCCGTCAGCCCGCAGGCGCAGGAGACGGCCCGCTACGCGCTGGCCACCTATCCCGAAGCGCTGATCGCCAGCCTGGCGAAAATGGTCAGTTTCAACACGGTGGCCGACCCGGCCGTGCCGTATGCCGAGAATCCCCAGCACACGGGTTTTAAACGCTACCTGGCGGCCGAGGCGCAGCGCCTCGGTTTCGACTTCCATGATCACGGCCACGTGCTGATCGTCGGCATGGGCAGGGGCAGCGAGCGGGTGGGCGTGATCACGCACGGCGACGTGCAGCCCGTCAATCCCGCCAAGTGGGCCCGCTCGCCGTTCGAGCTGGACCGCACCAGCGAACCTGGCAAACTGCTGGGACGGGGCACGGAAGACGACAAGGGCCCCATCGCCACGGCCCTGTACGCGATGAAAGCCATCCAGGACAAGCAAGTGCCGTTGAGCAAGCGCATCGAGCTGTACGTGTACATGGCCGAGGAATCGGACTGGGAACCGCTGAAACAGTTTCTCAAGACCCATACGCCGCCGCAAGTGAACATCACCATCGATGCGGAATACCCGGTGGTGACGGCCGAGAAGGGCTATGGCTCCATCAAGCTGACCTTGCCGCCGCGCACGGCCATGCCGGCCGACGGCGGCCCCGTGCTGAAGAGCCTGACGGGCGGCTTTTTCGGCAGCCAGATCCCGGAGGACGCACAAGCCGTCATCGAACGCGCGCCGGCCGCGCTGGAAGCGGCCATCCGCGTCCGCGCGCTGCAGCAGAAGGGCATGCGCTACAGCTACGCGCGCGCCGGCGAGACCTTGACGGTGACGGCGCTGGGCGTGTCGGCCCACTCGTCGAAGCCGGAAGACGGCGTCAACGCCATCAGCATGCTGGCCGACGCCCTGGCCGTGCAGCCGTGGCGGGGCACGCAGGCGGCCGACATGCTGTCGTTCCTGAATGAACTGGTGGGTACCGGCATTTACGGCGAGCGCTTCGGCCAGATCGCCTACCGCGACAGCTTCATGGGGCCGATGACGGTGGCGCCGACCGTGCTCAGGCAGCAAGGCGGAGAACTGGAACTCAATATCAACCTGCGCCGTCCGCAAGGCAAGACGGCGGCCGTGCTGCAGCAGCAGGTGACGGCCGCCTTCGACGGCTGGAAGGCGCGGCGCCAGGTGCCGGCCGCCCTGCAGGTGCAGATCGGCGAGCCATGGCTGCAGACGGACGCGCCGCAGATTCCCACTTTATTGTCCGTCTTCGCGCACTACACGGGCATGGCGCATCCGCAACCGGTCGCCATCGGCGGCGGCACCAATTCGCGCCTGTTCCCGAACGCCGTCAGCTTCGGCCCGGCCATGCCGCACACGGTCTACACGGGGCATTCGGAACACGAGTTCATCACGGAAAAGCAACTGCTGCTGAACTTGCAGATGTACACGGCCGTGCTGATCGAACTGGCGAAATAGCCGCTTGAAAAAATAAAGGGAAGTCATAGACTGCAAGCCTGGGACAAGTCCGGGTGCGGAACTTTTTGTTTGCGCGCGGGTCATACGTTTCCATGTGGGAAGGGAGCAGCTATGCATAGTCGACAGGACGCCCGGCTGGCGCCAGGCAGGGCAGGCGGGGCGGCGTCACGCCAGGTCCCGGGCAAGGAGCGGCCATGAACTGGCCGCTGGAACTGGAAGTGGCGCACAAGCTGGCGCAGATGCGCGGCTGGCTGGAAGACCAGCGTGCCGGCGCCGTGCGCCTGCGCGGCGTGGACTGGTTTGCCTGGGCCACGGCGGGGGCGTCGAACAGCCATTGCCAGACGGCCGAGTGCGGCTGTGCGGAAGTGCTGGTCACGCGCGACGCGGCCTATATCCTGACGGACGAGGCCGAAGCCATGCGCATGCGCGAGGAAGAGGTGCGCGGGCCATGGACGTGGCAAGTGTCGCCCTGGATGCAGCCGCAGCTGTATGAATTGCGCGAGCATTTCGTGCAGCATGTGGCCGGCGGCGCGCCCATCCTGTCTGACCGGCCGGGCTTGCATGAGCGCAGCCTGCCCATCGCCCTGCGCGAAGAGCGGCTGGTGCTGCTGGAGTCGGAACAGCTGCGTTACCGGCAGGTGGGCCAACTGGCCGCCAGCGCGGCTGCGGACGCCTTGCGCCAGGCCCGTCCTGACTGGAGCGAGCAGGAACTGGCCGCCGCCTGCGTGCGCGCGCTGTGGCTGCGGGGCTTGCAAGCCGTGCACGTGCTGGTCAGCGGAGTCGAACGCCAGCAGCGGTATCGCCGCGCACCGCCAGCCCATGTGCTGCTCGGTGCGCAAGCCGTGCTGGCCCTGTGCGCGCGGCGCTTCGGCCTGTGCGCCAGCCTCAGCCGTCAGCGGCGCTTCGGTCCGGCGCAGCATCGCGCCGATGGCGCGGCCGTGGTCATGGACGATGCCGATGCCGCCATGCTGGCGCTGGAAGCGGTCGCCCTCGACGCGTGCGAGACGGGCCATGCGCTGAGCATGGTGTACCACGCGCTTGACAGCGCCTACGCATATGCGGGCCAGCCCGACACGGTGCGCACCAGCCGCCAGGGCGGCATCCATGGCTACCTGGCGCCCGAAGTGGCGGCCGGCGCGCACACGGAAATCATCCTCAAGCGCGGCATGGCGCTGGCCTTCCACCCCAGCTTGCCCGGCAGCACCGTGGAAGACACCTTCCTGCTCGACGGCGGCCAGTTGCACAACCTGACCCACGACCCTGCCTGGCCTTCGGCCGTGGTGCAGGGGCGCAGCCGGCCGCTGACCCTGGCACTGGCCTAGCTCCGCCTGGTGCGGGAGCGGCCTGGGCAGCCTGCCGCCTGGCTGGCATCCCAGGCGGCGCCGGGTGGGCGCCGCATGCGGCAGCCCGTAGCAGCGGCGGACATCGGCCCATCGGCCCGTATCTCGTATCAGTAGCGCTGCATCACGCCTTTCTGCACGCTGACCCGGTCGCCGATCTGGAAGGCGGGCTGGGTGTTTTGCATGAAGGTGCGCGTCGTGCCGTCGTCCAGGCGCAAGGTAACGCGGTAGAGCATATTGCCCGTCGCGCCAGAGGTGCTGCCGGCGGTGCCCGACGTGCCCGCCTGCATGTCGGCACTGCCTTGCTCCATGCTGCGCGGCACGGTTTCTATCGATTGCACCGTGGCCGAGCTGATGTTCATGGTGGATTGCCCCATGTCGTTGTTCATGCCGCTAGTGCCATGGCTCATGGTGTTGCCGGTATCGGTGGCGGTGCTGGCCGTGCTGCTGGCCGGCGTGCTGCCTTGCGGCGTCGTGCCGGCCGGCGCGGCATAGGTTTCGCCGCTATTGCTGCGGGCCAGGCTGGCATTGTCCGAGGAATGGCAGGCCGCCAGCAAGGCGCATGTCATGCCGGTCAGCAGCAGGGTTGTTTTCGATCTCATCTTGGTCTCCTCATGGTCGCACACTCAGGATCGGCACCCGCGGTGAGGCGGATAGCAGCGATTGCTGCATGTAAGAGCATGGCGGGGCGGGGATGTTCGGCGGCCATCATTGCTGATTGAGCTAGATCAAGCGGCTAGTTGTCGCGCTTGGTATAAGAGATGTTGGCAATCAACATTTCGCGCGCTCGCGCGTTTCCTCACTGTTCAATCGGGAGAAAAAATGTCATCTGGCCCTACCGTAAAACTGATCGACGAGTTGGTGCTGGCCATCGCCGGCACTGCGCATGATGCCCGTGCGCGCCATGTGCTGGCGCAAGCCTTGCATGGCCTGGTGCGGCTGGCGCGCTCGGAACAGTTGCTGGACATGCAGCGCGACGCGGCACGCGCGCTGGGCGCCGGCAGCCGGCGTGAAATGCGCGCCCTGATGCGGCGCGTGGGCACGCGCGGTACGCGCGGCCAGGGGCAGCTGCCGCTGGAATTGCAGGACAGCGAAGCGGACCGCGCCTGACGGGCCGTGCGCCCGTTCAGGCTTCGGGCAGCGGCGCAGCCTTGCCGAGGGCGGCGGCGACCATCTTCGGCCACAGGAAACACAGGGGCAGGCAGACCGCTACGGCCGCCGTGACATCGACCACCCAGTCGCTGACGGCGCCGCGGCGGTAGGGCAGGAAACTCTGGATGAACTCGTCCAGCGCCCCCATGGCGGCCGCCATCAGCACGGCCAGCACGGCGCGGCGCGCCATGCCGCCGCGCGTGCCGCTGAACAGGATCAGGGCCAGCACGCCATAGCCGAGCGAATGCAGCACGCCGCCTGACGCGTACTGGCCGACATCGGCGCGCACGCCAGGTATGTCGCCGATCAATATCACCAGCGCGTACAGCAGCAACGCGATGCGGTAGCGCAGGCGTTCATGACGATCGGCAAAACAGAGTTCCAGAAATGGTGCGGGCATGATGTATCGGGAAAGGCGGAAAGGGCAACAATAACATTCCACGTGGCTAACGGCCATGCTTTTACGCAAGGCAGAATACGGCGGGCAAAAAAAGGCCCGCGGGGGCGCGGGCCAAAAACCCAAATGAAAAGGGTCAAGAGTTGAGAAGTGCTCGGTACTTACCATGTCGCCCGCCTTGCCGGCGCGCGCCACGGTCATGAAAGGGGAGTGGTGTGCCATTGCGGCACACCTGTCTGTAGTCAGGCATATCGGTTGCCTGTACAGCAGATGAAGCAAGTATAGGGGCCGAAAATGACGGGGCTATGACACGCCGCAACATTTTTGAGGAAACCCGCATATTGATGGAAAAAATCGGGCCGCATGGCAAGAATGACCATGTTTCAGTGGCGACAGCAAAAAAAAAGCCCGCTGGTGAAAGCGGGCTTAAAACTATTTTCTTGGAGGAGAATAGTGGAGACAGGTGCATTATGCTGCGTCGCACGATATGTGTCTAATGGTATTTTCAGATATCCATTATTGATTTTTGATATAACTTAAATTCCCCCGGCTAATCCTGCACGGCCACCGTGTAGTTGAGCGCCATGCGCCCGCCATCGACATAGATGGTCTGGCCCGTCATGTAGCTGGCGTCGTCGCTGGCCAGGAAGGCGGCGATGCCGGCTACTTCTTCCGGCTCGCCGCAGCGGCCCAGCGGCGTGCGCGACAAAATCGTGTGGCGCGCCTGCGGGCTCGACAGTACCGCCTGCCTGGCCAGTTCCGTCAGGATGGTGCCCGGGCCGATGCCGTTCACGCGCACGCCGTGCGAGGCCAGGTTCAGGGCCATGACCTTGGTCAGCTGGTTGATGGCGCCTTTCGACACCACGTACGGCACCTGGTTCGGAATGGCCAGCTCCGCATTCACGCTGGACATATTGATGATGCAGCCGCTGTTGCGCTTGACCATCTCGCGCGCCACGGCCTGGCCGCACAGGAACATCGATTTCAGGTTGATGCGCATGACCCGGTCGAAATCGTCTTCGCAGACGTCGAGGAAATCGGCCGCATGCGTGACGCCCGCATTGTTGACGAGGATATCGATGTGGCCGAACCGGGCCAGGGTTTCCTTCAGCATGGCGTCCACGTCCGCCTTCTGGCTGACGTCGGCGCAAAAGAAGTGCGCCTGCGGGCCGAGGGCGGCGGCCGCCTGCGCGCCTTCTTCCTTGATGTCGACCAGCATCACCTGTGCGCCCTCGGCGATCAGGCGGCTGGCGCAGGCCAGGCCGATGCCTTGCGTGGCGCCCGTGACGATGGCGGTTTTATTGACCAGTTTCATGTGTTCTCCTCGGCGGGGTGGGGGCGCCGCCATGCTGCGGAGCCATGGCGGATTTTAATCCCTGTCCGGGATTCAGAGGAGGATGGGTTCGTTCGGCAACTGGTTGCCGCGCGTGCCATCGGCAGGGAAGTGGCTTTGCAGCAAGGTGTTCAGCTGCTGCAACGCTTCCAGGGTGCTGTCGTGGTAATTGCCATCCTTGAACCCTTTGGTCATGGTGCGGCATACGGCTTGCCATTGCTCCGGCGTCACGCGCCGGCCCACGTTGCGGTCGGCCACGATGTCGACCTGGTGTTCGGCCAGGTTGATATAGATCAGTATGCCGACGTTGTCTTCCGTATCCCACACGCCATACCGGGCGAACAGTTCGCGCGCCCGTTCGCGGTTGCTCACGCCGTGGTAAGCCATGCCCGGCGTCAGCGCCGCTTCGACGATCAGGCGCACTTCCGCCTGGTGCATCGCTTCGCCGTCGGCAATCGCCGTCTCGATGGCTTTCAGGGTGCGTTCCGGAAACGCATGGCGCGCCGTCGCCGGCGTGCCGCGCAAATGTTTTATGGCGCGTCCGCAGCGCTGTCCGAATGTCAGTTGTTTCGTCATTACCAATCTCCCGAGGCGCCGCCGCCGTCAAAACCGCCGCCGCCGCCACCGAAGCCGCCACCGCCGCCTCCGCCGCCGAAGCCGCCACAGCCACCGCCGAAGCCGCCACCGCCGCCCCGGTTGTTCAGCGCCTGGTTCAGGATGCTGCCCAGCACCACGCCCGTGGCGCCGCTGGACCAGTTGCTGCCGCGCTGCAGCCGGTTCGGCCCGCCGCGCGAGCGGAACAGGGTCAGCACGACGAGAAAGCCGAAGAACAGCAGCGGCAGCCAGAAGGTCAGGCCGCCCGCGTCCACCGTGGCCGGCGCCTGTTTCTGCGCCGGGGCGGGGAACTGTTCCTCGTTGAGCAGGGTGGCAATGGCGCCCACGCCGGCCACCAGGCCGCCGTAATAGTCGTTCTGCTTGAAGTGGGGGGCGATGACGTCCTGCAGGATGCGTTTCGATTGCGCATCCGTCAGCACGCCCTGCACGCCGCGGCCCGCCTCGATGCGCAGGCGGCGCAAGGACGAGGGATTGTCCTTCGCCACCATCAGCAGCACGCCGTCATCGACGCCCTTGCGGCCCAGCTTCCACGCATCCGTCACGCGGATGCTGTACTGCTCGATGGCTTCCGGCTCCGTAGTCTTGACCAGCAGCACGGCGATCTGGCTGCCCGTCCTCGCTTCGTAGTCGGCCAGCACGCCTTCCAGCGCCGCTTTCTGCCTGGCGTCGAGCATGCCGGCGTTGTCCATCACGCGCGCGGCCAGCGGCGGCACGGGCTGCAAGCCCTGCGCGCCGGCCGGCGCCATCGTCCACAGCAGCAGCGCCGTCGCCAGCGCCGCCAGATAAGACCAGGCTTTCATCTTATTTGCCGAAGTTGACGGTCGGCGCGGTCGAGATGGACTTTTCATTTTCCACCGTGAACGATGGCTTGACCTTGTAGCCGAAGACCATGGCCGTCAGGTTGTTCGGGAAGCTGCGCGCATGCACGTTGTAATCCTGCACGGCGGCGATGTAGCGCTGGCGCGCCACGGTGATGCGGTTTTCCGTGCCTTCCAGCTGCGACTGCAGGTCGCGGAAGCTGGTATCGGCCTTCAGGTCCGGGTATTTCTCGGACACCACCATCAGGCGCGACAGGGCCGACGACAGCTGCCCTTGCACCTGCTGGAATTTCTCGAAGGCGGCCGGGTCGTTCAGCACTTCCGGCGTGATCTGGAAGCTGGTGGCGGCGGCGCGCGCCTTGGTCACCGCTTCCAGCGTTTCGCGCTCGTGCGTGGCATAGCCCTTGACGGTGTTGACCAGGTTGGGGATCAGGTCGGCGCGGCGCTGGTACTGGTTGACCACTTCGCCCCAGGCCGCCTTGGTGGCTTCGTCCTTGCTCTGGAAGTCGTTGTAGCCGCAGCCCGTCAGGATGCCGGCCAGGACGGTAACGCTCAGCGCCAGGCGCAGCCATTTGGTGAATTGTTTGGTGATTTGCATGATGGGTTCCGTGCAGAGTAAAGGAGGTGGGGCAAATATACCTGAAACGGCCCGCCATGTCGGTTTAATAAGCGCCGGCCGCCGCCACCGGCTGACTTGACAGGTCCGCGCCGCGTTACAATACGGGGTTTGCAACTGAATATAGAGGGTGTGCCGTGAATTTCATCAATAAATTATCCGCCGCGTGGACGGCCAATAATTCCCTGCTGTGCGTGGGCCTGGACCCCGACCTGGCGAAACTGCCGGCCGAACTGCGCGACTTGCCCGATGGAATCACCACCTTTTGCACGCGCATCATCGACGCCACGGCCGACCTGGCCTGCGCCTTCAAGCCGCAGATCGCGTATTTCGCCGCGCTGGGCGCGGAACGGCAGCTGGAAGACATCTGCCGCTACGTGCGCGAAAACTACCCGCACATCCCCCTGATCCTCGACGCGAAGCGGGGCGATATCGGCGCCACGGCCACGCAATACGCGCGCGAGGCGTTCGAGCGCTACGGCGCCGACGCCGTCACGGTGAACCCCTACATGGGCGAGGATTCGCTCGACCCCTACCTGGCGTGGACGGACCGCGGCGTGATCATCCTGTGCCGCACCTCGAACCCGGGCGGCTCGGACCTGCAATTTCTCGACACGGACGGCGTGCCCCTGTACCAGCGCGTGGCGCGCCTGGTGGCCGAGAAATGGAACAAGAACGGCCAGTGCGCGCTCGTCGTCGGCGCCACTTTCCCTGAAGAACTGGCGCAAGTGCGCGCCATCGTGGGCGACATGCCGCTGCTGGTGCCCGGCATCGGTGCCCAGGGCGGAGATATTGCCGCCACCGTCGGCGCTGGCCAGACGGCGAACGGCACGGGCATGATGATCAGCTCCTCGCGCGCCATCATCTACGCCACGCCGCAGGACGGCGAAGACTGGGCCGACGCGGCCCGCCGCGTGGCCATTGACACGCGCGATGCGATTAATCAACATCGCGCTGTTTAAGTCTCATCCATGCAAAATGCCGGGCTAGCCCGGCATTTTGCATTTAGTCGCGCTGCGGGGCGACGATTTCCGCATAGTCGTACAGCTCTCCCAGAATTTCCTCTCCCCGCTCATCGACCGATTCCGACAGCACGTCGATTTCCGTAAACAGCATTTCGATGGTGCGGGCGCCGCCGTCGCCGTCGAATAATCGGGCGGCGCGGTGCTGTTCCCAGCGCAGGCTTTCCGCCTCGCTCAGGGTTTGCGGGAAATTGCGGGCGCGGTAGCGGAACAGCAATTCCTGCAGGCGCTCGTCGGCGAACGAGGGGCGGGCCGTGGCCAGCCTGGCCGGCGTGTCGCGGCGCAGCGATTCGAGCAGGCGGCGGTCGTCGTTGCTGACGAAACCATTGTACAAATCCTCATCCACGTCCAGGGCCGCATTGGCGCCCGGACGCTGGAAGACTGCGGCCCAGATGGCGTCCATGTTCGGCGCCGCGGCCGCCAGCTGCGCGTTGGCGCGCGCCGCCTCCACATCGATGCCCCATTGCGCGGCCATGGCCGGCGACAGGGTCTTTAAATTGCCGACCAGCATGGGCGACTTGTTCAAATGCACGCTTTTCACGGGCAGGCGCGTCATGCCTTCCGGCATGGCGTCATTGCGCGTGAACAAACGCGTGCGGATGGTGTCGGCGTCCAGCGTGAACAGTTCACGCGGGTCGTAGGCGCAATCCCAGACGAGGATTTCGTTTTTATTGCCCGGGTGCGTGGCCAGCGGCCAGACGACGCCCAGGCAGCCCCGTTCGGCCGGGAACATGCCCGACACGTGCAGGAAGGGCTGGCGCTCGCCGGCGGCCAGGTGCATGCCCATTTCGCTGGCGACCCGGTCCTTCTTGTGCAGGGCCAGGCAGAATTCGAACAGTTTCGGCTGCTTTTCGCGGATCAGGCGGGCCAGGGCGATGGTGGCGCGCACGTCGGACAAGGCATCATGCGCCGCTTCGTGGACGAGGCCATTGGCCTTGCTCAAGTGTTCCAGTTTGAAACTGGTCTGGCCGTCGTCGCGCTTGGGCCAATGTATGCCTTCCGGGCGCAGCGCGTGCGTCATGCGCACCACGTCGAGGAGGTCCCAGCGGCCGCAATGGTTTTTCCATTCGCGCGCATACGGATCGATCAGGTTGCGCCAGAACAGGAAACGCGTGACTTCATCGTCGAAACGGATGGTGTTGTAGCCCACGCCGATGGTGCCCGGCTCCGAAAAGGCCGCTTCGATGGTGGCGGCGAACTGGTGCTCGGGCACGCCCAGCTGCAGACACTGCTGCGGCGTGATGCCCGTGATCAGGCACGATTGCGGGTCGGGCAGGAAATCATTGGCAGGCTGACAATACAACATGATCGGTTCGCCGATCTCGTTGAGTTCGGCATCCGTGCGGATGGCGGCGAACTGGGCCGGGCGGTCGCGGCGCGGCTGGGCGCCAAAGGTTTCGTAGTCGTGCCAAAGGAAAGTCTGGTTAGTCATTGATGGTCGTTGCTTAATTGTTTATCCGGGCCGCTAAAAACAAGCCGCCGCTTCAGTTTTCTGAAAACCTGCCGATACTACACGAGAGGATGGTCATCATCGCGTTTCCCGCATGGTGGCATATATTGCCCGTTCAAGGAGACCTATCGTGTCAATTCCCATCGCCGCCAGCGGCAATTCCACCCCTTCCGTGACTTCCGTCAGTGCCGGCGTTGCCGGCAAGGACGATAAAGTCCAGCAAAAAGACGGCGTCAACGCTGAAATGAGCGTGAATGACCGCAGCAAGCTGCAATTGAACGCTTCCATCATGCAGGCGTCGCTGAATGTGTCCATCGGTTCGGAAAACGAGCCGCTGGCGCTGCTGTACAAGACGGCCATCACCAACATCAATGAAGCGCTGAAGGGCCAGTACGGCGAGGACGCCATCCAGAACGCGGCCTCGCAGGACAACAGCGCCGAAGCGACGGCGAGCCGCATCGTCTCGCTGTCGACGGGATTCTTTGACGCCTACAAGAAGCAGAATCCCGGCATGGACGACGATACGGCGCTGACCAAGTTCATGGACACCATCAGCGGCGGCATGGAAAAAGGCTTCAAGGAAGCGCGCGACATCCTGGGCGGCTTGAAAGTGCTGAACGGCGATATCGCCGGCAATATCGACAAGACGTATGCGCTGGTGCAGAAGGGTTATGCGGATTTCGTTGCCGCGCACAGCAGCAAGAAGGATGACGCCGCCAAGCCGGATGGCGCCAAGCCGGCCGACAGCAAGGCTGCCTGACCATCATTATTTGAAGCGCCGGAGCGCCTGAGAATCTCAGGTGCTTACGCGGTTGCGCCCGCCGGCCTTGGCCCGGTACAGCGCCGCATCGGCCGTGGCGATCAGCGCCTCGTCGTCCTGCGCCGCCGCCAGGCTGGCCACGCCGAAGGAACCCGTGATGTGCGGCAGCGGGCTGCGCATGTCGTTGAAGATGACGGCTTGCTGCATGCGCGCGCACAGGCGCTCGGCCACGCGCAGGGCCACGTTTTCATTGGTGTCTGGCAAGATTACCATCAATTCCTCGCCGCCGTAACGCACGGCAAAATCCGTGGGACGCAGGGCCGCGCCCAGCACTTGCGCCGCGATGCGCAGGGCCTGGTCGCCCGCCTGGTGGCCGTGCGTATCGTTGAAGCGCTTGAAGTGGTCGAGGTCGATCATCACCAGCGACAGCGGCGCGCTGCTGCCGTGGGCCGTGACGATCATATTCGGCAGCAAGTCGGTCAGCCAGGCGCGGTTGTACAGGCCCGTCAGGCTGTCGACCATCGACAGCTGGCGGTAGAATTCGCCCAGTTTCTGCCGGCGGCGCAGCAGGGCGTTGGCGGCGCGTATGCGGAAAGACAACAAGCGCAGCAGGTTGCGCGCCAGGCCGTTCGACTGCTCGATCAATTCCCAGACGGTGGCCGCGTCGATCACCAGCAGATCTGTTTCTTCCAGGGCGGAAATGGCGGCCAGATTGCTCGCTTCATCGAGCACCGACTGTTCGCCCACGCTTTCGCCGGGCAAGACCTTGCTGACGGTGCCGTCGTCCATGCCGGTATGGGTGTCGGCGGCCACGGCCAGCGAGCCGCGCAGGACGATGTACAGCCTGGCGCCGTGCGTGTCGCTGATGGCCTCGCCCGCTTCCAGGCGCATGACGGGACAGGGCGCCAGGATGGCGGCCGTCTGGCCGTCCGCCCCATCGCGAAATAGCTGTAAATCGCCGATGTTGCAGCCTGAAGCACCGAAGTTGCCGATCTGTTCCACAATCACACTTTCAAAAAGCCGGCGCGCGCGAGCAGAGGGCCGGTATCTTCATGATAGCTTAAAGCAGCCTTGGCCGTAACGGCAAAGGCTTGCTTGATGTCACTTACTGTGGGAAATACGACAATTATTTCATTGTCGCCTCAATGCGCAGGAACACTTGCTGTTCTGCCATGGATGTTGTCGCGCAGGGAAGGTGAATATCCTGGCCCGGATGTGCAAAGGCAGCCTTGAACGGCTGCCTCAGTCTCTGGAAATCCTGCGGGTGGAGGAATTACTCGGCGGTTTCTTCCGCTTCGGCCGCATCGATCACGGCATTCTTGCCGGTGGCGTGGCGCTTGCTGTCTTGCAGGCGGCCCAGGGCGCTATCGATGGCGCGTTTCAGTTTGTCGGTGGCGCCGGCAATCGACTGGTGCACGGTGGCGTTTTGTTCCGTGACGGCGATTGGTTGATAGCCGGCAACGCGTGCTTCCATGACGCAGCGGATATCGTCGGCGCCGCCTTTCGGGCCGTTCGTATCGCTGATGTGGACTTCGATGCGGGTCAGGTTGTCGCGGAAGCGGCTCAGTGCGGCTTCCAGTACGGATTGCACATGTTCGTTCAGTCCAGCGGTGTTGGCGATGGTGCTGTCGGTATGAATATTGATTTGCATATGCTTACTCCTGTCAATTCAAAAAAAACCCATCTCAGGCGTGCTGCGGCCTGGTTGCTGCCTCATGCACATGACCTCTGTGCATGGAACTTATCTTACTCCTGTTTCCAGTATTTCAAGAGGGGGCGCACGATTAAGATGAGCTTAACCCTACACGCAGGTCAAGTTTCCACTAAGAAATTATTTGCCGTCGGCCCGCCTGTCAGCCATTGATCAGGCCGGCGGCGATATTGATCGACAGGCCCAGCACGACCAGGTTGAAGAAAAAGCTCAGCACGGATTGTCCCAGCACGATTTGCCGCATCGGCCGCGTCTGCACGGACACGTCCGACGTCTGCACGGCCACCGCGATGGTGAACGAGAAATACAGGAAATCCCAGTAATCGGGGTTTTGCTCGTCGTCGGGAAACTTCAGCGGGCGCTGGCCGGCGCCGGCCTGGTAATACAGGTGGGCATAGTGAAAGCAGAACAGGGTGCCGACGAGGAACCAGGAGCCGACCAGGGTGAGGATCGTCAAGCCGTAATGCAGCGCGCGCTCGTCCGGCGCCATGTCCTTCATGGCCGACAGTTGCGAGACGATGGCCACCAGGCTCATCACTGACGCCACGGACAGGGCCGACAGCACCGTGGCGGCCCGTTCATCCTGGCGCGCCGCCATCAGCCTGACCCGGTGGTGGTTGGCGCGCATCATCATCCAGGCCATGGTGGCCAGGTAAAACCAGACGGCGACGTTCCACGCCGTCAGCAAGCGCGTCATCTGTTGCCAGGACGAGGGCAGCAGCAGGCCGGCCGCCACGCCGATGGCCGTGGCCAGGCTCAGGTGGGGGCGGCTGCGGATGAAGCTGTGAAACGGAAGCGTGATTTTCATGGTGCGGCTTGGTCAGTGGCAATAGCGCATCTTAGTCCTTATGGGCCAGCCGCGGTGGCCGTCCGGGAGGCCGTTTCCTTCTCGTGATGGGGAAAGCGGTCCATGCGCGACAGCACGGGGAACAGCACGGCCCAGATGCCCGTCACGGCCAGGGTGGCGGCGCCGCCGAAGAGCACGGCGCGCACGAGGCCGAACCAGCCGGCCGTCAAGCCCGATTCGAACTCGCCCAGCTCGTTCGAGGCGCCGATGAAGACGGCATTGACGGCGCTGACCCGGCCGCGAATCTCGTCCGGTGTCTCGAACTGCACCAGCAGGTGGCGGATGTAGACGCTGACCATGTCGCCGGCGCCCATCAGGAACAGGGCCGCCAGCGCCAGCGCGAAATGGCTGGTGCTGCCCAGCACCAGGGTGCCCAGGCCGAAGACGGCCACGCCGCCGAACATCCAGGCGCCGACCCGGCGCGTGATGGGGAAGAAGGCCAGCGCGATCGAACACAGGGCCGCGCCGGCGCCCGGCGCCGTGCGCAGCAGGCCCAGGCCGCCGGGGCCGATATGCAGCACGTCGTGCGCCAGCGCCGGCAGCAGGGCCGTGGCGCCGCCGAACAGCACGGCAAACAGGTCGAGCGAAATGGCGCCCAGCACGATGGGTTTGGACCAGACGAAGCGCAAGCCTTCGAGCAGGGCATGCCAGCTGACGGGTTCGCGTTTCACCACTTGCGGCGCGGGCGTGGTGGCGCGCATCAGCAGCACGGACAGCACCAGCAGCGCCGACGAGATCAGATACACCGCCTTGGGGCCGAAGTAATACAGCAGGCCGCCCAGGGTAGGTCCCAGGATGATGGCCACATGCGAGCTTGACGAGCTGAGCGCGAGGGCGCGGCTGAAGTGCTGCGTGGGCACCATGTTGACCAGCACGGCTTGCGTGGCCGGCATCATGAAGGCGCGCGCGCTGCCGAACAGCACCAGCACGGCAAACACGGGCCAGACGATGGAAAGATTACTTAATGTAAATGCCAGCAAGGCCAGCGCGCAGGCCAGCTGCGCCGTCAGGCACCAGGCGATGATGTTGCGGCGGTTGTAGCGGTCGGCCACATGGCCGGCGGGCAGGATCAGCACGAGGAAGGGGGCGAACTGGGCCAGGCCGATCAGGCCCAGGTCGAACAGGCTGCCCGTGATCTGGTACACCTGCCAGCCGATGGCCACGCTTTGCATCTGCACGGCCACGGTGCCCAGCACGCGGGCGGACAGGTAACAGGCGAAGTTGCGGTGACGGAGAATGCTGAAGCCGTTGCCGGCGGAGGCGAGAGACATGACATTTCCAGGGGACAGCGGGGTGGCAGGGAGGCGAACGCAGCGGATGCCGCGCCAGCAGCGCCCCGCTGTCTGGAAGGAGATGCTTACCTGGCCAGGTCGGCTTCGGTGGTGAAGGCGTCGGCGTAGAACTCGTCTTCCGGCAAGCCGCATTGCTGCACGAAGTCGTGCCTGGCCGAATCGACCATCACGGGCGCGCCGCAGGCATACACCTGGTGGCCGGACAGGTCGGGCAGGTCGGCCATGACGGCCTGGTGCACGAAGCCCGTGCGGCCGCTCCACGCGTCTTGCGGCAGGGCGTCCGAGACGACGGGCACATAGGTGAACTGGGGCAAGTCGGCGGCCCACTGGCGGCACAGGGCATCCATGTACAGGTCGTGCGGGCGGCGGCCGCCCCAGTACAGGGTGATCGGGCGCGCCGACTGTTCGGCTATCATGTGCTCGACGATGGCCTTGAGCGGGGCAAAGCCCGTGCCCGAGGCCAGCAGCACGACGGGTTTGTCGCTGTCCTCGCGCAGGAAGAAGGTGCCCATCGGGCCTTCGAAGCGCAGGATGTCGCGCTCCTTCAGCGTGCCAAATACCTGGTCGGTGAACAGGCCGCCCGGGATGTGGCGGATGTGCAGCGTCACGGGGCCGCCATCGGCGGGCGCGCTGGCCATGCTGTAGCTGCGGCGTTTGTTGTCGCGCAGCATGAATTCGATATACTGTCCGGCGCGGTAGTTCAGGCGCTCGCTGGCGGGCAGCTGCAGGGTCAGCACGACGACATCGGGGGCGACTTTTTCGATCGTGGTCACGCGCGACGGCATTTTCTTGATCGGGTAGTCGCTGCTGCCGGCCACTTCGCGCGCCTCGATGACGAGGTCGCCGCTTGCTGTGGCGCAGCAGAACAGGGAAAAGCCCGCCGCTTCCTCTTCCGGCGTCAGCGCGCGCTGCTGGTGCGCCTTGTGCTGGACGGTGCCGGAAACAACCTTGCCCTTGCAGGAGCCGCAGGCGCCATTTTTGCAGCCATAGGGCAAGCCCACGCCGGCGCGGATCGCCGCAGCCAGCACGGTTTCGTCCGCTTCGCAGCTGAATTGGTGGCCGCTGGGCTGAACAGTAACTTGAAAAGTCATACAATCCTTGAGATGAAAAATATGTTAATGCAATCTTTGCGCAAGCCGGTGGGCCTGCCGCGCCTGCTGATCCTCGGCTGCGGCGATGTCGGCATGCGGCTGCTGCCCCTGCTGCGCGCGCGTTTTCGCGTCTTTGCCGTCACCAGCCAGCCCGCCCGCTGCGCGCAACTGCGCGCGGCCGGCGCCGTGCCCATCGTGGCCAACCTCGACGACCGCGCCAGCCTGCGGCGGCTGGCCGGACTGGCGCCGTACGTGGTGCACCTGGCGCCGCCCCAGTCGTCTGGCTTGCTGGACCGGCGCACGCGCAATCTGGCCGCCATTTTACCCGAGCACGCGCGCCTGGTGTATGTGAGCACCAGCGGCGTGTATGGCGATTGCGGCGGCGCCACGGTGGCGGAAACGCGGCCCGTGGCGCCGGCCAATGCGCGGGCGAAGCGGCGCGTGGATGCCGAACAGGTCTTGCGGGGCTGGAATGCGCGCCGCCAGGGACGCCTGGCCATCCTGCGCGTGCCCGGCATTTATGCGGACGACAGGCTGCCGCTGAAGCGCTTGCGCGAGGGCACGCCGGCGCTGGCGGCCAGCGACGATGTGTACACCAATCACATCCATGCGGACGACCTGGCGCGCATCATCGAGCGGGCCCTGTGGCGGGCCCGGCCGGGCCGCGTGTACCACGCCAGCGACGACAGCGAACTGAAAATGGCCGAGTATTTCGATGCCGTGGCCGACACCTTCAAGCTGCCCAGGCCGCCACGCCTGCCGCGCGCGCAGCTGCAGACGGTGGTCACGCCGATGCTGCTGTCGTTCATGTCCGAGTCGCGCCGCATGGACAATGCGCGCATCCGGCGCGAGCTGGGCGTGCGCCTGCGCTACCCGCGCGTGGCCGATGCCTTGCAGGCGATGGCAGCCGGCGGGGCCGGCATCGGGTAAAATGGCCGGTTATCTCCGCACTTTTCAGGGGCCGGCGCGCCGCGCGCCGTTCCTGCCGCACGCCATTCATTTAAGGAAGCCAGCATGACCACCCTCACTTACGAAGAATACCTGGACGAGGTCACCACCGTCCTGACGGAACTGTATGACCTCGACGACGACGCCGCCATCAAGCTGGTCGTGGCGGCGCAGGACGCCGAGTTCTTCGTGCCGCACGACGCGCACGAAGCCATGCGCACGGCGGAGAACGCCAAGAAAGACGCGGTGACCCTGTTCGAGCGCAAGCAGAACCGCCAGCAGACGCAGGAAAAGCAGCAGCAGCGCGTGCGCCAGCAAAAGAAATAATGAAATAAGCTGAAGATGCTGCGCCGCCCCGTCTGGACGCCGCGGGCGGGCCTGGGCGCAAGCCGTTGCCATTGATATAGCGCAAACGCGCCATGGCGGGCTGGCGATATGGTGAGCAATGTCGTCACGCATGTCGCCGATTTATGGCGGGCTGGGCAGTAGTGGAGTTCGCGCGACGATGTGTCCCGTCCGCAGGAGCGTGCTATGCATGTCATGAGCCATCCCAGCAAGGAGCAGGTGCGCGCCTACATGCGGCGCCGCGAACATGCGCTGCAGCCGCCGCCGCCGCCCCACGAAATCCGCCGCCAGCTGGCCTGGTGCCGCGTCAGGGCCGGCGTGGACGCCGGCATGCATGCCACAGCGGCCGGCCTGGCCGCGCAAGGCTGGCACTTGTCAGCCGATATGGCCCGCCTGGGCACCTTGATGACCATTGCCTGGCTCATGCATAGCGGCGTTTCTCATTGTAATAATTGATGACTTGCAGCAAATTTTTTCATTTTGGGTTATCCTCTAGCACATTCCAAGTGCGTCAAATCTCTTCAATTATCACAATTTTGCTTCAAGTTACGCAAAAATCAACAATAGCGTGTATTATATTGTTTGCGGCATTAAAACCGCATAAGTGATGGCGCTTTTTAGTGTGTTTACCCTGAATTATTGCAGAAGAGACATTCGGTTTCTTTTGGCACTAATACAACAAGTACGGATTTTCGACCATGTCTCTCAAACAAATTACCTCTTTGCCTACCTACAACCCGAATCGCGTCCTCGATGCGATCATCGACAAGCTGCAGCTGAAAAACGATGCAGCCCTGTCGCGCGCACTGGAAGTGGCGCCGCCTGTCATCAGCAAGATTCGTCACAACACCTTGCCGATCGGCGCCACGATCCTTATCCGCATGCATGAAATCAGCGATTTCAGCATTCGTGAACTGCGCGAGTTGATGGCTGCCTAAGAGCGCCCGACAGACGGCAAACTGAGAGGTGCCGTCTGCGCAAGTCAGGCTTGCCGCGTGCGGCAGCCAAATCTGTCTTTCCTGTTTTCTATTGCGCGTCCGGACTCAGCGCCGGGCGATCGGTATAGAAACGTCCCATTTCCAGCCCGGTCGTGGACGACTCGACGAGCGCTGCGGCCAATGTGCCGGGGGCGCTGGAAAACGCGGTCTGCGCAGCACCGGTGGCGCGGCCCGAATACGCCGTCGCTTGCACCGCCGCACTGGAAAACGCAGCCTGTACCGCCCGTCCCGAATACGCCGTCTGCTGCACGGCCCGGCCTGAATACGCGGTCGCCTGCACCGCAGCGCTGGAAAACGCCGTTTTGACGGCCCTGCCCGAATATGCCGCCTGTACGGCGCGTCCCGAATACGCCGTTTCTGCGCGGATATAATCCTCGCCGAATGTCTGCTCGTACAATTGTTTCATGCGCTCGCCCACGCGGTGGTGCGCCGCTTCGTCGTCTTCGCCGCGCAGGCCGATGTAGGGGAAGTGGTGGAGGAAGTAGCCGAACACCTGTTCGCAATCGGCCGCATATTTCAGGGTGTCGAGGATATGGTAGTGCCAGAAGGTGTCGACATCCATCAGCGGCGCCGTTTCTTCCTGCGGAAACTGCTTCATGAGGATGAGGAAGCGCCGGTACTCGAACTCCACCGCATTCGCCTTTTCCAGGCTCCATCCTTCACCTGATTCCCGGTGCATCAGCTTGACCTTGATCGCGTCCAAATTCAAATCCGCTATAGCCTTGAAACTGTCGTTCGTATCCATGAGTATCCTTGTATGTAAAGAGCAGAGTGGGGAAAAACGGCGGGAAAGAGGAAGATGCTGGCTGGTGGCGTGGACTCCTGGCAGGTGGATGGGCGCCTGGGCAGCGAGCGGCAGGCAGTAAGAGTTGTTCTACATCAATATTGCACTTAATCACAAAATACGCAAGCCCAGTCCGCTTCCGGGCCGGAGGCCCCGCTCAGGTGCTGGCCTCGTCCTGGTAGGGAAAGCGGGTGGCGTCGGCGCCCAGCGGCACGCTGACGTGCACGCTCATGCCGGCGCCGGGGCTGCTGACGATGTAGAAAGTGCCACCCAGCAATTTGATGCGCTCCTCGATGCCGACCAGGCCGAACGAGCCCAGCTTGTTGCGCCCGTCGAAGGCCGCGCCCACGCCGTTGTCGCTCACGCTCATCGAGACGGTGTCGCTGCATTTTTCCAGCTTCACCTGGACGCGGCTGGCATTGGCATGCTGGGAAATATTGCTCAGTGATTCCTGCAGGATGCGGAACAGGGCCGTCGCGCACTGGTCGCTCAGGCAGATATCGTCGTGACTTTCGCTGACCTCGCAGGCGATGCCCGTGCGCTGGCGGAACTGCGCCACCTGCCATTCGACGGCCGCATTCACGCCCAGGTCGAGCACGGTGGGGCGCAAGTCGTTGATGATCTGGCGCACGCTCTTGATGGTGGCGTCGATCTGCTCCAGGGTGGAGCGGGCGCGGGCGTTCAGGCGCGGGTGGCGGCGCTGCGTGCGCGAGGCCAGCATGTCGGCGTCGATGCGCAGCACCAGCAGGTTTTGCCCCAGGTCGTCGTGGATTTCGCGGGCGATGCGCTTGCGCTCCTCTTCCTTGATCTGGTCGGCGTGGGCCGCCAGGCGGCGCAGTTTCTGGTGCGACAGCTGCAGGCGGATCTGGCTGGCCCGCAATTCCTCCGTCATGCCGTTCGCCATCTGGATGGCGCGCCGGCGCGACGACGCCAGCGTGTGGAACAGGATGTACAGCAGCATGGAGCTGGCGAAGCCCGCCAGCAGGGCCAGCCATGGTAAAAAGGCATCGAAGCGGCTATACAGGTCGCTCTTGCGCACGCTGAACAGCGCTTGCCATACGCGGCCATTGTATTCAATCAACATTGTGCTGCTCAGGTACTTGCCCGAGTTGCCCGGCTGCCACCACGGCGCGTGCAGGCCCGCCGCCGTGCTGTCGAAGATGGGGCGCATGTCATGCGGCAGGTCCAGCGCTTGCGTGACTTGCGGGCCGATGTCGAACAGGGTCAGGCGGACATTGCGTACCGGCATGTCGGCCAGCGCGCTGCGCACCATCGTCACCAGGTCGTAACCGATGCCGACGGAGCCGATGTGGGCCGCGCGCCGCTGCGCCACGGTGTCGGTCGGCATGCCGAGCCGGTAGACGGGCATGCGCATGGCCATGCCCGTCAGCTGGGGCCGGCCATCCATGGGCACGGGCAAGCCGGAATTGCTGATGCGCCCGGAATCGCGCGACAGCGCCAGCGCCTCGGCGATCAGGGGCCGCGCGGCGATGTCGTGGCCATACCGGTCCGCGGCGCTGGCGATGGGCTCGATGTACACCAGCACGGAGTAGTGCTCGCGGGGCGGCGAGGGGTGGATGGCAAAGGCGGGATAGCCGTCGCGCCCGGGCGGATAGTCGCGCCGCATGGCCGCTTCGAAGGCGGGGCGCTGGGCTTCATCCAGTTCCTGGCTGTAATTGAGATTCATCACGCCCGGATAGTTTTGCTGCAAGCCCATGTTCGCCACGTAGCGGTGGAATTGCTCGCGGCTCACATGTTCGTTGGCGCGGAACAGGCTGGCCGCGCCGCGCAGCAAATTGGCGTAGGACTTCACGCGCGATTCGATGTTTTGCCGGGTATTGCGCGCCAGATTGTTGAACATATCGCTGGCATCGCTTTCGATCGACAGCGAGGCGGCCATGTAGAACAGCAAGCCGACCATCAGGGAGAGCGCGAAGCCGAGCAGCCACAGCGGCTTTTTTTCCAGCGATAACTGTTGTTCACCAGCAGTAGAGGACATCGCCATCCGTATCAGGAAGAGGAATCGGGTGCCGCCTCGGTGGCGGTGGCTAGGCTGCGTTGTACAAGCACTATCGATATTGTAAATTGCTCAATAGCTGCCTAATATACAAAATTTTCGTGAATATAGTCAACAGGCAATATTTCTTTGAAGATGTCTGTTGCTGTGACGAAAAAAAACCGCCGCAGCGGTTTTTTTGTGAGCCACATGACGGCTTATTTTGCCGGCTGCCAGCTGTCTTTCAGCGTGACGATGCGGTTGAACACGGGTTTGCCCGGCTGGCTGTCGACCCGGTCGGCCGCGAAATAGCCGTGGCGCTCGAACTGGAAGCGCTGTTCCGGCAGGGCCAGCTCCGCGCCCGGTTCCAGCCACGCCTGCACCACTTCCTTGGCCAGCGGATTCAGGGCCAGCTTGAAGTCCTTGCCGCCCGCGTCCGGCTGCGGGTCCGTAAACAGGCGGTCGTACAGGCGTACTTCGGCGGCAATCGCCGTCGGCGCGCTGATCCAGTGCATATTGCCCTTGACCTTGTAGTTGGCGCTGCCTTCCGTGCCCGACTTGCTGTCCGGGAAGTACGTGCAATGCACGGCGCTCACTTTGCCGTCCGCATCCCTGTCAAAGCCCGTGCACTCGATCACGTAGCCGTAGCGCAGGCGCACGCGGCTGCCCGGCTTGTCGTCGATCGGCGGATACAAACGGAAATAGCCCTTGTTCGGCACTTCCATGAAGTCGTCTTCCTCGATCCACAGCTCGCGCGAGATGGGGAAGGTGCGCAAGCCCCGTTCCGGGAAATGCGGATGCACGGGCGCCGTGCACTCGACGCTCTCGTTTTCGGGGAAATTGTCGATAATCAACTTCAACGGACGCAGCACGGCCACCGTGCGCGGCGCCTTCGGGTCCAGGTCTTCGCGCAAACAGCCTTCGAGCACGCTGTAGTCGATCCAGCCGTCCGATTTCGTCACGCCCGTGCGTTCGCACATCAATTGAATGGCTTCCGGCGTGTAGCCACGGCGGCGCATGCCCACCAGGGTCGGCATGCGCGGGTCGTCCCAGCCGTCGACGATCTGTTCTTCCACCAGCTGGCGCAGCTTGCGCTTGCTGGTGACGATGTAGGTCAGGTTCAGGCGCGAGAATTCGAACTGGTGCGGCACGGGCTGCTGGAAGAAGCCGCCGGCCGACAGGGTTTCCAGCAGCCAGTCGTAGAACGGGCGGTGGTCCTGGAATTCCAGCGTGCAGATCGAATGCGTGATGTTTTCCAGCGCGTCCGAGATCGGGTGCGTGTAGTCGTACATCGGATAGATGCACCAGGCGTCGCCCGTGCGGTGGTGGTGCGCGTGGCGGATGCGGTAGATGGCCGGGTCGCGCAAGTTCATGTTCGGCGAACTCATGGCATCTTCGCTGATCTTCGCGCGCAGGATGTGTTCGCCATCCTTGAACTGGCCCGCCTTCATGGCGCGGAACAGGGCCAGCGATTCGTCGCGCGGACGGTCGCGGAACGGCGAATTCTTGCCGGCCTGGCCGAAATTGCCCCGGTTGGCGGCCATGTCTTCGGCGCTCTGGCTGTCCACGTAGGCAAAGCCGGCCGTGATCAGGTATTCGGCCATCGCGTACAGCTGGTCGAAATAGTCGCTCGCGTAGTGCAGGTGGCTCTGGCCATCGGCATGCTGCGGTTCCCAGTCAAAGCCCAGCCATTTCACGCTGTCCATGATGGTATCGACGTATTCCTGCTCTTCCTTGGCCGGGTTGGTGTCGTCGAAGCGCAGGTTGCACTGGCCGGCGTAGTCGCGCGCCAGGCCGAAGTTGACGCAGATCGACTTGGCGTGGCCCACGTGCAGGTAGCCGTTCGGCTCCGGCGGGAAACGCGTGATCACCTGGGGCATGCCGGGACGCACGTGGGTGCCGGCAGCCAGGTCGGCTTCGATGATGTTACGCAAGAAATTGGGCGCCAGCGCTGGCGCGGCGGTATTCGGTTTATCGTTGCTCATTGATCAATGCGGAAGAGTGACAGTAAAAAGCATTTTACCGTACCGCAAGCGCTTTATAAGCACGTATTTGCCCCCATATCCCAGCATGCAAGCGACGCCGGCGCCGTTCTATAGGATAATTCGCCTTTAATTAGCAAACAAAACGTGACCCCGGAGCCATTTATGGAAAATTTGTATAACGTCCTCGGTGTCGCGCCCAATGCCAGCGACGATGAAATCAAGAAGGTTTACCGTTCGCTGGCCATGCGCTTCCACCCCGACCGCAACCAGGCCCCCGGCGCCGAGGCGCGCTTCAAGAGCGTGACCAAGGCGTATGAAATCCTGGCCGACCCGGCCAAGCGCGCCGAATACGACCAGAGCGTGAACCACCGCATCATCATCGATCCGGAAGCGGAAGCCTATGCCCTGTGGTGCGGCGTGTTCCGCCTTCACGGCACGGTACTGCCGGCCGACTAAGCACGCTGATGGCCGTTCGGTACAGCCCGGATGATTTAAAAAACAACAAACAATGGTGCTTTTGCTTTTAAGTAAAAGTACCGCGCATCACATTGGAAAGCACAGCATGAGAAGAGTACACCCTGAATTCGCGTACCAGTCGCGCGAGCTGGAAGGCCAGATCGACGGCATCCTCGGCGACCCGCCGAACCGCAAGAACTACAAAAGCATGGTCGACGCGCTGGTGAGCGAGTACGCCAGCGGCGGCGGCATCGAAGACGTGAACATGCTGGCCTTCGCGCTGGTCGACCACATCACTTTCAGCGACCCGAAGGGTTTGCTGGCCGAAAGCGAAGACTACGAGTTCGGCGACCCGTCCCGCGTGTTTTCCATGGCGACGTGCGCCGCGCCGGAAGCGGCGAAGATGTACGCCGCCATCGAAGAGAGCTTCCCCGACCTGGCGCGCCAGGCCATCATCACGGCCTTCCTGCACAAGAATCCGCGCCTGTGGGACGACGACGACCAGTCGCTCGACCAGCTGGCCGCCAATGACGACGGCGACGACGAGCACGACGAAGACGAAGCCACCGACGATTTCGCCCAGATGTTTGACCAGGATGGAGACGACCATGGCCGATAACAAGGATGAACAAAAAAGCAACCTGCCCGCGCTGACGAAGCAGGTCACGGAACTGGTGCTGTCCGGTTCGCTGGGCCATGCCGAGCAGGCGTTTGCCGACGCGGCCGACCAGTACGGCGATCTTGCCGTAGTGGAAGTACTGAGCGCCATCCCGCCGCAGGTGACGGCCCTGCACCTGGCCGGCTTCGACGGCGGCAAGATGTCGCTGGCCACCCTGCTGGTGCCGCCGAAGGCGTGGGCCGACAGCCTGGCCTTCATCGCCGCCACCTGGAGCGACGACCAGATCGAGGATGATCCGGAACGCATCGCCGAAGCGCTGTTCGCGCACATCCACGGCGTGGTGTTTTCCACCGACGACGCCGAGCGCCGCCGCGAGCTGCTGCTCGAAGCGTCCGCCACCGACTGGGGCGCCACGGCGTTCGCCATCCTGTTCTCGATGGCGCCGAAGGAAATCCTCGAAGTGGCGGGCGAGATCGTCATCAAGGGACCGTACGTGACGGGCGTGACCTCGTCCGACAACGACGTCGTGCCGCTGGCCATCGAGCTGGCGCAAGCCAATGAAGACGGCTGGGACCGCTCGCTGTTCGAGCTGTTCCCCGACTTCCGCCACAGCGCCGACCTGGCCGACGCCGAATACTCGGACGATCCGGACGAAGAGCCGACCATGTTGCAGCGCAGTACCAAGGAATTGCTGTACCGCCTGCGCAAGCAAGTGCCGAGCACGCGCAGCGCGCCGCGTTCCAGCACGCGCCGCAGCCTGGGCACGGGCATTTTCTCGTGATGAAAGCAGGGATCGACTAATGCTGCCAGCAATTGTTGTAGAGAATCTTCCGCGCCTCGTGCGCGCCATCAAGCTGTTGCCGGGCGACCCGCGCGAGGACGCGGCGCTGAACCTGGCCGACGAATTGACGGGCATCACGGCCATGGTGGCCGAGAAGTTCACGAATGAACGCACGGCCGACGGCATCCAGAAAGCGCTGTACCTGACGGTGGGCGGCGTGTCCTTGGGCCTGGAACAGGCCGTCACGCATGAAGGCGACCAGGCCGCGCTCGATTTCCTCGTCGAGCACGGCGCCGAGCACGCGTTCCAGGTGGGTTTCCGCCTGATCAAGGAATTGTCGCAGCTGCCCGAGGACGCCCTCGTGGGCGAATACGACCAGGACCCCGTGTATTTGCAGCGCCGCTTGCGCGAACTGTTCATCGATATTTGCCAGGCCGACCCGAACCAGAACTGGGCCGGCTATGAAAAGTATGCGCTGCAATTGCAACAGCGCAAGGAAGTACAAGCCGTCGTGCGCCTGGCCGGCTGGCTGCGCCGCCACCACGATAACGGCCCCGTCAGCGACAGCGACCTGAATGCCGAGGGCGTCATCGCCCTGGCCATCATCTTCGCCATCGAGGGGGGAGGGCGCATCGTCGCGCGCACGGGGCAGAAGGAGTTTGAACGCTTCGTGCGTTCCGTGCGCAAGAACAAGCCCGACTTCGAGGAAGGCTGGGCCGCCCTGGTGGCCAAGGTGCCCGTGCAGCATCATCCGGTGCTGCTCGACCGCATCGATGCCTACCGCCGCAGCTGCACCGTCGTGCATAAAATCCTCACGCGGGCCAGCATGAAGAGCCTGTTCGAGGACCTGGAGAATTACGCCGGTTCCGAGCTGGACGCGGACTACTCATAAGGCAGCGTACGTAGGCTGGCGCCTGCCGGCCTACGCTCCCCCTTCCATGGCCGCTTCTTCGGCCAGTTTCACGAACGCCGCCACCAGCGGCGACGTCTCTTCTTCCCGTTGTGCAAGTAACAAGCTGGTCGTTGCCTGCGGATCGGCAATGGGGCGGTAGCACACGCCATCCATGCGGATGCGGTCGAACGAGGCGGGCAGCACGGAAATGCCGCAGCCGGCCGCCACCAGGCCGATGATGGTCGACGCCTCGCCCGCTTCCTGCGTGACCTGGGGCACGAAGCCGGCCGCCTTGCACAGGCGGAAGATCTGCGGATAAATCCCCGTGCCCGCATCTTTCGGGTACATGACAAAGCCTTCGCCCGCCATGTCGGCGATGGCGATTTCCTGCTTGGCCGCCAGCGCGTGGGCGACGGGCAGCACGAGGAACAGCGGGTCCTGGCGCAATTGCGTCAGGCGGATGTCGTCCGGATACGTCGTTTCCGGCGGGCGCACGAAACCCAGGTCCATCGTCCTGCCCGAGATCGCTTCCAGCTGATGCAGGGTCGCCATCTCGTGCAGGGTCAAGGTGACGTGGGGAAACTGCTGGCGGTAGCGGTTGATGACGGTGGCGAAGTAGGGCGTAAACGGCGTGGAAAAGGTAAAGCCGATGCGCAATTCGCCCGCTTCGCCCCGCTGGGCCCGGCGCGCCGTCACTGCCGCCTGTTCCGACAGGGCCAGGATGCGCCGCGCATCGTCGAGAAACAGGCGGCCTGCCTGCGTCAGCCGCACGGAGCGCTTGTTGCGTTCGAACAACTGCGCACCGAGTTCCCCTTCCAGCGCCTGGATCTGCTGGCTCAGGGGCGGCTGGCCGATGTGCAGGCGCTCGGCCGCGCGCGTGAAGTGCAGCTCTTCGGCAACGGCGACAAAGTAGCGCAGGTGGCGCAGTTCCATATAAGTAATATTTTAAAAGTATGAGTTGGGCCTTGAATATATATTGGACGATATGAGTTGGCAATCCTAAGATGAAGACTCGCTTCCTTTCCGAAACACGGCCATGTCTGATTCATCGCTCGCTTTTGCCCCCGCCGCCCCTTCCGCCATCCCGGTTTCCGCTCCCGCTGCCCGCACGGCCATCGCCAAGGGTTCCATCGAATTCAAGCGCAGCAACCGCGCCCTGTTCTTCGGCGGCTTTTCCACCTTCAGCTTGCTGTACTGCATACAACCGCTGTTCCCGCTGCTGTCGCAGCAGTTTCATCTGACGCCGGCGCAAAGCAGCTGGTCGCTGTCCGTCTCCAGCGGCTTGCTGGCCATCTCGCTGGTGCTGCTCAGTGCCGTGTCGGACCGGGTGGGACGCAAGCCGCTGATGGTGGCGTCGATGTTTTCCGCCGCGATATTGACGATCTTGTCCGCCTTCGCCCAGGATTATGCGCAGCTGCTGGCCATCCGCGCGGCGCTGGGCATCGCTCTCGGTGGCATGCCGGCCGTGGCCATGGCTTACCTGGGCGAGGAAATCGAGGGGCCGTCGCTGGGGCTGTCGATGGGCTTGTATATTGCCGGCAGCGCGTTCGGCGGCATGTCGGGACGCTTGATCGCCTCCATGCTCAGCGATTTTCTGTCGTGGCGCTGGGCCCTGGGCGTGCTGGGCGTGGCCGGCGTGCTGGCGGCGGCGGAATTCTGGCGCAGCCTGCCCGCGTCGAAGAACTTCGTGCCCAGTACCAAGGGTTGGAACGCCTTGCCGCACGCGATAAAACAGCATTTTTCCGACCGGGGCCTGCCGTGGCTGTTCTGCCTGGCGTTTCTGCTGATGGGCTGTTTCGTCAGCCTGTATAACTACATCGGCTACCGTTTGCTGGCCGCGCCGTTCAGCTTGCGCCAGAGTACGGTCGGCTTGCTGGCCTTTCTGTATCTGATCGGCATCTTCAGCTCCGTGTGGGCGGGCCGCCTGGTGGACCGGCTGGGACGGCGGGGCGTGCTGTGGATCATGCTGGCGGTAATGCTCAGTGGCATTGTATTGACCCTGTTCGACTCGCTGCCGCTGATCGTCGCCGGCATGGCGCTGGCCACCTTCGGCTTCTTTGCCTCGCATTCGATCGCCAGCAGCTGGGTCAGCCGCCGCGCCCGCGCGCCGCAGGCGCTGGCCTCGGCCTTCTATCTGCTGTTCTATTACCTCGGTTCCAGCCTGATCGGCTCGGCCTCGGGCATGATGTGGGGCTTCGACGGCTGGACGGGCGTCATCATCATGCTGGGCCTGTGCCTGGGCGGCGGCGTGCTGATCGCCTTGCGCCTGCGCCACCTGCAGCCGCTGGGGGCGCGCGAAGTGGTGGCTTGAGCCCGGTTATTTGGGGCACATGCCTATCATCGTTTCGCCCTGCTTGCCGGCGCGCGTGGTCACGCACAAGGTGCCCAGCGCGCTGGTGATTTTATACGTGCGGCTGCCCCTGGCCTCATTCGCGCCCACTTCCTCGATTTTCGATGCCTCGTACCATTTCGGCGGCACGGCCGCGTAGGCTTCGGCAAAGCCTTGCTGCATGCGCTTGAAGGCCGTGTCGTCGGGTTTTTGTTCTCCCCGCTGCGGGAATTCCTTGCGTAAATCCTTGTCGATCTTGCCCACGTCGCGTTTGGCTTGCGCCAGGATATCGGCCGCGCTCGGCGGCGTGACGAGCGTGATCGCTTCCGGCGTTGCCGGTGCCGGCGCCGGCTCGACGGCAGGTGGGGGCAAGGGACGGCTGACGGGTGCCAGGATGGGCAAACCCGGCAGGCGTGCGGCGGCTGGTTTGGCGCTGGGCAAGGCTACGGGCCTGGGCGGCGCAGGAGCCGTGTAGCGCAGCCAGGCGATGGCCGGGCCCTGCGGCAGGTGCTCGTCCGCGACAGGGCGGGGCCGCGACTGCAGCACGACATGGGCCAGCCCCGCGTGCAGCAGGACGATCAGCAGCAGGCCGGGAGCGCGGCGGGGCAGGGTGGGCAGCGAAGTCATGGCGGACGTGGTGGTTCAGGTACGCCAATGTATCTGAGACATTTGATAATTATCTAAAATGTCACAAGCGCTTACAAAAAAAGTGCCACATGGAAATTTCGACGCCATGGCCGCCGGCGGGGAACCCTGGGCCGGCCTGGCGATCCAACTCCACTCACCATGGGAGGACACATCATGATGCAGGCAAAGGAAGTGGCACGGCGCTTTGGCGCCATCGAACACGCGATCGGCCAGGCGGCCCGGCTGTGCGGCAAGCAGCAGGGCATGCCGATGGACTTGAAGGATTGCATCAACCAGCTGGACCAGCAAAAGAGCGCCGTGCGGCAAGCCATCGACACGCAGGATGATGTGCGCATCCGCCAGGCCGTCGACCAGATGGAATCGCTGGGCGACCGCGCCAAGCGGGCGTGCGGCACGGCGTCCAGCCTGACGCCGGAAATGAAGAGTGCCGTGCAGAAAGTCCACGATGAACTGTCGGACCTGAAGCATCAGCTCCATTAGAACCTGGCTCTTGCGCGCCTTACATCTGCCGGAACAGATGGGCATATAAGGGACTGACGCGCAGCTGCGCCGGATGCTGGCGCAGGGTCAGCGACAGCTTGCCCGCCTCGTCGCGCACGGCCGTGGCGATGGCGCTGGCGTTGACGATGGTGCCCCGGTGGATTTGCCAGAATTGTTGCGGGTCCAGCTGGGGCAGCAGCTCCTTCAGGCTCGTGCGTATCAGCGCTTCGCTGTCCTGGCACACGACGTTGATGTATTTGTCCAGCGCCTCGAAGTACACGACGTCGGCCAGGGCGATCATGCGCACGCTGTTGCCGACGGCTGCCCGTATCATCTGCAGGCGCGGCGCGGGCGGCAGCATGGCTTGCAGCTGGCTCAGCAGGCGGGCCATGTTGTCGTCGCTGGCGGACGCGGTGACGGCTGCCGTCACGGGCGCCGCCGTGGCCGCCGCAGCGTTGCCGCTGCCGCTGACGCGCAGGCGCTGCCGCAAGCGTTCCACCGTCTTGCCCAGGCGCGCATCGTTGACGGGTTTTAAGACGTAATCGGCGGCCGCGTGCTCGAAGGCGGCCAGCGCGTACTCGTCGTAGGCGGTGACAAACACGATGCAGGGGAAGGGCGTGCCGTCCGGCCACTGCTCGGCCAGTTCCTCGGCCGCTTCCAGGCCTGTCTTGCCAGGCATCTTGATGTCAAGAAACAGAATGTCGGGCAGCAGTGCCAGGCCCTGGTGCACGGCGTCCACGCCGTTGGGGCAGGTGGCGACGATGTCGAGTTCCGGCCACAGCCGCTGCAAGGCGTGCGCGAGGGCGGCGGCGAGTATGGGTTCGTCTTCGGCGATCAGGGCGCGCGGGGTGGGGCTGGTCATGGCGTGGGGCTCGCGGTGGTGGAGTGAATCGGTAATTGAAGGCGGGCGACGACGCCTGCCGGCGTGTTGGCGGCCAGCACCAGGCTGGCGGCATTGCCGTGCATGGCGTGCAGGCGTTCGCGGATGTTCGCCACGCCCAGCTGCGTGCCCTTGCTCTGGCCCGGATGGCCGAGGCCCAGTCCATCGTCGGCAACCGTCAGGATCAGCATGCCGCCGTCCGTGGACGCCTGCACGTGGACGTGGCCGCCTTCGATCTTCGGTTCCAGGCCGTGCTGGATGGCGTTTTCCACCAGCGGCTGCAGCAGCATGGGTGGCACCTTGATATCGCGCAAGGCCTCGGGCAAGTCCAGCGCGTAGCCCAGGCGCGCGCCCATGCGTATCGACATCAGGCCCAGATAGGCTTGCATCAGGGAAAACTCCTGCTCCAGGGTAGTGGATTCCGCCCGCGAGGAAGAGAGGGTGGCGCGCAGGTACTGGATCAATTGATCGAGCAGCTGCTGGGCGCGCTGCGGATCAAGGCTGATCAGCCCCTGCAGGTTGGCCAGGGTGTTGAACAGCATGTGCGGTTCGATCTGCGCCTGCAGCAATTGCAGCTGCGCCTGCATGGCCTGGCGCGCCACGGATTCGGCGCGGGCCTTTTCCTGGGCCGCCGTCATTTGCAGGCGGGCAATCTTTTCGCGGCTGGAGAAAAACAGCACGGCGCCGCCCGTGGCCAGCAGGGTGAAGACGAGCGTGCCCATCATTTGCGTAGGCAGCATGTTCTCGATGCCGCCCACGTCCACGCCCGTCAGCCAGCTGAACAGGGCCAGGCCCAGCATTTGCGCCGCTGGCACGGAAATCAGGATGATGAGCATGAAAGGCAGGAATCTCGGGCGCTGGTCTGCGCCCCACAGGGTCAGGCGCAGGCCGTCGATCAGCAGGAAGGCGATCGTGCCGATGCACATCGAGGCGACGAGGTTTTGTCCGAAATGGCTGCCCGGATTGAGGATGAAGGTAATGACCAGCGCACAGATCACGTTCAGCACCAGCGCATAACGCACATCGTGCAGCATGCGGTAGTAGGGCGAGCGGCGCTTGGCAGCTGGCGCGTCGGCGGAGGGGGCGTCGGGTTTCATATAGTTGTCTACTGGTAACGATTGGGCATTGTGTGCCAGCGCGGGCCAGGGCGCAACAGGACTGCGATGAAACGGCGCTGGCAAGCCGCCATTCGCCGCGGCGCGTCGCCAAACGGGGCCGCTTTACTTTTCAGGATGGGCACGGGATAGTATGGCAAGACAGTCTTGCATCCATATAGTTGCTATAAAGGAATATCATGTGGCCTTACCCACGCACCCTGGCGCACCGCGGCGGCGGCACCCTGGCGCCTGAAAACACCCTGGCCGCCCTGCGCTGCGGCCTCGCCTACGGCTACCGCGCCGTGGAATTCGACGTCATGCTGGCGTCCGACGGCGTGCCCGTCGTCGTGCACGACCCCGAACTGGGCCGCACGGTGGCCGGCAGCGGCCAGGTCAGCGACTATACGGCTGCGCAGCTGGGGGCCATGGAGGCGGGCGCCTGGTTCGGCCCGCAATTCGCGGGCGAGGGCGTACCCACGTTCGAGGCCGTGGTGGACTATTGCAAGGCGCAGCGCATCTGGATGAATATCGAGATCAAGCCGGCGCCGGGCTTCGACGTAGCCACGGGCGAGGCGGTGGCGCGCGCTACGCGCGATTATTTCGCAAAAGAAATTGCTGCTGGAGAATTATTGCCGCTGCTGTCGTCGTTCAGCATCGCCGCGCTGGAAGCGGCGCGCCAGGCGGCGCCGGAACTGGCGCGCGGCTGGCTGGTCGAACAGATACCGGACGACTGGGCGAACACGGCGAAACAGCTGGAGGTGGTGGCGCTCCATTGCGACCACCAGCAGCTGACGCGCGCGCTGGCGCTGGAAGTCAAGAAAGCGGGATTGGGACTGTTTTGCTACACCGTCAACACGCCCGAACGGGCCAGCGAGCTGCTGGCCTGGGGCGTGGACGGTTTCTGCACGGACCGGATCGACCTGATCAAGCCGTCCTGAGGATTAAAACGTGACGCGCATTCCCACAGTCAAGTTGCGCCCCGTCAAAGGCGCCGCATTCTTGATGAACGAGGTGTGGCTGTACGCCAGTTCATTCGTCAGGTTGTTCGCCTTGATGTAGAACTGGGCCGGCGTCGTGCCGATGCGCGTGTCGTAGTTGGCGGACAGGTTGAGCATGTTGTAGCCCGGGGTCGCCGTCTCAAACGCGGCCACCTTGTCTTGCTTGCCCACGCGGTAGAACTCGGCCACGCCGCTCCATGCCTGCCAGTTGGCGTCGACCTTCACGCCGAAGCGCTGGGCCGGGATGCGCGGCAGGTTGTTATTGTTAGCTGCGCCACCGTCGGCCAGCTTGGCCCGCACGTAGTCGCCGAACACGCTGGCGCCGAACATGGGGTTCAATTGCTGGCGGATCTGTCCTTCCACGCCAGTAAACGTGGCGTCGCGCTGGGCATACTGGATCAGCTGGAAGCCTTCGTGGCTGTCCAGGGTGGAGCCGAAGATGTAGTTGTCGACCTTGTTGCGGTAGGCGCTGGCCGAGAAGGTCGTGGCGCCCGCATATTTGCGCAAGGTCAAGTCGATATTGTTCGACGTTTCCTTGCCCAGGTTTTGATTGCCCAGTTCATATGTGGCCGTGGCCATGTGCACGCCGTGCGCATACAGTTCCTCGGCGCTGGGCAGGCGGTGCGTGCGGGAGATGGTCGAACCGAGCGAATATTGCGGTGCGAACTTCCACACGGCGCCCAAGGAAATCGAGGTGCCTTTGGCGCTGCGGTCTTGCAGGGTGGCGCTGTCCACCGCGATGTCTTGCCACTCGTGGCGCAAGCCCGCCTCGAAGCGCCATTGGTCCAGCTTGTATTCTTCCACCAGGAAAGCCGCGTGTTTTTTGGTCACCGTCGGCGCCACGTAGGCTTCCTCGCCCAGGGCGGAGAAATCGCGCTTCGATGTTTGCAGGCCGACCACGCCGCGCCAGCCGAAGACGGGATGGTGTTCCATTTCCAGGCGCGCATCGTGACCCTTGTTCTTGAACGTGGTGGCGATTTCCGTGCCTTCGATTTCATCGTGCTTGTAATCGGTGAACGAAGCGCGCAGGCGCAGCCTGGCGAAACCGGGCACGGGGTCGCGCAATTCGCCGCGCACGTCCCAGCGCTCGCTCTTCAGCTTCACGTAGGGCACGCTGCCATGCTCGTGGTCATGCTCGTCTTCGTCGCCATGGTCGTGGCCGTCGTGGCCGCCGCAATGCAGGTGCGTGCCGTGCGGGTGGCAGCTTTCGAATTCGTGGTTGTGGCCAGGCAAGCCGTATTCCGCGTGCTGGCTGGTGAAGGCCAGGCCCAGGAAGCCGCGCTGACCCACCCACGACACGCCCACGCTGCCCGTGTCCGTCTTGTTGTAGCTGCCGGCTACTTTGGAGCCGCCTTCCCAGCCGCTGCCGACCTTGTATTCCTTCGCATCGCGCTTGACGCCTTCCGCGTGGAAAGCGATGTTGCCGGAGCCGCCGGTCACTTCAAAAGCGCCCGCCTTTTCGCGCGCGTTTGAGTTGGCGCGTACTTCCGCGCTGCCTTCGAAGCCCTTGGCCGGCACGCGCGTGGGGATTTTCTTGTCGATCACGTTGACGACGCCGCCGACGGCGCCGCCGCCGTAGGCCAGCGCGGACGGGCCGCGCAGCACTTCAATCTGTTCCGACAGCATCGGTTCGGCCGCCACGGCATGGTCGGGGCTGATGGTCGAGGCATCCTGCACTTCGGCGCCATCGGACAGGATTTTGACGCGCGGGCCATCCATGCCGCGGATGATGGGACGGCTGGCGCCGGCGCCGAAATGGCTGGACGTGATGCCGGGCTGGCCGGCCAGGGTTTCGCCCAGGGTCGCTGACCTTGCCAGCACCAGTGCCTCGCCTTCCAGTACGGTGACGGGCGTGCTCATGTCGTCGCTGCCCAGGGCCAGGGCGCTGGCCGAAACGGTGACGGCGGGCAAGGTGGCTGCCTGTTGCGCCAGGGCACTGGCGGGCGCGGCAAAGGCCAGCATGATGGCCAGCGCGAGGGGAGTGGGTTGGTGAGGACGGACGGACATGGGCAAGAATTCCTTATTCGCTATCGGTGGTGGCGGGTTGGGGCAGGCCATTGCCGTATGGGTTGGCTGCCAGAAGATGATAATGATAACCCATTATCATTACTGTGTGACAGTTTTTCCGGGCGGTAGATGCAGGCGGATGGTGTATTCTGTCGGCTATGGAACGCACAACACGTCAAAAAACCGCCATTCAAGCCGCCATCGAGTCGGCCCAGCGCCCCCTGTCGGCGCAGGAAATCCTCGAACAGGCCAGCTTGCAGGTGACGCAGCTGGGCATCGCCACCGTTTACCGCAACTTGAAGTCCCTGGTGCTGGAAGAAAAAGTGCACGTGGTGACCTTGCCGGGCGAAAACCCGCGCTATGAGTCGAACACGGCCGCCAATCATCACCACCACCATTTCCAGTGCACCACGTGCCAGCGCGTGTTCGACGTGCATGACTGCCCGGGCGACTTGAAGCGCATGGCGCCGCAAGGCTTTGTCGTCGAGCGCCACGAGCTGACCCTGTACGGCCGCTGCGCCGACTGCAATGCGACCGCTGGCGCCACGGCGCCCGCGGCCGTAGCCACACCGCAGGCCTGCGCCAGCCACCACGACCCGGCCTGAACGGGCAGGCTGTCGATGTTGGCACGGGCGCAACAATGCCCTGGCTACCCGTCATTGCCGCACCCCATATCACGTATAATCTTCCCTTTAAAGCTGCCGCCACTTTTTGCCAAAAAAACATGAAATCATCTGAAATCCGCGACAAGTTCCTCAAATTTTTCGAGTCCAAGGGCCATTCCATCGTCCGTTCCAGCTCCCTGGTGCCAGGCAACGATCCGACCTTGCTGTTGACGAACAGCGGCATGGTGCAATTCAAGGATGTGTTTACGGGCATGGACAGCCGTCCGTACACGCGCGCCACTTCCGTGCAGCGCTGCGTGCGCGCCGGCGGCAAGCACAACGACCTGGAAAACGTCGGCTACACGGCGCGCCACCATACTTTCTTTGAAATGCTGGGCAACTTCAGCTTCGGCGACTATTTCAAGCGCGACGCGATCCACTTCGCCTGGGAACTGCTGACCAAGGTGTACGGCTTGCCGGCCGACAAGCTGACGGTCACCGTCTACATCGAAGATGACGAAGCGTACGACATCTGGGCGAAAGAAATCGGCGTGCCCGTCGAGCGCATCATCCGCATCGGCGACAACAAGGGCTCGCGCTACGCGTCCGACAATTTCTGGCAGATGGCGGACACGGGCCCATGCGGTCCCTGCACGGAAATCTTCTACGACCACGGCGCCGACATTCCTGGCGGCCCGCCGGGCTCGCCGGACGAAGACGGCGACCGCTTCATTGAAATCTGGAACCTCGTGTTCATGCAGTTCAACCGCGACGAAGCGGGCGTCATGCACAAGCTGCCCAAGCCGTGCGTCGACACGGGCATGGGCATGGAGCGCCTGGCCGCCGTGCTGCAGCACGTGCATTCGAACTATGAAATCGACCTGTTCCAGCACCTGATCAAGGCTGCCGCGCGCGAAACGGGCGCCACGGACCTGGAAAACAAGTCGCTGCGCGTGATCGCCGACCACATCCGCTCCGCCGCCTTCATGATCGTCGACGGCATCATTCCGGGCAGCGAAGGCCGCGCGTATGTCTTGCGCCGCATCATCCGCCGCGCCTTGCGCCATGGCCACAAGCTGGGCCAGACGAAACCGTTCTTCTACAAGCTGGTGGCCGATCTCGCCATCGAGATGGGCGGCGCCTATCCCGAGCTGGAAGAGGCGAAAGACAACGTCGCCAACATGCTGAAAGCCGAGGAAGAGCGTTTCGGCGAGACCCTGGAAACAGGCATGAAAGTGCTGGAAGCGCAGCTGGCCAAGGATGCCACGGGCATCGACGGCGCCACCGCTTTTACCTTGTACGAAACCTATGGCTTCCCGCCGGACCTGACGGCCGACATCTGCCGCGAACGCGACATCACGTTCGACCAGGTGGGCTACGACGCGGCCCTGAAGGAAAGCCAGGAACTGTCGCGCAAGGGCGGCAAGACGCACAAGGACAGCAAGGTCGAGTACACGGGCGAGAAAAACAAATTCGTCGGCTACGACCAATTGACGTTCAGCAGCAAGGTCGTCGCGCTGTACGCGGCCGGCACGCCTGTCACTGAACTGAAAGCCGGTGACACGGGCATCGTCGTGCTCGATACGACGCCGTTCTACGCGGAATCGGGCGGCCAGGTGGGCGACCAGGGCGTGATCGCCACGGGCGCGGGCAGCTTTGCCGTCAGCGACACCCTGAAAATCCAGGCCGACGTCTTCGGCCACCACGGCGTGCTCGAATCGGGCGTATTGAAAGTGGGCGACGCCGTCTCGGCCGAAGTGGACACGGCCAAGCGCGCGCGCACCATCCGCAACCACTCGGCCACGCACCTGATGCACAAGGCCTTGCGCGAAGTGCTGGGCAGCCACGTGGCGCAAAAGGGCTCGCTGGTCGACCCGGACAAGACCCGTTTCGACTTCAGCCACCATGCGCCGATGACGGCCGAGCAGATCGCCGCCGTGGAAACGATCGTCAACAAGGAGATCCTGGAAAACCGCGCCACGCAAGCCCATTTGATGTCGTTTGACGACGCCGTCAAGCATGGCGCGATGGCCCTGTTCGGCGAGAAATACGGCGACGAAGTGCGCGTGCTCGACATCGGCAGCTCGAAAGAGCTGTGCGGCGGCGTCCACGTGCAGCGCACGGGCGACATCGGCCTGTTCAAGATCATCGCCGAAAGCGGCGTGGCCGCCGGCATCCGCCGCGTGGAAGCGGTGACGGGCGAGGGCGCGCTGGCGCTGGTGCAGGCCATCAACCGCCGCCTCGTCGAAGCGGCCAACGCCCTGAAGGCGCAGCCGGAAGAACTGACGGCCCGCATCGGCCAGGTGCAGGACCACGTGAAGGCGCTGGAGAAGGAGCTGGCCGCGCTGAAATCGAAACTGGCCTCGGGCCAGGGCGATGAGCTGGTCACGCAGGCCGTCGATGTCAACGGCGTCAAGGTGCTGGCCGCCGTGCTCGACGGCGCCGACGTGGCCCGCCTGCGCGAAACCATGGACAAGCTGAAGGACAAGCTGAAGACGGCCGCCATCGTGCTGGCCAGCGTGGCCGACGGCAAGGTCAGCCTGATCGCCGGCGTGACGGCGGACGCGACTTCCAAGGTCAAAGCGGGCGAGCTGGTGAACTTCGTTGCACAGCAAGTGGGCGGAAAAGGCGGCGGACGCCCCGATATGGCGCAAGCCGGCGGCACCGATCCGAGCGGCCTGGCGAACGCCCTGGCCGGCGTGCCGGCCTGGGTCGGCGAACGCGTGAAATAAGGCGTAAGCTTGCAGGCATGCGGGTTCTTCACCCCACTGCCTCGTGAAAACGGCCCGCAGACGGTGTTTGCGGGCCGTTATTTCTTTTGGAATCCCGTTGTGACCCCACAACAGCCGATGAACTATTTTGGTGCAGCGCGTCAATGCCCCTGATTTAGAGTAGTATGTCGAAAATCAGTACAACAAAAATGGTGGGATATTGATGATGAGCGACACACTACTTGATACCGAGATTATGGAATTTCACAAAGAACTCGACGCGCGCGGCTTGAATTGCCCCTTGCCGATTCTGAAGGCGAAAAAGGCTTTGTCAGAGCTGCAGAGCGGGGAAGTGCTGCGCATCATGGCAACCGATCCCGGTTCCGTGCGCGACTTCCAGGCTTTCGCCAAGCAAACGGGCAATGCCCTGCTGTCGCATGTGCAGACGGGCACCGAATTCGTCTTCCTGATGCAACGCAAATAATTGTGCCGGCCGGGGCCGCCGCGGCGCGGCCTGGCTTTCTCCTCGCAGGGCCATTTCTGCCCCCTTTTGCTGCCCTGCAGCGTAGCGGGCGACTCCCCGAAATCCTCAAAGCTGGACAGTTTAGATGGATTGCTCTAACAAAAAATCGCACGATCGTGCTTAAATTCGGTTCGGGATTCAAATTTCTCTTATAATCGAACGCACAATCAGCACTTGATCCGTCATTTTTATAATTTCCCAAAGGCATAGCTATGAAAGTCTTGGTACCCGTCAAACGCGTGGTCGACTATAACGTCAAAGTCCGCGTCAAGAGTGACGGCACTGGCGTCGATACCGCCAACGTCAAAATGTCGATGAACCCTTTCGATGAAATCGCGCTGGAAGAGGCGATGCGCCTGAAGGAAGCCGGCAAGGTCACCGAAGTGGTCGCCATCTCCTGCGGCGTGACGCAGTGCCAGGAAACCCTGCGCACGGCCATGGCCATCGGCGCCGACCGCGGCATCCTGGTGGAAACGACGACTGAACTGGAACCGCTGGCCGTGGCCAAGCTGGTCAAATCCCTGGCCGAGAAAGAACAGCCGCAACTGATCATCCTGGGCAAGCAGGCGATCGACGACGACAGCAACCAGACCGGCCAGATGCTCGCTGCCCTGCTGGGTTGGCCGCAAGCCACGTTCGCTTCGAAAGTCGTGCTGGAAGACGGCAAAGTCACCGTCACCCGCGAAGTCGATGGCGGCCTGGAAACCCTGGCATTGACCTTGCCAGCGATCATCACCACCGACCTGCGTTTGAACGAGCCACGCTATGTGACCCTGCCGAACATCATGAAGGCAAAGAAAAAGCCGCTCGAGACCGTCAAGCCGGAAGACCTGGGCGTCGACGTCGCGCCACGCCTGAAGACCCTGAAAGTCGTCGAGCCAGCCAAGCGCTCGGCCGGCATCAAGGTGCCGGACGTCGCCACCCTGGTCGCCAAGCTGCGTACCGAAGCCAAAGTCATCTAAGCGGCTTTGCCGTCACTCCAGAACAATTACAGGACATATCATGGTCGCATTAGTTATTGCTGAACACGACAACGCTACCTTAAAGGGCAGCACCCACCACACCGTGACCGCGGCTGCCCAGTGCGGCGGCGACGTGCACGTACTGGTCGCAGGTTCGAACGCCTCGGCTGCCGCCGCTGCCGCCGCGCAAATCGCCGGCGTGACGAAAGTCATCGTGGCCGACGCGCCATACTTTGCCGACGGCCTGGCCGAAAACGTGGCCGAGCAAGTGCTGGCCATCGCCGGCAACTACAGCCACATCCTGGCACCAGCCACCGCCTACGGCAAGAACATCCTGCCGCGCGTGGCCGCCAAGCTGGACGTAGCGCAAATCTCGGAAATCACCAAGGTCGATTCGCCCGACACCTTCGAGCGCCCGATCTACGCCGGCAACGCCATTGCCACCGTGCAATCTGGCGACAAGGTCAAGGTCATCACCGTGCGTACCACCGGCTTCGACGCCGCTGCCGCCACCGGCGGTTCGGCTGCCACCGAAACCGTCGCCGCTGTCGCCGACAATGGCAAGTCCGCCTTCGTGGGCCGCGAACTGGCCAAGTCGGACCGTCCTGAACTGACCGCCGCGAAAATCATCGTGTCGGGCGGCCGTGGCATGGGTTCGGCCGAGAACTTCCACATCCTGGAGCCGCTGGCCGACAAGCTGGGCGCCGCCATGGGCGCCTCGCGCGCCGCCGTCGACGCCGGCTTCGTGCCGAACGACTGGCAAGTGGGCCAGACGGGCAAGATCGTCGCGCCTTCGCTGTACATCGCCGTCGGCATCTCGGGCGCGATCCAGCATCTGGCCGGCATGAAAGACTCGAAGACCATCGTCGCCATCAACAAGGATCCGGAAGCGCCGATCTTTGCCGTGGCCGACTACGGCATCGTGGGCGATCTGTTCGAGATCGTGCCGCAACTGGTCAAAGAACTGGGCTAAGTCTTACCCATTCAGGTTTTGTATATCACGAAGCCACGCCGGCCCGCCCCACACGGCGAGCCGCGCGTGGCTTTTTTCTTGGAGAAATAGATGAGCTATCAAGCCCCGCTGAAAGACATGTTGTTCGTGATGAACGAACTGGCCGGCCTGGCCGAAATCCATACTTTGCCTGGCTGCGAAGACGCCACGCCCGACACGGCCGAAGCCGTGCTGGAAGAGAACGCCAAGTTCTGCGGCGGCGTGGTGGCCCCCCTGAACGGCCCCAGCGACAAGGAACCGAGCTTCTGGCACGATGGCCAGGTCACGACGTCAAAGGGCTTCAAGGAAGCGTTCAAGGCCTACGGCGAAGCGGGCTGGCAGGGCGTGCAGCATCCGACGGAATTTGGCGGCCAGGGCTTGCCCAAGCTCTTGGCCACGCCCTGCATCGAAATGCTCAATTCGGCCAGCATCTCGTTCGCCCTGGTCGCCCTGCTGTCGGACGGCGCCATCGAAGCGCTGCTGACGGCCGGCAGCGACGAACAGAAGGCCACCTACCTGGAAAACCTGGTATCGGGCAAGTGGACGGGCACCATGAACCTGACGGAGCCGCAGGCCGGCTCCGACCTGGCCGCCGTGCGCACGCGCGCCGTGCCGCAGGACGATGGCACCTATAAAGTCTTTGGCACGAAGATTTTCATCACGTATGGCGAGCACGACATGGCGGAAAACATCGTCCACCTGGTGCTGGCCCGCACGCCGGACGCACCGGCCGGCGTGAAAGGCATTTCGCTGTTCATCGTGCCGAAGTTCCTCGTCAACGCGGACGGCAGCCTCGGCGCGCGCAACGACGCCCATTGCGTTTCCATCGAACATAAACTGGGCATCAAGGCCAGCCCCACGGCCGTGCTGCAGTTCGGCGACCACGGCGGCGCCATCGGCACCCTGGTGGGCGAGGAAAACCGCGGCCTCGAATACATGTTCATCATGATGAACGCGGCCCGCTTCGGCGTGGGCCTGCAGGGCATCGGCCTGGCCGAGCGCGCCTACCAGCAGGCCGTGGCGTTCGCCAAGGACCGCGTGCAGTCGCGCGACCTGGCCGGTTCCGCCGGTCCGGTCTCCATCATCCACCACCCGGACGTGCGTCGCATGCTCATGTCGATGCGCTCGCAGACCGAGGCGGCGCGCGCGCTGGCCTACGTGGGCGCGGCCATCAGCGACGTGGCGCACCACCATCAGGACGCGGACGTGCGCGCGGAAAGCCTGGCCACCTATGAATACCTGGTGCCCGTGATCAAGGGTTGGGCCACGGAAATGTCGCAGGACGTCACGCGTGACGGCGTGCAGGTGCATGGCGGCATGGGTTTCATTGAGGAAACAGGCGCAGCCCAGCATTACCGCGACGCCAAGATTCTGACCATCTACGAAGGCACGACGGCCATCCAGGCGAACGACCTCGTGGGGCGCAAGACGGTGCGCGACGGCGGCGCCGTGGCGAAAGCCATCATCGCCCAGGTGCGCGCCACGGAAGCCCAGCTGGGCGAGCTGACCGGCGCCGACTTCCAGGCCATGCAGCGCCACCTGGCCGAAGGCAGCGCCGCGCTGGAAGCCGTGGTCGAGTATGTGGTGGCGAACATGAAGTCGGACATCAAGGCCGTCTTCGCGGGCAGCGTGCCCTATTTGAAACTGGCCGGCATCGTGCTGGGCGGCTGGCAGATGGCCCGCGCGGCCGTGGCGGCGCAGCAAAAGCTGGGCGAGGGCAGCGGCGACGCGGCGTTCTACAAGGCGAAGATCGCCACGGCGCGCTTCTTTGCCGACCACATCCTGTCGCAGGCACCGGGCTTGCGCGCCACCATCATCGACGGCAGCGCCGGCGTGATGGCGCTGTCGGAAGAGCAGTTTTAAGTTGAAACTTGGCCGGCGCTCGCCGGCTGAATGCAAAAAAAGCGCTGGAGATCACTCTCCAGCGCTTTTTCTATATTAAGAACGCCTGAGAAAGCGCTCAGGGCAAGGCGCCTTGTCGCCGTCCGCCGTTAGTACGGCAATGTCGGCCAGACTCGGGCAACGCCGCCATGGACGCTTTCCCTGCGTTCTTAGCGGCGGGCGATGCCGTTGCCGGAATTGCGCACCAAGTCGCCAGCAGCCAGCCCTGGGTCCTGGTCAAACGCGAAGTCGGCCTTGGCGCCCGTTTCGTACTGTACGGTGACGGTCCAGGTCTTGGCGTTCTTCATGTGGCCTTCGACTTGCTTGCCGGCATACGCGCCGCCGGCGGCGCCGGCCAGGGTGGCCAGGTCCTTGCCGCGTCCGCCGCCGACCTGGCGGCCCAGCAGGGCGCCGGCCACGCCGCCGCCTATCATGCCCAGGGCGCCGCCTTCACCGGCCTTTTCAGCGACGTTGACTGCCAGCACCTTGCCGCACTCGGCGCAGATCTGGTGCTGCGGCTGTTTGGAAGGCTGGCCGGCGTAGGAATTGCCCGCTTTTTGCGCGGCCTTGGCATTGATGATGGCCTGGTCGTATTCGCCCTTGGCGTCGCGCAGGCATTGCATGCGGGCTTTCGAGCTGCTTTCTTCTGCGCACAATTTCTTGTCGTCCGCATAGCGCGTGTTCGCTTGTTTCGTGTCGTAGGCATATTGCGCCTTCGGCGACAGGTTCTGTGCGAAGGCGGAGGTGCTGAACAGGGCCGTGACGGCCATTGCGAGGATGAGTGGGCGACGAATCATGATCTTCTCCTGGGGTGTGTTGAATGTGCCGGTAATGTCGGCATTGTGAATGCAGTATAGAGGAAAATCATGATTGCTTACTAACACTTACATGTGCGTGTGCCGCGCGCCATGTGATGTCATTTCCGCATGGAAATTAACCGTAGGCGCCGCCCGTGTACAGCAAGTCGAACAGGCGCGCCATGGTGGCGATCAGCACGCCCGCGCCTAGCATCAAGGTAGCGACCAGCACCACGGCCAGGGGCCAGCCCGTGTCCGACAGGCGCCCGGAGGCGGCGTTGTAGCGGGCATCCCACTTGTCGTCCGGCATCAGGCCCAGCACCAGGGCTTCGAGGAAGCCGGCCAGCGCGGACAGGATCAGCGGCAGGATCTGGTAAAACCAGTCGGCGTCGGGAAAGGCCTGGCGCAGGGCCAGGCTGGCGGGCAGGGCGGCCACGTGCAGCCAGCCCCAGCGGTCGCTGGCGCCGTGCAGGTAGAAGCGGTGCGCGCCCAGGGCGCCCAGCAGGAAGGCCAGCAGGGAAGTGCATGCCTTGTTCTTGTGCGAGTGTTGCAAAACAGTCGTGGTGTTCATGGGACTCCAGAGTTGCTCATCGGTAAAGATAGTCAGTATTGCTCATTGTCGCCCGCAGCGATAGCATTTTCATCGGGCATTGTGCGATGATGTCGCGTGATCCGGTGGCAAAGCCGCCGCATTGCCGGCACGATAGGCGCACGCGCCTATTGCGTCTTCGGCGATGTCTGGTCATAATGTTCGATTAGCCCAAATTACACGCCCGTCATCATAACGCTTGCTGCCTGGCGGTAAAGCGCGCTATAATTTGCGGCTTTTTCCGCCTCAGCACACTTTTTGGAAATATTATGGTCGTTATTCGTTTAGCTCGTGGAGGCGCCAAGAAGCGCCCGTTCTTCAACATCGTCGCTACTGATTCGCGCAATCGCCGCGATGGTCGCTTCATTGAGCGTATCGGTTTTTACAACCCGATGGCGCAAGGTGGCGAAGTTCCACTGCGTATCACCGCAGACCGTCTGGCCTACTGGCAAGGCGTTGGCGCACAATTGTCGCCAACCGTTGCTCGTCTGGTTGCCAGCAACGGCAAAGCAGCAGCTTAATTAGATCACTGGTTTGACGGTCAAGACTGCATCCGGGGTGAAAGTCCCCGATGACCTGGTACAGGTAGGCTATGTCTCCGGTGCCTATGGCATTGCTGGCGGGGTCAGGATCACTCCTTTCTCCGACGACGCGGATGCATTATTAAGCGTCAAGACCTGGTGGTTTGATAAACCGACCTTGCATGATGTTCAAGTCAGGCAAGCGAAGTTACACGGCGGCGACGTCGTGGCCCAGCTGGTGGGTGTGGTCGGGCGGGATGCCGCGGAAGCGCTGAAAGGCGTGTCTGTGCAAATTCCGCGTAGCCATTTCCCGACGCTGTCGGCCGATGAATTTTATTGGTCCGATCTGATCGGACTGACAGTTGAGAATTTGCAAGGCGAGTGCCTCGGCGAAGTGACTGACATGATGAGCAATGGTCCGCAGTCGATCTTGCGCATCAGGCCCGTCGCCCATCCCGATGACGCCGTCGACAAGGCGCCTGAGCGCCTGATCCCGTTTGTCGGCCAGTTTGTCATTAATGTTGACAAGGCTGCCAACAAGATCACGGTCGACTGGGGCCTCGATTATTAAACCGCCTGCGCATAACTTTGCGCCGGGCAATATTTTCAGGATGGCGAGCGATGCAATTTGATGTCGTGACCCTGTTCCCGGAAATGTTTGCCGCGCTGACGCAGTCGGGTGTGACCCGGCGTGCCTTCGAGCAGGGCAAATGTGGCTTGTCCTTGTGGAATCCCCGCGATTTCACGAGCGACAATCACCGCACCGTGGATGACCGCCCGTATGGCGGCGGCCCCGGCATGGTGATGATGGCCCGTCCGCTCGAAGCGACAATTAATGCCGCCAAGCAACGCCAGACGGAACTGGGACTGGCCGCGCCGCGCGTGGTGTTCATGTCGCCGCAAGGCCGTCCGCTCACGCATGAGCGCGTCACGCAGCTGAAAGCCGAGCCTGGCCTCGTCATCCTGTGCGGCCGCTATGAAGCCGTGGACCAGCGTTTGCTGGAGCGCTGCGTCGACGAAGAGATCAGCATGGGCGACTTCGTCCTGTCGGGCGGCGAGTTGCCCGCCATGGCGCTGATGGATGCGGTGATCCGCTTGCTGCCCGGTGTCCTGAACACGGAAGCATCGGCCATCGAGGACAGCTTCGTCAATGGCTTGCTCGATGCGCCGCACTATACGCGGCCGGAAACGTATGAAGGCATGGCCGTGCCGCCCGTCTTGATGGGTGGCAATCATGCCGAGATCGTCAAGTGGCGCCGCCAGCGCATGCTGGAAGCGACCGCGAGCAAGCGGCCTGACCTGCTGGTCAGTGCGCGCGCCGCCGGCTTGCTCAGCAAGACCGACGAAAAATTCCTGGCCAGCCTGTAAGCCGTTTTCGGACGGCCGGCAGGGTGGCTTTGCAGTGCCGGGCATGTTGCCCAAATTGGTAATACCCATCCTCTACCGGGCGGATACTCGCTATCCACAGTGCGCCGGCATGATGGTTTTCGGAGTGTTAAAAATGGACTTGATTCAACAATTAGAGCAAGAAGAGATCGCCCGTCTGGGTAAATCGATTCCTGACTTCGCACCAGGCGATACCGTTATCGTCAGCGTCAACGTAGTCGAAGGCACGCGCAAGCGCGCCCAGGCTTACGAAGGCGTCGTTATCTCCCGTCGTAACCGTGGCCTGAACTCGAACTTCATCGTTCGCAAGATCTCGTCCGGCGAAGGCGTCGAGCGTACGTTCCAGCTGTACTCGCCGCTGATCGCTTCGATCGAAGTGAAACGCCGTGGTGATGTTCGCCGCGCCAAGCTGTACTATCTGCGTGAGCGTTCGGGTAAATCGGCGCGTATCAAAGAAAAATTGCCAAATCGCCGCGTTGTGGCGAAAGCAAGCGCGTAATATCAGCGCCTGCGTTGGAAAAAAAGGGCGCCTCAGGGTGCCCTTTTTTTTATGGTGACACCTGGCCCAAGCTGCTGCGCGTCGGCATAGGTAGCCTGCGATGCTCGCCGTACTAGCGTACGGTTGCGCGTCTCGGCCGCCTCTTCCTTCCCCTCGCGCCGCTTTTGCCAGGTGATGTTAATCATGAGGGAGGGGCAATGGCCACCATCGCATTTGATCCCAAGCAACTCGCCATCGATTCGATCGCCGGCGAGGCGGCGCTGGACGCCGCGCGCATGACGCCGGACTGGCTGCGCCAGCGCCTGGCCGAACCGCCGGACTGGCAGCCCGAGATTACCCAGGATTTCCTCTCCGCCCGCGCCGTGCCCGTGCGCGCCGCCGTGCTCATTCCCCTCGTGCGGCGGCCGGACGGCCTGACCATCCTGTTGACCATGCGCACGGACCACCTGAGCAGCCATGCGGGCCAGGTCAGCTTTCCCGGCGGGCGCAGCGAACCGTTCGACGGCTCGCCCGTGGCCACGGCCCTGCGCGAGACGGAGGAAGAGGTGGGTCTGGCGCGCCGGCACGTCGAAGTGCTCGGCTGCCTGCCCGACTACCTGACGGGCACCGGCTACCAGGTCACGCCCGTGGTGGGCCTGGTGACGCCGCCGTTCGAACTGCGCGCCGATCCGTCCGAAGTGGCGGAAATCTTCGAAGTGCCGCTGGCCTTCCTGATGGATGGCCTCAACCATCAGCGCCTGTCGGTGGAATTGCCGGGCGGACGGCGCTCGTTCTACGCCATGCCGTACGAGCGCTTCTATATCTGGGGCGCCACGGCCGGCATGCTGCGCAATCTGTTTCACCTCTTGCGCGCGTAAAATGGCGCCGCGCACGTAATAAGTTTGATTCCAGCACGGCACTGCGCTATCGTAGCGGGCATTGCGGTATTGCTGAAAAAGACAAAAAGGACGTTTGATGACATTTCTCTCCATACTTTGCGCATTGCTGATCGAGCAGCTCAAACCTTTGCGCGCGGATAATCCCATCTACGCCGAAATCAAGAGCCTGGCAATGCGCATGGAGACCTGGTTCAATGCCGGCCACGCCAACCATGGCCGCATGGGCTGGTTCCTCATGATCGGCGCGCTGATGGTGCCGACGGCGGGCGTGTACTGGCTCTTGCAGCATTATCAGCTGTCCCTGCTGGCCTTTGCCTGGAACGTCCTCATCGTCTACCTGACCCTGGGCTTTCGCCATTACAGCCATTATTTCACGTCGATCCAGCTGGCCCTGAGCGCCGGCGACGAAGCGACCGCGCGCACCTTGCTGGCCGACTGGACCAAGCTCGACACGGTGGGCATGGAAGCGGGCGAAATCGCCCGCATCGCCGTGGAAAAAGCCCTCGTCACCACGCACCGCAATGTCTTTGGCGTATTTTTCTGGTTTTTGATGCCGCTGGGCCCTGCCTGCGCCGTCATGTACCGCGTGGCCGAATACCTGGCGCGCGCCTGGAACGAGCCCGAGCACATGCGCAATGAAGCGTTCGGCCAGTTTGCCGCGCGCGCCTTTTACTGGATCGACTGGATCCCCGTGCGCCTGACGGCCGTGGCCTTTGCCGTGGTCGGCAATTTCGAGGATGCCATCTATGCCTGGCGCAATTTCGCCCAGCGCTGGCAGGACGAGGCCATCGGCATCATCCTGACGGCCGGCGGCGGCGCCATGGGCGTGCGCCTGGGCACGCCGGCGGAGACGGCGGCCCGCGTGGTCGTCACGCCGGACATGGCCGTCGATGACAGCGACAGCGAAAGCGATATCCTGCCCGGCGAAGAGCCTGGCGCGCGCGCCTTGCAGAGCACGGTGGGCCTCGTGTGGCGTGCCTTGCTGCTGTGGATGCTGCTGCTGCTGTTGATGTCGGGCGCCGTCTGGCTGGGCTGACGCCTGCCGCCTGTCCCCGCGCCCTGCGCGTGGAACAAGGTTAAAATAGGGGCTGGTGTGCGATGCGCGCCAGCCCCTGTTTGCATGGCGGGGCAGATCGAGGTAGAACCCAAGTCTTCTATAAGATATAATACTGGCTTACCGCAGTACACGCAGTTACGCAGTTGAACTACCAGCCCGGCTACCCGCCGGGGCCATTCACGCAATCCAGTCCCGACAAGCCACATGGCCGAGTTATCTCAAAACGAACTCTCAGACGAGTTCTTCATCCTGGGTCTCACCAGCAATGGCAAGCAATTTCGACCCAGCGATTGGGCCGAGCGCCTTTGCGGTGTGATGTCCTGTTTCAATCCCGAAGGCGGCGGGCGCAATGCGCACCTCCAGTATTCGCCCTACGTGCGCCCGACCGTCGTCAATGGCGTCAAATCCGTGGTCGTCAACACCAAGCTGCGCGAGATCGAGCCGATGGCGTTTCACTTCGTGCGCGAGTTCGCCAAGGATAACGACTTGCAGATCGTCGAAGCCTGCTTCCTGCCACCGCCGGAAGAAAAGTAAAGCCTGCTTCAATTGATCTGGCGCAAAGCCCGTGCCTGCGGGCAGGCGTAGCGTTGACACTTCTGCACGTGAGGGAGTGGCGACATGCGTATCGGCGATATCTGCACCCAGCAAACCATCCATTGCCAGCGTGACACCAGCGTGGAGCAGGCGGCGCTGATGATGCGCCAGCACCACGTGGGCGACCTGGTCGTGGCCGAGCAGCCCAATGGCGAGCGCGTTCCCGTCGGCATCCTCACCGACCGCGACATCGTCGTCTCCGTCATCGCCCTGGGCCTCGATCCCTCCAGCCTGCTGGTGGGCGACATCATGAGCGCGCAGCTGCTCACGGCCAGCGAAGACGAGGACGTCTACGACATCATCGAACGCATGCGCGTCAACGGCATTCGCCGCTTGCCCGTCGTCAACAGCCTTGGCGGCCTCTTCGGCATTGTCAGCATCGACGACCTGCTGGCCTTCATGGCGGCGGAAATGGCGGAGCTGGCGCGCATCAGCGGCGGCCAGCTGGCGCACGAAAAGCGCGCGCGCAAATAGGGATACCCGTGCCGCCCGCCCGGTATTGCGCAATTCCAGTCAAATCCTCCGCACCCGGAAATGCTACAGTCGCTGCTCGTTCCACGGGAAGCGCATATGCACTATCTGGCCAAGGCACTCTGGTATATCGAATCGCACTATGCGGACAATATTTCGCTCGATGACATCGCCCGCGTGGGCGGCGCCTCGCGCTGCCACCTGACGCGCGCTTTCGGCCTGGCGACGGGCCACTCCGTGATGCGCTATGTGCGGGCGCGCCGGCTCAGCGTCGCGGCGTGCGCGCTGGCGCAGGGCGCGCAGGACATCCTTGCCGTCGCGCTCGCGGCGGGCTACGGCTCCCACGAAGCGTTTACGCGCGCCTTCCGCGAGCAGTTCAAGGTCACGCCGGAAATGGTGCGGGCGCAGCGCCATGTCGCCAACCTGGCCCTGGTGGAAGCCATCAAACTGGATGTGGCGCCTGGCGTGGCCCTGGAAGCTCCCCGTTTCGAGCAGGGCCCCGCCTTGCTGCTGGCGGGCCTCGTCGAACGTTATCGCGCAGAAACGGCTGCCGGCATTCCCGCCCTGTGGCAGCGCTTCCTGCCCCATGCTGCGCCCGGCCAGCTCGTGTATGGCGTGTGCTGCAACAATGACGATGCGGGCAATTTCGATTACCTGTGCGCCATGCCGGTGAACGACTTTTCCCAGGCCCCCGATGGCTGGACGCGGCTGCGCATCGCCCCGCGGCGCTATGCCGTGTTTCATCACCGCGGCCACATTTCCACCATCCGCGCCACCTGGCATACGGTGTGGAACGAGTGGCTGCCCCGCTCCGGCCTGGAAGCGGCCGACGCGCCTGATTTCGAACGCTACGACCAGCATTTCGACCCGGCCAGCGGCGTGGGCGGGGTGGAAATCTGGCTGCCCTTGAAAGGTTGAGCATGCTCAATATCCTGTCTGCGCCCCCCTTGTTTGCCGGCAGTGGCGCGCTGCGCGCGCGCCTGTCACAACTGGCCGCCGCGCTGGCGGCGGGCCTGCCCCTGTACTGGGTGCTGGGACCGCAGCCCGTCGGCTGGCTGGCCTGGCTGGCGCCGCTGCCCGTGCTGTGGCTGGCCCTGCGCTCGTCGCGCCGCGATGCGGCCTGGATGACCTTGCTGGCCGCCATGCTGGGCCTGTCCTCGAACGTCGCGTATTTCCGCCTGCTCATGCCCTTGCCGGCCGTGCTGGCCGTGCTCGCCGTTAAGGCATTGCTGTGGCTGCTGGTGGTGCTGGCCACGCGGCGCCTCGTGCTGCGCTACCGGGCAGCCTGGACGGTGCTGGCCTATCCCGTGCTGTGGGTGGCCATCGATACCGTGATGGCGGTCTTCTTGCTCGATGGTAACTGGGGCAGCCTTGCGTATTCCCAAGCCGACAATCTTGCCGTGCTGCAGGTGGCTGCGCTGGCCGGCGTGCCCGGCCTGCTGTTCCTGCTGTGCCTGGCGCCCTCCGCGCTGGCCCTGCTGCTGGCGGGCGGCCGCGCATACGCGCCGGCGGCCGCCGC
>NZ_NEGZ01000080.1 GCF_002127585.1 Janthinobacterium sp. GW458P
CACCACTGCACGGCCCGCCGCGCCACGGCGGGCGCCACGCGGGCGGCCGCAGCCGCGCCGCCCAGCGGAACCGGCATCTCGTCATCCATCGTGCTGCTCCGGGAAAAAGCAGCGCAGGGCCGCCCTGGCCAGATGGCGCTTGACGGTGGACAGGGAAATGCCCAGCTCGGCCGCGACCTCCTGCTGCCCCATGCCGTCGAGCTGCACCAGCAGGAAGGCTTGCCTGGCCTGTGCGGGCAAAGCGGCCAGGCGCCGGTCCAGCTCCACCAGCCGTTCGAGGAACATCAAACGCACCTCGGGCGGCGGCGCCACCGGTTCCGGCATCAGGGCAAGGGCATCGAGGTAGGCTTGCTCGATGGCGCGCCGGCGCACATGGTTGATCAGCAGGTTGCGGGCGATGGTCGTCAGGTAAGCACGCGGCTCCTGCACGCCCTGCATGCCCTGCGGCGCGAGCACGCGCAGGAAGGTGGCCTGCGCCAGGTCGGCCGCGTCGAAAGCGTTGCCCACCTTGCGCTGCAGCCAGCCGCGCAGCCAGCCGTGGTGCTGGCGATACAGCATGGCGATGTCATCGAATGCATGCAAAGAAAAGTGGTCGGCGGACATGGAGCGGCGAGTCTGGCGCATAGCGCAAACTTAATGAGAATTATTCTCAATTATAGGCAGAAGTGGGCAGCTCGGCAAGATAGCGGCTGCAGCGGCCACGGCAAGCGGCTCAATCCGGTCTGAAGTCAGCCTGCAGCAAGCCGTAGACGTGCAGGTCGACAAATACGCCATTCAAGCATTCCGCCTGCCGCAACACGCCTTCATGCATAAATCCCAGCCGTTCGGCCAGCGCCCTGCTGGCGTGATTGGCGGCCGCGCACTGCAATTCGATGCGGTGCAATTGCAGCGCGCCAAACGCGTGCGCGAGGACGGCGAGCACCGCCGCGCCGGCGATGCCCCGGCCCTGGAACTGCTGCCCCAGGTAATAGCCGATGCGGGCATTGCGCTGCGCCGTGTCGATGTCTTTCAGGCGGATGCTGCCGCACAAGGCCGTACCGGAGAAAACATGCCATTCCAGTACCTCGCCGCTGGCGGCGCGGGCGACGGCGGCCTGCAGATAGGCACGCGCCTCGCCGCATGCGTCGAGCTGCGCCACGGCGGGCAGGTAAGCTTTCAAGTGCGCGCGGTTGCGCGCCACCAGTTCGGCGAGGGCTTCGGCGTGTTCAGGCAAAGTTGGAACAATAGAAATATCAGGAAATGCTGAAGGAGTCAGATGCATATGTCCCCGGCGGGCCGGTAAAGTGAAAGAAGAAGCACGCAGCGGTATCGCTACGCCGCAATCGAATGCGATACGCTCAGCCACTCGCCCGGTTGCAGATTCGCCGCCGCCTCGCGCGTGGCCAGCACGCTGTCGGGATCCAGGTCGGAGCGTTTCAACTTATAGGAATAGGCAAAATCGTCGGCATCGAATGCCTGCCCCGCCTTGACATAGTACTTGAAGCCGACGAAGGAGTCGGGATTGGTGACGACTGTGTATGCAAGCGTGACGCTGTTCATGGCGGGCCTCGTCGACGGTGGTGAGGCATCCATTATGCGCCTATGCTGGCCGCGGCGGTCGATGGAAGAACCTTGCGGCAAGTCAATGGCCATGCCGGCCGCCGGCGCTACAGTAGCGTGAGTCCACTCCTACCGCACTTCCCGCCGCCATGCGCACACTGCTCAGTACCATCAGGAACACCGTGATGCCGCCAGTCAGGCTCACGGCGGCGGCGCGCGCCGAGCGCCTGGCGGACCGGCGCGGGCTGCCCGCCAGCGATCCCGGGCCGCAAGCCGTCATCGACGCCTGCACGGCCTGGCTGGGCGCGGCGCAGGACCATTCCAGCTCAAACGACGGCGGCGTGGCCCGCGACTACAGCCTGCTGACGGGCTGGTCGAGCTCCTACCCGGAGACCACCGGCTACATCATCCCCACCATGATCGCCGTGGCCCGGCGCACCGGCGACGCCGCCCTGCACGAACGGGCGCGCCGCATGCTCGATTGGTGCGTGGCCATCCAGTTCCCCGCAGGCGGCTTCCAGGGCGGCAAGATCGATTCGACGCCGCGCGTGCCCGTCACCTTCAACACGGGCCAGATCCTGCTGGGCCTGGCGGCGGGCGTGGCGGCGTACGGCGCGGCCTACGAGGACGCCCTGCACCGCGCGGCACGCTGGCTGCGCGACAGCCAGGACGCCGACGGCTGCTGGCGCCGGCATCCCACGCCGTTCGCCAGGCCCGGCGACAAGGCCTACGAAACCCACGTGGCGTGGGGCCTGTTCGAGGCAGACCGCGCCGCGCCCGGCCACGGCTACGGCGCGGCCGGCCTGCGCCAGGTCGACTGGGCACTGACCCGCCAGCAGCCGAACGGCTGGTTCGCATCGAACTGCCTGGACGAGCCGCTCAAGCCCCTGAGCCATACCATCGGCTACGTCTTGCGCGGCCTGCTCGAAGCGCAGCGCTTTTCCGCGCGCGCCGACCTGCTGGACGCCGCCGTGCGCACCGGTACGGGCGTGGCCAATGCCGTGGCCGATGATGGCTACCTGCCCGGCCGGCTCGACCACGCGTTTCTGCCCGGCGCCGACTTCGCCTGTCTCACAGGTTCGGCGCAAAACGCGCATTGTTTGTTCCTGCTGTATCAGCGCACGGGCGAGCGCCGCTTTCTCGACGCGGCGCGCCGCCTGAACGGCTTCGTGCGGCGCACGGTCGCCATCGACGGCCCGGCGCACGTGCGCGGCGGCGTGAAGGGCGCGTTTCCCGTCGACGGCGATTACGGCGCCTGGGCTTACCTGAATTGGGCCGCCAAGTTCTGCATCGATGCCAACCTGCTGGAACTGGAAGTTGGCGATGCTTGAGCGGGCCAGGCGCGCCGCCAGGACTGCGCTGGAAACGTGGCGCCGCGCCGTCAGCGCCCGGCACGTGCGCCACGGCGCTCGCCATGTGACGCGCGCCGGCCTGGCGGCCGATCTGGCGCGGCTGGGCGTCGCGCCGGGCGACACCCTGTTCATCCATTCATCCTTGCGCAGCCTCGGTTACGTGGAAGGCGGCGCGGCGGCCGTGATAGGCGCCCTGCAGGACGCCGTCGGTGTGCAAGGCACCTTGCTGCTGCCCACCTATTATCTGCCCGGCGGCACGGTGCGCGCCACCTGCGCCATGAAAGAGTATGTGTTCGACCCGCGCCGTCACGGCACCAGTATGGGCCGCCTGCCCGAAGCCTTCCTCGCCAGCGCCGGCATCCACCGCAGCATCCACCCGACCCATTCCGTGTCCGCGTGGGGCCGCCATGCGGCCGGCCTCACCGAGGGGCATCACCGCGCGCCGTCGATCTTCGGCGCAGGCTCGCCATGGCAGCGCTTCATCGGCTGCACCCAGGCGAAAGTGCTGGGCCTGGGCATTTCCATGGGCCCGGTGACGTTCTATCACGCGCTGGAAGACGCCATGGGCGACGCCTTTCCCGTGCCCGTATGGGAAGACGAGACAAAGCTGCTGGCCTGCCTGGATCACGCCGGCCGGCGCTGCGAGGTGCCCGTGCGCCCCTTCGATCCCGCCATCGCCCGGCGCCGCATCGACCAGCCGGGCCGCGGCGACTTGCGCGACTATTTTGCGCGCGAATTCGACGCCGCCGGCTTGCGCGTCAACGGGCAAGTGGGCGAGGCGGCGTCGTGGGCCATTCCGGCGCAGGCGTTTCATGAGCACCTGCGCCAGCTGGCATCCGAACACGTGACGATCTACGCCACAGCCGGTGAACTGGCGGCGCGGCCCGTCGCCGATGGCGCCTTACGGCACGGCCGGTGAGGCTGGCAAGGCCGCCGCGCGCGCCGCGCCCGTCCCGCTGCGCTGCAAATCGTATACGCCTGCGCCGCTGGCGATGAAGTACAGGGTGCCCGCCTCGGCATTGACCTCATCCTCGATGGGAGCGCCCGTGCCGCGCTTGCGGACAGTCCAGCGCCCCTCCTGCAAATCCGTCACCAGCACCTGCATGGACGCCGCTTGCGCCGGCAACTCGACTGTGACAAGCCCGCCGAGCGGCAGGCCGCTCCGGGAAAACAGCACCACGCGGTCCTTGATCTGCACGCCGGCCAGCAGCGGCGAGGCGATGGCCGTCGTGGGCAGCGCTGGCAGCGCGCTGCCGGCATCCATCACCTGCATGACATTGAGGAACAAGTCCGTTTCGCCGGCGGCCGGCGGCGACACTTCCAGCCGCCAGGCGCCCGCTTCCTCGGTCGAATAGTCCGCGTCGGGCTGGATAGGATAATTGGTGCCGCCGACGCTGAACTCATTGCCGCTGCCGCCCACCTTGGCCAGCACGGCATTCGCCGGCAGCAGGGTGCGGTTGATCAGCTTGCCGTTGTACTGGTAGCGATGGTTGTAGTCCCACTCCGTGCGGCGGACCACCGCGGTGTCGCCGGCGATCTCGGGCTCGGACTGGCTGTGCAGCAGCCAGGTCTTCCTGAATCCCGCATCGCTGGCGCTGACCCTGTCGAAGACGACCAGGGCGGCCGGGTGATCCCCGTCCTTGAGATTGAGGAACACGAACGAGCGCTGGAACTGGCGCACCTTGCTGCTGTACGCGGCCGTCAGGTCGCCCTTGATGTAGCTGAAGTCCGGCGCCTGCGCCTGGGGGCCGGACTGGTGCCGGAGGACCGTGGCCACCTTGTAGCCGTTGGCCAGTTCCGCCAGGGTTTGCGGCTCCTCGCCAGGAAAGCGCTGTCCGCCGTCATTGGCATAACCGTCAAAACTCTCGCTGGGGTCATACACCAGCATCGTGTTATGCGCGATGCTGCGCTTGTGATAGTTCATGTCGTGCGCGCTGCCGTATTCCAGGACAATGGCGGGATCGGCGACATCCCTGCCGCTGTAAATGCCCGAATCGATGGCCAGGCCGCCCTTGTAGTAAATCTGGAAATGCCCGGCGTCGTAATGCTCGTGGTTGCCGAACCAGTCGCCGCCCAGCTTCATCGTGGCCACCACATGGCCGGACTGCGCCTGCATGCCATCGGTCCAGCCCGTGCGGGCGATCATCAGGCCGGCCGGGTCCGGAAAATACTTGGTCAACGGCAAGGTGGCGGGACTGGGCGTGCTGTCCATGGCCGTGTTGCCCAGCAGCACAGGCCACAGGCTGTCCCGGGGATGGATAAAGCTGGTCGACTGCTGCGACGACTGCGTCAGGTACTCGTGCTTCAGGGTGGGATTGTTGTAATAGGCCGCCGGCAGCAGGAAGGCCAGCGGTTCGCTCCAGTATTGCGTGCTGTTGGTGTACGAGGAATGGTAGACGTCGCCATCGCGCATCCATTGCCCGTCGGGGCGGCGCGCATACAGCCAATGATACGGCGTCATCTGCTGCACGGGATCGAACACGGGAGCGGCGCCCATGCGCCGGAACAGCCATGCGGCGTACATGTCCGCCAGGAAGCGCACCGTGCCGTAGGATGCCCCCTGATGAAAGGCTTGCGCCGCGTAGGCATAGTTGCGCGGCGCAATATAGTCGGCAAAGAAGCGCCCGGCAACAATGTTGTAGACCAGCGGCGCCTCGTCATAAAAGGCGATGGCGGCCGACAGCTGGTCGCGCAGCAGCTGGTTGTCGCTGCCATGGCCCACGACGGCGCCCTGGCGCGAGGGCGGAAAGCCGATTTCCATCGTCGCGGCGATCTGCGTGAAGCGCGTGACGACATAGGCGCGCTGCTGCGCGCTCATCAGCCTGTAGCACCAGTCATACACCATGGCGCTGGCCAGGATGATGTCGCCTTTTTCGTTCGGGTGGCTATCCCCGGGCGAAAAGCGCACGGCCGCCAGGTAGTCGAGCAGCATTTGCACGGCTTCGCCGCCCCGCTGCGCCGACGCCGGCGCGCCACCGCCTTCATACAGCAGCGAGAACAGCGCCTTCGCCTTGATCCGGCTCACGACTTCGGTCTGGTGGTTCGTCGCGGCCGGGCCGCCTGGCACGAACGGCGGCAGCGCAACCACGGCCGGCGCCTGGATAAACGCATGCAGGACCGTACGGTGCTGCACCATCTCGGCCGCATTCGACTCGAAACGGCCGCGTATGGCGGCCAGGTCGCCCACCCGGGCAAACAGGCGCGGATGCTCGCCTCGCGGCGGCAGCACGGCGGGCAGCGGGTACGCGCCATAGCCTTGCGGGACAAAGTCGGCGAGCGCCGTCACCAGCAGGCAATCGATGCCCACGCCGCCGTCACGGTACTTGAGCTTGAGTTCGCGCGCGCCGGCCGCCAGCCAGCGCGTGACGGGCACCCAGGTCCACTGCGCGGCCTGGCCGGCGATGAACGGCACCGCTACGCTGGCATAGGCGCCGTTGTCGAGCGCCAGGTACAGCGAGGCGGCGTCCGCCGCCGGCGCCAGCACGCGCAGCCAGACCGTGTAGTTGCCGGCGCGGGGCACGGCCACGCTGTACGACAGCTCGGCCGCCGCGCCCGGCGTATCGGCGCGCGCCAGGTCCGCCGGCGTGGACAGGTAGCTGCCGCCGGAAACCACATTGCTGCCGAGATACTCTTGCGTCCACGGACCGCCTGGCGCCCCGGCTTCCGCCTCGAACATGGCTTCGACGGGAAAAGACGCCGCCTGCAGCGCGGGACTGGCCGCCAGCAAGGCGACATGGATCAAATATTGCAACTTGTGACGGTATCGCAGCTTGAACATTCCTGGCACCCCATTTTGTTGTATTTTAAATATCAGCAACAATACACCATGCGGCGTCAGTCCGATTGTATTTTTACAACAAATACCGGCGGCGGCCCGCCGCGCGCATAAAAAAAACCGCCCGGTATCACCCCCGGGCGGTTTTGGCTGGCAATGCGGACCGGCCGCGCGCTATGCCTGCGGCGCCTTCTTCTCGCGCGCCACGAGGTACAGCAGCACGATGATGGCCGCATACGGCAGCAGCGACAGCCCATCCGCATTCAAGCCCGCGTAGAACGGGTTGCCGTGCTCGGCCCAGTCGGCCATCATCTGGTCGAAGTGCGTCAGCACGCCCGCCGTGATGGCGATGATGATGCCGGCCAGCGCGCCGCCGGCGATGTAGCCGGAGGCCAGCAGCACGCCAGAACTGCGGTCGCCCGCCAGCTGGCGCTCTTCTTCATTGAGCTTGGCGTTGTGTTCCAGCTTGTTGTTGCGGCGGTCGGCCAGCCAGCGCACCAGGCCGCCCACGAAGATCGGCAGGGTCGAGGACAGCGGCAGGTACACGCCCACCGAAAATGCCAGCGACGGGATGCCGGCCATTTCCAGCACCACGGCGATCATCACGCCGAACAGCACCAGGGTCCACGGCAGCTGCTGGTCGAGGATGCCCTTGATGATGTAGGACATCAGCACGGCCTTGGGCGCATCGTACTTTTTCACTTCCGAGCCGTCCGGACGCTTGCTGTAGTGGCCATTGATGCCCGGGTCCACCAGGTAAGCCAGCTGGCCGTCTTCCTTGACGAAGTACTTGCCGGCCGGGCCGCCCACGGTGTCCGTCTTTTGCCAGACTTTATATGTATTGTGGTCGGCCTCGGCTTGCGGGCCATGCAGCTCGCCCGTCACCGTCAGCTTCGATGCGTCCACCGTCAGGCCGGGCGCCACCTGCGCGGCCGGCACGTAGACGGTGCTCGCCTCGTTCAGCTTGAGCAGGATCGGACCGAGGATCAGCGCCGACGACAAGGCGCCGGCCAGGATCGCGTACTGCTGCAGGCGCGGCGTGGCGCCCACCAGGTAGCCGGTTTTCAAGTCTTGCGACGTGGTGCCCGCATTGCTGGCGGCGATGCAGACGATGGCGCCCACCGACAGGGCAGTCACATAGTAACGCCCGCCCGTCCAGCCCATGATGAGGAAGATCAAACAGGTAAACAGCAAGGTGGCCACGGCCATGCCGGAGATCGGATTCGACGAGGAGCCGATTTCACCCGTCAGGCGCGACGACACGGTGGCGAACAGGAAGCCGAAGACGAGGATCAGCAGCGCGCCGAGGAAGTTCATGTGCAGCGGCGTGGCGAAGGTGATCACGGCGATGATGGACAGGCAGCCGATGACGACCCATTTCAGGGGGATATCCTGGTCCGTGCGCAGGGTGGAGTCGCTCTTGACGCCCTTGCCGATGCCCTTCAGGCCGGCCGACAGGCTGCGCCAGATCATGGGCATGGCGCGCACCAGGGAAATGAGGCCGCCGGCGGCCACGGCGCCCGCGCCGATGTACAGCACGTAGGCGCTGCGCACGTCGTCGGCGCCCATTTCGCTGATCAATTTGGTGCCCGGCGAGAGCACGGTGGTCAGGCTGTCGCCGAAGAACTTGATCATCGGGATCAAGAGCAGGTAGGACAGCACGCCGCCGGCCGCCATGGTGGCGGCGATGCGCGGGCCGATGATGTAGCCCACGCCCAGGAGCTCCGGCGAAATCTCGGCGCCGATGGAGCCGCCCTTGAGCGGCGCGGCAAATTCCACGCCCGGCGTGTCCTTCCAGCCCTTGAACGAGATATTGAAGACTTTATACAGCAAGCCGACGGCAAAACCGCCGAAGATGATCTTGGCGCGGCGCTTGGCGTCCAGCGCGGCGGCCGAATCCTTCTCGATGCTTTCGCCGGCGGCGATGCGCGATTCTTCCGTGGCGGCCGCCTTGAGCACTTCCGCGCACGCCGTCCCCTCGGGGAACTTGAGTTCCTTGTGCTGGTCGACGATCATGGTGCGGCGCATGGGGATCATCATCAGGATGCCCAGCAGGCCGCCGAGGACACCGACCAGCATGACTCTGGAGATTTCCAGGTCGAAGCCGAGGATCAAAATGGCGGGCATGGTCACGCCCAGGCCGAAGGCCAGCGATTCGCCGGCCGAACCGGCCGTTTGCGTGATGCTGTTTTCCAGGATCGAGGAATCCTTGCCGCCCACCTTCTTGGCCAGGCCGAACAGGGTGATGGCGATCACGGCGACGGGAATCGAGGCGCTGACGGTCAGGCCCACCTTCAGCACCAGGTAGAGCGAGGAGGCGCCAAAGACCATCCCCAGGATGACGCCCATGAACAGCGCGCGGAAAGTCATTTCGGGCAATTTGGCGTCGGCCGGAATATACGGCTTCATGGCGCTCGGTGTTGCATCTTTTGCCATATAAAGTTCCTTAGTCTTGTAAAATAAACAGCCCGGATCGACGTCCGGGCTATTTTCTTGAAGCCGTGACTATCGCACAGCCGCGTTTCGATGAAAAGGTTTTTTGCTCCCGGTCCCGGCGCCTGGCCCCGCCGCCCGGCCCGCACGGGAAGCGCCGGCGCATTGGTCTATAATCGCTGCCACCGTGCCCTGCACGCTACCGTGAGACTGCCTTGACTGCCCAACGATCCGGATTTCCCTGGCCTTCGCGCCGCGCCACCGTGCGCGGCTTCATCATCGCCGGCTGCGCCGCGCTGGCCGCCGCCGTGCTGCTGGCAGCTTATCTGTTCCTGTACGTGCGCCCGCGCCTGCCCGAGCTGGGCGTCATCACCGATTACCAGCCGAAGATCCCGCTGCGCGTGTACACGGCCGACAAGGTGCTGATCGGCGAATTCGGCGAGGAGCACCGCGACTTCGTGCCGATTGCGCAAGTGCCCGACATGATGAAAAAAGCCCTGCTGGCCATCGAGGACAGCCGCTTCTACGAACACCACGGCATCGACTTCGTGCGCGCCGGCGGCGCCGTGCTGTCGAACCTGCGCCACGGCTTCGGCCACGGCGGCGGCTCCACCATCACCATGCAGGTGGCGCGCAATTTCTTCCTGACGCGCGAAAAAGTCGCCTCGCGCAAGCTCAATGAAATCATGCTGGCCCTGAAAATCGAAGCGGCCCTGTCGAAAGAGCAGATTCTCGAGCTGTACATGAACCAGATGTACCTGGGCCAGCGCTCGTTCGGCTTCGGCAGCGCGGCGCAGACATATTTCGGCAAGCCGCTGAATGAATTGTCGATCGCGGAAATGGCCATGCTGGCCGGTTTGCCGCAAAACCCGTCGCGCCACAACCCGATCAGCAATCCGAAAAAGGCCCATGCGCGCCAGAAGCTGGTATTGAAACGCATGCGCGAACTCGATTACATCAGCGAAGGCCAGTACCAGCAGGCGCTGGCGCAGCCGCTGCATTTCAACAGCCGCGGCAAGCAGGGTTTCGACACGCACGCCGAATACGTGGCCGAACTGGCGCGCCAGGCCGTCTACGCGCAGTTCAAGGAAGACAGCTACACCAAGGGCATCAGCGTCTATACGACGATACTGAAAGCCGACCAGGACGCGGCCTACGCCTCGACGCGCCGCAACGTCATCGCCTACGACCAGCGCCACGGCTACCGCGGCCCGGAAACCTTCATCGACCTGCCGGCGGACGCAGAACAGCGCGACGACGCCATCGATGCTGCGCTGCAAAAACGCCCGGACAGCGACGGCCTGATCGCCGCCGTCGTCACGGAAGTGGCCAGCGGCAAGGTGGTGGCCGACACGGGCGACGGCGACGCCAAGGCCATCACGGGCGAAGGCTTGCGCTTCGCCGCCCCTGCCCTGTCCGCCAAGGCGAGCGCCGGCATCAGGCTGCGCCCGGGCGCCGTGATCCGCATCAGCCAGGATGGCAAGGGCAACTGGGCCATCACGCAAGTGCCGCTGGTGGCCGCCGCCTTCGTCTCGCTCGACGCGGACACGGGCGCCTACCACGCCATGGTGGGCGGCTTCGATTACAACCTGCAAAAGTTCAACCACGTCACGCAGGCCTGGCGCCAGCCCGGTTCGGCCATGAAGCCCTTCGTGTATTCGGCGGCGCTGGAAAAAGGCTTTTCGCCGGCCACCCTGATCAACGACGTGCCTTTGGAGATGCAGGCGGGCGGCAAGGTGTGGGCGCCGCAGAATGACGACTTCAAGTTCGACGGCCCCATCACCATGCGCTATGCGCTGGCGCAATCGAAGAACGTGGCCTCCGTGCGCATCCTGCGCGCGCTGGGCGTGGCGTACACGCATGACTTCCTGGAAAAATTCGGCTTCGACCCGGCCCGCCAGCCGAACAATCTGACCATGGCGCTGGGCACCGGTTCCGTCACGCCCGTGCAGATGGCGGGCGCCTACGCCCTGTTCGCCAATGGCGGGCACCAGGTGGAACCGTATTTGATCGACCGCATCGTCGACGCCAGGGGCACGGTATTGATGCAGACCAAGCCGCCCACGCCGAACGACGACAAGACCCTGGCGCTGGACCCGCGCAACGCCTTCGTCATGGACAGCATGCTGCGCGAAGTGGCCCGCACGGGCACGGGCGCGGCGGCGACGAAAAAACTGGGCCGCAGCGACATCGCCGGCAAGACCGGCACCACCAGCGACGCCGTCGACGGCTGGTTCGCCGGCTACAGCGGCGGCATCGTGGCGGTGGCATGGATGGGCTATGACGAGCCCAAGTCCTTGGGCGGGCGCGAATTCGGCGCCACCCTGGCCATGCCGATCTGGATCGACTACATGCGCACGGCCCTGGCGACGCGCCCGCCAATCGCGCGCGCCGTGCCGGCCGGGCTGAGCCAGGTCGACGGCGAGTGGCTGTACGACGAATTCATCGACATGAACGGCGTGAAAACGCTGGACATGGATGTGGAGACGCCGACGGATCCGGCGGCGCTGCCGGAGACGGTGCCGGTGGAAACCAACTAGTGAAAAAGCCAGGAGCGATCCTGGCTTTTTTTACGGCGGCGTTTTTACGGCGCCTTGAGCATACTCAAATATCCGCGCACCGTCTGCACCGTGCTGTCGGCAAAATCGTCGACGTTGACCTTCGCCGCGCGGTACTTCCAGCGTTTCACGTACCAGTCCTGGAACAGGGCCAGGCAGTGGGCAGCCAGCAAGGTGGGGTCGCCCTGCGGCTTCGGCTCGATTTCGGCGATGGTGGCGGCGATCAGGGTCTGCACGTACAGCTCGGAATTTTTCGCCATGCTGCGCTGCTCCACCTGGAGCACGCGCGAATCCATGAAGACAAAATAAAACCACGGCTGCAGCACTTCAGACAGGTAGATCGACGAGCGTATCATCGCTTCCAGACGGTCCAGCGGCGACTTCACGTCGGCAAACAGCAGCGGCAAGGCTTGCGTGGCGTGGCGCACCACGTCCTCGATCATTTCGGCCAGTTGATCCTTGCTGGTGATGTAGCCATACAGGCCGCCCATCGACAACCCCGTTTCGCGGCACAGGTCGCGCAAGCTCATGGCGCGGAAACCCACGTCATTGGCCAGGCGGAAAGTGGCGACGAAGATGCGTTCGAGATTTTCCAGCGCCGGCTTGCGGCGCTTGACGCCGATGCGCTCCGCGTGGCGGTCAAGAATATATTCCCAGATGTTTTCGCCATTTAAGGGCGTCATCTGCTGAAACTGTTCAAAATTAAAATGGGTCGACAAGTGCATTCCCAAGTAACGGTATATGAGCAATGTCAATGCAGGTTCAGCAAGCGGCGCTGCACGACGGCGGGACTGGTGATGCGGGCCGATTATAGCTCAGGAAAACAACTATTTGACTTTTCAACTATACGACGGGCGCACAAGCAACGCCAAATTCCCCTATATATTGCGCTGCATCATGCAATTCGAATGCAATTTAAATGCAGCAATGCTACATTTCAAAAACCGAGCGCTCGCTATATTTAATGCATCGATAGAATGTGCAGCAGGCACCCGGTAATCGCTACAGCATCGACATTTCCACTATTCAATAATAACGGAGACAAAATGAAGACTCGCTTCTGGCAACTGCTATCGACCCTGCTGCTCGCTCTCGCCCTCCTGCCCGCCAGCGCCGGCGCCGCCGGCTACACGCAAACCAAATACCCTATCGTGCTCGTGCACGGCCTGTTCGGCTTCGACAAGCTGGGACCCGTCGACTATTTCTATGGCATCCCCACCGCCCTGCGCAGCGGCGGCGCGCAGGTGTATGTGACCACCGTCTCGGCCGCCAACAGCACGGAAGTGCGCGGCGAGCAGCTGCTGTCGCAGGTGCGGCAAATCCTCGCCGCCACGGGAGCAAGCAAAGTCAACCTGATCGGCCACAGCCACGGCGGCCCCACGGCGCGCTATGTCGCGTCCGTGCGGCCCGACCTGGTGGCCTCCGTCACCAGCGTGGCCGGCGTCAACAAGGGTTCGACAGTCGCCGATATCCTCGTCGGCGCCATCCCCAACACCAGCGGCGCGCTGGGCAATGCGCTCGCCTCCCTGATCGGCATTTTGTCGGGCAACAAGGGCTTGCCGCAAAATGCGGGCGCCTCGCTCGCATCCCTGTCCACGGCCGGCTCGCTGGCTTTTAACCGCCGCCACCCGCAAGGCATCCCCACCACCGCTTGCGGCGAAGGCGCCTACCAGGTGCAAGGCGTGTACTATTTTTCGTGGAGCGGCGCGCAACCGTACACGAACGTGCTCGACGTGGGCGACCCGCTGCTGGCCGCCATCAGCCTGGCCTTCGGCGGCGTCAGGAACGATGGCCTGGTCAGCAGCTGCTCCAGCCACCTGGGCAAGGTGATCCGCGACGACTACGCCATGAACCACCTCGATGAAGTCAATCAGTTCGTCGGCATCGTCAACCTGTTCGAAACGAACCCCGTCACCGTCTTCCGCCAGCAGGCCAACCGCCTGCAAGGCCTGGGACTGTAAGGAGCGGCGCATGCACGCGAAATGGATCATCGGCGGCGGCCTGGCGGCCCTGGCACTGTATCTGACGCTGCGGCCGGGAGAACCGCCCGCCCCGCCGCCGGAAAAGGCGGAGCCGGACCTGTTCGCGTTCGTGCGCTCGATGGAGGGCACGCGGCCCGACGGCAACGTGACGGTGGCCCCCGGCGACAAGCTGGTGGTCGACGCGGAACTGGGCCACCTGTTCGACTACTACCTGGCGGGCCTCGGCGAAAAGCCGCTGGCCGCCGTCCGCAGCCAGATCGAGGCGGAACTGGACCGGCGCCTGGCGCCCGTCCCTGCCCGCGAAGCGAAGCGCCTGCTGGGCGCGTACCTGGCCTACCGGCAGGCGCTGGCTGGCGCCGAGCAAGCCTTGCCCCCCCAGCCCGATGCGGCCCTGGCCGCCAGCGCGCGTCTGCAAGCGATGCGCGCGCTGCGCGGCAATTATTTTACGCCCGAGGAAAGCGCGGGCCTGTTCGGCGCCAGCGACGCCTATGACGACGACGCCGTGGCGCGCATGGCGATCCTCGGCGACACCTCGCTCGACGAGGCGCAGCGCCAGGCAAAACTGGCCGCGCTGGATCAGAAAATGCCGCCGGCCCAGCGCGCTGCGCGCGACGCGCCGCTGCAGGTGGCCAGGCTGGATGAATCGGTCAAAGCGCTGCGCGCCCAGGGCGGCGGCGAAAATGAAGTCTACCGCCTGCGCGCCGGCACCTTCACGCCGGCAGCGGCGGCGCGGCTGGCGGAACTGGACCGCGAGGAATCGCAGTGGCAGCAGCGCATCATCGCCTATCAGGCGCAAAAGGCGCAGCAGGCCGGCCTGCACGGCGGCGCACAGGATGCGGCGGCCCTGCAGCAGCTGCGCGACGCCAGCTTCACGCCGGAGGAACAGCGCCGTCTGGGTGCCTACGAATAGCGCTCAAGCCAGCTGCGCCAGCAAAGCTGCCGCCGCCATCACGTCCGTGGTGTCGCGCCCCTGCCGGAAGCCGGCATGGACCGGGGCCAGCACGGCATGCGCGGCGGCGGCGAGGCCCTGCGCCTGCATCACGGCCGCCAGGCTGGTGGCGCAGCGCAGCTCCCAGCCCGGCGCCTGCTGGCCCCGGGCCAGCTGCAGCGCTTCTTCCAGCTGCCTGCGCACCGCTTCCAGGCCGGCCGCATCGTCTTGCGCCAGCGCCCGCCAGCGGTGGTGCGCGTCGCGGCGCAGTACTTCCGGCGCGCTCCATGGCGCCATGCCCGTGCGCGCGCGCCGCAGCGCCTGGCTATCGGCGGCGGCGTCGTGCAGGGTGGCCATCAAATCGATCTGTATCGGCCAGCTGCGTACGCAAGGCCAGGGAAATTCCGTCACCGTATCGCCCGCATCGAGCAGCCGCTGGTAGGCGGCGCCCCAGGCGCTCCAGTACAGCAAGCCATAGCGGGCCGCATGCTCGCAGAGCAGGCAGGTCCAGGCATGCGCCAGCCCCCGCTGCCCGCACCACAGGGCGACGGGAATGGCATTGATGGCCAGCGCGACGCACAGGGTGACGCCATTGTGCCCGAAGCCCACCGTCACCGCCTCGCGCACCAGCGCCAGGGCGTCGTCGGGGCAGCCCTGCATCCACAGGCAGCGCGCCAGCGTGCCGCGCAGGCAGACCTGGTGATCAGCCAGCAAGGCATTGTTGAAGCCGAGCTGTCCGGCGCCGTCGGGATGCGCGAGCACCATGCGAGCCAGCGCCGCCGACCGCGCGTACCGTCCGCGCAAATATTCGCCCGCCGAACGCATGCGCGCCAGCACCAGGCCGTCGCGCGCTTCGCATAGGGCGGCCAGCTGTTCCACATAACTGTCGGCGCGCTGGAAATCGGCCAGCTTCAGGCTGCAGACCCACATGCCGCAAATCGCATCAAAGCGGCGGCGGCCATCGTCCGTGCGCATGGCCAGCGCATAACCGCGCTGGAACGAACGCAGCATGGTGCCGGTAACGCCCTGCGTATGCAGCAGCAGGTGCGCCAGCGAGGCATGCAGCTGCATCTCGCTGCCGGGGTCGTCCAGTGCATGCGCGGCCATGCGCTCGAGCGCCCGCTCGACGCGCACGCGGTATTCATCCATCAGCGACAGCTGATAGAACAGGGTTTGCGCGGCCAGCGTCAGGGCCACGCCCAGCGCCACGTCGCCCTCCTCGCCGAAAGCCCAGTCGATGGCGGCGCGCAGGTCATCGACATGGCGGCCGTAGCGCGCGCTCCAGTGCTCCGGCGGCATGCTCTCCCAGTCGGCGGCGATGCGTCCGGCCAGGCCCAGGCAGTGGCGCGCATGGCGCAGCAGCACGGCGCCGGCATTCCCGCCCGCCGCCAGCTGCGCCGCGGCATAGGCGCGCGTGGTGTCGAGCAGCCGGTAATACACGTGCTGGCAGCAAAATTCGATGCTGACGAGGGACTTGGCCGCCAGGTCGGCCAGCGTGTCGAACACATCGCAGCCCGCCACGGCGCTGGCCGACCCCAGGCGGAAGCGGCTCTTGAACACGCTCAGCGCCTGCAGCACCTGGCGCTCTTGCGCGTCGAGCAAGCCATAGCTCCAGTCCAGGGTGGCGCGCAGGGTCTGGTGGCGCAAGGGCATGTTGCGCGCGCCGCGCGTGAGCAGGCGAAAACGGTCGTCGAGCTGGCGGCGCAATTCGTGCAAGCCGAAATGGCCGATGCGCCCGGCCGCCAGCTCCAGCGCCAGCGGGATGCCGTCAAGGCGCCGGCAGATGTCCACCACCACGGGCACATCGGCGTCGGCCAGCACGAAAGCATCGTCGACAGCCGCGCAGCGTTCGCAGAACAGCTGCACCGCGGCGAAATGGCGGGCCGCCGCCGCGTCGGGCACGGCATCGGCCGGCGGCAATTCCAGCGCGGGCAGGCGCTGCAGCTGCTCGCTGGTGATGCGCAGCGGCTCGCGGCTGGTGGCCAGCAGGTGCAGCAGCGGCGCGCCCTTGAGCAAGGCGTCGGCCAGCGTAGCGGCCGCGCCGATCACGTGCTCGCAGTTATCGAGCACGATCAGCATGTGGCGCGGGCGCAGGTAGGCCAGCAAGACCGGCATGGCGTCGCCGGCCGGCACCGCCACCCCCAGCGCCGTGGCCAGCGCCAGCGGCACCAGGCGGCCTTCTTCCAGCGGCGACAGGTCGACGAAGCACGCGCCATCGGCATAGCGGCGCAGCACGCGCGTGGCCAGGACGACGGCCAGGGTGGTCTTGCCGATGCCACCCGGGCCGGCAATGCACAGCAGGCGCAATTGCAGCAGCTGGTTGGCCATCGTTTGCAGCACCTCGGCGCGGCCCAGCATGCGCGTCAGCACGACGGGCAGGTTATGCCGCGGCTCGGCACCCGCCGCACCGGGCGCCGGCCGGCCCGTGTTCGCCAGCGGCGCCAGGAAGCCGTAGCCGCGCCCGGGAATGGTGGTGATGTAGCGCTGGCCATCGCGGCCATCGCCCAGCGCCTTGCGCAACGCCGCCAGGTGCACGCGCAAGGTCGCGTCGTCGACCACGGCATTGGGCCAGACTATGCTCACCAGTTCATGCTTGTCGACGATGTCGCCGGCGCGTTCCAGCAGGGCCAGCAGCAAGTCCATGGCCCGGCTGCCCAGGCGCAGCGCGCGATCGCCCTCGAACAGCACGCGTTCAAGCGGCAAAAGGCGAAACGGGCCGAAGACATAGGCCGGGACGGGACTGTTTATCATTCTTGCGTGGGGAAGAAAGTGTTAAAGCATGCGGCTTGCAGTGGCCATATTCTACTGAGCATCCACGCCAGGCCCCATGGCCCCATGTTTCGGCGCTGTTACATGGCCGGCCGGCACGCCAGCGGCCAGCAATGCGGCCACCTCGGCCGCGGATGCCGGGCGGTGCAGGAAATAGCCTTGAACCTGCGGGCAGCCCAGCCGCCGCAGCCGCGCCAGCTGCCGGGCGTTTTCCACGCCTTCGGCCAACACCTGCAAGCCCAGGCCGCGCGCCAGCGCAATGGTCGAGGCGACGATCACGGTGTCACTATCTGCGCTGCCTGCGCTGCCCAGGTCGCGGATGAAGCAGCGGTCGATCTTGATGGTGTGAATCGGCAGCATCCTGACATGGCTGAGTCCCGAATGGCCGGTGCCATAGTCATCGAGCGAAATGGCCAGGCCCAGCGCACGCAGCCGGCGCAAGCCCTGCGTCGCCTGCGCCATGTCGTCAATGCAGCAGCTTTCCGTCACCTCCAGCTCCAGCAGGCCGGGCGCGATGGCGTGGCGCTGCAGGCAGCCAAAGACGAAGTCCGGCAAGTGCGGCTGGCACAGCTGGCGCGCCGAGATATTCACCGCGACTGGCACCAAAGGCAGGCCCGCCGCGCGCCACTGCGCCAGCTGGCGGCAAGCCGCATCGATGCCCCAGTTGCCCAGCGCGACGATGGCGTCAGTCTGCTCGGCCAGGCCGATGAATTCGTTCGGGTAGACCAGGCCGTGGCGCGGATGCTCCCAGCGCAGCAGCGCTTCCAGGCCGACCAGGCGCAGCTGCGCCGTATCGAACTTGCCCTGGTAGTGAAAGCGGAATTCGCCGTCGGCGATGGCGCCGTCCAGGCGCGCCCGCAATTGCCGGCTGCGCGCCGATGCCGGGGGTTGGCCGCTGCGCCCATCCTGCGCCCGCCACGGCACGGCGCAGCCCAGCGCCA
>NZ_NEGZ01000081.1:0-17084 GCF_002127585.1 Janthinobacterium sp. GW458P
CCGTCGTTGGCGCTGGCGCCCGTGTCGGCGCCGGGCGCCAGCACGACATTGCCCGGCGCGGCCGGCGGCCCCACCTTGAAGCCCAGCGTGGCGGACGGCGCGCCGGCATTGCCCGCCAGGTCAGTGGCGACCGTCGTCACGCTGTGCTGGCCATCGGCCAGGGTCGCGCCGGCCTGGAAGGTCCAGCGGCCGCCGGCATCGGCGCTTGCCGTGCCGGCCGCCACGCCGTCGATGAAAACGGTAACCACGCTGCCCGCCTCGGCGCTGCCGTTGAAGACGGGCCGGTTCGCGCTGCCGCCATGCGACACCGCCAGGTCAAGCGGCGCGGCCGGGGCGACGCTGTCGATCAGCAGCGTCAGCACGGCCGACGGCAGGCTGCTCACGCCGCCGCTCGTCGCGGTCGCCGCGATGCCGTGCGTGCCGTCGCCCAGCGCGGCGGCAAAGGCATAGCTCCAGGCGCCGCCCGCATCGGCCACGGTGGTGTCCACGGCCACGCCATCGACAAGGATGGTGATGAGCGCATGCGCCACCGCGGTGCCGCGCACCACGGGCCGCGCATTGCTGGTGACGCCATCGGTGCCGCTGGCGCCCGTATCGCTGGCGGCGTCCAGGCCGGCCACGGCCGGGGGCGGCAGCTGCAAGGCGATGGCGTACGTGGCGACGGCGCTCGTCTTGCTGCCGTCGTTGACGGCAAACGCGATCGTGCGGGTGGCCGTGTTCGGCGTGGCGGCGAGCTCGGCGTAGGTGATGGAACGCAGCGCGGCCTGCCATTGCGCCAGGGTCGCGCTGGCGCCCGCCGAGGTAAGCGTCAGCACGCCCGTGCTGCCGTTGTAGCTGCCGCTGATATTGCCGAAGGCGCCGCCCGCCGTGAACCCCAGCACGTCTCCTCCCGCATGGAAATTGCCCGTCAGGCTGACCGTGGCGCTGGCCAGGGTCGCGCTGTCGCGGTCGGACACGACGATGGCGCCATCGACGGCCACCGGCGCGCCGCCGACCTGGAAGCTGCCGCTGCCGCCGCCGGCCTGCAGCAGCGGCGTCTGGTCGACGGCGGCCACCGTCACGGAGCGCGTCACGCTGTTGCTGTCGCCCGCGCCATCATTGACCTGGAAGCTGATGCCGCGCGTGGCCGTCTGCGGCGTGACGGCGCTGTCCACGTAGGTCACGGCGCGCAGGGCTGCCTGCCATTGCGCCACGGTGGCGCTGGCGCCGCCGGACGTGAGGGTGAGCACGCCGCTGGCGGCGTCATAGCTGGCGCTGATGTTGCCATAGGTGACAGCATTGTCATTGGCAAACGCCAGGATGTCCTCGCCGGCCCTGAAATTGCCGGTGATGGCCACCCTGGCGCTGGCCAGGGTCGTGCTGTCGAGGTCGGACAAGGTCAGGCCGCCGTCGACGCGCACCGGCATGGACGCGGCATTGTCGCCCGCCGTGAAGGCCGTGCTGCCGCCGCCCACCGTCACGACGGGCGTCTGCGCGGTGGCGGCGACGCTCACCGCGCGCTGCGCCGGCGCGCTGCTTTTCGTGCCGTCGTTGACGACGAAGCTGACGGCGCGCACGGCCGTGTCGGGGGTGACGGCGCTGTTGCTGTACGTCACGGCCCGCAGGGCCGCCTGCCATTGCGCCACCGTCGCCGTGGCGCCCGAGGACGCAAGGGTCAGCACGCCGGTGCCGCCATTGTAGGACGCGACGATATTGCCGAAGGTGCTGGCGCTGGTATTGACGAAAGCCAGGCTGTCCTGCCCGCTGCGGAAGTTCTGCGCGATCCACACGGTGGCGCTGGCGAAGGTGGTATTGTCGAGGTCGGACAACAGCATGCCGCTGTCGACGGCCACCGGCGCGGACAGGCCATTGTTGGCAGCGATGAACGCGGCGGCGCCGCCGGAGGCCGTGGCGATGGGCGTCTGGTCCACCGCCGTCACCGTCACCGCGCGGCTGGCCGCCGCGCCGCTGCTGGCGCCGTCGTTCAGCTGGAACGTGATGGTGCGCGTCGCGCCATTCGGCGTGACCGCGCTATCGGTATAGGTAACCGAGCGCAGGGCCGCCTGCCACTGCGCCAGGGTGGCGCTGGCGCCTGCCGAGGTGAGCGTGAGCACGCCGGTGCCGCTGTTATAGCTGCCGCTGATATTGCCGAAGGCGCCGCCCGCCGTGAATCCCAGCACGTCCTCTGCCGCATGAAAGTTGCCCGTGATGGCAACCGTCGCGCTGGCCAGTGTGGCGCTGTCCGGGTCCGACACGGTCAGCCCGCCGTCCACCGTGACCGGCGTGGAAGCCGTGTTGTCGCCTGCCGTGAACGCTGCGCTGCCGCCGCTGGTGCTAACCACGGGCACGCCCTGGACGCTGACGCTGGCGCTGAGCGACAGGACTGTCGTGTCGCTGCCGCCATAGGCCGTGCCGCCGTTGTCCATGACGGACGTCAGCGTCACGACGCGGGCGCCGAACGTGGGCGCGGACGCCGTATCGCGATAGCTGACGCCGTTGATCAAGGCAGCGGCGGCGGCGGCCGACATGCCGCTGCTGCTGATGGTGACGGTGGCCGTGGCGCCGCTGACGGCGACCGTCACCGTGGCGCCGTTGCCTGCCGTCGTCACCACATTGCCGTTGACCAGGGCGATGCTGCTGCCATCGACAAGCAGGATTTCGCTGGCGCCATCGCGCAGGCCGGACACGCTCAGCGTCAGCGCGAGGACGCCCTGGCCCGCCTCCACGGTGCTGACGCCGGCGCCGCTGAATACGGGCACGGCCGCGCCGCCAGCCGTAAATACGGGCGCCAGCGCCGTGGCGCTGGCCGCGGGCGCATCGTTGACCGCGCGGATGCTGACGCTGACGTCGGCCGAGCCGCTGGCGCCCTTGCCGTCATTGACGCTGACGTTGACCGTGCGGCTGGCGCCGGGATCATTGCTGCTGCTGTTGTAGCTGAGCGCCTGCAACAGGATGGCGGTACGCGCGCTCGTGGCGTTGCCATTGAAGGTGATGCACAGGTCGCGGCCGTTGATGCCGTCGCCGTTGACGGCAATCACGCCGATGGCCACGCCGCCGACCGACACCACGCTGCCCGCGCTGGTGCCGCTGCTCAGCGCCACCGTGCCGCCCGTATCGATGCCCAGGATATCGCCGCTGCGGCCATAGGCGCTGATATGCACGGTCAGGTTGCCGCCGTTGAAATTGACCGTGTCGCTATCGACGACGGTGGCTGCCATGCCGCTATCGAGCAGCACGGCGCCGCCCTTTTCCGTGAACGTGGGATTGTCGCCATGCAAGTTGCCGATCACGGGGGCCGCATCGGCGCTCAGCGTGACGCTGGTGCTGGTGCTGAAGCTGTCAGCGCTGCCGTCATTGACCGTGAAGCTGACGGTGCGCGTCGCCGTGTAGGGGGCGAGCGAGGTATCCTGGTAGGTGACGGCGCGCAGGGCCGCCTGCCACTGCGCCAGGGTCGCCGTTGCCCCAGAGGAAGTCAGGCTCAGTATGCCCGTGCTGCTGTTATAGCTGGCAGAAATATTGCCGTACATGCTAGCGTTGCTGTTGTTAAAAGCAAGCAAGTCCTCGCCCGAACGGAAATTGCCCGTGATCGCCACCCTGGCGCTGGCCAGCGTGGCGTTGTCGTTGTCGCCGACCATGATGCCGCCATCGACGGCCACCGCATTGCCGTTGCCGGCACGGTAGGCCGCACTGCCGCCGCCAGGCGCCAGGTAGGGCGCCACGTTAGGCATGCGAAAGTTGCTGGCGCTGATATTGTCAATGCCAAATGCGCCCGTGACCTGGTAGCTGCCGTCCGTCTGCACGCGGAAGGAATCGATGGCCTGGAAGGCGCTATTCGCCGACAGGTTGAAGGTCACGAGTTGCCCGCCAATGTAGGCATCCGTCACCGTCAGGCTGTAGATGGCGCCGGACACCGGCGCGCCATTGTAAAAGCCGATCAGCTGCAAGGTTCCGACAGTGCCCGTCGTTAGCCCGGCAACCGCCAGGTCCACGGAATCGAGCCGGAACACGCTGCCATCGCCAGGCTTGACCATCATGTAGTCGAGCGCTACGCCATTGTTGCTCGTGCCGCTGATCAGCATCGTCTGGTAAGTCAAGGTGTCGGCGGCGATATAGCAATCCATGGCGCTGGCCCCGCGCAAGGTGAAATCCCAGCCTTCAATATTCAATGCGGTCAGCCCCGGGCCATCGGCGCTGCCATTGGTAAGTATTCCCCCCGGAAAAGAGTTGAAACTGGTGACGCCGTTGACGGGACGCGCCAGCAGGCCCTGATAGTCGAGCTGCAGGGCCTGCGCCTCGACGCTGCCGGCCTGGCGCTCCAGCGACCAGTTGCCGCCCAGGCGGGCCGTGCCGGTGGCGTCGGCCGAGGCGGCCACGTCGGCATGGCTCAGTTCCGCCAGGCGCCCGATGAAGGCAGCGCCGCCGCTGCCGGCGCCGATGTTGCATCCATACAACAGGATATCGCCGCCCGGCCTGAGGGCCGCGCCCAGCGCGGCCAGTTCCGCTTGGCGGCCCTGCAAATTATCGGCGGTGAGCGCTGTGCTGCCCAGCATCAGGTTGGCCGCCTCGCCGTGCGACACGATGTGCATGGCCGCATAGCCGTGGTGCTGCGCCGCCCACTGCGCCATCTGCGCCAGGCCATCCTTGCCGCCATCGAGCACGACGACGTCCGCGCCCTGCGGCAGCTGGCCCGTCAGGCTCTGGTAGTTGGCGATATCGGACATGATGAACACCACCTGCCTGGCCGGCGGCGCCGTCCCGGCAGCGGCATGGCGTTCCTGGGCCCGTTCGCCGGCGGCCGCTTCCATCATGCGTTCGGGCGCCGGATGGGGCACGTCGGCATGCTGCGCCACCAGCGCGCTGTGCATGGCAGCGCCATCGAACATCAGCCGCGGCTCCAGCGCCTGCAATAACAGCCGCGAACGCTTTCCCGTCGCCGCCACGCTCGTCTTTTCCCGCGACTTCCACCACGCCATGCCTGTCTCCCGTCAAGAATAATGATTTCAGGGCAATAGACAATCTGGTCTGGCGGACGATCTCTTACCCATGCATTCAGCATCGTGGACGGCAGAGTCCAGGCATCAGAACCTGAACAGCAATGGCATTGCTGCCAGCAATATGGAATGCCGGCACATCCATCCCCCCCGCGACGCGCACACAGCCTTGCCACGCCGGACAAAACCGCAGCGGCGGGCACAAGTGGCCGCGCGCGGCTGGTTTCGTCAGGTGTGCTCAGGCGGCGAATGCGTTTCTTACACATATGATAATGTGGGCTTTATGAAAATTCAATAAAGAAACATTTCTTCTGACTATTTTTGTCAGGTATTTCAGCTCATGGAAACCCCGTGGCGCATGATTGGCAGGTGCGCAATCAAGATGCTTTTCGAATGGCGCCCCAGGCGGTCAACGTTATCGGAAAAAATGCCGCGCATGAAGTTAAAGCGGTTGTCGAACTTGCCGACAGTATTCAGGGTACGCGGTCCAACGTAGGGACAGGCTGCACCGCGACCGTGGGAGCAGCCAGGGCTTGCGACGATTCGGACGCACAACCAGCTGATGTCTTGCATTGCACGATAGAACATATTCTCGCTACGGCCACCTGCCCCCAAACTACAGCCAGCCTGCGGCAGGCCACCATAGTGACCGTTGCCGCCGCGGCACGACGCCGTTACATCCGCGCTACGCGGCAGGTGCAATGCTCATTGCAGCATTACACGGACCCCGTCACACCACTGGTATGAAATACCCTTTACCATAAAGCAATACATCCTCTGCTGCTGGCCATCGGAAGCGGAAACTACATCGATCGTCGTCGCAGGGCTCGCCACGCGTCCTCTTCACGCTGGGTCCGCGCTTCTTGTGCCGTCAACAGACTACGTCCCCTATCCGGACAGATTTTAAATCGTCACTGCATTCAGGTATCATGTTGACGTACCCTTAAACAGAAGAAGACATACTTGGCTCTGCTATAGACTGTTGACACTTGCCAGTCAAAAAAGCCCCTGAAAAATCAGGGGCTTAGCTGTTACATTGACACGGAGTTATCTTACAGCGCCAAACGGGAGATCATTTCCGCTCAGTAGTTACGTGACTAAAGGAATCAAGTAAATCAATTGGTAGGCTACCGAAAACCCATGTGCCATTTTTTGTCACTTTTTTAGTGTTTAGTCTTTTTCAGCTAACGTAAATTATTCTGAATTAACGCTTAATTCGTGCCAAGCTTACACAGAGACCAGCAGTGGAAAATTTCAAAAAGACATCTTTTTATCATCATACGTGACACGAAGCTTCATGCAGCATAAAATTGCTCTTGATTTTAGCACCTATCTGCTTAGGTGCTTCATTAGTTGATTAGAAAAGTAAACCAAGAATGAATAGAAATACACAATTAAGCAGCACCATGAACAGGCATACAGTATTGGTAGTGATTGCCCACACCGACGACGAAGCATTGGGATTAGGGGGAACAATTGCTAGGCACGTTGAGAATGGAGATATTGTATATGCAGTGTCAATGACAGATGGCGTTGGTGCGAGGGGTGGTGAAAATGAAGAAGAAATTAAGATTCGCACTCAAGCTTCGATTAATGCAGGAAAAATACTCGGCTTAACCTGGATAGAAGGCGGAAGTTTTCCAGACAATGCAATGGATACAGTGCCACTATTAGCAGTTGCAAAAGTAATTGAAAAAGCAAAAAACACTATTAAACCGACAATAGTTTATACACATAGCTCAGCAGACTTAAATGTTGACCATCGCGTTGTAAGTCAAGCAACCCTGACTGCATTTCGACCTCAACCTAATGAAGTTTGGCAAGAGATTCGGACTTTCGAAATTGCTTCTGCTACAGATTATGGTCACAGATCAATAACAGATTTGTTTTATCCGAATCTTTATGTTGATATTAAAAATACGTGGAAAAAGAAATTAGCAGCATTGGAAGAATACCAAATGGAAATGCGTGACTCCCCTCACACACGTTCATTCGAGGGGCTTGAAAATTTAGCCAAACATAGGGGCAACCAAGTTGGGCTGCACTACGCTGAAGCTTTTGAAATCATACGAAAGATAGAAAGATGATTAACTATGTAGTAGCGTCTTCTAAAGACTGGTTTAAAGAACACCCTAAGACTGCGGAATATGCAAGTTTAAATATAATTGAAATTCACACCAAAGACCAGCTCAATCTGGAATTTTTGAAAAAAATCAATCCACGATACATTTTTTTCCCGCATTGGAACTGGAAAGTTGATTCCGAAATATATGAACGATATGAATGTATAGTATTTCACACAGCTCCATTACCTTATGGAAGGGGCGGCAGTCCAGTTCAAAATTTGATTTTAAGAGGAATAGAGAATTCACCTGTATGTGCATTAAGAATGACAGAAATTCTTGATGGCGGCCCTATTTATGATTCCATCGAAGTATCTCTTGATGGCACCATTTCAGAAATTTTTTCAAGAATTTCTGTTTGCGTTGAAAAGCTCATTATTAAAATTTGCCAAGAAAACATCAAACCTAAAGAGCAATATGGCAACATAGTTCCATTCAGTCGACTAACTTATGAAGACAATGAATTGAAGAGTGAATATTCAATAAAGGAGCTTTTTGACAGAATAAGAATGGTTGATGGGGCTAGCTATAAAAATGCCTACATAAATTTTGGCTATTACAAAATTGAATTTTCAAATTCCTTCATCCGCGACAATGAACTATATGCAAAAGTAAGGTTATATCGAAATGAAAATTAAAGATGCTGATATAAATGATTCCTTAGATGTTTTCACATGGAGAAATGACCCCGTTAGCTGCCAGATGTTCATAAGCAACAATGTCGTGACTTTAGAGGAACATAAAAAATGGTTTGAAAGCAGCTTAACCAATCAATTAAGAAAAATTTACATAGGAATAGTCAACGAAGGAAAAGTAGGTATCTGCAGGTTTGATACCGACAAAAAAATGAGTGGCGCAGAAGTCTCAATCAACCTCAATCCAAGTATGCGCGGAAAAAACTTAGCGTATGATTTTCTTGCGAACTCCATTGAAAAATATAGAACATCCAACACTATTAAATTAACAGCCACAATAAAAAAGGAAAACAAGGCAAGCCTAAGGATATTTGAAAGATATGGGTTCATAAAAATCGACGAAGATGATAACTTTTTCTACCTGACGAGAACTGATTGATTATTATGAATAATAAAGCGATAGAAACTATTAAGCTTGAGAAAATTATTGGCAGCGAAAAACAAATTGAGATTTTATTTCAATTGCTCAAGAATCGAGAACACAACATAAGCAACGTCTCCATACCAACGTTTGACCAACATATTAAGTTTGTGAAAAATCACCCGTACAGGGCCTGGTATCTGATAAAAGTTGATGGACTCTATGTTGGAAGCTCCTATGTTATGGAAAGCAATTGTCTAGGAATATCTCTTCTTAACGATGCATCAATTCTTCCGCAGGTCATTGATATGATATACAAAAAACATAAGCCGCTCAAAGAAATAAAATCCATCAGACCTCCACATTTTTACATAAACATAGCCCCCGAAAACAGGATTATTGAATCTCAGCTCAATCGGATTGGAGCAATAAAAATCCAATCAACCTACTCACTGGCATCAATTACAATCAATCCATAGAAGAACAAGATATATGTTTGATTTGAAAAGTGCATAGCCGCCTGTAGCTTAGTTTCTCCCGATCCAAGGTTCGAGAAAGATGGAAGACCGATGGATCGTGTTAGGGACCAGGGTATTCTGCCAGACACCAGTTCAAGAATTTGAGCAGTTTGTTGCGTTGACCGATTGAATTCGCAAGTCAGCGCACGCAGCTACCAACCGAGCTCAGTTATCATATCAACATTAGAAACCTGGACGGTGTCTGACTTCAAAGTGATGGTGGCGGTGCCATCGTCCACAGCCTCCGTCCTGCATATTGCATGGAAAAGCCTGATTTTTTATCACCCTCATAAAATTTCTGCTTAAAACTAGGATGGCTAACTGAATCGCCACGACAATCGTAGACACTCCTGAGCCATAATTACGGGCACAAGGAGAAAGTATGAGCGGAAACGATACGTAGAGGAATTCAAGATTGCTGCGGTCCAGCAAGTGGCGCAGCGCGGGCAACCGGTTAGCGAGGTCGCAGTGCGGCTTGGCGTGAGCATCCATAGCCTGTACGCCTGGGTGAAACGCTATGGCGTCCCAGAGGAAGAGCGCAAGGCAGTGGATGTCCAGACCGACGACGTGCGGCGCCTGAAAACCGAGCTCAGGCGCGTCACGGAAGAGCGCGACATCTTGAAAAAGGCCGCAGTGTACTTTGCCAAGACGCCCGCGTAAGGTACACCTTAATTATTGAGTTACAAGGCCAATTCGTTGCAAATCCCGGTGCGACGGCTTTGCAAAGTGCTTGAGGCTCATCCGAGCGGTTTTTATGCTTGGCGTCTGAATCCTGAAAGCAAACGTGCCAAGGAAGACAAGCGCCTGCTGGTATCCATCAAGGAATCTTGGCTGGAAAGCGGCAGCGTGTACGGTTACCACTAGGTCTGCGACGATCTGCGAGAGCTGGGCGAACAATGCGGCATCAATCGCGTTAATCGCCTGATGCGCTCGGCTGGGATTCGTTCTCAGGCGGGTTACGCCAGGCGCGAGTACAAACGTGGCGGCGCGCCGTTGCTGGTGGCTCCGAATCATCTGCAGCGGCAGTTTAATGTACAAGAGCCAATTCGCGTCTGGGTCACGGACATTACCTACATCCTGACATATGAGTGTTAAGTTGCATTGAAAATTGCCCCACCTTCCCCACGAATTTGCAACGGAATCCGACCCACGTTAGTAGCACAATTCTACCTGTCTTATCAGCAGGAGATCGGAGTGATCGACGTGGCTCTACTCGGCTTCATTCGACGCTGGCACCTTCGTGACCAGATCCCAATACGAGAAATCGCTAGGCGACTGGATATCTCGCGCAATACCGTCCGACGCTACCTGCGATCGGAAACCACTGAGCCCTCCTATGCGGAGCGGCGATCAGTTAGCGGACTAGACAAATACTCGGTGCAGCTATCGGGATGGCTCAAGGCCGAGACGACTAAGAACGCCTAACAAAACCGCTGAATGTATCTCCAGCAGATGAGTATGCAGGCAAGCGAGAGGAATGCCTGGTGGATATCGGCACGGCGCGCGATGAGGCCAAAATCGACGCTATACAGGCTTTCGTAACATCGCGGTGGCCCAAGGTACCGTTCGGACTAATAAAATGAAACAGGCAAAGGTACCTATCTGACCCACGTGTTCAAAGGCACTCGGTCTGATCAGCATCACGCCGCCTGGCCGCTACCACGTCCTCGTTATCTGACGGAGATGCGGCATATTCAATATACGAGGTCCGCCATTCAGACACGACCTCAGCCATGTCGATGTCCAAACCATGTCCCACATCTCCACCACTTTTCACGTCTCGAGCATGACAGTCAGTCTGCCGTATCTGCATTTGATAACGCGCAACCTACCGCAAATAGAGATAGCCAAAGCTAAGATCGTGTACGAATGCCGGGCCAGACCCCGCCCCCCGTGCCTCGGCCATCGCCCTCTTCCTCGGCGCGGCGCTGGCAGCGCGGCAAAAGGCACTGGCGCCGGCCGCATAGTAGACTGCAAGCCTGGACTACCCCGGCGGAAAGAAAACGATGAACACCGAAGCACGGAAAATCCCGGCAGCGATGGATGCCGAAACGCTGGAATTCATCCAGGGCCTGTTTGCCCTGGTGCGTGAGGGTGATACGCAGCAGCTGGGCGCCATGCTTGCCCAGGGCGTGCCAGTCAACTTCCGCAACGAAAAAGGCGACAGCCTGATCATGCTGGCCAGCTACCACGGGCACCTGGAAACGTCACGCCTGCTGCTCGCAGCAGGCGCCGACGCCAACGTGCCCAACGACCAGGGCCAGACGCCGCTGGCCAGCGTGGCCTACAAGGGCTACCTGGACATCGCCGAATTGCTGCTCCAGCATGGCGCCAACGTGGAAGGCGCCAGCCCGGACGGCAAGACGCCGTTGATGATGGCCGCCATGTTCAACCGCCTGGCCATCCTGGAATTGCTGCTGCAACACGGCGCCCGCATCGACGCCGTGGACAGCCGCGGCATGAGCGCCGCCTCGCTGGCCCAAACCATGCATGCGCAAGCGACGCTGGCCCGCCTAGCCAGCCTGGGACAGACGCCATGATCGACACGGGTGGTGCAATATTTTCTTGCGATCGCGCAATAAGTGTCTGCAGTATCTAGGCTGGCACGACGGAACATTGAAGGGAGTCGCCCTCAGCAAGAGCAATCTCGCCGGCGAAGCAATAGCCGACTGAATGCACGGTTCGGATCGGGATATCGACGCCGGTCCGTGATACGATTTTTGCACGCAAGCGACGCACCAATGAATCCAGCGAACGGCCGCTATGGTAGTCATCGCGCTGATACAGCTTGGTTAAAATAGTCTTTTTCTGTACTGGCAGACCGGGCTTGCTCGCCAGCAATTCGAGAAACATCAATTCCTTCAGGCTCAGCGCCACCTGCACATCGTGGGAAAAATGGAGTTCCCACTGCGTGACAAAAATCGTCCACCGCTCCGGGATGTCCGGTACGTCGACGGCAGTATTCTGTACGCGCCGCGCGATACTGACAATCACGGCTGACAGTTCACGGCAATCGACCGGCTTGACCAGATACTGGTCTGCGCCAGATTTATACCCTTTGAGCCTGTCTTCTATCGCGCTGCGGGCAGTCAAAATGACGACTCCCATATTGGTATTGGCCCGCACATACTCGGCCAGCACATACCCTTCCTGATCCGGCAGCCCAACGTCGATGACGGCGATCTGAAAATCACATTTTGGCAAAGCCTGATAAAACTCAGCCGCGTTGCGCACAGCGGTGATATGCATGCCGTTCAGTTCCAGCCATTCCACTACGCTGTCGCGCAAATCGTCATCATCTTCGACCAATAACACATTAATTTTCAATTGCACCGCTATGCGCCTCCTCTATAGGCAAAGGCAAGGTGATTGTCGCTGAAGTGCCTCCGTCGGGACGGTTGCTGAGAAATATGCTGCCGGCATGTTGAGCGATGATACGCCGCACCAGATACAGGCCGACGCCGCTGCCGGCGACGGAAGCGGTGCGACTGCCACGAAAATACTTGCCATACACCAGGTCCAGCTCATGTTTTGGAATACCCGGGCCATCGTCGTCCACCGTAATGAGCAATGTACCATTGTTTTTCCTCAACTGAACACTGACGGTCCCCTGTTTAGCCCCGTATTTGATCGCATTATCAAGGACATTGAGCATTGCAGTCTTGAGCAACTTGCGATCCCCATCAAAGACGATGGAGTGCGGGCATTTAAGCCCGAGTCGCGGCGCCCGTTCGCTCCAGAAATCAGCGGCCTCATCAATGATAGTTTGAAGAAAATCCCGCATCAGGATGGGCTCGCGAAGGATATCGTCTTTTCCCTCGCTATGCTGATCCCTCTGCAGCGCAGTTTCCGCCAATTCAACGAGTCGCAATACCGCGCGCTGCATTTTCCCGAGGTTGGAAGCGAAATGTAGGCCGCTGGCCTGCTGTTTACTTTGCAAAATATCCAGATTGGTCCGGATGACAGCCAACGGCGTACGGTATTCGTGCGAAAACATCTCCACGAATCGCATCTGGTTTTCCAGCGCTTCCTGCTTGGCTTCCAAGGACAGCAGCAGCTGATGCTTGATACGCTCGAAATACAGCAGCAGCAAGGCAGGAAAAAACAACAAGGTTCCGGCCAGCGGTACCAGATAGACAGCCACTATATTGATCTGGGACATCCATGCGGAATTGAAGGCCACCGGCTGATAGAGTAAAACGACGATACGCAGCGTATGCGCAGCAATCAGCATCAACAAGCCGACAATCGCCATTTCGCGCGCATAGCCATGCCTGCCGGAAGCGGCTTCTGGATTGCGTACCAGCAGCGTTTGCAGGCACAGCACAAATACCAGAATCAGGCTGGCACTGCTCAGGCAGGCACGCGAGGAAAACTCCGCTTTGTTTTCTATCAGCAGAAAATACAGACACGCGAACAAAGCGACAAGACCATACCCCCAGCGGCTTATTGACCGCCCGAAGAAAGCTCTCAGCCCGACCCACACGATGACACAGCCGGAAAACAATCCAACATTTCCCAGCATTAGCAGAAAACCTGGTGGGCGCGCGGCATTCAATATAATGAGCGTCATCCCGACAGCGGTCAGCACGCCGGACATGGCCCACAGCCGCGTGTAACGCTCGATGGGCGCAGCAAAATAGACACCAATCATCGTTACCGAAATACATAACTGTGTGATGGATAATGCAATACTGGCTGTTTGATGATCCATGGATACAGTATGTTCAGGTCGTGCAGGAGAACGCTCCCGCTCCAGCGCAATGAATCTGGCCTGGAGCCATGTGCGGTGCGTCAAGCCGCATCCCCTCTTTTTTGGGTATATATAGTCGGCAGCGCGTCATGCCATTTTTTGATGATTGCGCGCTGTTTCGCTCTCTTTTCTCATAGACGTCGGAGAAACTGGCTATTTTGTCTATTTTATCAGATCCCAAAAACCGCAAAAATGCTGTTGCAAGATGTCATTTATAGTGAGCCGGTACTGGCTTGCCGCTCGATCATTCAGAAGCTTTTGCTTGCCAGCAGCCACGCACGCAGCGATGACGGTTTTGTCAGCAATGCGGGCGCGGCGCCCACACGCGTTGCCACGGTAGCGCTGGCGCGCCACTGGTCCGGGCCGGCCCAGTTCAGGCCGATACCGGCACCGGACAGGGTTGCGCTATTTTCTGCCCTGGTCCAGGGATGACGGTTGATTTTCACATAGGCAGTATCCAAAAACGCCAGCACCTGCCATTTCCCGAGCGGCAGCGATGCCAGATCATGGCGCATTTCCACATTGCCTACATAGCCGGCGTCACCGGAAACTGCCCCGATGTCATAGGCCCGGACCGTATAGGGACCACCGGCAGTCATCTTTTCGGCAGAATCAAGATTGCCGTCACTCCATTGTCCACTGAAGTTGAAGTACAAGCTGTCGCGCAGCGTCAGCCCCTGCAAACGGGCGAAATTGGCATTCCACTTCGAAAAACCACCGCGGGTACGCGCGGCCGAGGCATCCGATGCGGCGGCAGCGGCGTCATCAAAACTGCCGCGCCCGCCAGTCCAGCCAAGACTCGCCATGCTCATTGCCCCGCCCAGCAAGTTGTCGCGAAAATCACCATTCACACTCAGTACCCAGTTATTCAGATGACGATCGGTACGCAGGCTGCCGACATCGATATGATCGCGCAAATTTTTGGCATCGTATTGCAATTGCGCATAGACATTGTATTGCTTGGTGCGGATCAAGGGATGTTTCGCCCACAGGCTGGCAACCGTCGCCGTGCCATTCGCCTGGAGCGCACTGGCAGTGCTGCCGAGCTTGTAGCGCAATGCCGAGTACGCGCCGCCGAGCCTGCTACCTTGGCCGTTAAGCAAAGTATCGTATCCCAGCCTGGCATAATTCATGCCCTCCCCCGTGCTGACGAGGTTGGCGCTCAGAATATCGCCATGATGAAACGGATTGACGATATTCAAGTTGCCGCTCAGGCGAGTGCGCCCGACATAGCGGTTACCGTAGTTATCCAGTGAAACGTTAGCCAGGGGTATCCTGTTGTAGCGCGCCTCGACATCCATGTCGGCGGCACCAACGGTTGTGCCCGGCTTGAGAGTCGCATTCACACTCACGCCCGGCACATCGGACAGCAACAGCAAGGCACGATTGAGTTCGGCATCGGCAATCGGCGCTCCGCCACTGAGCGGAGCCAGGCTGGCATTGAGCAAGGCGTCGCTCACTTCGCTGTGGTTGTTGAGGCGGACCTTGCCGTAGTGCGCCTCGACCACTTGGATGATGATGACGCCATCGGTGATCGATTGCACCGGAATGATGGCCCGTGCCATTGGAAATCCATGCCCCTGGTAATACGCGGTGATGCGCCCGGCCAGTTCCTCAAGTTGCGGCAGCGTCAGACTGCGGCCTTCCTGATCGGCGACCAGCGCATGCAGCGTTGCCGTGGCAAAAGCGGTATTGCCCGTGATACGCAGCGCTTTCACAGGAATCGGCTGCGATGGCGGCAAGCCGGCATCGCCTTGCGGCCTCACCTCCAGTGTCGGCGCAGGCGGCTTCACTACGGCAGGGACTGCCGGTTGCAACTGTTGCAGTATCGACCCCGCATTGGGAGTCGCCTGCGGGTCAGCGGCATACGCATCGAGCGACACCAGCGACAATGCCGCGAACAAAGGTTTCATCAAGAAAGGTTGCTTGGATATAGTAGTCATGTATTTTTATTCTGCGATGCTGGTGATGACGAGCGGCAACTGTATGCCACCATTTTGAATGCGCAGCGTCGGCTCGGGCCTGCCAAATCCTGTGGCGGTATTGAGCGCGGGGCGGCTGGTGGCTGCCTGCGAGCGCTCGGTCTTGCCAGAGCCAGTCTGCTGCACCACCAAGGTCGAAGACAGGTCAAATACCTGCGGCTGCGCCGAAGCCTGCGGCGGCAACACGGACGACAGCACTTGCGCTACCGTGTTCTGAACCTGCTGCATCTGCGTCGCACTGACGCTCGCGACCGGCGTGGTGGGCACGGCTGTGATGCTGGCGACTGCGCGCGATTGCTGGGCAATGATGTAATTGCCGATATCGGCCCCGCCAAAAACACTGCTCAGATTGACCGCCTTGCCGTCGCCAACGCCCGCGTCGGCGAACTGGCCGGTCGAGGCCATCGTGACCACATCCGAAGCAAACTTGCCCGCCAGCGTCGCATTGCGGGTGTTGACCGTGGCCGCCGTGGTGCCGTCATACAGTTTATCGGCGGCAGTAATGCCACTGACCGTGATCGATGCGGGCGTGATGCTGGCGGTGAGCACGTTTCGATCGACGAGATTGTAGTTGCCGGCATCTGTACCGCTCAGCGTGTAGCCACTGAGAGTCACCAACTTATTGCCACCGACATTTTTGTCCGCGAAATTAGCAGTGCGCGTACCACTCAGAAAGACCATGTCGCCCTCCATGACAGCGGACAGACTGGCGGTGCCGTTCAGTGCAGCCGTGGTCGTGGCGTCGTAGACCTTATCGGCAGCAGACAAGCCCGTTAGCGCCAGGTCGGCCTTGCTGATCGTCGCCGTCACGCCGCTCGGCTGCGTGACGACGTAATTGCCGGCGTCCAGCCCGCTCAAGGTGAAACCSGAGACGCTGACCGTTTTATTCGCGCCCGCATCCTTGGTCGCAAAGCTGCCGACACCCTGGCCGCCCAGGCTGAGGCTGTCGCCCGCAACCATGCCCGAGTACGCCACGTTCGCCGTATTCAGGGCCGCCGTCGTCGTCGCGTCATAGGGGCCGGTGGTGCTGCCCAGCGCCGCGCCCGTTTGCACGTTCTTGCTGGCCAGATTGCCGGCATCGCCGGCGCCGCCGACGCTGAAGGTCTGCCCCGCCACGCCCGTGGCCGTCAGCGTGCCGCCGGCCACGGCAGTGCYGCCGTCATAGGTCTTGCTGCCGGACAGGACCAGGTTGGCCTTGTGGATGSTGGCCGTCACGCTGCCCGGCTGCACCAGGTTGTAGTTGCCGGCATCCGTGCCCGTCAGCGTGTAGCCGCTGACGGCGACGCTCTTGCCGGTGCCCGCGTTGGCGTCGGCAAAACTGCCTGTCCCCGTGCCAAGAACGGAGACATTATCGCTGAGCAAGGCAGTCACGCTGGCCGTGCCGCCCAGCGTCGCGCTGGCGCTCCCATCATAGGTCTTGTTCAGGGCGCTGATGCCCGACACCACCAGGTCGGCCTTGCTGATCGTCGCCGTCACGCCGCTCGGCTGCGTGACGACGTAATTGCCGGCGTCCAGCCCGCTCAAGGTGAAACCCGAGACGCTGACCGTTTTATTCGCGCCCGCATCCTTGGTCGCAAAGCTGCCGACACCCTGGCCGCCCAGGCTGAGGCTGTCGCCCGCAACCATGCCCGAGTACGCCACGTTCGCCGTATTCAGGGCCGCCGTCGTCGTCGCGTCATAGG
>NZ_NEGZ01000081.1:17249-31021 GCF_002127585.1 Janthinobacterium sp. GW458P
TGCCGTCATAGGTCTTGCTGCCGGACAGGACCAGGTTGGCCTTGTGGATGGTGGCCGTCACGCTGCCCGGCTGCACCAGGTTGTAGTTGCCGGCATCCGTGCCCGTCAGCGTGTAGCCGCTGACGGCGACGCTCTTGTTGCCGCCGGCGTTGGCGTCGGCAAACGTCCCCGTCGCGGAGCCGCCTGCCAGCGAAACGATATCGCCGCCGACCAGGTCGGACGACGAAATGCCTGCCCCCGTGAGCGTGGCGGTGGTCGTGCCATCATAGGTCTTGTCGCTGGCGGAAACGCCGCTGACGTTGATGCTCTTGGGCGTGATCGTCCCCGTCTTGCTGTCGAGGCCATTCAGGTAATAGTGCTGGCCACCATGGGCAATCGTGGTGCCGCCGCCACTGAACCTGACGCCGGTGATCGTCACGGCCTTGTCGGTGCCAGCATTCTTGTCGGCAAAAGTGGCCGCCTGGCCGGCAGTATCGAGCGTCAGTCCGTTCGGCATGGTCAGCAGGCTGTTGAGCCCGGCCAATCCCGCGGTCGTCGTGCCGTCATAGACCTTGGGAGCAATCGAAGCGCTCAGATTGACGGCCATATACGCAGTGAGCTGACCGGGATTGTTGAGGTACGGGGTAAAGTCCGTCGGGGTGTTGTAGCTGCTGGGGTTGTAATAGATGCTGACAGTGCCGGCATTATTTGCAAGGAAAATATTGCTATCAATGGCGGAAAGGTCGTCAAAAAAGACTGTGCCCGTGCCCCTGCCGCCATTGTCGGCCTTCAGCACGATATTGACCGCCCCTTCAGCCACGATGCCTCCGCCAAGATTGCCGATTGCTCCCCCATAAGAAACATTATTCGTAAATTTGAACTGCACATTGCGATAGGCGCTGAGCGTCAGCGTCGTGTTGCTGGTCCAGTTAGGAATGCTGGGATATCCGACGACGGAGTAGTCATTGCCGTAACCGATGCCATCGAGGATGATGATATCGCCATTGCCAGGCTTGCCAGGGGCACACGGCGTGCCCGTGCAACTGGCGGAAGCTCCGGTGGTCTTGATGGTCACATTGCCGTTATTGAGCGCCGTCGACAGGACGCGCGTATCGACGTTGATCCCGTAAGAATTTCCCCATATGCTGGCATTGCCGATCAGGATATCATCGGGGTCCAGCAGCCACTCCCCCGCCGCGCCATGGGGCGCCGCCGTACTGACGGAGGCGCTGGAGTTGACCTTCAAGGCCTTGCCCGAAGTTTCCACCTTGCCGCCGTTGCCCGACACCGCGCCGCCACGCGCCGTGATGCTGCCATTGAATTGCGTGCTGTTATCGGACCAGACGGCAACATTGCCGCCATTGCCGCGGCTGATGGCATCGGCCCTGATCGAGGCGCCGGCATCGACGATGGCCGTGTGTGCGCGTTGCTCGCTGCCGCTGCCAAGAAAATTTCCGCCAATCAAAGCCGTGCCGCCGCCCTCGCCTGACACATCAATCGCGCTGCCCGCCGCCAGCTTGACCGTGCCGCCAAGCACCTTCACGCTGCCGCCGCCTGCGCCGCCGCTGCCGGAAGCATCAAGCGTGCCGCCATTGCTTGCGGTGCCGGCATTGCCAGCCGCCAGCACAATGGAACCGTTGACGTTCTGCACGCTGCGCGCCTGAATAATGCCGGTGTTATTGATCACGCTGGCCACCAGCGCATCCCTGGCGCCGGCCGAGAGCCAGACCGCGCCACCGTCTGCCTTGATGAGGCCGCCATTTTCGGCCAGGTTGTTCAGCGTGCCCTGCTTGACCTGCAGATTGACCAGGCTATCGCCGGAAAACGACAGCGTGACGTCGCTGCCCGCGCCCAGCGCCGCCGCACCCGCTGCCGCGTTGATGCTGCCCGTATTGCTGACGGTATTGCCGATGAAGGCAACATAGCCGCCCTTGGCGGCATTGATCGTGCCCTGGTTGACGATGCTGCCCGTGCCGTTGCCGCTGAAATGGCGCGTCGCGCCGCCCAGTCCGGCATCGCCGATGTCGAGCGTCGAGGCCACCAGGCCGCCCACGTTGATTTGCGATCCGGCGCCGAACAGCACGCCATTCGGATTGATCAGGTAGACCTGGCCATTGGCGTTGAGCTGGCCGAAGAAGCGGGTGGCATGCGTGTCGCCGATGCGGTTGACGGCAATGGCGCTGGACGACGGCTGGACGAAATTGACGGTTTCCTGGCTCGTGGTATTGAACGATTGCCAATTCAATGACAGGTTCTGGCTCGCTTGCGTCACCGTGGTGGTGGCGCCGCTCTGGCTGATGGTGCCGTTGCCGGCTGTCACCTGGCCGCCTGTCGGTCCCGCCATGGCAACAGGGGTGGCCGCCAGCAAGGCGCTGAACACGAGGCTGCGATTCGCCGCCTTGCCCCGGCCCTTCGTGCGTTCCGGGACGATGACCCATGCATGGTGCACATGGCTCCAGATGAGTCGATAGATTCTGTTCATAGAGGCATGACGCATGATGGTTTTCTCTGGTTGGCGGCGCGCTGCGCGGATGGCATGCCGCTTGTTATATATGTATTAATTTGCGGAAAATCGGCCCAGATGTTCGGCGACCCGGCGGTCCAGTGCAGGCTTCCACTGTGCCGGCATCACCTGATCCACCAGTTGCGCGATACGTTCGATCTCGGCCAGTTCCGCGGTATTTTTCGTGGTGGCTTTGGCAGCGCTGTTCCACATGTAAATCTTTGCCAGGCTGGCCGGCGTCAGCGCGCCAGTGGCCGGGTCGGGCGCGCTGTTGGCGTACAGGATGGCCACCGGCAAATAGGCGGGCGCATAGCCTTCGGAGGCCGCATGCTCCAGCCATGACAAGGCCAGCGCCAGGTTGACATCGCCGCCCTCGCCCTGCGCCAGCATCACGCCCAGGCGGTATTGCGCCTGATGCTCGCGGTGTTCCGCCGCCTGCCGATACCAATGACGCGCGGCCGCCAGATCTTGCGGCACGTCCTTGCCATCCTTGTAATAGTCGGCGATGCGCAGCATGGCCGGCACCGACCCGGCCTGCGCCGCTTGCGCGCACAGCCCCAGGCCGTGCCCGACATCCTTGCCGACGGCCTGCCCGCCGATATACAGTTGACCGGCCGAACAGAGCGCATAGGCGATGCCCGCCTGCGCCGCCTTGCGATACCACGCTTCGGCCGCCTTGCCGTCGGCCGCCTGTCCGATGCCTACAGCCAGGCAATCGCCAAAAAACTGTTGCGCAGCAGGAATGTTGCCCTGCGCCGCCTTGCCGAACCAGCCGCAGGCGGCTGCCCCATTGCGCGCCCGCCCCCATCCTTCGCGTTCGATCAAGCCCAGATTGAATTGCGCCAGGGGATTGCGGGCGGCGACGCGCGCGTATTCCTTGTAGGCAAGTCCGTAGTCCTCGGCGGCCAGCGCCTTGTCGGCGCGCTTCAGCTCAGTGCTGAGGTCGCGCGGCGCGGCGCCGGCCTGTGGCGCGGCAAGCAGCAGCGTGGCCATTGTTGTAACGGCGAGAATACGCAAAGTGCTAGTCCCTGTTTGGATACAGGCCATTGGAGGCCGCGATGTAATACGTCAAGGCGATAAAAGATGGCCGGATATCGATTGCATCGCCACTTCCGACGGGAAGCGTCTGGCCGCTGGCCGTTGCGGTGCCGCCGATGACGCCGTCCAGCTTCTCACCGACCGTAGTCACGGTTCCCGCCATGCCAGGCACCGTGACCGAAACGGTGCCACCGGTGATGGCGCCGGCATTCAGTGTCGCATCCGGTGCCGCCGAGGAATAAATGTTGGAGGACGCAGAGATTGCCTTGCCCAGATAAGCGCCCGATGGCGAGGAGCCCCCATTGGCGCTACCGGACACATTCATTTTCAAGTCCGCTACCGTGCCTGTCGCAACGGTACTGGGAATGAGTGCCGTGCCCGTCAGCGCAGGCAAGGCCACGCCGACCTTCAGCTTGCTCAGGTCGACGGGAACCGCGGCCAGCGCGAACGTGTGGGGCGGCAGTTGTGCAACCTTCAATTTGATCGCATTTGCACCGCCCTTGTCGCCAGCCATGTAGTCCTCGCCGTTGGCGCCGATGACGAACTTGCCGCGCAGGTCAGGCAGCTTGAACGTCGTCTGGGTAACGACGCCATAAGCGTTACCGATCAGGGAATACAGTGCCACATTGGTATTGATATACATATCGCGTCCGTCAGCCAGCACATACTGCCGATTGAAACTGCCGAAATTGTATGGCACGGCCATGATGCAGATGCTCGCCAGGATGGGGCTGTCGGAACAGGCAAAACTGTTGGGCGCCCAGGCTGCCGAGACGATGCCGGTGATCAGCGCGGCGCGAGAAAAGTGTTTCTTAGCTACAGATTTCATTTTATATTTCCCCTTGATTTGAAGCGAACGTCTTGTTTACTTTGTGACTTCTCTATATTTCAACCGTTGCCCTTGACGTTATCGATGCGCCTGCCCGGCTTGCGGCGCTGGTCAATCGGGCAATTATTTACCGCGACGTAGACATGCTGATGCGCCGGGCAGTCGATTTGAATATTGGCTGTCCCGGGACGTGATGCAGTAAAACGCAGGCCTGCGACAGTCTTTTCCAGGCCCATCTGAATCCGATCTCTAGCCTGGATCAGGCTGCGAATAGGCAAACGACAAAAGTGGCATGGCCTGGGTGCGGCGGCGAGATAATCGATGAACCTAGCTGACTGTGCTGATCGGACTGCAGATTTCATCTTCTAGGCACGGAAAACAGAAAAGGCTAGTCAAAAAAGGTAGCCCCTCGACAAAATACTGATCAGACCTGCCCCGCATCCTGCAAATCTACTGTCCGGCCACATGTTCTTCTGATTCATTTTTCACCCGGATGACCAAGAGGTATTTCCGCACAGACATCCCATCGTGGCCTTGACACAGCACAAGAATGTGGCAGATAGAATTGACAGACAGGGATTCCATTTGCGTAGTGGCCTCCCGCTATTCCGTCGTCAACCATTGCCTTGTACGCGCTTTCATCCGCCAAGTATAGTGAGCGACTTACTTAAATAACAAACTACCAATATCCACCAAAAGTGACCAATTGTGACGATGGTTCATTCGAACCAGCAGACGCGCCGCGATAAAACGAAGCGTGGCATAAATCAGAATTGCTGCCTTCCGATGGCAGCACCGAGAACGCCAATTCCTAAGCTGCCTATTGCATCGCCATGTCGATGTCGCCTCCCGATCGAGATAGAAGCCCTGCCCGCCGGAGAGCAGCGCCATGTCGTGTAAGATGCACCACACCCGACGTTCGCCAGCGCGGCCATCCGCCTTGCAACACAGCTTATCAACCGGCTGCGGACGGCTACAGGCCACGTCCAGGAACCGAGCGGCGCTGCCAGCGCCATGTCAAGGCTTGCCAGGATTCGCCCTGGCTTCAACAAAGGTAAGAATGCAAAATGATCAGTACCCGACGTCAGCCATCCCTGAACGTCAGATCCGGGCCACCTATGACGAAGCGACTATCCGTGTCTATCAGGCCTATTCGGATGTGATCGCGGATGCCGCATTGGCGAACGGCACATTGACTGCGCCGCCATTCAAGATGGAACGCATGACCTGGATCAAACCATCATTCTTATGGATGATGTATCGCGCCGGCTGGGGGTTCAAAGACGCTGGCCAGCAACGCATACTGGCGATCGATATCAGTAGAGCGGGATTTGAATGGGCACTGGAGCACGGCTGCCTGAGCCGCGCGGATGCATCCATGAGCAAGGATGAATGGACGGCGAAGAAGGAGGCATCGCCCGTGCGCATCCAGTGGGATCCCGAACGGGACCTGCTGTTGCGGCCGCAACCATACCGAGCCATCCAGATCGGCCTCAGCAAAGAAGCTGTTGAGCTTTACGTACATCAATGGATAACAAGGGTGGCGGACGTGACGCCGCTGGCTCATTCCATCCATGCATTGCTCGCCCAGGAAAAATTTGAGGAAGCAAGGCACATGCTGCCGCAAGAAAAACCGTACTCGTCAGTATTGCATCCATCCGTAGCGCCGACACCTTGATCCTGGGAGCAGGGACAAGCAAGGTAACTCATGCAACGCGCCCTGCCCGACAATTGTCAGATAGATTGAATCCTGTATTTTGACTTGTGTTTTTTCAGAGCCAGCTTACAATTAGTTGCGAAAAATCCATCGCCGTGATTTTCAAAAAAAGTAATTCCACCGCGTGCATCAAACACATCCGGCCTTGGAAAACCGTATGCGACGAAAATTTTCTCGGCATATATTGAATAGCCGCGCATGGTCTTATATGTCCAATACTCGAAAGGGAAACAAAACAAGGCAGGCATCAACAATATTGCGCCGCATGCCGCAATTAAATCTTCCTTCTTCTCCAGCGACACATCAACAACCAAGAAAAATCCGGAAAATAGAACAATCCAGACAAATAACATCATATTTCTTGCAAATCTCATGCAACTCCAGAAAAAGGCGCGCTCTCCGCAATAAGCATTTAACGGCATCAATAACAGGCCATCCGCAATGCGAAGCAAACTGTGCACGTGAAGGATCTCGCCTCTCTTTTCCACCACCAATTTGACGAAATCGCCATTCTTAATCTTGTCCACATCGGCAAAAACACCACACACGACTTGTCCATTGACCAGTCCGGCAAAATTATGCAGATCTTCGCCATCGTACAAACTTAGCATGGCTGAATTTGCCAACGTTCCAGGCATGGCATTGATGGCGGCGGCTACACCACCGGCAAGCGTTTTTGCCGCAATATTTTTTTCAATGCCATGCAACAGGTCCACCGTTGCTCTAGAGAAATGAAAATTCCTCATTTCTCCTTCCAGGGCGAAAATCAGCTCATCAGGAAAACCCAAGGCATTTACCATGTTATTTAGCTAATTTAAAGATAATATACGCCCATCGGCAAATCGGCTCTTCCTGCTTTCCTCATCCTCTTGGTACTTTTAAAAAGATCAATTTTTTCCGGCTCAGCAATCCCAAGTGTCTTTCCCACCCTATTCATCTCCTTTGAAAATTCCATAAAATCTTTCCAACTCAAGCCAACAGTCACAAATAAAACAATCAAAGTGTTAAAGGTAGCGCAAATCAACATGAACCAGAGCGGGACACCGCCAAAAAATGCCGCCAATATCTGCAAAACATACAAGCCAACAAAAGCATAGCCACAACATTTTAATAGATGAAATTTTTTTGCCGTTGTTCCACGTTCGGAATGCGGCTGCATCCATATCTTGTTTTCCTGTACGTCAACGACTGCGACAGCGCTGAATTCATTGCCTTTTTGGCAGCCAACAACTTGAACTTCGTCTCCGTCCCTAAAATCAACACTCCAGAAACTCCCGACAACCAACTTGCCCCCTACACTCATGGTGAAGCCTGTGACAGGATCTCCGTCACTTGTCGCTGCCTGTGCGCTATGAACAGCACCTGGCTCGCCTGCGGCAGCCTGAACAATCGCCGTCAAACCAGATATTTTTTTGTTTTTTTCAGCGCTCTTCAAATAATTGACATGCATGTCGGAAGTTCTCAAACCTTCAACAATACCGCTGACCAACTTATAGGATAATTCATGCATATATTTTTCTTAATCAGTGAGCTGGCAATATCTCCCCAGCAATATCGTCAATTTATGCAGGGATTGATTTGGATTCAATTTAAAATGAACGGAAATCCACCCCAGCAATTATCAGGCGGATTGGATATTGCATTTTAAACCATGTTTCTCAAGGCCAATTCACGGCCACATCCAATAAAACCATAGCTATGCCCTTTGAATAAAGTAGCGCCCTTGCGCATATCAAAGTCGCCTGGCCCTGGAAAACCATGCGCAGCGAAAATTTCGGTCGGATATATTGAAGAGCCACGCATGGCTCCAAAGCTCCAATATTCGAAAGAAAAACAAAAAATCAGCGGCATCACGAATATGATGCCGGATATCGCAATTAAATTCTCGTCTTTTCCAAAGATACATCGATGGATAATAAAAGCATCAGAGCAAGGATGATCCAGATAGCCGGGGTCAGGTCCCTTGCAAATCTCATGCAGTTCCAGAACGAAGCACGCTCTCCGCAATAAGCATTCAATGGCATCAAAAAAATAAGCTATCGCCTATGCAAAGCAAACTGTGCACGTACAGCACATCCTTTCTCTGTGTCACCAGCAATTTGACGATGTCGCCATCCTTGATCTTGCCGGCGTCTCTGAAAAACCCGCAGACTGCTTTCCCGTTGACCAGCCGTCTGCAATTGCTCGTCGCAGGCGAACGCTTCCACCAGCAGCGGGCCCGCATCCTGCGCGCTGCCGCTTCAAGCTTGAGCTCGTACAAGCGCGTGATGCCGGAGAACGCTCCCGACGCGGCGCCCACCCGGTCCAGCAGCGCTGTGCTCATCGCGCGCCTTGCGCCGCAGCCCTGGCCGCCTTGCACAGAGGCTTGTCGACGCGGCCGGCGCAAGTTCTCTGGCGGCAACCATCGGCCGCCGCCGGCCTCAATTTGCTGCATTGCAGCAACTGAGCTTGCAGGCTGGGCGCTGCTTTTTTGGGCGCCGTGCCTGCCTGGGCGTGCGATACCAGCGCGGCCAGCAGGGCCACGTCGTTTTCCTGTTCCGGCGTGGTGGCGGGCTTGGCCGGCGCCGCAGGTTTGAGCGGCTTGGCCGGTGGTTTTTTTGGCGGCGCCGCCTTGCGCGCGCTCTTCTGCGGCGTCTCAAGCGCCTGGCTCAGCACATCCCTGGGGCTGGGCACGGGAGCCGAGACCGGGGCCGGCATGCCGGCGCCCAGCATTTCGCTCAGGCTCTGCTGAGGCAGAGCCTGCTCCTCCTCGCGTATGCTGGCCGCGGCGGTGACAGGGGCGCTGGCCACGGCCGGTGTTTCCGGCGCTGGCGCCGTGCTGGCCAACGCCGGTTCGGCCTGCGCCGCCGTTTCGCGCTGCCCCAGCCAGGCGCCGGTGGCCAGCAACAGCAGGGCGCCGGCCAGCATGCCACCCCAGACGGCCCACCGGCCGGAGCGCCTGCCTTCACGAGGCACGGGCGCGGGCCGACCGCCGCCTTCGAGATGGTTCAGGATACGGCTGCGGTCGGCCTCGGCCTGTTGCGCGGGCGTCAATAAGCTGGGCCGTGTCGATGGCCTTGGGCTGTCGTCATTGCTTTGCAAAATCTTAACTCCTGTCAATATTTACAACACCTTACGACAATAAAAAAAAGCGTGACGCATGTTAGGAAATCAACAGTGCCGACCCGGCGCACAATTGAAATATAGCCCCCGTAATTAGCAAGTTAGTAAGATATACTCTAAGGCAATATTAGCGCAAACGCTGGCACCGCGGCATTCAACTGCCCATGCATGGCGCCTTTTTTCGAACGGAGCGGGCGTGTTTTTACTGGCGGTGGCACTCTATTTTTTWCTCGCATGCCTGATCAGCTGGCTGGCGCTGTTTCCATCCGGCCGCGAACTGGTGCTGCGGGCGCTGGCGACGGCCGAACAAGGCCTGGCGGCACGACTCGCGCGGCTGGCCCGGCGCAGGAACGCCGGCCTCGACACCCTGCGCCGCAGTGGCGCCAGTACGCTGCTCGGCAGCGCGGCATTCGTGCGCCGCCATTACCTGCTGTTCCTGGGCGGTGCGGCGGTGCTCTGCCTGCCGCCGACGATCGCCTTGCTGGCAGGCAGCAAGAACATGCTGGGCGGCTATGCGGTTTCGACGCGCGAAATGAATACGCAGGTGTCGGCCCTGCTGCAAGGCGAACAGCTGGTGCCGCCGCTCGACCTGCCGCCGCTGGTGTTCGCCACCGAGGAAGTGCAGCAGATTCGGCCGATGCTGGTATCGGCCAGCCGCAACTGGGCGCTGCTCAATGCAGAGTATGCGCAAAGGCTGCTGCTGGTGTTCAAGATCATGAAGGAAAAACATGGTTACGACATGGCCATCCTGGAAGGCTACCGCAGTCCCGAACGGCAAAACATGCTGGCCGGCATGGGCAGCAATGTCAGCAATGCGGCCGCGTTCCAAAGCTGGCATCAGTTTGGCCTGGCCGCCGATTGCGCTTTTTTGCGCGACGGCAAGCTGGTGATCTCGGAAAAAGATCCCTGGGCCATGCGCGGCTATCAGCTGTATGGCGAAGTGGCCGAATCGGTCGGCATGACCTGGGGCGGCCGCTGGAAGATGATGGATTTCGGCCACACGGAATTGCGCGTGCCCGGTGTAATGAAAAAACAACGATGACTGGAAGGAACACATATGGCTGGTCCCGTAATCAGATTGGGCGATAAAACATCGCATGGCGGCAGCGTGCTGGAGGCCTCGGCGATGACGGACAGCGGCGGCATCGGCATCGCGCGCGTGGGCGACAAAGTCTCGTGCCCGCTGCCGGGCCATGGCACCTGCCCCATCGTCAGCGGCGACGCCAGCTGGATCGTCGACGGCAAGCCGGTGGCCCGCCACGGCGACAAGACCAGCTGCGGCGCGATGCTGATCGCCAGCCAGCAAGCCACCACGGATCAGCTATGACGTCCGGCCGCCGATGCAAGGGGCGGCGCTGATGCGCCCGTGGCTGCGGCGCAGCCTGCTGATACTGGCCGCGTTCGCCTTGTGCTGGGGCGGCGCAATCTGGTACTGGCGCACCAGCACGCGCATGCCATCGACGGGCGACCTGGCCGGCACCATGCTGGCGTTGCCGCTGGCGCTGCTCACCAGTTGGTGGCTGGGCAGGAAACTGCTGTCCAGGCTGGCAGCGCCGGCACCGGCGCCGGCCGATGCCGCCGGCGGTGAGGCCATGCCGGCCAGCAACGAAGCGCCGCCGCGCGCGCCGCTGCACCTGGCCGCCGCCGCCCTGCGCATGCCCGGTGGCGACTCGGCGTCGGAACTGGCGGCAGCGCTGCAGGACAGGCAGCAGCGCCCCGAATTGGATCCCGAACTGACCGACGCGCAGGGCTACCCCGTGATGAGCGCCCGCGTGGCCGGCCTCGATGAACACGGCCAGAAGGAACTGCTGGACGACTGGCTGCGGCGCCGACCGGCCGACACGGCGCGGGATGCGGCGCCGCATTTCGAGGCCGAACACCTGCGCGCACTGGCGCTGGGCGCTGGCGTGTTGAACGAACTGATGCGGGAAGCGGCGATGCACGCGGCGCTCGACGACGACAAGACGGCGCAAACGAGCGCGCGCGCCGCCCTGCCGACTCTGCAACTGCATCTGCTGTTGCCGTCCGATTGGGACAAGCCGCAGCGCGACACGGGTGCCGCCTGGCTGCACGCGCAAGCGGCACAGCAAGGCTGGCCATCCGACAAGCTCAGCACGCATTTGGCCGGCGACAGCGGGCCGCTGGCGCTGATCGAACAGCTGGCCGCGCAGGCTGCCTTGCAAGCGCTGCCTTGCCTGGCCATCGTGCTCGCTTGCGCTTCCCATATCGGCGAGCTGACCATGCATGACTGGATCGCGCGCGACCTGCTGTTCAATACCGGCCAGCCGGGCGGACAGATTCCCGGCGAAGGCGCGGCCGGCCTGTTGCTGGCCGATGCAGCCCAGGCGGCGGCGCTGCAGGCCGATACGCCGGTACTGCTGCACCATGCCAGCACTGCCGTGCGCGGCCGGTCGGCGGACAGCCGCGGCCATGGCGATGCCAGCTTGCTCGCCGAGCTGGGCGGCAAGGCCATGTCGGCGGCGTCTGTCGCCCCTGCCGCGATCACGCGGCTCTACGCCGATGCCGACCAGCGCTCGAGCCGCATGATCGAACTGATGAACAATGCCGGCACGCTGCTGCCCGATATCGATCTCAGCGAGGACGTGCTGAGCGTGGCAGCGGCCTGCGGCCAGAGTGGCCAGGTAGCCACCTTGGCCGCGCTGGTGCTGGCGCGGCACGAAGCGGCGGGCAATGCCAGCCAGGTGTTATTCCTGAGCAACCTCGACGCCTTCCACCGCGCTGCCGTGGTGGTGGGTGGGGCGGCCGTCGCCCATGAAATCCTCGCCGCGACATGAATCCTTCCTCCACCATGCCTGTCAACCTCTGGCCCCTCATACTATGATGCAACGATTCTGGCATTCCATTACTACCCGTTTCAGCCTGTTCGCCATCGGCTTCGTGGCGCTGGCCGCGCTGCTGGCCAGTTGCGCCGTCATCTTTCAATGGCCGCTCGCATGGATCGTGCCGCCGCTGGCGATGGTCCTGCTGGTCGCCAGCGTGGTCTGGTGGCTGCAGCGCAGGCGCCGCCAGCGCGATGCCGCCCGGTTCGGCGGCATGCTGGAACAGCAGACAGCCGGCGCGGCGCCCAAGGCGGGAGCCGCCCAGCGCGAGGAAACCGAAGCCATCCGCAAGCGCATGCTCGAGGCGATCGGCACCATCAAGACGTCCAAACTGGGCCAGCTGTCGGGTGACGCGGCCCTGTATGAATTGCCCTGGTATATGATCATCGGCAATCCGGCGGCCGGCAAGAGCACGGCGATCGCCAATTCCGGCCTGCAGTTTCCGTTTGCCGACAGCAAGATCGTGCAAGGCATCGGCGGCACCCGCAATTGCGACTGGTTCTTCACCACCGACGGCATCCTGCTCGACACGGCGGGCCGCTATTCGGTCAACGACGAAGACCGCGCCGAGTGGTTCGGCTTCCTGTCACTGCTGAAAAAACACCGCAAGCGCGCGCCGATCAACGGCATCATCATCGCCGTCAGCATTGCCGAACTGACCGGCAGCCGGCCCGAGTTTGCCATCAACCTGGCCAAGAACCTGCGCCAGCGGGTGCAGGAGCTGACGGAAAAACTGGAAGTGCACGCGCCCGTCTACGTGGTGTTCACCAAGGCCGACCTGATTACCGGCTTCAACGAATTTTTCCAGGACACGGAACGCGGCGAACGCGACCGGGTATGGGGCGCCACCCTGCCGTACAGCCAGACCAGTTCCAAACAGGACGTGCTGGAGCAGTTCGACCAGCGTTTCGACGAGCTGTATGACGGCCTGAAAGAGCTGAGCCTGGCCAGCATGGCGCTGCAGCAGAACGAACGCATGCCGCCGGGCGTGTTCACCTTCCCGCTCGAATTCAGCGCGATCAAGGGGTCGCTGCGCGCCTTCGTCGCCACCCTGTTCGAGGAAAATCCGTTCCAGTTCAAGCCTGTCATGCGCGGCTTCTATTTCACCAGCGCGCTGCAGGAAGGCGCATCGGTATCGGCCTCGTCGGAACGCGTGGCGCAGCGCTTCGACTTGAAACTGCAACCGCAGCAACACAACGCGGTGCAGGACCAGCACGGCTATTTCCTGCTCAATCTGTTCCGCAAGGTAATCTTCGCCGACAAGGAACTGGTGGCCCAGTATGCCAGTCCAGCCAAGACCCGCCTGCGCTACGCCACCTTCTTTGCCGCCACGGCGCTGGTGGGCCTGGCGCTGGCCGGCTGGAGCTGGTCCTACATGGCCAACCGCCAGCTGGTGGCCAATGTGCAGGCCGACCTGGACCAGGCGATCAAGGTGCAGGACAAGCGGCTCGACCTGCAATCGCGCTTCGAAGCGCTGGAAATCCTGCAGGACCGGATCGAGCAGCTCGACTCCTACCGCAACAGCCGGCCCGTCTCGCTGGGCCTGGGGCTGTACCAGGGGGATCTGCTGGAGCGCAAACTGCGCGAAGAGTATTTCTCGGGCGTGCGTGAGGTGATGCTGGGCCCGGTCGCGCAATCGCTGGAAGCCTTCCTGGCCGAAGTCAACGCCGGCGCCAGCCGCTTGCAGCCGATGGCCAGCACGCCTCAGTCGGGCGCGGTATCGGCCAGCGCGGCAGCCACCCTGCCCGCGCCGGCCGGCACCCT
>NZ_NEGZ01000082.1 GCF_002127585.1 Janthinobacterium sp. GW458P
CTGCCGCTGCCGCAGCTGCCCCCGCGCCGGCAGCCGATCCCGCCGCGGCCACGCCGCCCGCCGCCGTGCCCGTCACGCCACCCACCACGCCTGCCCCACTGCCCACCAATGTCAAATAGTACGCCTGCCGCCAGCAACACTTCCCGCCCGACAATCAAGCGCCGCCTGATTTCCATGGTTTACGAGTCGCTGCTGGCCCTGGCCGTGCTGTTCTTGCCCTTCCTGCTGCTTGAACTGGCCGTGCAGGGCGCGCACACGCCGCTGACGGAACACCTGCGCCAGTGCCTGGCCTTCCTCGTCATGGGTGCGTATTTCATCCACCAGTGGAGCCGCGAAGGCCAGACCCTGGCCATGAAGACGTGGCGCCTGAAAGTGGTGTTGCCGGGCCACGCCCACGTGCCGCTGCGCCTGGCCGCCTGCCGCTACATCCTGGCCTGGATGTGGCTGTTGCCAGCCCTGCTGGTGGCGTACGCGTTTGACTTGCAGCACTGGACGGCATTGGGCGCCATCGGCATCGGCATCCTCGCCTGGTCGGCCACGGCCCTGTTCACGGGCAATGGCCAGTTCCTGCACGATAAATTGCTGGGCACGCAGATCGTGCAATTGCCGGCCCCCGCCAGGAAAGCGAAGAAGGTCGCCGCTTGAGCTGTCTCGGCAGGTCTTGACCTGCGTCATTGAAGCGCCACGGGGGCTCTGCGATCATGGCATGCCATGAATAATACCGCCCCCCTCCCCCATACCCGCTTCGCCAAATACCGCGCGGAAGTCTGCAGCGAAGACGACGTCAAGCATCTTGTCCACACCTTTTATGCGGCCGCGCGCGACGACGCCATGCTGGGCCCCATCTTTGCCGCCGAGGTCAAGGATTGGGACGCCCACCTGGCGACCCTCGTTGATTTCTGGTCAGGCTTGCTGCGCGGCACCATGCGCTACCACGGCAAGCCGCTGGCCCAGCACGCGCAGATGGAAAACCTGACGCCGTGCATGTTCCGACGCTGGCTGACCCTGTTCTTTGCCACCACGGAAAGCATGGGCAACCTGGCCCTGCAGGAGAAGGCCGATGCCATCGCCTTGAATATTGCCGAACGGCTATGGAAAAGCTTTGCGGAAAACCATTCCATCGTGGCGCCGCAGCTTTAGAACCTCTCGTAGCCTTGCAGGTAGCGCCATTGCCCCACGGGCATGGCGCCCATCGGGATGCGGCCGATGCGCAGGCGCTTCATGGCGACGACGTCCAGTCCCACCATCTTGCACATATGGGCGATCTGGCCCGGCTGCACGTTTTTCAGGGCGAAACGCAAGCGCGTCTCGTTCTGCCAGCTGACCTTGATCGGCGGCAAGGGCTTGCCATTGAAGGGCAAGCCGTGATTGAGCAGCGCCAGGCCGTTTTCCATGATGTCGCCCGCCACTTCCACGATGAATTCCTGCTCCACCGTCTTCGCTTCGTCGACCAGCTTGCGGGCCACGCGGAAATCCTGCGTGAACACGAGCAGGCCAGAGGCCATGGTTTCCAGCGGGTTGGTGATGGTCAGGCCGATCAGGTGGCGCTTGAGGAAGCGCGTGACGGAGCTCGGCGCCACGTTCTCCGGGGTGAATATCTCTTCGGGACGCAGACAGCTCAATGCAGGCTTGCCCTCGCTGCCGATACCGCCATGGATGCCGGCCGGCTTGTGCAGCAGAATCGTCACGGGCGGCATCTCGTCGAGGGTGGCGTTCGGCAACAGCACCACTTCCTGATTATCGGCCACGCGCGCGCCCGATTCCTCCACCAGCACGCCGTCGACCGTGACCCAGCCGCCCTCGATATACAGCTCGGCCTCGCGGCGCGAGCAGGGCACGTCTTCGGACAGGCGCTTGGCCAGGCGGATGGTGGGCATTTCGTGTGGTGTGGTCATGGGGAAGGCGCAAAAAGCAAGAGGAGGAGAAAGCCGGTATTGTAACCGACCCGCCCCGCCTCTTTTGCGACTTGCGCTGCCGGCTGTCGGATCAGGCTGCGCTAATCCGGCCTACGCAGCAAAAGGCCGGGGTCAGACCCCGGTCGTCATCCGACAATCAAGCCGTGGCCTTGGCCAGTTCCTCGGCAAAGAAACGGTGGCCCATCTCTTCCAGGCCCAGGGTCTGCAGCACTTCCTGCAGGCGCTCCGTCGGGCGCTGGCGCGGCAGGTTCTTGTAGCTGGCGATGATCAGTTCATTCTTCATCGAATGCTCCCAGCCCACCAGTTCCGTCACGCTGACCTGGTAGCCATGCGCTTCCAGCTGCAAACAGCGCAGCACGTTGGTGATCTGGCTGCCGAACTCGCGCGTGTGCAGCGGGTGGCGCCACAATTCCGTCAAAACATTCTTGCCCAGGCTCTTGCCCTTGTTCTTCTTCAATACGCTAGCGACTTCGGCCTGGCAACATGGCACCAGCACCATGAACTTCGCCTTTTTCTTCAGGGCGAAGTGGATGGCGTCATCGGTGGCCGTGTTGCACGCGTGCAAGGCCGTGACGATGTCGATCTGCTGCGGCAGCAGGTTCGATTCCGTCGATTCGGCCACGGACAGCGGCAAAAACGACATGCCGGGGAACTTGAATTTCTTCGCCAGCTCTTGCGAGCGCTGCACCAGCTCTTCGCGCGTCTCGATGCCGTAGATGTGCGAACCGTCGTTGCCGTTCTTGAAGAACAGGTCGTACAGGATGAAACCGAGATACGACTTGCCGGCGCCGTGGTCGACCAGCGACACGCCGGGGTGGTCGAGCTGCACTTCGCGCAGCAGCGGCTCGATGAACTGCGTCAGGTGGTACACCTGCTTGAGCTTGCGGCGGCTGTCCTGGTTCATCTTGCCGTCGCGCGTCAGGATATGCAATTCCTGCAGCAGGGCGACCGACTGGCCATCCTTGATCTCGGGCATGTTGCTGGCGGCCGTGATGATGTCTTTCGGCGCAACGGCTGCGGTGGCGGCGGCTGCCGCGCCCTTAGCGCGCTTCATCGATCCACGCCATCTGTATCGCTTCGAGCACTTTTTCGCCGCCGCGCGTGTGGTCATCGTCGAAGCCGTCCAGCTCCACCACCCAGTTATGCAGGTCGGTGAAACGCACGGTCAGCGGATCGATGTCCGGATGCGCGTCGTACAGCGCCTCGGCGATCGCGTGTATGTCGGACCATTTCATGTTAGTGACTGCCTTCGCTGACCTGGTTGATCGTGTATTTCGGGATTTCGACGACGAGGTCGGCCTCGGCCACGATGGACTGGCACGACAGGCGCGACACGGCTTCCAGGCCCCAGGCCTTGTCCAGCATGTCTTCTTCCAGTTCCGTCGCTTCGTTCAGGGATTCGATGCCCTCGCGCACCAGCACGTGGCAGGTGGTGCAAGCGCACGATTTTTCGCAGGCGTGCTCGATGTCGATGTCGTTTTCCAGCAGGATGTCGCAGATGGACTTGCCGGCCGGGGCTTCGATGACGGCGCCGTCCGGGCAAAGCTTGGCGTGCGGCAGGATAACGATTTGTGGCATGGTTTCTTCTTTCAGTCTGTCATTCGGAGCGCGGCCGCGGCGAGTGCCTGCGGCGCGCTGTTCTATTAGTTTTATACGACCTGATCAAGCGTTTTGCCCGTCAATGCCGTGCGCACGCTGCGGTCCATGCGGCGCGAGGCGAAATCCTCGGTGCCGTCGGCCAGTGCCTCGATCGCCAGTTTTAATGCCTGGTGGTCGATGGCTCCGCTTTGCGATTGGATAATGGCGTCGCGCACCTTGTTCATCAGGCCATCGACTGCCGCGCGCTCGGCCGCGTCCAGCAAGCCGCCGTCTTCGTCCAGCGCCGACTGCGTGGCCAGCAGGATGCGTTCCGCTTCCACCTGCTCTTCGCGCAGCGCGCGCGCCACCATGTCGACGTCGGCCGAGGTGTACGAATCCTGCAGCATGCGGGCGATGTCGTCGTCGCCCAGGCCATAGGCGGGCTTGACGCTGATCGACGCTTCCACGCCCGAGCGCAGTTCGCGCGCCGAGACGGACAGCAAGCCGTCCGCATCGACCTGGTAGGTGATGCGGATGCGCGCGGCGCCCGCCACCATCGGCGGAATGCCGCGCAATTCAAAGCGCGCCAGCGAGCGGCAATCGCTGACCAGTTCGCGCTCGCCCTGCAGCACGTGCACGGCCAGGGCCGTCTGGCCATCTTTAAATGTCGTGAATTCCTGGGCGCGCGCGCATGGTATGGTCGAATTGCGCGGGATGATCTTTTCCACCAGACCGCCCATGGTTTCGATACCGAGCGACAGCGGAATGACGTCCAGCAACAGCCAGTCGTCGCCGGCGGCGCGGTTGCCAGCGAGCAAATTCGCCTGGATGGCCGCGCCCAGCGCCACCACTTTATCGGGGTCGATATTCGCGTGCGGCGTCGTGTGGAAGAATTCGCTCACGGCGCGCTGCACGTGCGGCATGCGCGTGGCGCCGCCCACCATCACCACGCCGTCGACGTCGTCCGCATCCACGTTCGCGTCGCGCAGCGCCTTCTTGATGGCGTTCATGGTCTTGCCCACCAGGTGCTGCGTCATGGCGGCAAAGTCCGCTGCCGTGATGCGCAGGTGGATTTCCTCGCCCGAGTTCAGCTTGGCGTCTATCGTCGTTTCCGGCTTGGTCGACAGCAATTCCTTGATTTCGCGCGCCTTCACCATCAGGATGGCCGTGTCTTCGTCCGACAGCGGCGCCAGCTTGGCCTGCTCGCTGATCCAGCAGAACAGGCGGCGGTCGAAATCGTCGCCGCCCAGGGCCGAATCGCCGCCCGTGGACAGCACTTCAAAGACGCCCTTGCTCAGCTTCAGGATCGAGATGTCGAACGTGCCGCCGCCAAGGTCGTACACGGCGTACACGCCTTCGGAAGCGTTATCGAGGCCATACGCGATGGCGGCGGCCGTCGGCTCGCTCAGCAGGCGCAAGACATTGATGCCGGCCAATTGCGCCGCATCTTTCGTCGCCTGGCGCTGGGCATCGTCGAAATACGCTGGTACAGTAATGACGGCGCCCACCAGGTCGTCGCCCAGCGAATCCTCGGCGCGCTGGCGCAGGGTGGCGAGGATCTGTGCCGACACCTCAACGGGGCTTTTCACGCCGGCCACGGTTTTCAGCTGCACCATGCCAGGCGTATCCTGGAAGTCGTAAGGCAGGTTTTCCGCGTAGGCGATGTCGGCCAGGCCGCGGCCCATGAAGCGCTTGACGGACACGATGGTGTTCTTCGGGTCGGTGGTCTGTGCGGCCAGGGCCTTGTAGCCGATGTTCGCATGGCCATTCGGCAGGTAGCGCACGACGGACGGCAGCAGGGAGTGCCCTTCTTCGTCGTTGAGCACCTCGGGAATGCTGTTGCGGACCGTCGCGACCAGGGAATTGGTGGTGCCAAGGTCGATGCCGACGGCCAGGCGGTGCTGGTGCGGCGCGGTCGACATGCCTGGTTCGGAAATTTGCAGAAGTGCCATTGTATTCGTGCCTCGATTAATTTATTGCATGATGCAGCTGATGCCTGGTGCGCATTATAAGACGCGCGCCAGACTGGCGCTTGGCACGCCGGTCAAGCGATAGGCCAGTCAGGCTTCCATGGCCTCATAGGCAAAACGCACTTCCTCGCCGAATTTGTCGAGGAACATCAGGGCGCGCACGCTTTGCGCGGCGTTCACATAGTCGCCACCATCGAGCTGGGCCGCCACCTGGGCCAGCAAGGCCTTGCGTTCGCCGCGCAGCTGGCGGTCCAGGGCGTCGAGCGCGTCGGCGTCCTTGCCCGCGCGCGCGTCGCCCAGCTCCTCGCGCCATTCCATCTGCTGCATCAGGAAGCTGACGGGCATGGCCGTGTTCGACTCCGTCTGCAGGTCGACGCCATTGATCTCGCACAAGTATTGCGCGCGCTTTTGCGGGCTTTTCAGGGTTTGGTAGGCTTCATTGGCGCGCGTGGCCCATTGCATCGCCACGCGCTTTTCAGCGCTGCTGGCGTTGATGAAGCGGTCGGGATGGACCTTGCCCTGCACGTCGCGGTAAGCCGCGTCGAGCGCGCTCATGTCGAGCGAGAACTGGGCCGGCAACTGGAAGAGTTCGAAGTGGTTTTGCATAGTGTCGGTGGTCGCTGTGCCTCAATCGATGAGTACAGCGCACCGACCGGGGTCTTGCCAGCTTTTAAATTCTAAAGCTCTCGCCGCAGCCGCAGGCGTCTTTTTCGTTCGGATTGTGGAACTTGAAGCCTTCATTCAAGCCTTCGCGCGCAAAATCGAGTTCCGTGCCGTCGATGTAGGGCAGGCTTTTCGGATCGACGAAGACTTTCACGCCGTGCGACTCGAAGACGCTGTCTTCGGCCGCCGCTTCATCGACGTATTCGAGCTTGTAGGCCAGGCCCGAGCAGCCCGTGGTGCGCACGCCGAAGCGCAGGCCCACGCCCTTGCCGCGCCGTTCGATATAACGGTTGATGTGCTTCGCCGCTTTTTCGGTCAGTGTGATCATGTATTTCTCCGCAACTGCCCCGGCCTTGCGGCTGGGGCGGGCTGCCAACGTTTAAGCTGCTACTGGATGGCGGGTCTGGTAATCCAGAACGGCTGCCTTGATGGCGTCTTCCGCCAGGATGGAGCAGTGGATCTTCACTGGCGGCAGCGCCAGTTCTTCGGCGATCTGCGTGTTCTTGATGGCCAGCGCCTGGTCCAGGGTCTTGCCCTTGACCCATTCCGTCACCAGCGAACTCGACGCGATGGCCGAACCGCAGCCGTAGGTCTTGAATTTCGCGTCTTCGATCAGGCCATCGGCGCCGACCTTGATCTGCAGTTTCATCACGTCGCCGCAGGCGGGCGCGCCCACCATGCCGGTGCCGATGGTTTCATCACCCTTGTCGAAAGCGCCCACGTTGCGCGGGTTTTCGTAGTGATCGAGTACTTTGTCCGAGTAAGCCATTTTGATGCTCCTTAAATATTCTTGCCGGCCCCGTTCACGAGGCAAATTTATCTTCAAGTGCCTGGAAAACCGTAGCGAGCGGCAATGAGTTGTGGCCGAGAAGCGGAACTGTGCTGTAGCACAGTGAGCATCGCAGGCCGCAAATCGCGACGCGCAGTAGGTTTAACAGGTGCTTTTAGTGGGCTGCCCATTGGATCGAATTAATGTCAATACCTTCCTTGAACATGTCCCACAGCGGCGACAGCTCACGCAATTTGTGTACTTTCGATTTCAGCAGGTTCACGGCGAAGTCGATGTCTTCCTCGGTCGAGAAGCGGCCGATGGTGAAGCGGATCGAGCTGTGCGCCAGTTCGTCGCTGCGGCCCAGGGCGCGCAGCACGTACGATGGCTCCAGGCTGGCCGAGGTGCAGGCCGAACCGGACGACACGGCGATATCCTTGATCGCCATGATCAGCGACTCGCCTTCGACGTAGTTGAAGCTGACGTTCAGGTTGTGCGGCACGCGGTGGTCCATGTCGCCGTTGATATAGACTTCTTCGATCTCCTGCAGGCCCTTGGCCAGGCGGTCGCGCAAGGCCTGGATGCGGCCGATTTCGCTGTCCATCTCTTCCTTGGCGATGCGGAAGCTTTCGCCCATGCCGACGATCTGGTGCGTCGGCAGGGTGCCCGAGCGCAGGCCGCGCTCATGGCCGCCGCCGTGCATCTGCGCTTCCAGGCGCACGCGCGGCTTGCGGCACACATACAGGGCGCCCACGCCCTTCGGACCGTAGGTTTTGTGCGCCGTGAAGGTCATCAGGTCGACCTTGGTCTTTTGCAGGTCGATGACGACCTTGCCCGTCGCCTGCGCGGCGTCGCAATGGAAGATGATGCCTTTCGAGCGGCAGAACGCGCCGATCTCGTCGATCGGCTGGATCACGCCGATTTCGTTGTTCACCAGCATCACCGACACGAGGATGGTATCCGGGCGCACGGCCGCGGCCAGCTGCTCGACGGTGATCAGGCCGTTGTCCTGCGGTTCCAGGTAGGTCGCTTCAAAGCCGATGCGTTCCAGTTCGCGCACCGTGTCGAGCACCGATTTATGCTCGGTCTTGACGGTGATGATGTGCTTGCCCTTGGTCTTGTAGAACTGCGCCGCGCCCTTGATGGCCAGGTTGTTGCTTTCCGTCGCGCCGGAAGTCCAGATGATTTCGCGCGGATCGGCGTTCACCAGCGCCGCCACGTGGCCGCGTGCCTCTTCCACGGCTTTTTCCGCCGTCCAGCCGTACATATGGCTGCGCGAGGCCGGATTGCCGAACTGCTCGCGCAGGTAGGGAATCATCTTGTCGGCGACGCGGGGATCGATCGGCGTGGTGGCCGAGTAATCCATGTAGATCGGGAAATGCGGTGCGGTTTCAAAGTGCACTTGGCCTACGTTTTTTTCTGGGGCGTTCATCAATAACTCCTGCAATCAGCAACTTGGTATTTTGTTATGTTCAACCGAGGGCGGCGTGGTTACGGTGCATCACCATCACGCTTTGTTCGGCAATCTTTTGTCTCTGCTGGTCGACCAGGTCCTGCAGGGACACAGAATCCAGATAATCGACCATTTTTTCGTTGAGCGTGGACCACAATTCATGCGTCATGCAGCGCGCGCCCGTGGCCGCGTCGGCGCCGTGGCAATGCTCCTTGCCGCCGCACTGCGTGGCGTCCAGCGGCTCGTCGACGGCGATGATGATGTCGGCCACCGTCACCTTGTCGGCACGGCGCGCCAGGCTGTAGCCGCCGCCCGGACCGCGGATCGATTCGACGATCTCATGCCGGCGCAACTTGCCGAACAGCTGTTCCAGGTAGGACAGGGAAATCGACTGGCGCTGGCTGATGCCGGACAAGGTGACCGGCCCCTTGCCCTGGCGCAGGGCAAGATCGATCATCGCTGTCACGGCAAAACGGCCTTTTGTAGTCAGACGCATACATCCTCTGGTCAACTGGTTTAAAATATTGCGGTTTTTCAACTTCTCAAAGCCCGAGTAGTTGAATGATTTAGTCAAGTATAACAAATTCGGCGGGGTTTGTCAGAGCGCCCCTCGATGACCACAGGGCTGGCAGGGGCATGGCCGGCCGCGCCAGGCGCGGCGGCATCAGGAAAACAACAGTCGGGAAAGCGCGGGCATGCGCAGCGTCAATTCTCAGCCCCGTAAAGCGCTTCTTACTTTCATCAGTTCAAACCCCAGCAGGTTCAAGCCGTCCCAGCGCGATGGATCGCCGATGCGCGGATTGTCCGACGCCAGGCCCACGCCCCAGATGCGGTCGACGGGACTGGCTTCGACGATGACGCGCTCGCCCGTGCCCAGCAAGAACTTGCGCAGCGCGGCTTTTTGCGAGAACTTGGCAAAATTGCCATCGAAGACGATGCCGGCGCGCGCCGCTTCCCACACTTTGGCGTCGAAATTGGCCACTTCGCGCCCCAGCTTCTTCACTTCCGACGGCCGTTCGGCCGCCACGATGCGCGCCTGCACCGAGGTATCGCCAAACAGGGCCGCCTTTTGCGCCATCATGTAATGTTCGGCCGTCGCATACGTCACGCCGGCCAGGCTGAACGGCGACGGAAACCACTGGCTGAAGCAGCTTTTGTCGGGCACCTGCGGCTGCGCCGGCGTGTGGCCCCAGAAATACAGATAGTCGGGCACGCCGCCGGCCGCGATCCACGCCTTCAATTCTTCCACGTTACTGATTTGCATATTCCCCGCACTTCCGCCAGACAGGCGCCAATTCAATCTCAAGCACGCAACAGCCGCATCGGGCCAAACAAGGCCTGCATGTCGCTGTTGCCGATAAAGGACAGATTATACGGATGTTCCGCCGTGACCTGCGGCAACAATGCGGCCACCGGCAAGCGCTTGATGAGCTCGGCAATCTTGCCCCACAGCACCAGTTGCGGCAAGGCCGCCCCGCCCTGCCGCGCCAGCGCTTCCAGCACCACCTGCAGGAAGGGCAGCCAGCCGCGCGCATCCTGCACGGGCGGCACGTGGGAACGGAACACCAGCGCCGCGTTGAGCAGCAAGAAACCCTGCTCCGTCATCTTGCGCTGCAAGTCGGGCAGGCTCTGGACCACGCCGCTGCCGGCTTGCAGCGCGGCGGCCGCCACGGGCGCCATGGCCGCGCCGGAGGTGTCGCCGCCCTGCAGCTGGCCATCGGCCACCAGCAGCATCTTCATGAAGTTGCGCAGGGAGGTGGCGCGGTTGACGGGCTTCGACAGGCCCGTCGCCGACCACAGGCTGCCGACGGCGCCATCCATGAAGCACACGCCCGTGGCGCTGTCGGCGCGCGGATACGGTCCCTCGCCCACCAGCACATAGCGCACCTGCGCCAGCGGCAGGGCGAAGGCGGCGAACAGCCGGCCCTGCGTGGGCAGATAATCGTCGGCGGCCAGCGCCGGCAGGTAGGCGGGATCGGCCGCCATCACGGCCTGCAGGCCGCGCAGCAGGATGGGCCGCCAGGAAGCATGCGCCAGGGACAGGGCATCGGCTATGCTGGCAGGAATGGTGGTAGCGGTCATGACGCGTCAGTAAAATATTTGGGCAAACGCAAATTGTAGCGCACCGGCAAGCAAGAATTGCCCTCCAAAAATCAAGCACGCATAAAAAAACCCCGCCTGTTGCCAGGCGGGGCTTTCTGCATCGTGCGCTATAAAATCTATTCGGCGTCAGGCTGCTGCGCCGGATGGGCGGCGGCAAAGGCCGGCAAGGCGGCGCAGTGCGCGTGGATGCGCGCCACGCGCGGGTAAGGCGCCAGGTCGATGCCGAAGCGCTGCGCATTGAACACTTGCGGCACCAGGCAGCAATCGGCCATCGTGGGACTGTCGCCGTGGCAGAACAGGCCCGCGCCGGCCGGGTCGCCCTGGGCCAGCAGCGCTTCGACGGCCGCCAGTCCCTCGGCCATCCAGTGGCGGTACCATTCCTGCTTGGTTTCCTCGGACAGGCCCAGCGTCCCTTTCAGATACTTCAGGACGCGCAGATTCGTCAGCGGATGGGCGTCGCAGGCGATCGCCAGCGCCAGCGCGCGCACCCTGGCGCGTCCCAGCGCGTCGGCCGGCAGCAGCGGCGCGGCCGCATGCGTCTCGTCGAGGTATTCGAGGATGGCCAGCGACTGCGTCAGGATGGCGCCATCGTCATCGAGCGCCGGCACCAGGGCCGACGGGTTGACGGCGCGGTAGGCCGGCAGCAGCTGCTGTCCGCCATCCTGCAGCAGGTGCACGGCGATGCTGTCATAGGCGATGCCCTTCAAATTGAGGGCGATGCGCACGCGGTAGGCGGCCGAACTGCGGAAATAGGTGTACAGCTTCATCGGGCGCCCTCCCCTCAGGCGCGGCCGGCGCTGTTGCCGACATACAGCGCGACCGTCTGCACGATGCTGCCGAAGATGCTGGCGCCGGCCGCGTCGCGCATCTCGATGCGCACCTTGTCGCCGAACTTCAGGTACGCCGTTTTCGGCGCGCCGTGTTCGATGGTTTCGTACATGCGCACTTCGGCCAGGCAGCAATAGCCCACGCCGCCATTTTCGATGCTGGAGCCGAACAGGTTGCCCTGCTTGTTCGACACGGTGCCCGAGCCGACGATGCTGCCGGCGCCCAGTTCGCGCGTTTTGGCCGCATGGGCGACGAGCTGCGCAAAATTGAAGGTCATGTCTTCGCCCGCATTGGGTTTACCGAAGGGCTGCTCATTCAGGTCCACCAGCAGCGGCAGGTGCAGCTTGCTGTCCGCCCAGTCGGCCCCCAGTTCATCGGGCGTGACGGCGACGGGCGAAAACGCGCTGGCCGCCTTCGACTGGAAGAAACCGAAGCCCTTCGCCAGTTCGCCCGGGATCAGGTTGCGCAGCGAGACGTCGTTGACCAGCATCACCAGGCGGATCGCTTTCGCCGCGTCGTCCGCGCTGGCGCCCATGGCCACGTCGCCCGTAATCACCGCCACCTCCGCTTCCAGATCGATGCCCCACTCTTCCGACAGGGCGAAGATGGGGTCGCGCGGTCCGATAAAACTGTCGGAGCCGCCCTGGTACATCAGCGGGTCCGTGTAGAACGAGGCCGGCACTTCCGCGTTGCGCGCCTTGCGCACCAGTTCCACGTGGTTGATGTAGGCCGAACCGTCGGCCCACTGGTAGGCGCGCGGCAGCGGCGAGTGGCACAGATTGGCGTCAAACGGCTGTGCGTCCGGCGCCTGGCCCGCGTTCAGGTTGGCGTAGGCCTGTTCCAGCTTGGGCGCCACGGCGTCCCAGTTGTCGAGCGCCGCCTGCAGGGTGGGGGCGATGGCGGCCACGCGCTGGTACTGGCGCAGGTCGCGGCTGACGAGGATCAGGGCGCCGTCGCGGCTGCCGTTCTTCAGGGTTGCGAATTTCATGGTGTTCCTTGTGTGGATGAACGTATCGGGGCTGCGGTTTGCGCCAGGTCAGGCTGGGTCTCAGGCGTCGGCTGGCGCGTGCATCCAGGCGGCGTGCTTCGGTGCGCGGCGCGTCTGCGACCATTCTTCCAGCATTTCCCATTTGACGGCGTCCAGTTTGGCCATCATCTCGGGCGTGCCCACGTTGGCCGCCAGCTCCAGGCGGTGGCCGTTCGGGTCGAAGAAGTAGATCGACTGGAAGATGGCGTGGTTGACGGGGCCCAGCACGTCGATGCCGGCGGCCACCAGGCGCTCCTTGGCGGCCAGCAGTTCCTCCATGCTGCCCACTTCCAGCGCCAGATGCTGCACCCAGGCCGGGGTATTGCGGTCGCGGTCCATCGGCGGCTGCGTCGGCAATTCAAAAAAGGCCAGCACATTGCCCTGGCCCGCGTCGAGGAAGACGTGCATGTACGGGTCCGGCGCCTTGGTCGACGGCACCAGGTCTTCGGCGATGGCGAGGACGAAATTCATGTTCAAATGCTTGACGTACCACTCGACGGTCTGCTTCGCGTCGATGCAGCGGTAGGCGACATGGTGGATTTGCTTGATTTTCATGGTATTTGTCTCCAATGGATGCGCCCTGGGCGCGATGGCTGGCCTGTTTTTCAGCTTTTCACCATTAGAATCGAGATCCAGCTATCATACAAACAATATTTAACCATTGATTTATCGGATTATCTTATGAGTCCCAGCCTGCGCCAGATGCGCGCCTTCGTCGCCCTTGCCAAGACCGGCAGCTTTACCCTGGCCGCCGAGTACCTGCACGTGACGCAATCGGCCTTGAGCGGCTTGATCAAGGAACTGGAAAGCGTGCTGGGCGTGCGCGTGGTCGAGCGCAGCACGCGCAAGACACAGCTGTCCGAAATCGGCCGCGAACTGTATCCGCTGTTTGAGAAGATGATCGAGGACCTCGACGGCGCCATGGCCGGCATCGCCCAGCGCAAGGCCCTGAAAACAGGCATGGTGCGCATCGCGGCGCCGCAGATGATGGCGTGTACGCTGCTGCCGGAAGTCATCGCCGCCTACCGCCAGGCGCACCCGCAGGTGCAGCTGCGCCTGGTCGACTGCCCCGTGGAGAATGTATCGAGCCGCGTCTTCAGCGGCGAAGTCGATTTCGGCATCGGCCCCGAGCGCGACCCGACGGCGGAAATCGCCGCGCAGGTGCTGTTCGAGATGCCCTTCGTGCTGGTCTTCCCCGAGCAGCACCCGCTGCAGCGGAAAGCGCGCGTGACCTGGGCCGACGTGGCCGATTATCCGTTCATCTCGCTGCAGGGCCAGTTCACGGAACGCCTGCTGCGCGACATGCACGGCAGCTTGCGCGACCTGTCGCTCCATCCCTACAATGAAGTGACGTTCATGACGACGGCGCTGGCCATGGTCAGCGCCAACCTGGGCATCACGGCCTGCCTGCCGTACGCGGAGCCGATGGTGAAGTTATATAAGCTGCAGATGCGCACGCTGCACGAGCCGGAACTGACGCGGCGCTTTTTCGTCTACACGAAGACGGGCCGTTCGCTGTCGCCGGCCGCCGAAAGCTTCATCGCCTTTTTGTTCAAGTATGTCGAGACGCACGAGTGGAACGTGGGAGCGGGCGCCGCCTTATAATGGGCCACCATCCCTTGCCGCCTACGCCATGACCAAGCCTGCCCCGAACGAGCTGTCGCCCATCGACGCCGCCACCATCGCCATCAACCAGCGCATGAACGCCTTCGACGGCCATGCGCAGGTGTGGCTGTTCGGCTACGGCTCGCTGATCTACAAAGCCGATTTTCCGTACCTCGAGCGCCGTCCCGCCAGCATCGCCGGCTGGACGCGGCGCTTCTGGCAAGGTTCGCACGACCACCGGGGCACGCCGATGGCGCCGGGCCGGGTCGCCACCATCGTGCCGCAGGCGGGCGCCGTGTGCGACGGCATGGCCTACCTGATCACGCCCGAAGTCTTCGCCCACCTCGACCACCGCGAAAAGAACGGCTATCTGCGCCTGGCCACCGACATCAGCTTCGACGACGGCAGCAGCACGCAAGGCCTGGTGTACGTCGCCAACGAAGAAAACGCCGCCTTCCTCGGCGCCGCGTCGGAACTGGACATCGCGCGCCAGATCGCCCGCTCAAACGGCCCCAGCGGCCCCAACAGCGAGTATGTGCTGCACCTGGCCAGCGCCCTGCGCGAACTGGGCAAGAGCGATCCGCATGTCTTTGCCATCGAGCAACATCTGGCGCGACTCCAGACCCATGCCCAGAACGACGCCGCAACGTCCGGCGGCACCTGAGATAGCCAGCATCCTGGCCATGCCTGCGCGTTCCAGGACGCTGGCGCGCCGCCACCTCCGGCGAGCGGCGGCTTTCCCGCAAGCAGCAGGCCAGCGCCACCGGCCTTCAGCACCTGAGCGCCCGTGCAGCACCAGCCGTGACGACGGTTTAATTTAAAACAAATCCAGCTGCCCCGCATTGCCCCCTTTTGCCTTGCTTCCCAGCGGCGGCACCACCAGGGGCCGCCGGAATTGCGTACAGTCGAGCTGCTTGAAGCGGCCGCCCTTGCCGTGCAGCCCCAGCCGGTGCACGGCCTTTTCAAAGCGCTGGCGGATCAGGTCGGCCCACACGCCCTCGCCCTGCATGCGCGCGCCGAACGCGCTGTCGTAATCCTTACCGCCGCGCATTTCGCGCACCCGGTTCATCACGCGCTGGGCCCGTTCCGGGAAATGCGCTTCCAGCCATTGCTGGAACAAGGGGCTCACTTCCCACGGCAGGCGCAGCACCACGTAGTGGGCATGGATGGCGCCCGCGTCGCGCACGGCTTCGAGCAGCTGCTCGATTTCCGGCTCCGTCACGAACGGGATGATGGGCGCGATGCTCACGCCCACGGGAATGCCCGCCTCCGTCAGGGTGCGTATGGTGCGCAGGCGCCGCGCCGGCGCGGCCGCGCGCGGCTCCAGCGTGCGCGCGATGGCGGGATCGAGCGTGGTGACGGTCACCGCCACGGCCGCCAGGCGTTTTTCCGCCATGGGCGCCAGCAAGTCGATATCGCGCTCGATCAGCGACGATTTGGTAATCAGCGCCACCGGATGGTCGCATTCGTGCAGCACTTCCAGCACGCGCCGCGTCAGCTGCCGCTCGCGCTCGCACGGCTGATAGGCGTCCGTATTCACGCCCAGGGCGATGGGTTCGGGCAGGTACGAGGCCCTGGCCAGTTCGCGCCGCAACAGCTCGGGGGCGTTGACCTTGGCATAGATGCGGCTCTCGAAGTCCAGCCCCGGCGACAGGCCCAGGTAGCTGTGCGTGGGGCGGGCAAAGCAATAGATGCAGCCATGTTCGCAGCCGCGGTAGGGGTTCAGGGAGACGTTGAAGGGCAGATCGGGCGAGGCGTTGCGCGTGAGAATGGTGCGCGCCTGTTCGTCGCTGACCCGCGTCTGCCACGCGGCCGCGCCCTCCTCCCCGGCCGCCGGCCCGGCCTCGTCGGCCAGGCCCCAGCCATCATCGAAGCCTGCCCGCGCCTGCAATTCGTAGCGCCCTTGCAGGTTGGACACGGCGCCACGCCCCTTGCGGGCTTTCAAGGACGGCGGCGGCAGCATCGCTTGCCCGGCAAAGCTGTCATCGTGCTCTGGAATGATTGCTTTCATGAACGGCCCCATCAACTGTATATACGTACAGTATACTATGCCGCTCCCGGGGCAAGATCAAGGGCCGCCGTGGTGCTATTTCAAGCTTTTTCACCGTGCGGTGTGACATAACTCAACTGCTGTGCGACAAAACCGTCAAAGGCGGCGATCAGGGGAACGAAACGCGGCGCGTCCTGCTCCAACTGCATCAGGGCATAAGACGTCGCTTCCAGGGTCGACAGCTGGTCGGGTGCATGCGCCTTGCGGATCAGGTAATGCGAAGCCGGCATGTCGCGCAGCGGCAAGCGCGGCAGCTGCTGCAGCAGGGGATTTACATACAGCATCTTGCGGCTCTTGCGCCAGGTGCCGTCGAGTACCACCAGTTGCAATTGCGCCGGGTCCAGCAAGATGGCGGGGTCGAGCGCGGGCGGCGGCGCGATGCCCAGCGAGCGGTCGCCGGGCGTATCGGGATACAGCAACACGTTGTACTTGCCGGCCAGCAACTCGGCAAGCGTGGCGGGGGCAAATTGTTCGCCTGTCAGCAGGCGGCTGTTGGGCAGGCTCAGGTGCAGCAAGCGGGCGCTGCCCTTGGCATTCTGCACTTCCAGCGGATGCTGGAGGATCAGCACTTGCACGGCGTGGCCAACGGGAGCGATCCAGCGGCAAATGCAGCTGGCTTCGGCGCGCAGGCAAGCTGGACAGCGCGCGCGTTTGACGGATGCGCCCTGGGAAGACGAAGCGACCGTAGAACTGGTGACGGCAGGACGGGAAGTATGGCGGGTGGTCATGGCGGAGCGTGATCGCGGCTGTCTGCAAGCCGCGATTGTAGCGCCCACGCCATGTCAGGGGGAAATCTGCGCTTGCAACCGCGCTTAAAACTCTTCCCATTCGTCGGCGCCGGAGGCCACCGGCGCCTTTGGCGTGCGGGCGCGCACAGCTTCCGCTGGCGCCGCCTTGCCCGTCGCGGGCGCGGGCGCGGCCACGACCGGGGCCGGGGC
>NZ_NEGZ01000083.1 GCF_002127585.1 Janthinobacterium sp. GW458P
GCCCGGCGCCTCCACGCGGCGCTTCGCCGCCAGGCCCGTGCCGTCGCCCAACTGGCCGCCGCTCACGGCCACGGTCTTGCCGTTGCCGGCATTCTTGTCACTGAATGCGCCGCTCAATGCGCCCAGCGTCACGGTTTCATYGCCGACCAGGCCGGACAGCGTGCCGCCGCTCAGCGTGGCCGCCGTAGTGCCGTCATAGATTTTATTAGCAGCCGACACSCCCGTGATGCTCAGYGCCTTCGGCGTGATGGCCGCCGTCACGCTGGCGGGCGCATTCACGCTGTAGTTCGCCGCCAGGCCYGTGCCGTCGCCCARCTGGCCGCCGCTCACRGCCACGGTCTTGCCGTTGCCGGCATTCTTGTCACTGAATGCGCCGCTCAATGCGCCCAGCGTCACGGTTTCATCGCCGACCAGGCCGGACAGCGTGCCGCCGCTCAGCGTGGCCGCCGTAGTGCCGTCATAGNGCCACGGTCTTGCCGTTGCCGGCATTCTTGTCACTGAATGCGCCGCTCAATGCGCCCAGCGTCACGGTTTCATYGCCGACCAGGCCGGACAGCGTGCCGCCGCTCAGCGTGGCCGCCGTAGTGCCGTCATAGATTTTATTAGCAGCCGACACCCCCGTGATGCTCAGCGCCTTCGGCGTGATGGCCGCCGTCACGCTGGCGGGCGCATTCACGCTGTAGTTCGCCGCCWGGCCTGTGCCGTCGCCCAGCTGGCCGCCGCTCACGGCCACGGTCTTGCCGTTGCCGGCATTCTTGTCACTGAATGCACCGCTCAATGCGCCCAGCGTCACGGTTTCATYGCCGACCAGGCCGGACAGCGTRCCGCCGCTCAGCGTGGCCGCCGTAGTGCCATCGTAGACCTTGCTGGCGGCCGTGATGCCGGATACCGTCAGCGCCTTCGGCGTGATGGCYGCCGTCACGCTGGCGGGCGCATTCACGCTGTAGTTCGCCGCCAGGCCTGTGCCGTCGCCCAGCTGGCCGCCGCTCACGGCCACGGTCTTGCCGTTGCCGGCATTCTTGTCACTGAATGCGCCGCTCAATGCGCCCAGCGTCACGGTTTCTGGCCGCCGCTCACGGCCACGGTCTTGCCGTTGCCGGCATTCTTGTCACTGAATGCGCCGCTCAATGCGCCCAGCGTCACGGTTTCATYGCCGACCAGGCCGGACAGCGTGCCGCCGCTCAGCGTGGCCGCCGTAGTGCCGTCATAGAYTTTATTAGCAGCCGACACGCCCGTGATGCTCAGCGCCTTCGGCGTGATGCTGGCCAAGCCGCTCGCCTGGTCCGTGATCACATAGTTGCCCGCGTCCGCACCGCCATGCGCGCTGGTCAGGATCACGGTCTTGCCGTTGCCGGCGTTCTTGTCTGCAAAGGCGCCAGTCGCGCCGACCGTTACCGCATCGCCGGCAACCAGGCCCGTGAGCACGACGTTCGATGTATTGACCGCGGCGGCCGTGGTGCCATCGTAGACCTTGCTGGCGGCCGTGATGCCGGACACCGTCAGCGCCTTCGGCGTGATGTCGGCCGTGACGCCTGCAGGCTGGGAGAAGGTGTAATTCGAGGCCAGGCCCGTGCCGTCCGATAGCGATATTGTCGACAAGCTCACCGCCTTGCCTGTGCCAACGTCCTTGCTTGCAAACGCACCAGCAATACCGCCCAGGTTCAGCGTCTCGCTACCGACCATGCCGGATAGCGTACCACCCGACAGCGTGGCCGCCGTGGTGCCGTCGTAGACCTTGCTTGTTGCGCTGATGCCGCTGACGGTGAGCGCCTTGGGCGTAATGAACACGGCATTGCTCGCGCTGGCTGCGCCGAGGCCGGGCAGCTGATAGTTGCTGGCCAGGCCACCCATGCCGTTGAGCAGCGACGCCGTCGTGATCCAGCGCGCTGAAGCGGCGTTGGCGCTGTTGGCGGTCGCGCCGCTCACGCCGAGGTCTTCGCCGGCGACCAGATTGCCGAGGATGACGCTTGAGAAAGCAGCCGATCCATCGTACGTCCTGGTACCGCCGAGTGTGACCGTGCGCGCAGTGATTTGCGCCGTAGCGCTGGCGGAGTTAGCTGCCAGGCTGTAGTTGGCCATGTCCGCGCCGCCGAGCGTAATGCCCGAGATGTTGACGGAGTACGTGCCCACGTTCTTGGCACCGAAAGTACCCGTACCGCTGGCCGTGACGACATCGCCTGCGATCGCGCCGGCCACTGACACGGCAGCCGTTGTGTTGCCGTCATAAACCTTGTCGGCGGCGCTGGGCGTCAGCTGTTTTTGCGTGATGGCGAAGCTGCCCGTGTTGAAGTAACCAACCGCATAAGTGGTACCGCCCGTCGTGTAATTGCTGGGGTTGGCCGATGCTGCCACGAGCTTGGTATACGTGCCGACGTTCTTGCTGCCGGTGGCAAAGGCGGGGGCGGGAACCAGATTCGACACCGAAAAGTTAGCGATGTCGGTGGTGGCCGAATACGTCAGGCCGGTGGTCGCTGTATTGCCATCGTAGATCTTGCTGCCGGAACCGGCTTGGGTAATGAACAGCGCGCGCGTGGCCATGTCCACGGCTTGGTACGTTGCATAGAGGTAGCTGTTGTTGGAACCAGGTACGACCATCGTCCCGCAATTGGGCAGCTGAGCCGAACAGCTGGACAGCTGAGGCGCCTGCGTGTAGGCCGACAGCTGGGGGGCGCCGTTGACATAGACCAGCCAGCCGGCGACCGACGGGCCCTGGAACACGACTTGAGCACGGCTTCCGTATGACACCAGTCCAATGGCTCCCGCATTGAGATCGGCAGACGTATAGTTGCCTGGCGTGGCGTTGACCGCGTTCAGCAGCATCGTGCCGCCTGTGGTGGAAGAGGCCAGCGTGGTCACCGTGTTCGAGCCGCCCTGGAATGCCATGCCAAACGTCTTGATGCCTCCGGTGCTCTCGCCGTTAATGAGCAGATTGCCACTGCCCGACCGGATCGTTGCATTCGACTGGATATACACGCCGGCCGTCGCGCCGCCGTAGCTGCCATTGTTTGAGCCGACGAGCGAGCGACCATTGATCGTGATATCCCCGCCGGCCGAATCGATGGACTTGCCGGTGCCGATGGTAATGGCGGGGGTGCTGGAGCTCGTGTTGAGCGCATAGGCGATGTTGCCATTCGCGCTGCCGTTGGCGCCTCCAACGAGGATATTGCCTCCATTCGAGGACAGGTTGCCGGCAATATTGACGCCACCCGTCGTGGCGCCCGCAGCATTGCCCGCCGACAGCGTCAGGTTCAATCTCCCCGATGCCGACGTGACGTCGGCACCCACGACGATGTTGCGGTCGGCACGCAAGGTCAGGCTGGCATCGCCGCCAGAAGTCTTGGCGATCGGACTGGACACCGTGATATCGCCGCTGCCGCTGCCCGTCACGCCCGTGCCGTTCGATGACTGGGTTGTTATGGTGACATTCGTACCCTGGTTCAGCGCGCCGGTAATGGTCGTAGCCGCGGCCAGATTGATCGTGTAATCGTAGGGATCGACAAGCCAGTCGCCACCCTTGCCTGCCGCTGCACCGGCATTGACAACGAGGTCCGGTGCTGTATTGACATGGGCCGCCGAGGTCTCGATATCGCCGCCGTTCCCGCCATGCGGCGCGCTGGCGTCGAGCAGGCCACCGGCGTGCAAGGTGCCGGACTGCATGTCGCCGAGCAGCAAAATCTCGCCCCGCTTGCCTGTCGCGAGCGTGCGCGCCTGGACAATGCCGGTGTTATTGATCACGGAGCCAGTGAGTTCGCCGGCGGACTTGGCCGTCATCAGCACCTTGCCGCCGTCTGCGCGGATGGCGCCGCCGTTTTCGACCAGCGCATCGACTGCGCCCTTCTGCACCTGCAACTTGACGGGGCCGCCAAAATCGACCAGCACTTCGCTGCCGGCGCCGAGCAGGACGTTCCCGCGTTCGGCTCCGATCTGTCCGCTATTTTGCACGCGGGCCGCCACCAGCACGATGTTGCCGCCAGCGGTGGCATTGATGGTGCCCTGGTTCGCGACGGTGCCCGTGCTCTTGCCTGCGAGCTGGTAGCGGCCCGCCATAAAATCATCGGTGCCCATCGACAATGTGGACGCCAGCAGGCCGCCTACGTTAACTTGTGCCGTAGGACTGAACAGCACGCCGTTGGGATTGACCAAAAACACATGGCCATTCGCATTCAGCGCACCCTGGATAATCGATGGATCGGCGCCCAGCACGCGATTCAGTGTGACCGAGGCAGCGGACGGCTGCACGAAGTTGACTGTATGACCTTGTCCAATGGAAAAGGATGTCCAGTCAAGCGCTGCCTTCTGACTGGACTGGTTGACCGTCATCGTCTTTCCTGCATAGGCCACCGAGGCCTGGCCGGTAACAAGCTGGCCGTGCGTGGGCAACGAATCGGCGGCAGCGGCGAAACCGCCCGCCGCGCCCGCCAGCAGGGCAATTGCCGCCTGACGACGACGCGTGCGCGACGTCGTCGATTTTGTCCGCCCGGAACCGAATTCCGAGACCGCCTGCCAAAAACCGGTCGTGGCATTCCAAACAACGCGATAGATATGGTTCATACAAACCTCTATTCAATGTGCTTTGTCAGCGCGCCGCCAAGCGAGGCGACACGGAAAATAGTAGGAGTTTGTCGCGGCCTTGCGCAGTTCTCTCGACGTATGTGGGCGGGAGATCTGCGCAATAGCAGACAAAACACGTACAGGCACAACTGCGGGTCTGGGCGGATGTGGAAGGCTGTCGTCGATGACAGCTTCTTTTTGGATGGTGCAATATGCTCAAGCATCGCATAAGTTGCTGCCTTAGAGCAATCTTTTGCGATTGGTGTAACTCAGATGAGGTATCTGCGCAACAGATATGTGGCGTTCCTGCACTTTTACCGGCGCGATGCGGTAAAAGCGGGCGCCACCGCCGGCGTCCGACTGTCTGGTATCGACGGGGGCGACGAACGATCCATCAAGCGCTCCAGGCCCCCGGCAAGGCAGCGCCCGCGCCATCTGCGCACTGTCTGCGCTTACCGCCTAGCGGACAGCGCCCTGGCGGCTTGGCAGCCGGTGACGCAGGACGTCTTCGACCATGTCGGCGCGACGAAACAGGGTCAACCGGGCATTCTTATGCATGGTCATTCGCTTGGTTTCCTTGAGAACTGGGGTTTGGCGAGTTCCAGTTTCTCAAATCGACTCCGAATGAACCTCTACAACTGATGAAAACATTGCAACTACCTCAACAAGCCATTACCGCGCGCCAATTTCAGCCAGCCCGGATACTCCGTCATCAATAAATCATACAGTTCCGCGTCGCTGTGCTCGTCGGGCGAGCTGACGGAAAAGTAATTGGCATTGTCGACCAGGCGCCCCTGCAATTCGTCGAGCTTTTCCAGGAAGGGAAAGTCGGAATCGGCAAAGGCGGAGAGGAACTTGCTTTTCGACTTGCGCCCCTTGCCGATGCCCATGAATTGCCAGAAAATGGCTTCGTTGCTGGCCCAGCGCAGCTGCTTTTCCGTCGTCGCCTGGTCGCTCGTGCCGCCGTCGGTGACGAACATCACATACACGGGGAGCTCGGCCGCGACGGGCCGCGTGCGCTCGCCGCCGGCCGCGTCGGGGAAGTAGAAAGCGCGGATGGCCTGCATCGCGGCGCCATAGCGCGTGTCGCCTTCCAGCGGATGGCGCTGTATGGCCTGGCCCACGTAGGTATTGCAGTTGCTCAAGGCCATCGGCGCCGGATGGTGGACATTCTTGCCAAAAAGAAAAACATCGATCTCGCCATCATCGTCGAACTTGCAGCCCAGGGCCAGGATGCGCTCGGCAAAGCGCTGCACCAGCCCCTCTTTATACAGCCGCCCCATGGAGCCGGAAATATCGAGGCACAAACACACCTTGGCGCGGTGCTCCGATAGCCCCACTTTCTGCAGCGACACGCCGGCCTGCTTGACCAGGCTGACCAGTTGCGGCGCCTCGCGCTCGACGCGCTTTTCCAGATTGATCTTTGCCTGCATGACGGCCGAAGCCGCCGCAGGCGCGGCGGGGGCGGCTGCGGCGGCCTGGTCGACTTCGCCGCCGAAATGGCGCACCAGCGCATCGAGGCCGCCATTGAATCCCTGGCCCACGGCCATGCAGCGCCAGCCGCCATCCTTGCGATAGAGTTCAAGCAGCATGACGGCTTTTTCTTGCGCAAAATCAACGCCGGCAAAGGCGAAGCGGGCCAGTTCGCGTCCGCCCGCCTGCAGGCGCACGTGGCCGGCTTGCAGCTGCGCCATCACGCCGCCGCCATCGATGGAGGCCGTCACGACGAGACGGTCGATTCCGGCAGGCAGGCGTGCCAGCTGCAAGGCAAACTCGGCCGTGTCACCAGCGCTGCCGGCGCGCGCTTCCACGCCGCCGCACGGCGTGCGCGGCTGGTTGAAAAAGGTCATGTAGCGCTCGTCGGACAGCTTGCCGTTGGCATCAAGGCCAAAGCAGGCCACGTCGAGCGCCAGCCCCCGGGCGGCAACGCCGATCTGCAGCACGCCGTCGGGCACGAGATTGGCCAGCGGCAAACGCTGGCCCTTGGACAAGGTTTCCATCAGTGTCTCCTAAGCGATGTAGCGGCGTGGATTGTCGGCATTGAAATCGTCCTCGTCTTCCTTGTCCTCGCCCTTGAAGACCACGGGGCCGTTGAATTCCAGCTGCAGGTTCTCGCCCTGCCAGCTCAGCCATGGCGTCGCCTCGCTGTCCGGCTCGGACGTCTTGCCGGACGGCTCGAGGATGATGCTGTCGGGCGTGATGCGCGCCATGCCGATCACATAGGTGTAGACGGAATCGTCGCCGGCCGCCTTGGACAGGCGGAAATCGAACGCGCACTCGACGATCTGCTCGCCATACTGCATGACCATCTTCGGCCGCATGGACGCGACGGAGACGGCGCCGTTGGCCAGCGCCGAATACACGCTGAAGACGAGGCCCACGGTGCCGCCGTAATGTTGCGCCAGCGCAGGATTGACTTCCACCGTTTCCGTGGCCGGCTCCTTGCCCGCCGCACCGGCCACGTCGCCCAGGTGGCGCACGAAAGGCATGCTGTCGAAGCTGCCGGCCGTGTCCGGCGCCTGGATGAAGCGCATCTGGCCGTTCGGCAAGAGCACGCCCACGCGCAGGTCGAGGTCGTCGTTATCGTCGTCGCCATCGCCGTTGTCGACCCAGGTGGCCTTGACGGTCAGTTTGCTCGGCGCACCCGCGCCCTTCTCCAGCGACACCTTGTGCGTCTGCCCCGCCTTGGTCAGCGAGATTTTCGACAGGGAAATTTTTGGCGACGGCGCCGCGTCCACGACCGCCGGCGCCACTTCGCCGCCGAAATGCGCGACCAGCGCATCGAGGCCGCCATTGAATCCCTGGCCCACGGCCATGAAGCGCCAGCCGCCATCCTTGCGGTAGAACTCGCCCAGCATGACGGCTTTTTCTTGCGCAAAATCAGACCCGGCAAAGGCGAAGCGGGCCAGCTCGCGCCCGCCGTCCAGCAGGCGCAGATAGCTGCTGCCCAGCTGCGCCATGCTGGCGGCCCCATCGACGGCGGCCGTCACGACGAGGCGCGCGATGGCGGCGGGCAAGCGGTCCAGCTGGCAGCTGAAACCGGCTGCATCGCCGGATGGCGCCGATGTTTCCACGCCGCCGCACGGCGTGCGCGGCTGGTTAAAGAAGGTCATGTAGCGGTCGTCGGACAATTTACCGGCGGCATCGAGGCCGAAACAGGCAAAATCGAGCGCCACGCCCGCGCTGGCGAGTCCCAGTTGCACGACATTGCCCGCGACGAGGCCGGACAGCGCCAGGCGCTGCCCCTTGATCAGGTTTTCCATGGAATCAGTTATTCAGATGTGAGAGCCTCGAACGACGGCCCAGGGCAAGGCGCGTCGTCCGAAGACAGTACGAACAGTACGGAACTTGCATGGCCGCGCAACGCCGCCATGGATCGCTTTTTTGGATTCTATACAAAGCTAAAAGAGCTTCGGACTACGGTTCAGGGCAAGGCGCGTCACCGAAGACAGTACGAATAGTACGGCGAGGTGACGCAACGCCGCCATGGGCCGTTTTCCGGAGCTCTTAGGCGTTGATGCCGAACGAACGTGCCAACGGCCCCAGGCCGCCTTTGAAACCCTGGCCAATGGCCTTGAATTTCCACTCGCTGCCGGCGCGGTAGATTTCGCCGAAGATCATGGCCGCTTCCGTCGAGCCGTCTTCCGACAGGTCGTAGCGGGCGATTTCCGCGCCGTTGTCGCCGTTCAGGCAGCGGATGTAGGCCTTGCCCACCATGCCGAAGTTCTGCTTGCGGTTTTCCGCATCGTGAATCGTGACGGCCACGGCGATCTTGTCGATGTCGGCCGGCACATTGGCCAGGTCGACGGCGATTTTCTCGTCGTCGCCATCGCCGCCGCCCGTGGTATTGTCGCCCGCATGGACGATGGAGCCGTCAGCCGACTTCAGGTTGTTGTAAAAAATGAAATCCGCATCGGAGCGAACCTTGCCGTCCGTTTTCAGCAGGAAGGCGCTGCCGTCCAGGTCGAAGGCGGCGCCATCGGTGGCGCGCGGGTCCCAGCCCAGGCCAATCACGATTTTCTTCAAGCCGGGAGCTTCCTTGCTCAGGTTGACATTGCCGCCTTTTTGCAGACTGATCGCCATGGTATTTCCTTTTAATTGGTAGGTTGCATTCGGTATAAAACGTACTCCGCCGGCGCACTGGCCAAACGAGCCATGAGCCTACCATAATGTCGCCGGCTTGCCAGCCTCACACTATTGAAAAAGTGCCATGACGTCCAGGCCTGCCCTGCCGCCTTGCGCAAAATGACCGATAATGCCGCTCCCGCCCCTCTGCCATGACCGATGTGAACAACCAGACAGCTGTACCGGACACCCGAACGCGCCTCGATTGCATCCCCGGCACCCTGTGCGATGCACGCCTGTGGTCGCGCCTGGCGCCATTGCTGGGTAACAACATTGATTTGCGGCATATTCCCCTGCACGAGGCCCGCACGCGCGGCCAGATGCGGCAGATGATCGCCAGCCACAGCGCGGGGCAAGCCCACCTGCTCGGCTTTTCGCTGGGCGCCTACCTGGCCATCGAACATGCGCTGGCCCATCCGCAACGCGTGAAATCGCTGACCCTGATCGCCAATTCGGCCATGGGCTTGCCGCCGGCGGAAATTGCGGCGCGCGAGCGCATCGTCGCCATGCTGGAGCGCAACAGCTATGCGGGCATCACGCGCCAGCGCCTGCGCGAGCTGCTGCACCCGTCCCACCTGGACGATATCGCCATCACGGGCCTGATCCGGCAAATGGGCCTGGACCTGGGCAAGGATGTGCTGCTGGCGCAATTCATCACCACCATAGCCCGCCCCGACCTGATGGACCGCTTGCCGGAACTCGATTTCCCAGTGCTGATCGTGGGCGCCGAAGATGACAAGCTCGTCAATCCCGGCGATTTGCGCGCCATGGCCGCGCGCCTGCCGCAAGCCACCGTGCACATGATCGCGGACAACTGCGGCCATATGGTCCCGCTGGAAGCGCCCGGAGTGCTGGCCGATGCGCTGCTCGCCTTCCTCGCGGCCGGCACGCCCGCGCGCACAGTTGGAGCGGAAACGCAATTTCAACGATAATGATGCGCATCGGGCAGCAGGCAGCCCATTGCAAGTTGACAATTTTTCTATTTAGTAACTTATTCATGACCCAACTGACCATCATCGTCGCCACCGACCAGCAAGGCGGCATCGGCATCAACAATACGCTGCCATGGAAACTGCCGGAAGACCTGGCCCACTTCAAGCGCCTGACGACGGGCCACCCCATCCTCATGGGCCGCAAGACCTTCGATTCCATCGGCCGTCCGCTGCCGAACCGCCGCAACATCGTCATCACGCGCAATCCCGTCTGGCGCCACGAGGGCGTGGAAGCGGTATCGTCGCTGGAAGCGGCCATCGCCCTGCTGGACGGCGCGCAAGGCTATGTGATCGGCGGCGCCGAGATCTACCGGCAGGCATTACCCTTGACGCAGCGCTTGATCATCACGGAAATCGCCCGGACCTTCGACTGCGACGCCTTTTTCCCCGCCATTGACCATGCCGAATGGCAAGAAACCGCGTGCGAGTCCCACGTTTCGGAGACATCCGGCCTGCCCTACGCCTTTGTCACGCTGGAACGCAAAGCCTGATAAGGTAATGCAGATAGCCAGAATGTTGCTGTAATACCCCTGTCATACCATTGCGTCACGCTAGCGCAGAATTGTGACGCCGTGGGCTGATATTTTTTTCCCGCAGACGCCGCATTTCTGCGAGAATCCCGTTCTTATTTTTTTTCTGCGGCTGCCGGGTTGCATGACCGCCTGACCGTCGCGCCCTAGTCCGCCCCTTCACATCTGTCAGGGGCGGCTTGCTTTTTTGGAGACATGCATGAAATTTCGTTTCCCCATCGTCATCATTGACGAGGATTTCCGTTCTGAAAATACGTCCGGCCTGGGCATTCGCGCCCTTGCCGCCGCAATGGAAAAAGAAGGCATGGAAGTGCTGGGCGTGACCAGCTACGGCGACCTGTCGCAATTTGCTCAGCAGCAATCGCGCGCGTCGGCCTTCGTCCTGTCGATCGACGATGAGGAATTCGGCTCCGGTTCCGTCGAGGACACCGATATCGCCCTGAAGTCGCTGCGCGCCTTCGTCGAGGAAATCCGCTACAAGAACGCCGACATCCCTATTTATATGTATGGCGAAACGCGCACCTCGCGCCATATCCCCAACGATATCCTGCGCGAACTGCACGGTTTCATCCACATGTTCGAAGATACGCCGGAATTCGTCGCGCGCCACATCATCCGCGAAGCGAAATCCTACCTGGACGGCCTGTCGCCGCCCTTCTTCCGCGCCCTGGTGCACTACGCCAACGACGGCTCCTACTCGTGGCACTGCCCCGGCCACTCGGGCGGCGTGGCCTTCCTGAAGTCGCCGATCGGCCAGATGTTCCACCAGTTCTTCGGTGAAAACATGCTGCGCGCCGACGTCTGCAACGCCGTCGAGGAACTGGGCCAGCTGCTCGACCACACGGGCCCGGTCGCCGCCTCCGAGCGCAATGCGGCGCGCATCTTCAACGCCGATCATTGCTATTTTGTCACCAACGGCACCTCGACCTCGAACAAGATGGTGTGGCACTCGACCGTGGCGCCCGGCGACATCGTCGTCGTCGACCGCAATTGCCACAAGTCGATCTTGCATTCGATCATCATGTGCGGCGCGATTCCCGTGTTCCTGATGCCGACGCGCAATCACCTGGGCATCATCGGCCCTATTCCGCTGCATGAATTCACGCCAGAAAGCATTGCCCGCAAGATCGAGGCCAACCCCTTCGCGCGCGCCGCGAAGAACAAGAAGCCGCGCATCCTGACCATCACGCAATCGACCTACGACGGCGTGATCTACAACGTGGAAACCCTGCGCGAAATGCTCGACGGCAAGATCGACACCCTGCACTTCGACGAAGCATGGTTGCCGCACGCCACCTTCCACGATTTCTACAAGGACATGCATGCCATCGGCAAGGACCGTCCGCGCGCCAAGGAATCGATGATTTTCTCGACCCAGTCCACGCACAAATTGCTGGCCGGCCTGTCGCAGGCCTCGCAAATCCTCGTGCGCGAATCGGAAAAGGTCAAGCTGGACCGCGACGCCTTCAACGAGGCTTACCTGATGCACACCTCGACGTCGCCGCAATACTCCATCATCGCCTCGTGCGACGTGGCCGCGGCCATGATGGAAGCGCCGGGCGGCACGGCCCTGGTGGAAGAATCGATCATGGAAGCGCTCGATTTCCGCCGCGCCATGAAGAAGATCGACCAGGAATGGGGCCAGGACTGGTGGTTCCAGGTGTGGGGTCCGGAAAACTTCAACGACGAAGGCATGGGCCAGCAGGCCGACTGGATGATACGCGCCGAGGATGACTGGCACGGCTTCGGCGACCTCGCTCCCGGCTTCAACATGCTCGACCCGATCAAGGCGACCATCGTCAACCCGGGCCTGTCGCTGGACGGCCAGTTCGGCGAGACGGGCATCCCCGCGTCCATCGTCACCAAATACCTGGCCGAGCACGGCGTCATCATTGAAAAATGCGGCCTGTACTCGTTCTTCATCATGTTTACCATCGGCATCACGAAGGGCCGCTGGAATACCCTGTTGACGGCATTGCAACAATTCAAGGACGATTACGACAAGAACCAGCCGATGTGGCGCATCCTGCCGGAATTCGCGGCCGCCAACCCGCTCTACGAGAAAATGGGCTTGCGCGACCTGTGCCAGCAGATCCACGACTTCTACAAGGCCTACGACGTGGCCCGCCTGACGACGGAAATGTATCTGTCGGACATGATCCCGGCCATGAAGCCGTCGGACGCCTTCGCCAAGATGGCGCACCGCGAAATCGAGCGCGTGGCCATCGACGACCTGGAAGGCCGCATCACGTCCATTCTGCTGACGCCGTATCCACCGGGCATCCCGCTCCTGATCCCGGGCGAGCGCTTCAACAAGACCATCGTCGACTACCTGCGCTTCGCGCGCGACTTCAACGAGCGCTTCCCGGGCTTCGAGACGGATGTGCATGGCCTCGTCAAACGCGAAGTCGATGGCAAGCGCGGTTACTTCGTCGATTGCGTTTGTCAGTAACGGTTCATCCCATCTGCTGCGCGTCGCGACTTGCGGCCTGCGATGCTCACCGTACCAAAGTACGGTTGCGCTTCTCGGCCACAATTTGCTTCCGCTCGCGACGATGGGATGAACCGTCGTGACGTTCGTTGAACTTCATAAAAATAGCGCCGCCTGATGCGAATCAGGCGGCGTTTTGCATTTGATGAAGCACCGCGCACGCTTGCGCCAGATCAAACGGCTGGGGTGGCGGCGTTAAGACGGGCGACATGCACTCTGCTGCGCGTCGCGACTTGCGGCCGGCGATGCTCACCGTACTAGAGTACGGTTGCGCTTCTCGGCCACAATTCGCTTCCGCTCGCTACGATGGGATGAACCGTCGTGACGTTCGTTGAACTTCATAAATTGCATTTGATGAAGCACCGCGCACGCTTGCGCCAGATCAAACGGCTGGGGTGGCGGCGTTAAGTCGGGCGACATTCACTCTGCTGCGCGGCGCGACTTGCGGCCGGCGATGCTCACCGTACCAAAGTACGGCTGCGCTTCTCGGCCACAATTCGCTTCCGCTCGCGACGATGGGATGAACCGTCGTGACGTTCGTTGAACTTCATAAAAATAGCGCCGCCTGATGCGCATCAGGCGGCGTTTTGCATTTGATGAAGCACCGCGCACGCTTGCGCCAGATCAAACGGCTGGGGTGGCGGCGTTAAGACGGGCGACATTCACTCTGCTGCGCGTCGCGACGATGGGATGAACCGTCGTGACGTTCGTTGAACTTCATAAAAATAGCTCCGCCTGATGCGCATCAGGCGGCGTTTTACATTTGATGAAGCACCGCGCACGCTTGCGCCAGATCAAACGGCTGGGGTGGCGGGCTTTTAAGATGAGCCACTCGTGCATGCGGACACCTGTGGATGGCTTGCAATGGCGCTCAAGGTCTGGCTGGAAGTGGTGCAGCAGGCGGCGGCTGGCAGTGGCGCCTTGCTGATTGCGGCCTTGAAGCAGGCTCAGGTCACCCTGGTACGGCGTTCCGACGGGGAAGACGGCATCGTGCTGTTTTCACAGGCCGATGCAGACGTGCTGCGCCAGCTTCCATTGCTGTGCCAGCAGGCGCGCGTGCTGGCCATAGCCGCCTGCGGCCAGCCCCCCAGCTGCGCGCAAAAGCGCGCCCTGATGGCCGCCGGGGCGCTCGACGTGCTGCCGTGGCCGGACGGCGCCGTCAATGCGGGCCAGGTGCTGGCGCGGCTGCAGCGCTGGCAGGCCGTGGCGCAGCTGCTGGCGTCCAACGCCGTGCGCCAGCACCTGGTGGGCGACAGCGCGGCCTGGCGCGGCTTGCTGCACCGCGTGGTGGAGATGGCCGCCTTCAGCCAGGCCCCGGTACTGATCACGGGCGAGACGGGCACGGGCAAGGATTTATTGGCGCAGCTGGTCCACCGCGTCGGCAACCGCAGCGGCGACTTCACCATCCTTGACTGCGCCACCCTGTCGCCGGAGCTGGCCGGCAGCGAACTGTTCGGCCATGAACGGGGCGCGTTTACGGGCGCGGCGGCCGCCCGCGACGGCGCCTTCGCCCTGGCCGACGGCGGCGTGCTGTTTCTCGACGAAGTGGGCGAATTGCCGCTGCCGCTGCAGGCGCAGCTGCTGCGCGCCATCCAGGAGCGCAAATACAAGCGCGTGGGCGGCAATACCTGGCAGCCCACGCAATTTCGCCTCGTCTGCGCCACCAACCGCGAGCTGGAGAACGAAGTGGCGCGCGGCGCCTTCCGCGCCGACCTGTATTACCGCATCGCCGGCTGGCGTTGCCAGACGCCGCCATTGCGCGAGCGGCAGGACGACATCCTGCCGCTGGCCAGGCATTTCCTGGCCGAGCTGGCGCAGCAGCCGCCGCCCCCGCTCGACGCGGCCGTGCGCGAATACCTGCTGCTGCGCGACTATCCGGGCAATGTGCGCGAGCTGCGCCAGACCGTCACGCGCATCTGGCACCGCCATTGCGGCCCCGGCCCCATCACCATCGGCGCCCTGCCGCATGAGGAACGGCTGCTGGCGCCGCACTGGCCCGACCAGCATTTCGAGGCGGCCGTGCGGCGCGCCCTGCATCTGGGCATGAACCTGTCGCAGATCACGCGCTGCGCCACGGACATGGCCATCCGCCTCGTGCTGGCGGAGGAACACGGCAACAATCAGCGCGCCGCCGCCCGCCTGGGCGTGACGGACCGCGCCCTGCAGATACGCCGCAAGGCGGCCATCTGCGCGGCGCAAGCGGCTGCGGCCGCTACGCCCGCCTCGCTGGCCGCGTTTTGAGGCAAATCAAGCCTGCCCCGCCAGGCGCAGGAAATTGCCGCCCAGGATGAGCGCCGCATCGGCCGGCGGCAGGCCCAGCAAGCGTATCTTGTGCACTTCCAGCCCCGGATGCAGCCACGGGCCGTCCGAGCCGAACAAGACCTTGTGCGGCCCGGCGCGGCGCACGGCCTGTTCCAGCAAGTCGAAGCGGCGCACGCCGGAACTGTCCGTGTAAATGTTCGCGTGACGAACAAGATGGTCGATCAGCGCCAGCTGCGCCGCCCAGTCGTCGCCGAAGCTGCCCAGGTGGGGCAGGATGAAATCGACGTCCGGATACTGCTGCGCCAGCAGCTCGGCCACCGCCACCTCGCCGGCCGGGTCGTACAGCACGGGCAAGCCGAAGAAGCGGGCCGCGTCGCAGATTTCGCCGCTGATGCGCGCGTCCAGGCGGTGCGCCTTGATGCCGACGAAACCGTAGCGCTCGACGGCAGTGCGCACCAGGTCCATGATGCGGCCCCGGTCGCGCCGCGCGTGCACGAAGGCAAAACCGTAAAACCGCCGCATATCGGACGCGACCAGGCGCGCCACGCCGTGGTTGGCGATCGCGTAATCGGAGTGAAAGGCGGCGAACAGCACGCTGCGGGCGATGCCGGCCGCCCGCGCGCGGCGCAGATAGGCGTCCAGCGGCGCATCGCTGTCCCACGGCCCGCTCAAGCCGTCGCCCGGCCCCGCATGGCAGTGACTATCGATGACCAGCGCCATGCCCGCCTCCCTGCGCTCAGTTCCAGTCGCCCATCACGACGATGCGGTTGCCGCGCCGGCGCCAGCGCCCGCTTTCATCTTCCTGCTGCGGCGCAGGCGAGCGGAAATGCGGCAACTGCTGGTGCAAGGCCCGCGTCAGCGCACGCTCCACGGCGCGCGCACTGCCGTCGCCGTCGGCCGCCAGGCGCGCCGCCTGTCCCGCGATGCGCACGAAGCGGCGCGCCATCTCCAGTTCGCGGTCAGCCGGCGCCTCGGCTTCCATTTCCAGCTCCAGCGCACTGCTGGCCGCGCGCCCCAGCGCCGAACCGAGCGCCGTGCCCACGCCCGGTATCGGTATCATCGAGCCCAGCGCGCCGCCGACAAAGGGCAAGGCCGTCTTGGCCACGGCCTTCAAGGCGCCGCCCAGGGGCTTGGCCACCTTGGCGATGCTGGACCCGACCTTCTTGACGCCCTTCCACACGCTCTTGAAGACATTGCCGAGAAATTGCTCGAGTTCTTGCTCGCTGGACACTTCCAGCAATTCCATGGCCAGCTGCAATTCTTCCTCTTCGCCGAAGACGGCCGGCGCCGCGCCCTTGCCGGGCCAGTCCTGGCCGAATTCCAGCACGTCAAACGCGGCGCCGGCCCGCTGCCGGCATTGCGCGCATGCGCATTCGAGTTGGTGCATGATGCTCTCCTTCAGAGTGGTCTAGGTCCACATTTCACCGAGCACGGCCAGTTCCAGTTCGCGCCGCTGGTTGGTCAGCACGCCGCGCTGGTTGGCGAACATGTCGTCGTGGATGCGCTGTTCGATGCGGCGCCGCTGCGCCGCCGAGGACAGGGGCGCCACGTACACCTGGTGCCCGCTCAGGTCCACCCCCATCATCTGGCCGCACAGCCGGTGCTGCAGCAGGCGCCGGTGCAGGTCGTCCGTCTGGCCGCTGTAGGCGCGGCGCCGCCCGCCCGCATCGAATTCGATCACGTACAGGCCCGGCCCCCGGCCATTCGGGTCGCGCAAGGCGTTGGCCAGCGTCCCCAGCGCCAGGTAATTCAGGGCGGCCGCTTCCGGCACCCGGCCCATGGTGCCGGCCAGGGTTGGCGGGATCTCGCCCTGCTGCTGGTCATCGTCCTGCCCCTGGTCCGCGCCCTGGTCCTGGTCCGCTCCCTGCTGATCGTCGAACGCCGGTTGCGGCACGGGATAAACGGGCGGATAGAGGGCCGGGTAGATGGGCGCATAGCCGCCCCAGCCCCGGTAGCGCGGCGGCAGGTAAGGCAGGGACGGCGCGGCGGGGCGCGGCGGCCGGCGTGCCGGATTCGCCTGGTAGCGGGGCGGCATGGGGCGGCGCG
>NZ_NEGZ01000084.1 GCF_002127585.1 Janthinobacterium sp. GW458P
AGGCGGGCGGCAGGCGGGCGGCCTGCCGGCCAAGCGCCTGACCAAGCTGACCATCGCGCCGACGATCTCGGCCGGTCCCGGCCTGTGGTCGCGTCCTGAACTGCGCGCTTTCGTGACCTATGGCAAATGGAACGATGCGGCCACCGCCTCGGTCAACGCCTCGAACAACTCCGGTCCCGTGTACAACAACAATACCAGCGGCACGTCGTACGGTTTCCAGGTGGAAACCTGGTTCTAAGCTAAACCCGGAAGCACGCCGGGGTCGGTCACTGCGTGATCGGACTGTTACCCATTGGGCAACAGTACCCCGTCGGGTCTGACCCCGAAAAAAGGGCGGCACCGCGGTTCCGCCCTTTTACTTTATGGCATTAGCAACTTAGGGCAAGGCCACCGGCAGTTCCGGATACTCCTGCGTCAGCGCATACTTGGTGCCGCCCACCGTGACCGTGTAGTTGGCCGGTCCCGAGATCGGCAGGCGGTAGTTCAGGGTCAGCGCCACGGAGCCGCCCGGCGCCAGCGATTGCCAGGCGGGAATCGCAAAGCGGGCCCGGTTGTAGTTCTTCGTGAAGCCGCCGATATTGTTCGGTCCCGTGTAACCGGCATTGATCACCGTCAAGCCGAAGCCCGACTGGTCGCTCATGTCCGACGGCGCCGAGACGGGATAGTCGAACTCCACCACGGTGCCGCCCGGCAAGGTCGACGCGGTGTTGTTCTTCACCGTCATCACCGGGTTGATCGGATAGTTGTTGTCGCCCAGCTTCCAGCCGCCCAGGGTGATGCTGACGTTGGCCGCCGTGGCCGGCATGGCGATCTCGGCGCGCTTGTTGCCATACGCGCCAGCCGTGCGGAAGGCCTGGTACAGCACGTCCGTCAGGGTGGTGCCCATGAAATACTCGCCCTTGCCGCCATTGCGCGTGGCATCCCAGGCATAGTCGCCCCCCATTTCCCAGATCATCACGCCGCCGATATTGTTGTTGACGATGTACTGGGCCTTGGCCGCGATCGATTGCGTGGTTTCCGTCGAAATGAATACTTTTTTAGTCGCATTCCACAGCCACGGCGCCACCATGGTACTGCTGTAGTACGGCACATAGCTGCCCACCAGCGCCTTGTCCGTGACTTTATAGGCGTCGAGGTAGCTAGGCACTATGCCGTTTTGCAAGTTCAGCGCATGCCAGATGGGGTTGCCGCCACCCGGCGTCGGCTTGCCCTGAGAATCGAGGTCGAACCACACGTTGTCGATGCCGGTGGCGCCCGTGCCGCACGTCTTGGTGCCGGCGCAGGTGACGGTGGAACTGATCAGCGGCGTCGTGCCCCACAGGCCGTTGGTGCCGCCCGTCACATCCTTCCAGCCCCGCGTGTAGAACGGCACGCCGATATTGATGCGCCCCGCCTGCAAGGCGCCCCGGTAGTAGCGGTAGGCCCAGTCCGTATTCAGGTAACCGATGTTCTGGTACTGGTAGGCATTGCCGGCACGCAACTCGCCATCGTTGCCGTCGTCAAACAGCGCCGCGTTCGGCCCCACATACTGGTTCCACGCGCCGTGCAAGTCGTATGACATCAGGCTGGCGTAATCGAGGTATTTCAACCCCGACATGTTTTCCTCGCCCCGCAAGACCCAGCCCGAAGCGGAACCGGCGATGGTCAGCAGATAGTATTTGTTGTCCTGCACGGCCGCTTCGTCGAGCTTCTGGCGCAACACTTTCAGCAGCACGTTGTAGCTCGTCATCAGGCCGGCCAGCCGCGGTTTCGACGCGGGGAAGTCGATCGGATTGCCCGCCTCGTTGTTGGTCGTCGGGTGCTCGTAATCAACGTCGACGCCATCGAAGAAGTTGTACTGGCGCACGAAGGCCACCATGGAATCGGCCAGGGTGTTGATGCCGGCCGTATTCACGCTGCCGTCCGCATTCGTCGTGGCCGAATAAAAGCCGCCGCTGCCGGCCCAGCCGCCCACGGAAATCATCAGTTTGACGCCAGGATACTTTTTCTTGTACTGCGCCAGCAAGTTGAAATGGCCCTTGTACGGCAGGGACGGGTCCATGGCCGCGGCCGGCACGTTGGGCCACGTCAGGCCCGTATCGGGATTGGCCGCGCCGCTGCCGATGGCGATTTTCGACGTGGCCGGGTCGACGGAGGCGAATGCATAGTTCAGGTGGGTGATCTTGTCCCACGGCAGGTTATTCACGAGGTAAGTCGGGCTGCCATCGACGCCCGTGCGCCAGCTGGCGAAATAGCCGACGATGCGCCGGTTCAAGCCGTTGCCCAGCACTTCACGGCCGTTCGCGTCATAGACCTTGCAATACGGCACATTCGGCACGGCCGAGATCAGGCCGTCCGGACGACAGGCCGTAGGGGTGGGCGTCGGCGTCGGCGTCGGCGTCGGCGTCGGCGTCGGGGTTGGCGTCGGGGTCGGGGTTGGCGTTGGCGTTGGCGTTGGCGTTGGCGTTGGCGTCGGCGTCGGCGTCGGCGTTGGCGTTGGCGTTGGCGTTGGCGTTGGCGTATCGATCACGGCCCATGGGCCCCACTGGTCGGCGGCGCTGGGGACATTGCCCTGCGTCCACCACTTGGCCTTGTAGCTGACGCCCTGGTAGAGCACGCACTGGCCGCCCGTGTAGACGGTGGCGGCATCCCAGACGGCGCACGCCTCGACGGCGGCGAGCAGGGTGTTCGGCGTGGCCGTCGTGCCTTCCTGGCCGCCGCCGCAAGCGGCGAGCACGCCGCTGAGCAAGGCCATCAATAATGCATTCGATTTCATGTGATATTGGTCTCCGTTATGGTTGTACATCGAGCGCTGTTGCAGGCCCCTGCAGGGGCTCTTGTCAACTGTTATCCCTGGCCGGCTGTCTTGCACTTGCTTTACTGCAATTTCACATTCCAGTTGGCTTCCACGCATTTCACGTAGTTTCCGGCGATCAAGGCGCTGTACGGCGTCTGATAGCTGACCAGCTGGCATTGGTTGTCGCCCCCGGCGCTCCAGTTCTTTTCCCAATAAATGTTGTAGGCGGCGGAACTGGCCGGGGTGAAGCGTTGCATGTTGGCGCAGGACAATTGCTCGCCGGAATAATCCCAGCCCATGTCGGCGGCAAACTGCTTGTAGTAATCGATGCGGTTTTGCGCGGCCTGCTTTTCCGTGCCCTGCCCGCATTCGGCGTTGATGATCATGATGGTGGTGGCGAAATTGTTGCCCGCCCCTGCCGTCACGTCGGCCGCGTTCGGCACCCAGGTGCCGTCGAGCACGTGCAGCATCGACGGTTTCGGCGGTTGCGGATAGACAAAGAAGAAGGTGGCCGAGGCCAGGTTCAGCCAGGTCGAGGCGACGAGGTCCGGATTTTTCAGCAGCACCGATTGATCGCCGTCATGCATGGCTTGCGAAAACGGCCCATAGTTGTAGTTGTAGGACAGCTGCTTGGCGCCGCGGCCGAAATACTTCTTGAAGCTGCCGTCGGCATTCTTGCCGCACGTCCATACCTTGTTGAAGACGGGATCCGCGCACTCGATGTTGTAGCCGCAGCCGGCGCCCGTTTCATCGCAGCCCAGCTCGCGCAAATACTTCAAGCCCTGGCGCCATTGCGGCAGCGGGCTGCTGGCGTTGTGGTCGCCCGTTTCCTGCCCGAAATGGGCAAACATGGTGGCCAGGCTGTGGCGGCAGATGGCGTCCGCATTGCGCCCGTCGCTGTAGTCGTCGCACACGGCGGGAAACTTGGCCACGGCCTGCAGGAAGCGCTGGTAGGTGTAGCTCGTATCGCGCGCGGCAAAATAGTAATCCCACTTTGCCGCCGGCAGCAGGCGCTCGACGCGCCTGACGTTCAGGGGATTGCCGGCCAGTCCCGGCTGCACGGCTTCGACGGCCGCATTGCCCAGGGTGCGGATCGAGGCCTTGACCTTGCGGAAGAACTCATTGTTCGTCAGCACCGCCTCGTTGGCCTCGGCCTGGGCCCTGGTGGGCACGCCGCCTGGCGTGGGTGTCGGTGTCGGGGTGGGGGTGGGGGTGGGCGTCGGTGTCGGGGTAGGCGTCGGGGTGGGTGTCGGGGTGGCGGTATCGAGGCTCCACGGCCCCCACTGGTCGTTGTTCGGCGCCGTGCCCTGCACCCACCATTTGGCGCGGTAGACCTTGCCGTCGTAGACGGCGCACTGGCCCGCCGTGTAGACGGCGCTGGCGCTCCAGGCCAGGCAATTGTCGCTGGCGGCCGCGGCGGCCAGCAGGGTCGATGGGGGTTCGGTGGTGGAATTGCCGCCGCAAGCGAGCAGCGCGCTACCCAGCAGGCCGGCCATGAATGGCGTAGCCAGCCGGCGTGATTGCCGTGTCTTCACATTGTCTCCTGAACGTTATACGAAAACTATCGAAGTAGCTTTTTATGTTGTACGTAAAGAAAGCGCAGCGAAGCGTCGGCTTTCTGCACCAAGAATGCGGCGCCGAAAATTGGTAGTCAAGTGGTTTTATGAAACGGTGTTTTTTACAATACCAGTGACTTCAGGCGGCGCGGCCACGGCGCTGCAGGCGAAGAGTGAGCGGATCGAAAAAACCGGCGTTTGCGGCAACTGCCGGCAATACCGCGCAAGCGATGGCGCGGCAAGTGGTATTAGCACTGCCGCACGCGTTTTCAGACGGATGGCGTTGCCAAGCGTTGATGTTGCGGATAATACAAGTCGTAAAACCAGCCATAGGCGCTTTCGATCTGCGCCTGAATGCGCGGCGGAATCGCATGCTGCCCGGGCGCGCTGATCGCCGCCTGCTGGCGGTGCGTGTATTTCATGCGGTAGTGGCTATCGCTTTCCTGGATGCCCACGGCAAGATCGTGCGGATCGATCCGGAGTGGCGCCAGGCCCAGCCACGCGTACAGGTGGGACATGCATTCCACGGGCCGCGCCATCAAGTCCTCGAAGCGCACGAAATACAGCTTTTGCTGCACTTCGACGGGCAGGTCCAGCACGGCATGCAGGGAACTCAGGGGAGCGCCGATGGTGCGGTCCTTGGCAAACAGCATGTCGGCCCGGCCCAGGCGGTCGAAATCGGCCAGGTGGTCGACAAAGTCGACCAGGATGGTGCGCTGGTGCTGCGCTTCGATGGAGCCGTAGACTTGTCCCAGCTCGCGCAAGCAGACGATGATCTTCGCTTCCGGCGCCAGCTGCAGCAGCATTTCCACGCAATGCAGCCAGGCGCGGTTCTTGTCGACCACGCCCTGCTTGCCGCAATCCTGGTACCAGCCGCGCAGGAAACCCTGCATGGCCGTTTTCAGGTGGCCGTAACTGGCGTCGAAGGTACTGTCGAGCTGCGACAGGAAAAACGCGTCGTCGCTGACCATGCGCCGCATGCCCAGCAAGACGTTGCACAAGGGGGAACTGTTGCCTTCGCAATGCAGTTCGGGATGCTGCGCCAGCAGCTGGCACAGCAGGGTGGAGCCCGCGCGGGGCAAGCCGGCCACGCCGATGAAATGGGAAGTCATGCGATTGTACTTTCTGTTCAGCGCTGCGCCTCTGACGGAAAACAAGGATGATGCAGCCATTGTAAAATTGTTGCGACGATGCGAAGGCATGAAAATGCCGCCTCGAAACACGAAGCGGCACTCCGGCGCCGGCATCTGGTGACGCGGCGGGCCTTACTGGCTATCCTGGCGCGTACCGACGGAAACCTCGACCGGCAAGCGCAAGCCGCTGTCCACCACGCTCAGGCGCAGGCCTGGCAAGACATTGCTGACGACGTTGCCGGCCAGCTGCACCAGCGGCGCGCTGCCCGAGCCGCCCTTCTCACCCTCGCGCGGCGCATCCTGCGCGGCGGCAGGCTTGCCTGGCGCCGTCTCGCCGCTGACGATCATGTCGGCCTGCACCATATTGCCCTGCGACGGCGCCACGGCAACAGCCGCGATCACGTTCGCAACGGCGCTTTGCAGCGCTTCCGTCGGATTGACTTTCAGCACGCCGTCCACATAATTCAGGGCGTAATTGGTCGACGCCTGGCCCGAGGCCGAGATCAGATAATTGCCTGCCGCGGAAGCCGTCGTCGCCGGCGTGCCGAAGGCCAGCTGACCGCTCACTTCGGCGGCCAGCGTGTCGCCGCCGAGCAAGCCGCTGTAGCTGGCGCTGAAGTCGGGATTGGCACGTCCCTGGTCTTTTGCCGCATTGTCGACTTTCACCGTCAGCAGTGCCTGCGAGATCGTGGCCGTGGTGCTGGCCGTGGTGTTGACCACGTAATTGCCCGCATCCGCCCCGCTCAGGCGTATGCCCGCCACCGTCACCGTCTTGCCCGCGCCCGCATTCTTGTCGCTGAAACTGGCGCCATTGCTGGCAATATTGAGCTGATCATTGCCGATACGGTTGTCGCGCAAGGAAACGACGGCGTTCGTGCTGGCGTCGTACACCTTGTTGATGCCGGTGGCGCTGACCGTCAGGGCCGCCGGCGTGATATCGGCCGTGGTGCTGGCCAGGCTGCTGGCCAGCACGTAGTTGCCCGCATCGGCGCCGGCCAGGCCCAGACCGCTGATGTTCACGGTCTTGCCCGTTGCCGCATTCTTGTCGCTGAACGCGCCAAGGACGGGGCCGCCGGCCAGGCTCAGGACGTCGCCGGCCAGCATGCCATTGAAGCTGGCGCCCGCCAGGTTCAGGCTGGCCGCCGTGCCGCCGTCATACACCTTGTTTGCCGCCACGATGCCGGAAATGGCGCTGATGGACGCCGGCGTGATGCTGGCCGTGCCGCTGGCAACCGTGCTGGCAAGGTTGTAGTTGTCCGCATCGGCGCCGCCGAGGGTGATGCCGCTGACCGCCACCGTCTTGCCCGTGCCCGCATTCTTGTCGCTGAAGGCGCCGTTGCCGGCCACGGTCAGGATATCGTTGCCGATCTTGCCATTGAAGGTTGCCTCGCCGTTCAGCGTGGCGTCGGCCAGCCCGTTATAGGTCTTGTTGTTGACGCCCACGTTTGTCACGCCGCTGATGGTCGCCTTGCTGATGTCGGCGTTCACGTTGGCGGGACTGCTGAAGGCGTAATTGCTGGCCAGTCCAGTGCCATCCTGCAAGCTGGCGCCGCTGATGGTCACCACCTTGCCAGTACCGGCATTCTTGTCGCTAAAGCTGCCGACACCGCCGCTGAAGCCCAGCGTTTCACCCGCGACCATGCCGGTCAGGGTGCCGCCCGACAAGACTGCCGCTGTCGTGCCATCGTAGACTTTATTGCCCGCAGTCACTCCGGAGAGGGTGACGGCCTTGGGCGTGATACTGGCCGTGGCGCTGGCCGTATTGTTGAGGAAGTCATAATTGACCAGATCGCTGCCGGACAAGGTGATATTCGTGATATTGACGGCCTTGTTGCTGCCCACGTTTTTATCCGTGAAGGCAGCGCTCGCGCTGAACAATTGCACATCGTCGCCGGCGATCTTGCCGTTGATCACCGCCTGGCCGGGATTGACGCTGACGTTGAGGTTGCCGTTATAGATCTTGTCCAGGGCGCTCAAACCGCTAATGCTGGAAATCGTTGCCTTCGCGATATCGCCCGTCATGCCGTTTGGCGTACTCAGCGTGTAGTTGCCGGCCAGGCCGCTGCCGTCGCTCAAGCTCACGCCGCCCACCGTAATGGCCTTGCCCGTGCCCGCGTTCTTGTCGCTGTAGCTTGCTCCCTGGACAGTGAAGGCCAGGGTTTCCGAATTGACCAGGCCATTCAGGGTGCCGCCGGCCAGGTTCGCACTGGCTGTGCCGTCGTAGACTTTATTGTTGCCAGTCAAGCCCGTCAGCGTCAGCGCCTTGGCGCTGATATTGGCACTGCTGCTGGCCGTGTCGCTGGCCAGGTTGTAATTGCCGGCGTCCGTGCCGCCCAGGACCATGCCGCTGATATTGACCGTCTTGCCATTGCCCGCGTTTTTGTCGGCAAAGCTGCCGCTGGCGCCCGAGACCGTCAGGTTGTCGCCGCCCACCATGCCCGTGAACGACGCCCCAGCCATGTTCAGGCTTGCCGCTGGCGCCCGAGACCGTCAGGTTGTCGCCGCCCACCATGCCCGTGAACGACGCCCCAGCCATGTTCAGGCTGGCGGCCGTGCCGCCGTCGTACACTTTATTTCCGGCAACGATACCGGTCACRCYGCTGATGGTGGCCTTGCTGATGTCGGCGCTGCTGCTGGCCGTGGTGCCGGTCAAATTGTAGTTGCCGGCATCCGTGCCCCCCAGCGCGATGCTGCTGATGCTGACCGTCTTGCCTGTGCCCGCGTTCTTGTCGGCAAAGCTGCCGCTGGCGCCCGAGACCGTCAGGCTGTCGCCACCGATCATGCCCGCAAACGTGGCGCCCGCCGCATCCAGGCTGGCGGCCGTGCTGCCGTCATACACTTTGTTTCCAGCAACAATGCCGCTCACGCCGCTGATGGTGGCCTTGCTGATATTGGCCGTGCTGCTGGCCGTGGCATTGGTAAAATCATAATTCCCAGCGTCCGTGCCGCCCAGGACCATGCCGCTGATATTGACCGTCTTGCCATTGCCCGCGTTTTTGTCGGCAAAGCTGCCGCTGGCGCCCGAGACCGTCAGGTTGTCGCCGCCCACCATGCCCGTGAACGACGCCCCAGCCATGTTCAGGCGTGCCGCTGGCGCCCGAGACCGTCAGGTTGTCGCCGCCCACCATGCCCGTGAACGACGCCCCAGCCATGTTCAGGCTGGCGGCCGTGCCGCCGTCGTACACTTTATTTCCGGCAACGATACCGGTCACRCYGCTGATGGTGGCCTTGCTAATGTCGGCGCTGCTGCTGGCCGTGGTGCCGGTCAAATTGTAGTTGCCGGCATCCGTGCCGCCCAGCGCGATGCCGCTGATGCTGACCGTCTTGCCTGTGCCCGCGTTCTTGTCGGCAAAACTGCCGCTGGCGCCCGACACGCTCAGGCTGTCGCCACCGATCATGCCCGCAAACGTGGCGCCTGCCGTGTTCAGGCTGGCCGTGGCAGTGCCGTCATACACTTTGTTTCCAGCAACAATGCCGCTCACGCCGCTGATGGTGGCCTTGCTGATATTGCCCGTCAAGCCGTTCACCGGCACCAGCGCATAGTTGCCCCCGGCGCTGCCGCCCAGGGCCGCGTTGACCGTCACGGCGATGCCGTTGCCGGCATTCTTGCTGGCAAACGTGCCATTCACGGTCGAACTGACATTGGCCAGGTCGCCCGCCAGCACGCCGTTCAGCGTGCCGCTGATGGCGGCCACGGTGGTGCCGTCGTACACTTTGTCCCCTACCGCCGCGCCGCTCAGGGTGACGGACTTGGGCGTGATCACCAGGCCGCCATCGATATAGCTGATGGCGTAGCCGGACTGGCCGCCCGAAGCGTACAGGCCGCTGGCCGACACGCCATAGGTGCCCGCATTGACGGCGCCGGCGGCATTGCCCGCATACACGGGCGTGCCCAGCAGACTGGCGCCTGCCACCGTGTTCGAATACGTGACGCTATTGCTGCCGCCTGCGTAGGCCACGCCGTCATACACCTTGCTGTCGTAGGAAACGCGCACGGCGATCTGCTTCATGAACGAGCGCAGGAAAGGCGCGCTCTGGCCGTCGTAGACCACCCACATCTGCGCCAGTTCCCAGCCGGCGCCCGTGTAATTCGACAGGTTTTTCAGCTGCGCCGTCGTCATGGCCGTACCGCCCATACTATTCGCCTGGCCGCTGGCCGTCGTGTCCCAATAGCTGCCCGTGGCGCTGCCCGTACTGGCGCCCACCAGGCCGCCCACGCTGCCGGAACCGCTTACGCCGCCATTCGCATAGCTGTTGGCGATGCTGCCGCCATTGCTGCCGACGAGGCCGCCGACGATGCTGGTGCCGCTCACGGTCCCGCTGGCATAGCTGTCCACCACCGTGCCCGTATTGCTGCCCACCAGGCCGCCTCCGGTGGACGTGCTCGTCACGCCGCCGGTGGCAAAGCTGCCGCTGATCGTGCCGGCATTGCTGCCGGCCAGGGCGCCCACATTCGTCCCTCCGGTCACGCTGCCGCCGGACAAGCCCACATTCGCCACCACGCCCCCGCTGCCGATGGCGCCGAACAGGCCCACGTTGTTCACGCCCGCCTTGGCAATGGTCAGGCTGGAAATGATATGGCCGGTGCCGTCGAGGCTGCCCGTGAAGGCCGAACCTGCCGTGCCGACGGGGATGAAGCCCGTGGTTCCCCAGATATCCTGGCCATTGGCCGCCGTCGTGGCGGCGCTGAAGCTGCTGCCCAGGGTGTAGCTGGCAGTCTTGTTCATCGCCATCAATTGCAGCTGGTGCGCGGAATTGATGGTATTTGACCACTCCGACGCCAGCATGGGGCGCGTGCCGGCAGCGCCATTGAGCGTGCCGTCGGCGCTGACCGCCACCCAATTATTGCCGGTGGCGCCGCCCGTGGTCGTGAAATTGAACCCCACATAGTTGCTCGATACCAGCATCTGCGCCGTGCTCAGCCCTTGCGCATTCGAGGTGGCGCCATTGAAGCTCTGGCCGATGCCATTGAGGCCGGAATTGATCGTGCTGTCAAAATAGGCGCGGTTGACGGAGCCCGAATTGTGCTCGCCGACAATGGCGCCCACGCTGGCGCCGCCGCCCGTCACCTTACCGGTGGTATAGACATTCGTGATGGTGCCGCCCACGTTGTAGCCGACCACGCCGCCGGCCAGCCCGGTGGTCTGCACGTCGCCCGTCGCATAGCTGTTGCTCAAGGTTCCGCGCAACAGGCCCACCAGGCCGCCGACATAGCCGCCGGTGGAGGTGACCTTGCCCGTCGCGTAGCTATTGCTGATGGTCGCGCTGCCGCTGTTATTGGTCCCCACCAGGCCGCCGGCACTGCCCGAGGCGTTCATCGCGCCGGTCGCGTAACTATTGCTGATACTGCCATTGTTAAAGCTGACCAGGCCGCCGCCATAGTTGGCTCCTGCGTTCACGGTGCCCGTCGCATAGCTATCGTTGATCGCACCGGAGTTGGTGACCACCAGCCCGGCCGCCACGTAGCGCGTGGAGCTGGTGGTGGCGGAGCTGGAACTGTTCTTGATCAAGCCGCCTACGGCATTGAGGCCCACAAAGCCGCCTGCCGCGCCGTAGCCGCCCGGCCCGGGATCGCCCGCGGAGACGACCGTGCCGGAGACGCGGCTATTGCTGATCGTGCCTGCATTGATGCCCACCAGTCCGCCCAGATTGACATAGCCGGAGCCGCTCACGGCACCACTGCTATACACGTTATCGATCTTGCCATTATTGGCGGCAGCCAGCGCGCCTATGCCCGCGTAGCTGGCGCCATAGGTCGCTGCCGACCCCGCAATGTTGACATTGCTCAAACCCAGATTGCGCACGGCACCAGCGGCACCGATACTGCCGAACATGCCGACGGGCACGTCAGGGCGGCTGATCGTCAACCCCACGATTTCATGGCCCAGGCCGTCGAGCGTGCCCGTGAAAGGCGCCGCATCGCTGCCGATGGGCGCAAATCCCCTGCCGCCATCCCAGCCGGAGGTGCCGCGCGCATCGATGTTGCTGCCCAGCACGTACTTGCCGGACAAATTGCCCTGCATGCCCTGCACGTCGCTGCCGCTGGTGCTGTTGAAGGCGCCCAGGCTGTTGATCACCTGATACACGGTCACGCCGCCATTGCTGCCCAGCTTGGTGCTGAAGTTATTGCCTGATGGCAAATCCACCTCGGCCTTGACGTTGTACGTCGACAGGTTGCCGGCGGCGACCCCGCTCTGGCCGTATTCGAGCGCCAGGCTGGCCGTGCCCGCGCCGCGCATGGCCTTGTTGATGTTGATATTGTTCTGCGCCGTCAGGGTCAGCTTGTTGGCGGTCCAGTTGACGTTGTCGTTGACGTTGATGTTGCCCTGCGTGCCGCTGCCGCCCGACACGCTCTGGATCTGCACATTGCCCGATTTCAAGGAGTTGCTCAGGAAAGCGCCCGTCATGTCGCCGCCGGAAACGGCGATATTGAAGTCGCTCGGGTCGATCAGCCAGGTGCCGGCCAGGCCCTTGCTCGATGCCGTCGTCACCTTCAGCGCATCGCCGATCTTGACGTGCGCGGCCGAAGTATCGATGAAGCCGCCATTGCCGCCGTCGGGCGCGCCGGCGTCCAGCGTGCCGGCCGCGTGCACCGTGCCGCTTTGCATGTCACCGAGCAATTTGATCGTGCCGCCGCGCGTGGCTATCGTGTGCGCCTCGATCACGCCCGTGTTGTTGACGGCGGTTTTCAGCAAGTCGCCCGCCGCCTTGGCCGTGAGCACCACGCTGCCGCCGTCGGCCTGTATCAGGCCGCCATTGCTGACCAAAGCGCCCACGGCGCCTGTGTTGACGGCCACATTGAGCAAGCCGTCGCCGGCCACGTCCAGCGTGATCGCCTTGCCGGCCGCCAGGGCTACCGAGCCCAGGCGCGCCGTGATCGTGCCCTCGTTCGTGACGTGCGCGCCCAGCAGGGCCACGTAGCCGCCCGGCGCGCTGATGCTGCCCTGGTTCAGGACTTTCCCCGTGCCATTGCCGGAAAACTGGTACTTGCCCGCCATGAAGTCGGCGTTGCTGACGTCCAGGGTGGACGCCACCAGGCCGGCCGTGTTTACGGACGCGCCCTGGCCGAACAGGATGCCGTTCGGATTGACGATGAACACCTTGCCGTTGGCCGACAAGTTGCCCAGGATGGTAGTGCCGTCGCCGCCCAGCACGCGGTTCAGGGCCACCGCATTGCTGTTGGGCTGCTGGAACTGCACCGACTCGCCCTTGCCGATATTGAAACTGGCCCAGTTGATCACGGCGTTCTGGCTGCCCTGCCTGATCACCGTGGCGCCCGGCGCGCCGTCGATCGTCGCCTGGCCCGCCACCAGCGTGCCGCCCGCCGGCCCCGCCAGGGCCAGCGAGCCATAGCCGAGCATCAGGGCCGCCGCCATGCCGGTCAAGGCAAAATGCGCCCCGCCACCGCTGCCGCCGGGCAGCGAGCGCTTGCCGGCGGATTTGACGTTTTCGGAAACGGCGGCGTAGGCGCCGGTAGCCTGGTTCCAGATGGAGCGGTAGATGCGGTTCATGGCAGTGTCCTGATTGTATTAACGTGTCTTAATTAGAAGTATTTAATGGCTTGCAGCCAGAAACGGCCTGCCGCATCGGGTGCCGAGGTCGCCTTGGCGCTGCCCAGCTTGTGCGCGTAATACGCCTTCAGGACAAGCGCATTGGCGCCCGCCCACGTCACGCCCACGCCGGCGCCGCTCAGGGTGCGGCGGTTCTCGCCGGCGCTCCAGGCGTCGCGGTTCAGCCTGACGGTACCCGTGTCGGCAAAGGCCAGCACCTGCAGCTGGCCCGGGAAGGCCGCGAACGCCGTCACGTTGCGGCGCAGCTCCAGGTTCAGCACATAGCCCTGGTCGCCATACGCCTCGCCGCCCGGATAGGCGCGCACGCCGCCTACGCCGCCCAGGCCCATCTTTTCGGAGACATCGAGGTTTTTCGACGCTGCCTGGCCGCTGAGCACGCCGAACAAGCTCGTCTCGTCGCCCAGGCTTTGCACGCGGGCCGCATTGAAGCTGAGTTTATGGAAGTGGCCATTGCTGTTCACCGTCAGCTGGTCGATCAGCAGCGCCAGCGGCGTCCCGATGCCGATCTTGCCCGTGGTAAAAGTGATGGAATAGGTGCTCGCGCCGCCGCCGCCCCAGCCATCGCGGCTGTCGCCATTCAGGTTCAGCATCCACACCCTGGCCGTCTTGTCGTTGACGCTGCCCGTCGATTCCGTGCGGTCCTGGAATTTCTTGTCGTCGTAGCTCACTTGCGCATACAGGTTGTTGCTGCGCGAGCGGATCAGCGGATAACTGCCGTAGGCGCTGGCGATCTTCGCCGTGCCCTTGGCGTCAAGCACGGCAAATTCCTTGCCCAGTTTGTAATCCATATACGTGTAGGCGCCGCCCAGGCGCAGCAGACCCGCCTGCCCCTGGTAGGCCAGGCGGGCATAGTTCAGGCCGTCGGCCGAGGTAAACGCGCGCACGGTGGCCACGTCGCCGAGGCCGGCCAGTTCATTGATGTTCAGGGTGGCGCCGATGCGGTTGCGGCCCGTGTAGCGATTGCCCTGGTTATCGAGGTCGATGCTGCCGTTGAAACGCGAACCGGGCTGCACGTCGACGATCAGGTCGGACGCGCCCAAGGACGCCCCCGGCGCCAGGGTCGAGCTCACCTGCACGCCCGGCAAATCCGACAACAGCAGCAAGCGCCGTTCCAGCGGCGGCGTGGCGATCACCTGCCCGTCGAGACCGGCCAATATGGTGCCGGCCAGGCCGTCGGACAGCTTGCTCTGGTTGCGCAGCTGCACCTGGCCATATTGCCCCGGCAGCACGTCGATGGCGACGACGCCATCCTCGATATCCTGCGCCGGCAGATAGGCCTGCGCAAGGAAGTAGCCGCGGTTCTGGTAATAGCTGGCAATTCTTGACGCCATGGCGCGCAATTCGCCCAGGGTCAGCTCGCTGCCGGGGACAAAACCCGTGGCGGCGACCAGCTCGCTTTCGGCAAACACGGGCGGCGCCGTGATGCGCAGGCGCTGCACGGTGATGCGCGTGGCGTCGCCCACCGTGGCGGCCGGCACGTTGCCCTGCTGCACGCGGATGGCCGGCGGCGTTTTCGGCAACTGGGGCGCGGCGGGAATCTGCTGCAGCTGGCTGCCGGCGCCGGGGGGATCGACGGCCCAGGCGGTCTGGATCAGAAGCAGCAGGGTCAGGGGAAGTAATTTGGTGTTCAAGGTCGTCCTTTCTGGCAGCGCGCCCGCGCCCATGCTCGCCGCCAGCGGCTGCAATGACGGGGGAATACAAGAGCTGAAAAGCAGTATTTTTTGATATCATTGTTAAATACGATGACAATCGAAAAATTAAATTCCCTTCAGCAACATTGATCCATTTTAGCCCTTCATCGGACGAGAAAATACCTGCCTGATGGCCTCGCTCACCACATTGGTGCAGCCTCGACTGCAATCACGGCAAAACCCGTAAAATGCCGACAAAATGCGCCTTCCCACGAAAAACATCGTTGCTCAATAACAACAACGTTAATATATAAACACTATCAACATGGTATTCCCAGCACGCCACCCGCCGGCAAAGCAGACAAGATATTGGCATTAGCACAATACAAAACAATGTTATTTTTTACATACGCAGATCCGCCTCGCGTGACACACTTTTTTATTGCTCATTGGCACGTCACATTCTTGCAAAAACGAATTATCAATAGATAAATAATATTATTGAAAACTCATTGCGGCGACGCCACGCGGGGGAGGGGCAGCCTGTATGGATCGCAGTGAGGAAAACCGGCGCGGCGGGCGTCCGCCACGTCGGACCCGGGGGCTGACGTGGCGGACGCTGGCGGAAAGGAAGAGAAGATCAGCGATGCGGCCGGGCTGGCCGGGCGTTACCTGGACAGCACATATTTGGCCAGCGTGGCCGCGTCGGCTACGCTGAGCTGGCTGAACGGCGGCATGGGCACGGGTCCCCATTTGCCGGCGCCGCCGCTGCGGATATTCGCCGCCACGGCGGCGGCGCCGTCCTGGCCCTTGTAGCGGGCGGCCACCTCGGCAAAGCCGGGGCCGACCACCTTCTGCTCGATGGCGTGGCAAGCCATGCAGCCATTGGCTGCCAGCAAGGTTTTCGCATCCTTGCCGCTGGCGGCCACGACAGCGGCCGCGGCGGGCTTCACTAAAGCGGCAGGCGCTGCGGCGCCCCGCTCCGCGCCATAGGTTTTCACCAGGTAGTCGACCATGGCCGGCATGTCCGCGTCGTCAAACTGCGCGCCGAACGGCTTTTTCATCTTCTTGACGGTCGCTTCCCAGTAGGCGCGCGGCGAGGCGGGCGGCTGGCTCGACGCATACTGGGCCGCGTGACAGGTCATGCAGTTGCGCTGCACCAGCTGGTAGCCGGGCAAATCGCTGGGTTTATACGTGGCCGTTTCCGGTGGCAAATGGATTTCCAGCGCGCCGGCGCTGCCGGCAAGCATCAGGGTCACGGCGGCGGCGAGTGTTCTTGTCAGCATGGCATTCTCCTCACACTGCGTCGATGCGCGTGGTTTCCACCACGTTGCGCATATAACCCATGGGATTCCACAGGGCTTTCATGGGCTGGCTCTGGCCGATGCGGTTGACGGCGCGCACCATCAGCACGTGCCTGCCCTTGCGCGGCGCCTTCATGAGCATGGTCCACTCGCGGAACGAGAAGCGCCCCAGGTCCTTGCCCAGCTTCGCTTCCTGCCACGTCTGGCCGCCGTCCACCGACACGGTCACCTCGCTGATGCCCTGCCCGCCATCGAAGGCGATGCCGCGCAGCGCCAGGTCGCGCCCCGCCTTCACTTGCGCGCCATCTTGCACGCTGGTAATGAAGGAGCGCACGTTCAGGCGGCTGATCGGCGTCGTCTTGCCCACGGGCGTGCCCGGCTCGATGAAGCCGGACCCGTTGTCGGGGATGCGGTAGCCCGTGCTCATCCAGAAGCCGTCGAAGGGCTTGTCGAGCACCGTGATGTCGCTCAGGTGCTTGACCCAGTAGGTGCCGTAGTAGCCCGGCACGATCAGGCGCAGCGGATAGCCGTTGAGGAAAGGAATGTCCTCGCCATTCATGGCCCAGGCCAGCAGCACGTCGCCGGCCATGATGTGCTCGACGGACAAGGCTTTCTGGAAGTCGGGACCGTCGCCCACGGGCGGCGTTTCCAGGCCGTTGAAGGCCACTTGCACGGCACTGGCCGCGATGCCGGCCTTTTCCAGCACGGTTTTCAGGGGGATGCCCGTCCAGCGGGCATTGCCCATGGCGCCATTGCCCAGCTGCCCGCCGTTGGCGCGCGGGCTAAAGAAGCCGCGGCTGTTGCCCGAACATTGCGTCACGGCCACCACATCCACGGGATCGGCCAGCTGTTTCAGCTGCGCCAGCGACAATTCCAGCGGCGTTTTCACGAGGCCGGCGATGCGCAAGCGATAGCTGCCGCCATCTATGCTGGTCGGCAAGCCGCTCCAGTGGTAGCGCACGAAAAACGCGTCGTTGGGGGTAATCGCGCCTTCATTGAAGACGCTGAACGGCGTTTCCAGCTGGGGCGGGCGGCTGGTCAGCAGGATCAGCGGGCGCTTTTGCGGGAAAGCCACCAGTTCGCGCTCGCCATTTTCAAACGGCAAGGTAGCGGAAGCGGAGGCGGCAAGCGCCGGTCCCGCCACGGCGGCGGCGCCCAGGGCGGCCGTCTGACGCAGGAAGCGGCGCCGTCCTGCAGGCAACAAGGTCGTGTCAGACATGTTTGAGCTCCACTTTGGTGTCGGCGGAGGCACCGCCGTTGCGGTCGTCATTGACCAGTTTCTTGATGTAGTACATGACGCTCATGATGACCACGCTCAACAAGCCGAACCAGAACGACACGCGCTGCTCCGTATCGGACGACACGCTCATGGCGCCCAGGATCACCAGCATGGCGAAGATGGTGAAATACGTCAGGTAAGGGAACAGCCACATGCGCACCTTGATGCGTTCCGGGCATTCGCGTTCCAGGCGGCGGCGCAGGCGCAATTGAGATATCGCAATGAGCAGGTAGACGAACAGGATCAGAATGCCGTAGGAATTGACGATGAAGGGGAAAACCAGGTCGGCCGACACATACGAAACGGCAATGGCGAAGTAGGCGAACAGGGTGCTGAACAAAATGGCGCGAACGGGCACGCCATTCTTGCTCAGCTTGACCAGGCCCGTGGGCGCGTCGCCGCGGCGCGTCAGCGCGAAGATCATGCGCGACGAGGCATACAGGCTGGAATTCAGGGCCGACAGCACGGCCGTCAAAATGATGGCGTTCATGATGTGGGCCGCGTACGGAATGTTCATGACCGTCAGGGCGCTGACGAAAGGCGTGGCGATGGCCGGCGTATCCCAGGGCACGATGCAGACGACGACGAACATCGAGCCCACATAAAACATCAGCACGCGCATGACGACGGAATTGGTGGCGCGGGCGATGGCCTTGGCCGGGTCCGACGTTTCGGCGGCGGCGATGGTGACGATTTCGGCGCCCGAATAAAAGGCCGTGGCGGCGACGGCGCCGCTCAATACAGGCCCCCAGCCGTGCGGCATGAAGCCGCCATGGCTGGTCAGGAAGCCCAGGGTCGGGATGCTGTTAGGCAAGCTGCCCGTGATGAACAGGGCGCCGACGAACAGGAAGACGACGATGGCGACCACCTTGATCGAGGCGAACCAGAACTCGAATTCGCCGAAGGCTTTTACCGAGAACAGGTTGAGCACCGTCATCGAGACGAGCAAGACCAGGCTGATGGCCCACGAGGGCACGTCGGGCAGCCAGAAATTGACCAGCTTGGCGCCGGCGATAGCTTCCAGGGCCACGACGACGACCCAGAAATACCAGTACATCCAGCCGCTCATGAAGCCGAGGAATTTTGACACTTTCGGCTTGTCGTCGAAGGCCAGGCGCGCATATTCGTAAAAGGAGCCGACCACGGGCAGGGACGAGGCCAACTCGCCCAGCATGCGCATGATCAGGACGACCAGGCCGCCCGTGAGCAGGAAGGAAAGGATGGCGGCCGGGCCGGCGGCCTTGGCGATGACGCCGCTGCCGACGAAGAGGCCGGCGCCGATCACGCCGCCGATGGCGATCATGCTCATGTGGCGTTGCTTCAGCGAGTGCTGCAAGCCGGTACTGTTATGCGATTCGCTAATCATGTTTTGTCTCCTGAAAATCTCTGAAGCCCGGTGCGCCCTCGCCTGCTGCGGCTGGTTCCTGCCGCGCGGCTTTGTTTTATATAGGCAACACCGTCAAGCAGCATCGATACATCATCAAATCAGTCTGGTTGGCTGCATGCCATAAGTCAATCTGGAAATGCAGCGGCCCGGCGCGGTTGCCTGAGGGCAAAACACGCTGGGAGAAAAGTAAGGGGCGTTGCCGGGCGTTACGTTGAGCCGGCCTCGACATCGGCACGGCAATGGTTAAAAAAAAGGGAAGCGGCGCGCAACACTTGTGGCGTGCGCGCCACTCCCCGGGAACGTCTTACACCTTGCCCTTCCATGGCACGAGGGTACGTTCGAGGTAGCGCATCATCAAATCAAACAGGAAAGCGAAGAAGCCGATCACGATGATGCCCATGATCACCACGTCGCTGGCGAGGAACTCGGAAGCGCTCAGGACCATGTAGCCAAGGCCGCGCGTGGCCGCCACCATCTCGCCGGCCACCAGGGTGGTCCAGCCCACGCCGATGCCGATGCGCATGCCGGTGAGGATCTCCGGTATCGCGGCGCGCAGGATCACGTGCACGATGACCTGGAAACGCGTGGCGCCCATCGAGTAGGCCGCATGGATTTGCTCCAGCGACACGGAGCTGACGCCGGCGCGGGCCGCGATCGCCATCGGCGCAAAGATGGCCAGGAAGATCAGGTAGACCTTCGAAAACTCGCCGATGCCGAACCAGATGATAACCAGTGGCAAGTAAGCGAGGGGCGGCAGCGGACGGTAGAACTCGATCAAGGGATCGAAGATGCCGCGCGCCACGCGGTTGACGCCCATCATCACGCCGACGGGGATGGCGAACAGGCAAGCCAGGCCGAAGGCGCCGAACACGCGCACCAGGCTGGCCACCGTGTGTTCCCACAGGGTGGCGCCGCCAAAGCCCGTGGTGGCCGCCATGATGAATTTTTCATAGACGGCTTGCGGCGACGGCAGGAACAGCGGTTTCACGAGGCCGCTGGCCGTCACGGCTAACCACAGCAAGAGCACGGCGATGACGGTGACGGTGGCGATGCGGCTGGAATTGCCCTGCCCCGGCGCGCCGAACGCTTCGCCGGGCATGGCGCAGCGGGGGGCGAACAGACGGCCAAAAAAGCCGGCGCGCTTGGCTGTGGTGGGAGGAAATCCCACGGCGGATGGGCTATGCATGGGACACCTCCAGCTCTTTGTTGACGGCGCGTTCGTCGCCATAAATGATGTTGAGCACCGTTTCGCGCATCTTGATGAAGTCCGGGCTCGATTTCACGGCGCGCGCATCGCGGCATTCGAGGAAGCGCTTGTTGAAATCGAGTTCATACGTGTGCGTGATGCGGCCCGGACGGGGCGACATGACGATCAGCCGGTTCGCCAGGAACAGCGCCTCGTCGACGCTGTGGGTAATGAAGAAGAACATGGTGCTGGACTTGGCCCAGATATCGAGCAGCAACTCCTGGATAGTTTCGCGGGTCAGCGCGTCGAGCGCCGCCATCGGTTCATCCATCAGCAGCATGGCGGGATTGCTGGTCAGGGCGCGGGCGATGCCGACCCTTTGCTGCATGCCGCCTGACAACTGATAAATCATATTGTCGTGAAAGTCCTTCAAGCCGACAAGCGCCAGGTTCTTGGCCGCCTGTTCGCGCCGCACGGCTTTCGGCACGCCTTGCAGCTTGAGGCCGAATTCCACGTTTTCCATGACGTTCAGCCACGGCAGCAAGGCGTGCTTCTGGAACACCACGCCGCGGTCGGCGCCCGGCCCTTCCACCTTGTTGTCTCCAAGCATGATTTCCCCCTTGGACGGGGCGATAAAGCCCGCCATCAGGCTCAGCAAGGTTGTCTTGCCACAGCCCGAGGCGCCCAGCGCGACGACGAAGTCGCCGCTGTTGATAGTCAGATTGATATTATTTAAGGCATGTACGCGTTCACCGGCCGTCTTGCCCGGATAAATCACGCTGACATCCTTGACGTAGAGATTTTCCATCATGTGCCCCGCATAGGTGTAGTCACTTCAGTTCAACGCATTCTGTTCAGTCAGCGCGCCCGCGGGCGCGCCATCGCACCACGTTTACTTCAGCAGGCCGGCGGCCTGGGCATACCTGGGTGTCACATATTTGGCGTAATCGGGAGCCAGGCTGTCGATCTTGCCTTCAGCTTTCAAAAACTGCGCCGTGGCCAGCAAGGCTTGCGCCACGCCGCCTTTCGCGCCGCCACCGAGCCAGGCCGGCGAAGCCTGTTCCTGCAGCGATGGATAGGCGTACAGGGCCACAGAAGCGGCCACGTCCTTGGCGGCCGCGCCCGAATGCTTGACGTTGGCTTTCACTTGCGGGGAATCAATGGTCCACGCCTTCGGATTGGCGCGGTAGTCGGCGTCGGCGGCGGCCATCACCTTGACGAACTTGGCCATGAAGTCGGCGTTCGCCTCGCCCCAGGCGCGCTCGACGGCCATGCCGTCAAACGTGGCCTTGCCCTTCTTGCTCAGTTCGCCGGAGGTCACCAGCACCTTGCCGTTTTGCTTGAGTTTGCTCAAGGCCGGGTCCCACACGAAGGCGGCATCGATGTCGCCCCGCTCCCAGGCGGCGGCGATCTGGTTCGGCTGCATATTGAGCAGCTTCACTTCCGTGGGCTTGATGCCCCACGTTTCCAGCGCGAACATGGTGTGGAAGTGTGTGGTGGAAACGAATGGCACGGCGATCTTCTTGCCGCGCAAGTCGGTCGGCTTGCTGATGCCGGCGCCGTTGCGGGCCACCATCGCTTCGGCTTCGTTGATGTCGTCGATGATCCAGAACAGCTGCAGGTCGACGCCGCGGCTGACGGCCGCCGTCAATGGGCTCGAACCGATGACGCCGATCTGCACGTCGCCGGACGCCATGCCGGTGGCTACCTTGGCGCCCGAGTCGAACTTGCGCCAGTTGATTTTATAGCCGGTGGTCTTTTCCACTTCGCCGCTGGCGATGGCCACCAGGAACGGGCCGTTGATTTCCTGGTAGGCAATCGTCACTTCCTTGCCTTGCGCGAAGGCCGTGCCGCTCGATGCGACCGCCACGCCCAGCACCAGGGTGCCGAGGACGGCGCGGCGCAGCGTTGAAAAAACCGTTTTGCTCGGGGTTTTGCTCGGGGTTTTGCTCGTGTAGGTGTTCATGTCTCACTCCAAGTTATTGTTATGTGTGAACGTTCGGGCAATCTCATCCTTGCGGATGGCGCCGCTGGTTGCTCTTTGTCAACCATACGGCGGCTTAGTACGGCTACAGCTATTTAAAACACTTCATCCTTCAAGTGATACCAGCGGTACAGGAAGCGCTGGCCCAGGCGGCGGAACGGGGCGAACGCTTGCGACTCGACCAGTTCCATCATGTTGGGATACGGCAATTTCGAATTAAAGATCGGCAAGCCCGTGTCGCTGGCCTTGCCCGCGATGCGCTCGGCCATGCGCCGGCCCGCCTGCGCCGAATACATGACGCCGTTGCCGCCGTAGCCGAGCGAATAGAAGATCGATTGCTTCGGGTCCGGCTGCACGATGCGCGGCATCATGTCGTGGCTGACGTCGACCCAGCCCCACCACGAGTAATCGATGGGAATACCGGTCAGCGCGGGGAACTTGCGGTGCAGGTCGTTGATCAAAAACTGTTTGTATCTGTCGTCCGGCGCGTCGGCGCCCGTGATGGCGCTGCGGCTGCCGATCTGCACGCGGTTGTCCGGCATCAAGCGGTAGTAGTGGCGCAGGATGCGCGTATCCGTGATCACCTGGTGGGTGCGGAAGTTGCACGCCTCGATTTCCGCCGCGGTCAAGGGACGGGTGACGATGGAATTGGACAGGATAGGCAGCAAACGGTTCTTCACTTGCGCATGCAGGTGGGGCGAGGTGTAGCCGCCCGTGGCCACGGCCACGGCGCGGGCGCGCACCACGCCGCCCGGCGTTTGCAGGTAATGCACGCCGTTGCGCGTTTCCCAGCCCATCACGGGGCTCGATGGATGCACTTTGGCGCCCAGCGCGCGCGCCTTGCGCAGGTAGCCGAAGGCCAGCTTGCCCGCGTGGATGCCGATGCCCTCCGGCTCGTGCAGGGCGCCAGCCGCTTCCTTGTCGTCGACGAATTCACGCTTGACGGTGTCGGCGTCGAGGATGCGCGCGTCGTACTTGAAGATCTCGCGCATGACCTTGGCTTCTTTTTCCAGCGCGGGCATGGCTTTCGCCTTGTGGGCGATGTACAGGTGGCCGCCCGGCTGCGGGTCGCAATCGATGTCGGCCGTGATCTTCTTGAAGGTCTGCATTGCGTCGCACACTTCCGTGTGCAGTTTCAGGGCCGTGTCCATGCCGTAACGGGCGATCCACTGCGAGCGCTTCAGGCGGCCCGTCGTGCACTGGGCCTGGCCGCCGTTGCGCGTGCTGCAGCCCCAGCTGACCCGGTTCGCTTCCAGCACGGTGGCCTTGATGCCGTGTTCCTGGGCCAGGAAAATGGCGCAGGACAGGCCCGTGAAGCCGGAACCGATGATGGCTACGTCGACGTCGATGTCATGCGTGATGGGGCCGTCGTCGGCGGGCGGCTCGCCGGCCGTGCCTATCCAGTAGGTGGGCGCGTAGGCATTGCCGTGGCCGGGGCGCTGGGCCACCAGCGGATCGTAGGCGGGATCGTAGGCCGTGCGGGCGGCCGTGCTGCTGCCCAGTACGTCAGATGGGGTGTCGACAGGTTTGTTCATGATCATTCCTGGTGAACGTGCTGGCTTAAGCTTTGACGACGGGTGGGCGATCCTTGCGGAAGGCGTTCTTCACGGCAATCTTGCCGTCTCGGAAGGTAAAGATATCGACCATGCGCGCCTCGATGCGCGTGCCGTCCGCCTTGGTGCCGGCAAAGGTCGATTCCGTCACGCCGCGCTGGCCGCTGACGAAATGCACGGGATTGAGCCAGGCCGCGTCGGGGAAGGTTTGCCAGGCCAGCTCGAAGCCGGCGCGCACGGCGTCGCGGCCGATGAAACTCTTGCCCAGCAAGTCAGGACCGGCGACGGCGTGGAATTCGCAGTCGTCGGCCATGGCGGCCATCAGGGCGTCGATATCGTGGCGGTTCCAGGCGTCGCCGAACGCTTGCAGGAAGTCGATGGTGACGGCGTCGGTGTGCGGTACAGGGTGGTTCATGGTGGTCTCCGTAAATCGTTTTTGATACGCTACGTTCCGTTTTTTGTCTTTTATTGAATTTAAGCCTTAAGCATGGCCTTGTCAAATCAAATAATCCAAAAAACGGGACGCCTTGTATTCTTTAATGAAATTATGATGTTTCCGTGACAATTTGTGAGAATTTGGTCACAAGCCAGATCCTCACAGGCCGGCTTACTTAGACGTAATCTTTGTACTTGTCCAGGTGACGGATAGGCTTGCTCAGCGCATCGCGGCGGAACGGGTCGCCCAGCTCGCGCGTGCACATGATTTCGATGATGGTCGTCTTGCCTTCATTCATCTGCATGGCGATCGCCTTCTTCAGCGCCGGTCCCACGTCTTCCAGCTTGTCGAC
>NZ_NEGZ01000085.1 GCF_002127585.1 Janthinobacterium sp. GW458P
CGCGGCGCCCGCCAGTTGCCGGCGCCGCAGGCCGGCCAGGGCCAGTATGCCGGCCAGCAGCAGCCACGGCGTGGACGGCACGGCGACGGCGGCCGGCTGCGTGCTGCCCGAATCGAGTTCGATGAAGGAGACGGGGTCGAGGATGGTGAACGGCTGGGCGCCGGGGCTGCCTGCGCCCAGGTAGTCGAAAGTGACGGAAAAGCCCGTGGCAGCGCCGCCGGGGACGATGCCGCCCGCCAGCGCCAGCGCGTCCACGTAGCCGCTGGCGGGGATGGCGGGATCGGGCTGCACCAGCAGCACGTCCCAGCCCGGCGCCGTGGAAACGTTGCGCAGCCTGGCGTACTGGCCCACGCTGAAGAACAAGGTGAATTCCTCGATGGGGACGGCCAGGGAGGTATTGCTGACCGTATAGTCGTAGCGCCACTGCGTGCCGCCCAGCGAACTGGCCGCGTAGCCGATGCTGGTGGCGTGCGCGGCGGACATTGCGCACAGCAGCAGCGCCAGCAGCGCGTGTTTGATAAAGCTCATGATCGTTCCCCCCAGACTGGCGCCAAGCGTACCCAGGCTGGAGGGCAAGCAGGAAGCGTTCCTGTCTAACTTATGCTGGTAAAACAAGGGCTTGGAGAGAAGAGGGGGCGTTGGCTGTCAAGTTTTCCGACAGCGGCGCCCCAGGCTGAGTCTGTCGGCGCTGTCCTACCCGTTCTGCGGTCGCTGTCCGATTGTATGCTTGGTGGAAACACGCGATGATGATGTCAACGCAATAACAACCGACACACGGAGTCCGCGATGCACAAGCCAGCCAAGCCCAGCCAGTTGAACAAGCCGCTCCTGCTGATCTGCCTGTTTACCTTCGCGACCCTGGCGGCCACGCTGATGCATACGGGCGAGGCACGGCAGGCCGACGGCGCACCGGCGCCCGTGGCGCGCGATGCGGGCCATGGCGCCTTGCCCGTCTGCAGCACCGACGCCCTCACGCTGTCGGCCCATTGCCAGCCCCAGCCGGGGCGCCAGGCTTGACCGCACTCTGCAGCCGCTGCTGCAGCAAGGCCAGCACGGCCGCTTCCTCCGGCGCCAGCGCGGGCAGCTCTTCGCGTAACTGCTGCTGCGCCCGCGCGCGCATGCCTTCCAGCAAACTGCCCTCCAGATACGATTCCAGCACGGCCGGGTGTACATAGCATTTGCGGCAGATGGTCGGCGTGTTGCCCAGTTTTTTCGCCACCGATTCGATCGCCTGCACGATGTTCTTCTTCGCCTGCGCCTGGGAATCGACCTGCTCGAACGCCTGCAGGGCCAGGGCGGCCAGCAGGGTGCCGGACCAGGTGCGGAAGTCCTTGGCCGTGTAGTCTTCGCCCGTCACCTGGCGCAGGTAGTCGTTGACGTCGCCCGAGTCGACGCCGTGGCGCTCGCCCGCCTCATCGACATACTGAAACAGTTCCTGGCCCGGCAGCTCGCGCATGCGCGCAAGCACCCTGGCCAGCTTGCGGTCGCTGAGGCGGATGTCGTGGCGCACGCCGCTCTTGCCCTTGAAGTGGAATTGCACGGCGCTGCCGTCGACCTGCACATGGCGCGTGCGCAAGGTGCTCAGGCCGAACGACTTGTTCGTGCGCGCATATTCTTCGTTGCCGATGCGCATCATCGTCAACTCCAGCAGGTGCACGATGGTGGCCAGCACCTTTTCACGGGGCAAGCCGGGCAGCTGCATGCCGCGCGCGACGGCGGCGCGGATGGCGGGCAGGGCGCGGCCAAAGCTGAGCATGCGCTCGTACTTGACGTCGTCGCGCACCTGGCGCCAGCGCGCATGGTAGCGGTATTGCTTGCGGCCCCGCGCATCGCGGCCCGTCGCCTGCAGGTGACCGTTGGCGCGCGGACAGATCCACACGTCCGTCCAGGCCGGCGGTATGGCCAGGGCGCGGATGCGCTCCAGGGTGGCGTCGTCGCGCACGGGCTGGCCGTCCGCATCGGCATAGCGGAACTTGCCCGGCGTTCCCGATCGGGCGATGCCGCCCTGGTGGTCGCCCGTGTAGCGCAGGCCGGCCGCGCGGGCCGTGGTGGTGGCGGAGATATCCATGCTTTCCTATAAAGAGCGCGTTGCCGGGGCGCCGCGCGCCTGGCGCGCCGTTATGCTAAGGTGCGCATTCGTAACGCCGTGCGCGGCAGACAGGAGCAGCAGATGTTTGGCAGAAAAAAGAATCTGGAAGAAGACCACGCCCCCCAGGCCGGCAAACAGTATGAAAAAAAGTACACGGAAGACAGCTTCTGGGACAAGGTGGTCAGGTTCGCCAGGACGGCGGGACGCGAAGTCATCGAGAAAGCCCTGTGGCTGTACTACGCGGCCCAGCAGCCGGACACGCCGCTGTGGGCCAGGACGGCCATCTATGGCGCGCTCGGCTACTTCATTTCGCCCATTGACGCGATCCCCGACATCACGCCCGTCGTCGGCTATGCGGACGACCTGGCCGTGCTGGCCGCGGCCGTGGCAACGGTGGCCACCTACATCACGGCCGAGGTCAAGGAACGCGCGGCCGAGAAGCTGCGCGGCTGGTTCGGCGCCTAGCCGGCGGGAGCGGGCTGGCCCGGCCGGCCCTTGACGGCGTTGCGGTACTTGTCCCTGGCCGCGGCCAGCTTCACCGCCTCGCTGGCGATGTTCTGCGCCCTGATGCGGGCTTTTTCACTCTTGCTGCGCTGCTGCGCCACGTCCTTGTTGCCGATGCGCTTGGTCATGCTGGTCTCCTCAAGGGTCGTCAAATCGTCAAAGCCGACCAGCACAGCATACGTTTCTGCCCGCGCGCCACCGTGCGCCCGCACACACAAGCGGCTACCTGGCCGCCGCCAGTTTCGTCAGTTTCGTCAGTTTCGCCAGTTTCGCCGGTGCGCCGCTGCCGCCGTGCGCCAGCAGGCGCCGCACGACTTCTTTCTGAAAAGTACGAAATTCCTTGTCGGCGCTGACGTTGGCGAAGGCCAGCACGGCCGTCTTGCTGGCCCGGTCCACGCAGACGATGGAGGCGGCGCCCGGATCGTTGCCGCTCATCGTGGCCAGCGGCGTGCCGTCGACGTCGCGCATGACCCACATCAAGGCCTGGCGGGCGGCCAGTTCGGCCGGCGGCAGGCTGGCCTCCTGGGGCGCGAAAAATAGTTGTAATGTGGAATCCTGCAGGTAGCGGTGGCCATCGACCCGTCCGCCATTGCTGAAAATGGCCAGGAAACGGGCGAAGTCATGCGCGGAACTGCGCAGCAGGCCGGCCGGCCAGTCCGGGTAGCCGACGGGCGGCAGCGCCTGCACGCCCGCTTCCCCGTGCGCATACGGCTGGGCCACGACGGCGCGCCGGGGCAAGCCGGCCAGGCTCCAGGCCGTGTTGTCCATGCCCAGCGGGTCAAACAGCTGCTCCTGCGTGAGCACGTCGAGGCTGTCCGGATTCAAGCGTCCCACGAGGTAGCCGAGCAGGGCCACGCCGACATTGCTGTAGCGCCATTCCGTGCCGGGGCGGCCGGCGAACGACAGCTCCGCGTCATACCAGGCGCCGCCGCGCGACAGATAGCCCTTGACGAAGTCGCGCAGGGGCAATCGCGGGTCGCCCTGCACGGCAAACGCCGTTGTCTTGTCGTACACGGCGTCGGAAATGCCCGAGGTGTGGCTGAGCAGATGGCGGAAGGTGATGGGCACGTCGGGAAACTTCGGGTGCATGAGCGGGAAGTCCAGATAGGCCGCCACCTTGTCGTCGAGCTGGAAGGCGCCCTGTTCCAGCAGCTGCATGGCGGCCGCGGCCGTGACGAGCTTGCTGACGGAGGCGGTGTGGAAGGCCGTGTTGGCGTCGGCCTTCCTGCCCGCGCCGATGTCGGCCCAGCCATAGCCGCGCGCGAACAGCGTTTGCTCGCCGCGCACGACGGCCACGCCCATGCCCGGCGTTTCCGTGCGCGCCAGGCCATCGTGCATGAAGGCGTCGAATTCCCGTTCCCATGCCTGCCTGGCCGGATCGATGGCGCAGCCCGTTTGCAGCAGGGCCAGCGATACGCCCAGTCCCAGCACACTTCTTCGTTTCATTGCTTCTCTCTTTGCCGTTTTTAATTATCTTAACAATATTTCCCGCTTTGCCAGGGCTAATTGAGAAAACATTGCTGTACAGCAATGACAATCGCGCCGCGCCGCCCTTATTTGCGCCACAGCCGTTGCAGCAGGGGCTTGACGGTGAGGCCGTGGGCGACGATGGAGAGGATGATGACGACGATGGTGATATTGGCCAGTTCGCGCGCCAGCGCGGGCGGCAAGCCGTGGGCGATGGCGTAGCAGAGGTAATACATGGAACCGATGCCGCGCACGCCGAACCAGGCGGCCAGGCTCCGCAGGCGCACGCCGGTGCCCGAGGCCAGCAAGCCCAGCATCACGCTGGCCGGGCGCGCCACCAGCAGCAGGAACAGCGCCACGCTCCACGCCCGCCAGTTCCAGGCGGCGGCCGTGACGGCACCGCCCAGCAGCAGCACCAGGGTCAGTTCCGACAGGCGCTCCAGGTGTTCCTTGAAGACGAGCGCTTCGCCGCTGACGGTCAGCGGCGCGGCGCTGTCGTGCGGCCTGGCGGCCGAGACGGCATGCGTTTCCTCGGCCTGCAGCAAGCCTTGCCGGTCCTTCGGCGCGCCGGCCAGCACCAGTTCCGTCTGGCGCAGGGCCACGCCGGCGAAGAACACGGCGAGGAAGCCCCAGGCGTGCATGGCGCTGGCCAGGCCGTACACGAGGGCGATCAGGCCCAGTCCCGCCAGGTCGTCGAGCACTTCATGCTTGGGTTCCTTGGCGCGCAGCTGCCAGCCCAGCCAGGCCAGCAGCGTGCCGCCGGCCACGCCCAGGGCGACGGCGCCGGCGCTGGCCCACAGCAGGTCGCGCCATAGCCAGGTGGCGCCGTGCGGCCCCAGTTCATGCAGGCCCAGCCAGCCCAGGCCCAGCATGACGAAGGGAAAGCCGCTGCCGTCGTTCATGCCCGCCTCGCTGGTGAGCACGAAGCGCAATTGCTCGCTGTCGCCCGCATGGCGCAGCTGCACGTCGGTGGCCAGCACGGGGTCGGTGGGCGCGAGGATGGCCCCCAGCAGCACGCCCGCGCCCGGCGGCATGCCCAGCACGAAACAGGCGAAGACGGCCACCAGGGCCACGGAGATGGCCATCGACAGCCAGGCCAGGCGCAGCGATGGCAGCCAGCGCGCCAGGCTGAACGGCACGGGCATCTTGACGCCGGCGGAAAACAGGGAGATGAGGACGGCCACTTCGGCCAGGGTTTCGAGCAGCGGCGCCTGCTTGACGAGGTCGAGCGCAAACAGGCCGAGGAACATGGGCCCCAGCAGCAGGCCCACGCCCAGGTAGGCCATGGCCGAGGTAAACGGCAGGCGCGCGATGCTGTCGGCGCCCAGGCCGCGCGCCAGCATCAGGCAACCGATCAGGATGAACCAGGCGGTGGTGCTCATGCGCCATATTCTAGCGGTGCAAGGCAGCGGGCAGCGCGCCGCAGGTTTTTTTACGCCTTGTGCAGCGACACGCTGTCGTTCTGCGCCTGCATCTCGCGCACTTCGCGCACCTCGTGCAGTTCGATCGGGTCGTGCGTGGAGCGCAGGCGCGGCAAGCCGTGCGGGTAGTTGGCGGTGATAAAGGCCAGCATCTGCTCGCGCACGAGGCAGCGCAGCTCGAAGGCCAGGCCCGAATCTGCCGCGCTGATCAGGAAGCGCACGCGCACGGCCCGTTCGTTCGAATCCGTCGCCTGCACCGTGCAGACGCGGCCATCCCACTGCGGCGCGGACGCGCAGATGCGCGCCAGCTCCGCCCGCAGCGGGGCTAGCGGGATGCTGAAATCGAGCCACAGGAACACCGTGCCCAGCAGGGTGGACGAGCTGTGCGTCCAGTTTTCGAACGGATTTTCGATGAACCACTGCAGCGGCACGATCAGCCGGCGCTCGTCCCACACGCGCACGACGACGTAGGTGCCCTTGATTTCCTCGACTTTGCCCCATTCGCCATTGACGATCAGCACGTCGTCGATGCGGATGGGTTGAGAAAACGCAATTTGCAAACCAGCAATGAAATTGCCGAGCACGGGACGGGCGGCGATACCGGCCACCAGGCCGGCCACGCCGGCCGAGGCCAGCAGGCTGGCGCCGATCTGCCGCGCGCCAGGCAGGGTCAGCAGCACGAAAGCGAGGCCCAGGATGACGACGATGGCGTGCGCGCTGCGCGTGAGTACGCGCGCCTGCGTGATCAGGCGGCGCGCGCGCAGGTTGTCGGCCACGTCGACGGGGTTGATTTCGGAAATCGTGATGGACAGGGCCTCGATGCATTGCATGGCCAGCCAGGTCAGCGCGATGATCAGCGCCACGCTGGCCAGGTGCGACATAGCGACGAGGCCCGGCGTGTCGTCGGGCGCGCCGGCCAGCACCATGCGCAGGCCGAAGACGATCACGCACAGCTGGCTGGCGCGGAAGGCCACGCGCGTGGCGTTGGTGGTGAACGGGCGGCCGTTGGCCAGCCGTTTCAGCAAGCCGATGCCGGCGCGGTGCACGCCGATGGCGACGACCGTGACGAGCAGGGCGGAAACGAGCACGGTCAGCGCCGAGCGCAGCGGGCCGCCCATCAGCGAGTGAAACGTGGTGAGATCCATAGGCGAAAACTCCTTATATAAGTGAAATGGATGTCGGAAGCGGGTATTTTACGGGCAGATGGCGTCACGGGGACGTGCGTTGCCGAACGGATAAGCTTGCTATCAAGGTAGATACTGGGAGGAACTACCTGGCCCGGCCCGGCGCTGGACGTTTCACGGCAGAAAGCAAGGGACCGGCGCCCCACTGGCAACATGGCCATACTTGCCACGTTGTATTTGCAAAGGAAACAGATGATTTTACGATCGCTCCGCATGTCCTTGCGCTTCATCCTGCCGCTGGCCTTGGTGCTGGGACTGTTTGCCTATATCGTCGTACCGTTGCTCGACAATATCACCCTGCGCTGGTATGTGCGCGACCTCGACAGCCGGGCCGAATTGCTCGCTGGAACCCTCCGCCCCTCGCTCATCGATTACCTGCCCGCGCAGGACGCCGCGCGCATCGGTGAACTGTTCCAGGGCGCCACGCGCGACGAACGCCTGATCGCCATCGGCTTTTGCGACAACGGGGGCCATTTGCTGTACCGCTCCGCGCAATATCCGGCCTCCATCGGCTGCTGGAGCACGCCTGGCACGGGCGGCCTGTACAAATCGCTGGCGCAACTGCCGCAAGGGCAAGTCCACCTGAGCGAAACGCCCGTCATGCAGGACGCCTCCCAGCTGGGCCGCCTGGTGCTGGTGCAGGACATGAGCTTTGTCGAGCGCCGCAATACCGATACCAAGCGTTTTATCTTTGCCTTCCTGGCCGTGCTGGCCGTGCTTATTTCGCTGATGACCGTGTTCGTGGCGCACCTGAGCTGGCGCGGCTGGCTGTCGGCCGTGAAGGATATCTTGCGGGGCGAGTTGCTGCCGAAAAGCACTGGCGCAGTGGCCGCCGCCACGGCGCCCGCCGCCGCGCCCGCGCCGCCGCCGGAAATGCAGCCGCTGATCGGCGACTTGCGCGAATTGCTGCAGGAATACCATCTGGAACGCCAGGGCGACAATGGCTGGACGTCGGAATGGACGCCGGAAAAGCTGCGCGGCTTGCTGGAGGCGGACCTTGCGGGAGATCAAGTGCTCGTCGTGTCGAACCGCGAACCGTATATCCACACCAAAACAGAGAGCGGGATCGCCGTGCAGCGCCCCGCCAGCGGCCTCGTGACGGCCGTGGAAGCCGTGATGCGCGCGTGTTCCGGCACGTGGATCGCGCACGGGGCCGGTTCCGCCGACCGCGAAACCGTCGATAAATTCGACCACGTGCCCGTGCCGCCCGATAAGCCCAGCTATACCTTGCGCCGCGTGTGGCTGACGGAAGAGGAAGAGCAGGGCTATTATTATGGTTTCGCCAATGAAGGCATGTGGCCGCTATGCCATATCGCCCATGTGCGCCCCGTGTTCCGCTCGTCCGACTGGGAGCAGTACGTGAAGGTCAACCGCCGCTTCGCCGACGCCGTGATCGCCGAGGCGAAGACGGACAACCCCGTCGTGCTGGTGCAGGATTATCACTTTGCCTTGCTGCCGCGCATGGTGCGCGAAGCCTTGCCGAAGGCGACGATCATTACCTTCTGGCATATCCCGTGGCCGAACTCGGAATCGTTCGGTATTTGCCCATGGCGCGAGGAAATCCTCGACGGCTTGCTGGGCAGCACCATCCTCGGCTTCCACACGCCATTTCACCGCAAGAATTTCCTCGAAACGGTGGACCGCTACCTGGAAACCCGCATCGAGCCGGAAGCGTCCACGATTTCCTACGGCGGCGAGATGACGCAGGTCGAGGATTACCCGATCTCGATCGCCTGGCCGGAGGACGACCCGGCGCAGCCGGACGTGGCCGCGTGCCGCGCACAGATCCGCGCCGAGCTGGGCGTGGCTGCCGATCACTTGCTGGGCATTGGCGTGGACCGCCTCGATTACACGAAAGGCATCGTCGAGCGCTTCCAGGCCGTCGAGCGCATGTTCGAATTGCAGCCCGGCATGGTCGGCAATTTCACGTTCGTGCAGATCGCCGCCCCCAGCCGCGCTTCGCTTGACGAATATCAAAGTTTTGATGCTCGGGTGCGCAAGATGGTCGAACGCATCAACCGCCGCTTCGGCAGCGGAGACTACGTGCCCATCCTGCTGAAAGCCGAGCACCACGGCCAGGACGACTTGCAGCGCTATTTCCGCGCCGCGGAAGTGTGCATGGTGACAAGCTTGCATGACGGCATGAATCTGGTGGCCAAGGAATTCATCGCCGCGCGCGACGACGAGCTGGGTGTCCTTGTTCTAAGTCAATTCACGGGCGCGGCGCGCGAGCTGCATGAAGCGCTGATCATCAATCCCTACCACATCGAGCAGGGTGCCGAGGCCCTGTACCGCGCCCTCGTGATGCCGCCCGTGGAACAGCGCGAGCGCATGAAGAGCATGCGTGCGCGTGTGAAACATTTCAACGTCTACCGCTGGGCCGGGCGCATGCTGCTGGACGCGGCCCGCTTGCGCCAGCGCGACAAGGTCATGACCAAGATCGACGCCCACAGCCGCATGCAGCGGCGCAAGGGGATGCGATGATGCAAGCTGTTGACGATGATCAAACCGTGCTGCAACTGCTGGGCAATCGCGGCTGGGCCGTCTTTCTCGACTTCGACGGCACCCTGGTAGACCTGGCGCCCACGCCCGACGGCGTGCGCGTGGCGCCTGGCGTCATCGAAGCGCTGGCGCTGCTGGCCGAGCGCCATGGCGGCGCGCTGGCCCTCATTTCCGGCCGTCCCGTGGCGCAGATCGACGCCATGCTGGCACCCCTGGTGTTGCCGGTTGCCGGCGTGCATGGCGTGGAGCGGCGCGGCGCCGATGGCCAGTTTCACGTGGCGGCCACGCCCGACGTGGCGCCCGTGCTGGCGCGCGCCCGGGTGCTGGCGGCGATTTACCCCGGCTTGCTGGTGGAGCAGAAGCGGGGCGCCGTGGCCCTGCATTACCGGCTGGCGCCCGAGCTTGAACCGTTATGCCTGCAGGAAATGACCGCGGCCGTGCAAGCGTGCCCCGGGGTATTGCTCTTGCATGGCAAAATGGTCCTGGAAGCCAAGCCGGCCGCCACCGACAAGGGCGGCGCCATCGCCGCTTTCATGCAGGAAAGCCCGTTTGCCGGCCGCCGGCCCGTGTTTGCGGGCGACGACACCACCGACGAGGCAGGCTTTGCCTTTGTACAACAAGCAGGCGGGCAGGGCGTCAAGGTGGGCAGCGGCCCCAGCGCCGCCAGCCTGCGCCTGGCCAGCCCCGGCACCTTGCGCGCCGCCTTGCTGGCCGCTGCCGTATCCCCGACATCGAAGGAGTAGCCCGTGACGACATCGCATGACACCCGCGCCAGCCAACCGTCCGCGCCAGCATCGCTGAACTGCGGCGTGGCGGGCAATTGCGCCTTCAACGCCCTGATCGACCAGGCGGGGCAGGTCGTCTGGTCCTGCCTGCCCCGTTTCGACGGCGACCCCGTCTTCAACCGCTTGCTGGACGACACGGAAAACGGCAGCGTGTGGGCCATCGACATCGAGAACTTTGCGCGCAGCGAGCAGTTCTATGAGCCGAACACGGCCGTGCTGCGCACGCGTCTGTACGACACGCAGGGGCGCGGCGTGGAAATCACGGATTTCGCCCCCCGTTTCCTCAGCCGCGACCGCATGTTCCGCCCGCTGATGCTGATCCGCCGCGTGCGCGCGCTCGACCATGGCGTGCGCATCCGCGTGCGGCTGCGCCCCCGCTACGACTGGGGGCGGCTGGCGCCGCAGATCACGCAGGGCAGCCACCACATCCGCTACGTGGGGCCGGAACAGACCTTGCGCCTGAACACCGATGTGTCGCTCAACTATGTGCTGAACGAAACGTATTTCGTGCTGGGCGGCACCGCCAACTTCCTGCTGGGCCCCGATGAAACCCTGGCCGGCGGCATCGACGAGACGGCGCGCATCTTTGAAAAGGACACCATCAACTACTGGCGCAGCTACACGCGCCGCCTGGCCGTGCCGCTGGAATGGCAGGACGTGGTCATCCGCGCCGCCATCACCCTGAAACTGTCGCTGTATGAAGACACGGGCGCCATCATCGCCGCCATGACGACCAGCATCCCCGAAGCGCCGGGCAGCAGCCGCAACTGGGATTACCGCTATTGCTGGCTGCGCGACGCCTTCTTCGTCGTGCGGGCATTGAACAGCTTGTCCGAAGTGGGCACGATGGAAGAGTATCTGCGCTGGCTGACGAATATCGTCGCCCGCTCGAAAGGCGGCCACATCCAGCCCCTGTACGGCATCGGCCTGGAAGAGCAGTTGCCCGAATCGATACTCGAGCACTTGCCCGGCTACCGGGGCAACGGCCCCGTGCGCGTGGGCAACCAGGCGCAGGAACACTTCCAGCACGACGTCTACGGCAACATTGTACTAGGCGCGGCGCAGGCCTTCCTTGACCACCGATTGTTCCACCGGGCGGGAAAAGCCGAGTTTGCCGCGCTGGAAGCCGTGGGCGACCAGGCGTTCAACTTGCACGCGGAGCCGGACGCGGGCATGTGGGAGCTGCGCACGCGCGCCAGGGTCCATACCTCGTCCATGCTGATGAGCTGGGCCGCCTGCGACCGCCTGGCGAAAGTCGCGCACAAACTGGGCTTGCCGGAGCGCGCCGACCACTGGAACAGCCGCGCCGTGCTGATCCGCGAACGCCTGCTGCGCGAAGCGTGGAGCGAGGAGCGCCAGGCCTTCGCGGAAAGCCTGGGCGGGCGCGACCTCGACGCCTCCGTCCTGCTGATGGCGGAAGTCAACTTCATCGACCCCATGGACCCCCGTTTCATCGCCACCGTCGATGCGCTCGAAGCATCGCTGTGCGACGGCCCCTACATGCGCCGCTACGAAGCGCCCGACGACTTCGGCAAACCGGAAACGGCCTTCAACATCTGCACCTTCTGGCGCATCGACGCCCTGGCGCGCATCGGCAGGAAAGACGAGGCGCGAAAAATCTTCGAAACGATGCTGCTGGCGCGCAACCACCTGGGCCTGCTGTCGGAAGACACGCATCCGGTGACGGGAGAGATGTGGGGCAATTTCCCGCAGACGTATTCGATGGTGGGGTTGATCAACTGCGCGGTGCGGTTGTCGGCGCCTTGGGATAGTGCTATTTAAGTGCGGGCCTGGATCGCGGGCCTGAGAAAATGTCCATGGCTGCGTTGCTTGGGCTTGCCGTACATTCGTACTGTCTGCGCCCGCGCGCCTTGCCCTGGGCATTTTTCAGGCCCGCTGGGCCCGAGGTGCCCGGGCTGGAGACTCGGGCCTTGGTTTGATTTGCCATTGTTTAGATATTAAGTCAAAGTTTTGGGTAAAGCAGGCTCGCCACGCCCATACAACCTGCATTCCGCCGCCAGCGCCAGCAGATTCGGGTCACGCTCGCGGCTGCTCTGCATCAGCAGGGTGATTTGCTGGTGCGAGCCGTAGCGCGCGTCCAGGGGCAGCAGTTCGATGCGCGAGCTGAAGGCGCGCACGCGGCCGGGCAGCAGGCTGTAGCCGATGCCGCCGCTGACCAGGTTGATCAGCGAGAAGATGTCGCCCACGCGCATGGCCGTGTCGGGCACGAATCCCGCCAGCTCAAACGCGTGGTTGAAGCTTTGTGAGGTGACGAAACCTTCGCTGAGCGTGACGAATTTGTCATTGCGCAACTGTTGCAAGTCCACCGATGCCGTTCCCGCGTAGGGCGAGGCAAGCGGCGCGGCCAGGAAGATGTCGTCCTGGAACAGGGGCACGGCCACCAGGCCAGCATGCTGTTCGTCTTCCTGCACGCCGATGATGATGGCGTCTAATCTGCCATCGGCCAGGCTTTGCAGCAGGTCGCGGTTCGAACCCAGGGTCAGGTCGATGTCGAGGCCCGGCCGGCGCAGTTTCAGGGCGATCACCAGCTGCGGGATGCAGTGCAGGGTCAAGGAGTACAGCGAGCCGATCTTCAGGCGCACGGGGTTGATGCCCGACATTTCGCGCACCTTGCGCACGCCTTCCTCGCACTCGGCCAGCGCGCGCCGCGCCGATTCGGCAAAGGTGTAGGCCGCATGCAGGGGGATCAGGCTGCGGCCCTCGCGCTTGAACAGGGGGCAGCGCAAGCCGTCTTCCAGCGAGTGCAGGGCGCGGTGCACGCTGACGGTGCTCTGGCCCAGCGCATCGGCCACGCGCGCCAGGTTGTTCAATTCCATGAAGCTGAGAAAAACTTCCAGCTTTTTCAGGGTAATTTCTTCGTTGATGGCCATGGCTACCCTTTTTAACGGCAGTTCATTAACTTCAAAGTAATGAACATGCTAGCAGGTTGATTGTCGCGCTGGCGCTTTCGTTCTATCGTCTGGATTCGATAGCTCATTCCGGAGGCATGATGTCAACCGCCACAGCAGCGCCAGCGCAGCGGCAAAAACAATGGGACACGCGGCGCACCGAGAAACGCCGCCGCCTCGATGCCGTGCGCCCTTACGCGAACGGTCCCGTGCTGCAACCGGGCGACATGGTCGCCGTGCTCGAAGCGCTGCTTGCGCCGGGCGACCGTGTCGTTCTTGAAGGCAATAACCAGAAGCAGGCCGATTTCCTCGCCCGCATGTTGACCCAGGTCAATCCCGACAAGATCCACCATCTGCACCTGATCATGCCCAGCGTTAGCCTGCCCGAGCACCTGGACCTGTTTGAACGGGGCATCGCCCGCAAGCTGGACTTTTCCTTCGCCGGCACGCAAAGCCTGCGCATCGCCCAGTTCCTGCAGGACGGCTTGCTGGAAGTGGGCGCCATCCACACGTATATCGAGCTGTATGCGCGCCTGTTTGTCGACCTCACGCCCAACGTCGTCATGGTGGCCGGCTACATGGCCGACCGCCAGGGCAATCTGTACACGGGCCCCAGCACGGAAGACACGCCGACGCTGGTGGAATCGGCCGCCTTCCGCGACGGCATCGTCATCGCCCAGGTCAATCAGATCGTCGACGACGTCAGCGACTTGCCCCGGGTCGACGTGCCCGGCTCGTGGATCGATTTCGTGGTGCAGTCCGACAAGCCCTTCTTCATCGAACCGCTGTTCACCCGCGACCCGCGCGTGATTAAGCCCGTGCACGTGCTGATGGCCATGATGGCGATCCGCGGCGTGTATGAAAAACACCAGGTGCAGTCGCTCAATCACGGCATCGGCTTCAATACGGCCGCCATCGAGCTGATTTTGCCCACCTATGGCGAGCAGCTGGGCTTGAAGGGCAAGATCTGCCGCAACTGGGTGCTCAATCCCCATCCCACGCTGATCCCCGCCATCGAGACGGGCTGGGTCGAGAGCGTGCACTGCTTCGGCGCGGAGCTGGGCATGGAAGGCTATGCGGCCGCGCGGCCCGACGTGTTCTTCACGGGCCGCGACGGCTCCATGCGCTCGAACCGCGCCCTGTGCCAGCTGGCGGGCCAGTACGCGGTCGACCTGTTCATCGGCGCGACTTTGCAGATGGATGGCCTGGGCAACTCCTCGACCGTCACCAACGGCCGCCTGGCAGGCTTTGGCGGCGCGCCCAATATGGGCCACGACCCGCACGGCCGGCGCCACCCGACGCCGGCCTGGCTGGACCTGATCGAGACGGACGACCCGCTGGCGCGCGGCAGGAAGCTCGTGGTGCAGATGGTCGAGACGTTCCAGGACGGCGGCCAGCCGACGATCGTCGAATCGCTCGACGCCGTCGCCGTGGGCCAGGCCAGCGGCATGCCGCTGGCGCCCGTGATGATCTATGGCGACGACGTCACCCACGTGCTGACGGAAGAGGGCATCGCCTACCTGTACAAGGCCCGTTCGCTTGACGAGCGCAAGGCCATGCTGGCGGCTGTCGCCGGCGTGACGCCCATCGGCCTGCGCCACGACCCGAAGACGACGGCCAAGCTGCGCGCCGACGGCCTGATCGCGCTGCCCGAGGATATCGGCGTGCAGCGCGGCGCGGCCAGCCGCTCGCTGCTGGCCGCGAAAAGCATCGCCGACCTGGTCGAATGGTCGGACGGCCTGTATCAACCCCCCGCCAAATTCAGGAGCTGGTAATGAGCATGATGATGACGACGATGATGAGGACAGTGCCGGTGCGGGAACGCGCCGCCGCGCTGGCGCGGCAGGTGCTGCAGGCGCTGCTCGACGAAGTGACCCTGACGCCGAAACCGGGCCTGGTCGATTTGCGCAGCCGCGGCGCCCACACGGACTTGAACTGGGCCCTGATGTGCCACTCGGCCTGCGTGCTGCAACCCGTCTTTGAAGCGATGGCGCAGGCCGGCGCGCAGGATGACGATGATGACCGCCTGCGCCAGCGCATCGGCGCCATCGGCCGCGACGGCGAAGCGCTGATGCTGGCGGCCACGGGCGGCGTGAACACGCACCGGGGCGCCATCTGGGCGCTGGGCCTCCTGGCGACGGCGGCGGCGCAGCAGGGCGCGCGCGGCGCGTC
>NZ_NEGZ01000086.1 GCF_002127585.1 Janthinobacterium sp. GW458P
CGCGCCGCTGCGCCAGGCCGGCGCGCGGGCACGCGTCAAGAGCGCCGCCCCCGTGACGCAGGACGCGCCGGCCTGCACGCCGCCGGAGCTGGCCGAACGCACGCGCATCGTCAACGCCATGAACGCCGCCAAATGGCGCCCGCTGCAGGCGGCCGCCATGCTGGGCGTCTCGCGCGCCACCCTGTACCGGCGCCTCAAGCAGCTGCGCATCGTGCCGCCGCACCGCCAGTAAGGCATCCGGCAAGCTGAGATTTCCGTCTCATATTCCGCCATGCTGCGCTGCGGGATGCGGGTTCAAAACGCCAGTGTTACAACATCGTCAGCGGCAACACAGCCGCATCCCATCATAAAGTCAGCAGACTTGGAGGAGACACGATGCAAACCGAAATCAACCCGCACGACCTGGCCGTGGCCGGCATCCTGGAGCAGCTCGAAGGTGCCCTGCGCGCCGGCGACGGCACGGCCGCCGCGCAACTGTTCGAACCAGACGGCTACTGGCGCGACCTGGTGCTGTTTACCTGGAACCTGAAAACCCTGGAAGGCCGAGAGCAGATCGCCGCCATGCTGGCCGCGCAATTGGGCGCCGTGCAGCCCGTCTCCATCCGCATCGCCGACGGCGAACACGCCAGCGAGGCAGGCGGCGTGCTGCAAAGCTGGATCACGGTGGAAACGAAGGTGGCGCGCGGCGTGGGCTTCATCCGCATCCGCGACGGCAAGATCTGGACCCTGCTCACCACCATGAGCGAATTGAAGGGTTTTGAGGAAGCCAAGGGCGGCCGGCGGCCGATGGGCGCCGAGCACGGCGCGCGCACGAACCGCAGCAGCTGGCTGGAGCAGCGCGAACAGGAAGCAAAGGAACTCGGCTACGCGCGCCAGCCCTATTGCGTCATCATCGGCGGCGGCCAGGGCGGCATCGCGCTGGGCGCGCGCCTGCGGCAATTGAACGTCCCCACCATCATCATCGAGAAAAACGCCCGTCCCGGCGACAGCTGGCGCAAGCGCTACAAATCGCTGTGCCTGCACGACCCCGTCTGGTACGACCACATGCCGTATATCCCCTTTCCCGACAACTGGCCCGTCTTCACACCGAAGGACAAGGTCGGCGACTGGCTGGAGATGTACACCAAGGTGATGGAACTGAACTACTGGGGCTCGACGTCGTGCGAATCGGCCAGCTTCGACGAGGCCAGCGGCGAGTGGACGGTGCAGGTGCTGCGCGACGGCCAGCCCGTCACCCTGAAGCCGAAACAGCTGGTGCTGGCGACGGGCATGTCGGGCAAGGCGAACCTGCCGAAGTTCAAGGGCATGGATGTGTTCCAGGGCGAGCAGCAGCACTCGTCGCAGCATCCGGGACCGGACGCGTATGCCGGCAAGAAGGTGGTGGTCATCGGCGCGAACAATTCCGCGCACGATATCTGCGCCGCCCTGTGGGAAGCGGGCGTGGACGTGACCATGGTGCAGCGCTCGTCGACGCACATCGTCAAGTCCGATTCCTTGATGGACCTGGCGCTGGGCGACCTGTATTCGGAACGGGCGCTGGCGGCCGGCATGACCACAAACAAGGCGGACCTGACGTTCGCCTCGATCCCCTATAAAATCCTGGCCGACTTCCAGAAACCCGTCTTCCAGGCCATCCGCGAGCGCGATGCCAACTTTTATGCACGGCTGGAGGAACGCGGCTTCATGCTCGATTTCGGCGACGACGATTCCGGCCTGTTCATGAAATACCTGCGCCGCGGCTCCGGCTACTACATCGACGTGGGCGCCTCGGAACTGGTCGCCGACGGCAAGATCAAGCTGAAAAGCGGCGTTGGCGTGCAGGAGCTGAAAAGCCACTCCATCGTGCTGTCCGACGGCACGGAGCTGCCGGCCGACCTGGTGGTGTACGCCACCGGCTACGGCTCCATGAACGGCTGGGCGGCCGACCTGATCTCGCCCGAGGTGGCGAATAAAGTGGGCAAGGTGTGGGGCCTCGGCTCGGCCACGACGAAGGACCCGGGCCCGTGGGAGGGCGAACAGCGCAATATGTGGAAACCCACGCAGCAGCAAGCGCTGTGGTTCCACGGCGGTAACCTGCACCAGTCGCGCCACTATTCCCAGTACCTGTCGCTGCAGCTGAAGGCGCGCATGGAGGGGTTAAGCACGCCCGTGTACGGGCAGCAGGAGGTGCATCACCTGGCGTGATGGCAGAGGCAAGCAGATAAAAAAATGGCGGCGGACCGAAGTCCGCCGTTTTTTGTACCATACAAACGTCCGACAAAATCGTAGCGAGCGGCGATGATTTGTGGCTAAGAAGCGCAACCGTGCTTGAGCACGGTGAGCATCGCAGGCCGCAAAGCGCGACGCGCAGTAGATTTTGTCACACGTTTTATTGTTTGATCGCTTCGATGGCGAAGGTCAAAGTCACGTCATCGCTGACGGCCGGCGCATATTTGCCGGCGTTGAATTCCGAGCGCTTGATCTTGGCCGTGGCGTTGGCGCCGCAGGCGTCTTTCTTCAGCATCGGGTGCGGCGCGCAGGCGAACGAGGTGACGCTCAGGGTCACCGGCTTGGTCACGCCTTTCAGGGTCAGGTTGCCTTCCACGGAGGCCAGCTTGTCGCCGTCGAAATTGAACTTGGTCGATTTATAGGTGGCGACCGGGTACTTGGCCGTGTCGAGGAAGTCTTCGCCCTGGATGTGCGTGTTGAACAGGGTCGAACCCGTATCGACGGATTTGGTGTCGATCAGCACTTCGACGGCGCCCGTCCTGGCGGCGCGGTCCAGCGTGACCTTGCCGGTGGTGTTATTGAAACGGCTTTGCTGCGTCGAGAAGCCCATGTGCGAGTACTCGAAGCGGGGGAAGGTGTGGCTGCCATCGATGACATAGACTTCAGGAGCGGCAAAGGCGGACAGCGAGAAACCGGCGGCGGCGATAAAAGCGAGCAGTTTTTTCATGATGGATTCCTGATAGGGAGTGGAGGATGTCAAAACCGCAAACGGCTGCAGGCGGGAAGCGCATGCGGCTGCTTGTCTGGCTTCAGTTGCAACAGATTATGCATGGCATGAAGATCGATGTAAAACGGAAAATTTACCTAGTTAGCATCGATAAAATCGATAATAAGGTGGATCAGGTCCGCCACAGCGCCTTCTGCTGCCGATTATTGTCCGCATTGCTAAAAATATCCAGCGCTATCCAGCGCTGCAGACAGAGCTCAAATGAGAATGATTCTTGTTATTATCCTATGCGCTTGCTATCATCGCGGCTGCGGCAAGCCTGCAGCGTCGCCTTGATTCATTCATAATAGCGCAGCACCTACGCCAGAAAAACATGACGGCCACGCGCCACGATACGAGCACCTTGAACGCACACACCACCACCCTGCCCCGCAGCCGGGGCCTCGTCGCCGGCGCCTTCGCCTGATGCGGGAGCCGCACGCCCCGTCTCCCCTGCGCGAAGCGCACGGCGCGCGCCTGCGCCGCTGGGCCTGGACGGCGGCCGGCGCCGTGATGGTGCTGCTGGGCATCATCGGCGCCATGCTGCCCGTGATGCCGACGACGATTTTCCTCATCCTCGCCCTGGCCTGCTTCAGCCGCGCCTCGCCGCGCCTGGAACACTGGCTGCTGCAGCATGCGCGCTTCGGCCCGCCGCTGCGCCAGTGGCGCGAACACCGCGCCGTCTCGCGGCGCGGCAAGGCCATGGCTTGCCTGGGCATGGCCATCGGCTTCGTCGCCATGTGCCTGGGCCATCCGCCGTGGTGGGTCATCGCCATGGTGGGCGTCATGGAGGTCGCCGTCCTCATTTACCTGCTGCGCCGTCCCGACGGGCCTGCCGGCGCCGGGGCAGAATCTGCTCAGCAAGACGGCAATGGCGGGCAGTAAACTACCGCGCCCGCATCACCAAAACGCCAAGTCAGCGCAACGTCAGATAAAACCGCGGTTTTGCGCCGCCACGGCGCGGCGAACTTTTCACCAAGATACGGCCCTGCCGCGCCGGCCGGCGCGATTTAATTCGGCAAGAGTCCTGCTTTCCCGCGTTTTCAACCAGAAAAACCCCACATAGACATTATTTGCATATTCAAAGCAAGATTCTGTCGTAGGAGTAATAACGCGATCGGAGGTATACTACGCAACCGACGTAACAGGCTGGGCGATTTTGCCCCTGCAAGCGCGCCTGTCACGGTCCAATAAAAAAGGAAACACTGCATGACCACACCACACCGTACGCCGGTGATTCGCATCGATGGCGCGAACAAGACCTTCGCGCTGCCCAAGGGCGAACAGTTCCACGCGGTCAAATCGGTCACGCTGGAAGTCTATCCCGGTGATATTTTCGGCCTGATCGGCAAGAGCGGCGCCGGCAAATCGACCCTGCTGCGCCTGATTAACCTGCTCGAGCGTCCCGACAGCGGCAGCATCACCGTCGCCGGGCGCGAATTGACGCGCCTGGGCAAGAGCGAACTGCGCGACGCGCGCCAGAACATCGGCATGATTTTCCAGCAATTCAACCTGCTGCAAAACGCCAGCGTCTTCGACAACGTCGCCTTCCCATTGAAAATCCATGGCACGGCCAAGGGCGGGCAGATCGCCGCCCGCGTCGAGGAATGCCTGGCGCTCGTCGGCCTGTCCGACAAGCTGCACAGCTATCCGGCGCAACTGTCCGGCGGGCAGAAACAGCGCGTGGCCATCGCCCGCGCCCTGGCCAGCCACCCCGACGTGCTGCTGTGCGACGAGCCGACCTCCGCGCTGGACGCGGAAACGACGCGCGCCCTGCTCGACACCTTGCGCGACATCAATGCGCGCCTGGGCGTGACCATCGTCATCGTCAGCCATGAGCTGTCGGTGCTGGGCGCCATCTGCAACAGGGTCGCCGTCGTGGAAAACGGCGCCATCGCCGAACAGTTCGACCTGAGCGACACGGCCACCCCGCGCAAGACGGCGCTGGGACGCGAGCTGGCGTATTACGGCACCGAGGCGTTTGAAGCCACCGCATGGAAGGATGCAACACATGTTTGAAGAATCGATCAATAACGTCATCAAGCTGCTGCCGGAAATCTGGGTGGCGCTGGGCCAGACCATGACCATGCTGGGCATCGGCCTCACCGCCGCCATCCTCATCGGCGGTCCGCTGGGCATCCTGCTGTTCCTCGTCTCGGAAGGCCAGTCGCTGGAAAACCGCCCGTTGTCGGCCATCCTCGGCTGGCTGGTCAATACCGTGCGCAGCTTCCCCTTCATCATCCTGCTCGTCGCGCTGACGCCGTTTACGCGCATCATCGCGGGCACGTCGATCGGCCCGCTGGCCGCCAGCGTGCCCCTGTCGTTCGCCGCCATTCCCTACCTGGCGCGCCTGGTGGAGCAGAACCTGCGCGAAGTGCCGCGCGGCGTGATCGAGGCGGCGCACGCCATGGGCGCCACGGAGCTGCAGATCATCTTCCGCGTGCTGCTGGTGGAAGCGCGCTCCGGCCTGGTGCTGGCCCTGACCGTGCTGTCGATCAGCTTCCTGTCATATTCGGCCGTGGCCGGCGTGGTGGGCGGCGGCGGCATCGGCGACCTGGCCATCCGCTACGGCTACTACCGCTTCGAGACGGACATCATGGTCGCCACCGTGGCCATCCTGATCGTGCTGGTGCAAACCATCCAGTTCGCCGGCACGCGCATCGCCAAGCGCCTCGACAAACGTTAATTCCTATTCAGAAACAAGGACCTACATGAACCACATTCGCCGCAACCTGCTGCTGGCCGCTGCCAGCCTGGCCTTCGCCACCGCCGCCTACGCCAAGGACCCGAAGGAAATCGTCATCGGCACCAGCTCCGGCCCGTACTCCGACCAGCTGAAGCTGGGCATCAAGCCCATCCTGGAAAAACAGGGCTACAAGGTCAAGATCGTCGAATTCAACGACTACGTGCAGCCGAACTACGCGCTGGCCGAAGGCTCGCTGGACGCCAACGTGTTCCAGCACATCGTGTATCTGACCAAGTTCGCCACCGATAACAAGCTGCCATTGAGTTCATTGATCACCGTGCCGACCATGCCGATCGGCCTGTACGGCGGCAAGCAGAAAACCCTCGCCGAGGTCAAAAACGGCGCCACCATCACCATGCCGAACGATCCGACCAACCAGGCGCGCGCGCTGGTGATGCTGGCCAAGATGGGCTGGATCAAGCTCAAACCGAACGTCGACCCGCTGCGCGCGTCCGAGCGCGACGTGCTGGACAACCCGAAGAAGCTGAAACTGGTGCCGCTGGAAGCGGCGCAGCTGCCACGTTCGCTGGCGGACGCCGACTACGCTTTTGTGAACGGCAACTTCGCCCTGGCCGCCGGCATGAAGCTGACGTCGGCCCTTAGCGTGGAAAAGATCTCGGACAGCTACATCAACCTGGTGGCCATCCGCACGGCCGACAAGGCCAAGCCATGGGTCAAGGACCTGGAAGCGGCCTACCGCTCGCGCGCCTTCCTCGACGCGACGAACAAGTATTTGGCCGGCTACGAAAAGACGGATTACCAGCTGGCGCTGGAAAAGACGCTGAAAAAATAAGCGGCGTGCACCAAACGTAAAAAGGACGGCCAAGGCCGTCCTTTTTTATTGTCCGCGCCTTGCGGGCGCTATCATGACTTAGAAGCGGTAGCCGACGCCTACGCCGATCAGGATAGGATCGACCTTGACTTCGCTGGCCTTGGCGCCACCGATGAAGACGTCGCTGCGGATCTGCACTTTCTTGATGTCGAAGTTCAGCGACCAGTTTTTGTCCAGCTTGTAGTCGACACCGGCTTGCAGCGAGTAACCCCAGCTGTCATGCTCCAGGCGACCGGCGCCGTTCAGCAATTTCACGTCGGAGATATTCGTGTAGTTGATGCCGGCACCCACGTAAGGGCTGAACTGTTTTTCCGGCATGAAGTGGTATTGCAGCGACAGGGTCGGCGGCAGATGCTTGAAGGTACCGATATTGTTGCCGTCGAGCTTGACGTCATGCTTTTGCGGGTAGGTCAGGATCAGCTCGGCAGCGATATTCGGCGTGAAGAAGTACGAAATATCGATTTCAGGAATCGTCTTGCTGCTGACCGTCAAACGGTCGGATGCGCCGACGCCACCGACAGGAGCAGATTTATCGGCCGGATCGATGTGCACGGCGCGCGCACGGACCAGCCATGGGCCTTCCTGTGCCATTGCATTGCCGGCGAGTGCGCCGATGGCGGCCAGGACGATTGCTGCTGCAGTTGCGGACTTTTTCATTCTAGTTCCCTCTTTTTGTCGTTAAGTAACGCTGCGAAGTCTAAGAGTGCAGTGCAACAAAAACTTTGATCCACATCAAATAGTGCTAGATGGCATCAAAAGAGGGATTTTTTTCTTTTCCCAGGTCAAGAAAATGCGGCATTGCAAAATCAAGCCAGCTCGGCAAACAGGCCGGCGACCCAGTCGGCAAACACGCGCACGCGCGGCGACAATTGCCGGTGATGCGGGTACAGCACGGACACGGGCAGCGGATCGGGCCGCAGGTGCGCCAGCACTTCCACCAGTTCGCCGGCCGCCAGCGCCCGCGCCAGGTGGTAGCGCGGCGCCTGGATCAGGCCCAGGCCCGCGCGGCAGCAGGCGTGATATGCGTCCGCGTTATTGACGGACACCGTGCCCGGCAAGGCCACGCTGTGGCGCCGGCCGTCCACCTTGAAATCGAAGGGCCAGACCTTGCCCGTCCGGGCGGAAAAGAAATTGACGGCGCGGTGGCCCGCCAGCTGCGCCAGGTCCTGCGGCGTGCCGTGCGCGGCCAGGTAGGCGGGGCTGGCGCACGTCATCTGCTCCAGCAGCGCCACGCGGCGCGCCACCATGGACGAGTCGCCCAGTTCTCCCACGCGCAGCACGCAATCGACGCCTTCGCGCACCAGGTCGACGAGGCGGTCGCCCATGCCGATTTCCAGTTCGATCAGGGGATAGCGGGCACAGAACCGGTCCAGCACGGGCAGGACGAACTGCATGGCCAGGGTCGCGTGCAGGTCGATGCGCAGCTTGCCGGCCGGCTGCTGCTGCGCCGAACTGAACACGGCTTCCGTTTCTTCCAGGTCGGCCAGCAGCCGCGCGCAGCGCTGGTAATACGCTTCGCCGTCGGGCGTGGGCGTCACTTGCCGCGTGGTCCGCTGCAGCAGGCGCACGCGCAGCCGCGCTTCGAGCTGCTTGATCGCATGCGTGACGGTGGCCTTCGGATAGCCGAGGTCATGCGCCGCCTGGGTAAAACTGCGCAGCTCGACGATGCGCGTGAAAATGCGCATCGCATCGAATCGGTCCATGCCCTGCCCCATTGTTGGTGATGAATGCACAGTGTAGCGATAACAGCGGCAGTTTTCCATCCACACCAACGATGCTGCGCATAGATGACGGCAACGCAATCGTGCATGCCGGCGATGTCACTGGTCGCGGCGGCGCCGCCGAACGATAATAGGCTCAGCGCACTATTGAGAATGGTAATGATTATCATTTGCGTTATAATGCAAAATCACGCTTGAGCGCACGCCCAGGCGATCACAAAAAGGAATGGGAGACATGGATATATTGAGGGAACTGCGTGAATCGGGCTTGAAAGTAACCATCCCCCGCTTGCGGATTCTGCAGCTGTTTCAAGAAGGAGGCATCAAGCACCTGAGTGCGGACGATGTGTATAAGCTCTTGCTGGCCGAAAAAATCGACGTGGGCCTGGCCACCATCTACCGCGTGCTGATGCAATTTGCCGAAGCGGGCATTTTGTTCCGCCGCCACTTCGAATCGGGCCACGCCGTCTTCGAGCTGAACGAAGGCCAGCACCACGACCACCTGGTCTGCACGGGCTGCGGCAAGGTCGATGAATTCGTCGACGAAGGCATCGAACTGCGCCAGAACGAAATCGCCGCCGAGCGCGGCTTCGTGCTGCACGAGCACGCGCTGTCGCTGTACGGCACTTGCGCCGACTGCACGGCGAAGAAGATCCCGCCGCGCAAAGCCTCCTGAGGCAGCGCGCAAGGTAGCGCCTGGCAAGCCACCTGCGCTACACTGCGTGCGCCGCAGCTCAACAAGGGACAAGCATGTACATCGGAGAAATCGCCCGCCTGGCAGGCACCTCGCCCAAGGCCTTGCGCCATTATGAATCACTGGGCCTGCTGGGCGACGTGCGCCGTTCCGGCGCCTACAGAGTCTACACGCAGCAAGACCTGGCGCAAGTCAGGCTGATACGCCAGGCGCAGGTGCTGGGCTTCCGCCTGGCCGAACTGCTGCCCGTCCTGGCCGGCGACAATACGGACTGGGCCGCCCTGTCACAGCACATCGCCGCCAAGCGCGCGCAGGTGCAGCAGGACATTGCCCGCCTGCGCCAGCTCGACGCGCAATTGGCCGACATCGATACGGAAATCCGCGACTGCCTGGCGCGCCAGCAACAGGCGGCGTGAACGGTCAAGCATCGCTTGACTCTGCCACTAGGGGCAGGCTTTAGCATGCAGGCTCTTCTTTAACGGACAGCCTGCATCATGACCAAGACTCCTCCCAAGCGCATATTGATCCTCCTCGGCCACCCTTCCAGCGACAGTTTCTGCGCCGCCCTGGCCGAGGCCTACGCCGCCACGGCCCGCAGCGCGGGCCACACGGTGCGCGAACTGCGCCTGGGCCAGCTGGACTTCGACCAGAACCTGCATGAAGGCTACCGCCAGGTGCAGCCGCTGGAAGCGGACTTGCTGGCGGCGCAGGAAGCCATCAGCTGGGCCGGACACCTGGTGTTCGCCTACCCGATCTGGTGGGGCGGCGCGCCGGCCCTGCTGAAAGGCTTTGTCGACCGCGTTTTCCTGCCCGGCTTCGCCTTCAAGTACCGCCCCGGCAAGGCTTTCCCGGCGCAGCTGCTGAAGGGCCGCACGGCACAGCTGCTGGTCGCGATGGATACACCGCCATGGTACTTCCGCTGGGTCTACCGCATGCCCGGCATCCACCAGCTGCGCAAGACGACGCTGGAGTTCTGCGGCGTCAAGCCCGTCAAGGTGGCCAGTTTCGGCCCCATGATCAATTCCACCGAAGCGCAGCGCCAACGCTGGCTGGAGCAGGCGCAGACGCTGGCCCGGGGCCTGTAAGTTGCTTGCCCTACAGCCATCTTGCATACGGTTTTGACAAGCCGGTAATCAAGCCGTCACATTCGACGGCTACCATGATGATATTGCCTGTTTGTCAGCCGCCTTGCCGTCGCGACAACAAGGGTCCGATCGTCATGTAAAGGTAGCCGCTGTGGAGTTCAACGCTTCTCGATTGCATCTTCCCCGTTATCGCACGTCCGTGGCCGCCGACCTGTGCATCCCCACGGAATCGGTGCAGGCCGACGCCAGCAATTTCGCCGTGCTGGAGCTGTTTACCGAGCGGCGCGACATGATGAGCCTGCCAGTCACGGAGCAGCAGAAGCCCATCGGCTTGATCAGCCGCAATATCTTCATGTCGCAGATGTCCAAGCCCTTCTACCATGAGGTGTACGGCAAGAAGAGCTGCATCGCCTTCATGGACAAGGAACCGCTGATCGTCGACGGCGCCATGAGCATCGAAGACCTCACCTTCCGCGCCGTCGAAGCGGGCGAAAAGGCGCTGGCCGACGGCTTCATCATCACCGAGGACGGCGCGCTGGCCGGCGTCGGCTTCGGCTTGCAGCTGATGAACGTGGTGGCCACCATGCAGGCGGAAAAAAACCGCCAGATCATGCACAGCATCGACTACGCCAGCGTGATCCAGCGCGCGCTGCTGCGCACTTCCGATGCGGAACTGCGCGCCACCCTGCCCGACGCGCACCTGGAATGGCAGCCGCGCGACGTCGTCGGCGGCGATTTCTACTTCTTCGAGCGCCATGCGGGCGGCTGGTTCGCCGCCATCGCCGACTGCACCGGCCACGGCGTGCCGGGCGCCTTCATGACCCTGATCGCCTCGTCGGCCCTGAGCCAGGCCTTGCGCGACCGCGGGCCGCACGACCCGGCCGCCCTGATCGGCGCCGTCAGCCGCGCCATCAAGACCCTGCTGGGACAGGACGCCGGCAGCGACGCGGCAGCGGGCCACGCCGGCTCGAACGACGGCATGGATTGTGCCTTCCTGTGCTATGACGACGCCAGCGCCAGCCTGCGTTTCGCGGGGGCGAAACTGGCGCTCTACGTGGTGGCGCCCGGCGCAGAGGCCGTGCGCGCCATCGACGGCGCGCGCATGGGCGTCGGCTATGTCGACACGCCGCCCGGCTACTGCTGGCACAACGAGACGCTGGCAGTGCCCGCGGGCAGCCTGCTGTTCCTCACCACCGACGGCTTGCTCGACCAGATCGGCGGCGCGCGCGACATCGCCTACGGCAAGCGGCGCATGCGCGAACAGCTGCTGGCGCAGCGCGATGCGCCCGCCGGCGACGTGGCGGCGGCGCTGCTGCGCGACAGCGCGGCCTGGCAAGGCAGGCAGCCGCGCCGCGACGACCTGACCTTTTTCTGTTTCCGCCTGTAGTTTGATGCCCATCAAGCCCCCTTATCAACAAGAAACCGGGTCACCGGCTAGCCAGGAGCACTGACGTGCTGTACGAAGAATTCAACGAGTTTTGGGACGTGGCGCGCAAGCGCAACATCATCTTTTTTTACGTGGGCTATTTTTCGCAGCACGTGGTCAGCGCCATTTCCGAAACCATCAAGGCGCGCCTCGACACGGCCGGCGCGGCCGGTCCCACGCGGCGGCGCATCTTTTCCTCGTTCATTGAGATGTCGCAAAACATCATGCATTATTCGGCCGACAGCCTGACGCCCGATGCGCAGCTGGACCAGCAGATGCGGCGCGGCTCGTTCTGCATCGGCACGCGCGGCGACAGTTTTTTCCTGCTGTGCGCCAACCCCGTCTCGACGGACAACGTGGCGCAGATCCGCGCCCGCCTGGAGCCGCTGCACACGATGACGATGGAAGAAATCCGCCTGGCCTACAAGAAGGCGCTGCGCGAGGAAGCGCCGCCCGACAGCAAGGGGGCCGGCCTGGGTTTTCTCACCATGGCGCGCGACGCCAGCGAACCGCTGGAATTCGAATTCGTCCAGGACCCCCAGGAGCCTGGCCACACCGTCTTCTGCATCAAAGCCATCATTTGAAAGAGCCGACTCAGGAAAGCATATGCAATTACCGTCACCACTGTTCATCGCCGCGACCCCGAGTTCGCCCGAAATCGACTTCCGTTTCGAGCAGCACACCCTGTCGATCAAGGGCGAGTCGTATCCGGAAAACGCGGCCGCCTTCTATGGCCCGCTGATCGCCGCCGTGCGCGCCTACCTGGAAGGCTGCCGCGCAGCGGCCATCACCGTGAATGTCTCGCTGGCCTACTTCAACAGCTCCAGCACGAAGATGCTGTTTACCCTGTTCGACGCGCTGAACCAGGCGGCCGCGGACGGCAACCAGGTGCGCCTGAACTGGTACCACGACGAGGACGATGACACCATCCTGGAATTCGGCCAGGAACTGCAGCAGGACTTCACGGCCCTCGATTTCCACGATCATCCCGTGCAGGGCAACTGAGGCATGCGCGCCGCCACCTCCGAGGCCGGACTGGAGCCCGACCTGTTCACCGTGGAAGCGGCGGCGCTGGCCGCCGCCCGCCGCATGCACGCCGACGCCGGTGCGTCGGGCGAGGAACAGCGGCGCATGCTCGGTGAGCTGATCAATCACTATGAACGGCTGATGCGCGAGACGCGCCGCCTGATCGGCCGCAGCGACCGCGCCGAGCGCGACATGCATCTGCTGAACCGGCAATTGCAGACGCTGGCTGGCCAGCTCGAATACCGCGCCACGCACGACCCGCTGACGGGCGCGCTGAACCGCGGCGCCGTGATCGACCACGCCTCGCGCTGCCTGGAACAGGGCGACATGGCCCTGATCGTGCTCGATATCGACCTGTTCAAGCAGGTCAACGACGATTTCGGCCACCCGGCAGGCGACGGCGTGATCCAGGCCGTGGTCGACTGTTTAAAAGGATTGCTGGGACAGGAAACGGCCATCGGCCGGGTCGGCGGCGAGGAATTCTCCGTCGTCTGGCCCACCTCCTCGCGCGACGAGGCGGCGCAAATCGCCCAGCGCATCTGCGATACCGTCGGGCGCCAGCGCCATGCGGCACCCATCACGCGCGCCATCACCGTCAGCGTGGGGCTGAGCTGGAACCGCGCCGGCACGGCATTTGAAACGGCCTACAGCCATGCCGACCAGGCCCTGTACCAGGCCAAGCGCGAGGGACGCAACCGCGTGCGCCAGTGGCTGGAAAGCTGACGCCGCAACGCTAACGTATCAGTTCGCGCGCCATGCTGCCGTCGCGGCGCATGGCGGCAGCGGCCCGCTGCATGGCCGCCACCTGCGCTTCGGGCACCTTGAGGTTGCAGGCCAGGTAAGTCTGCACGCGGTTGAACGTCAGCAGCGGCACCACCTTGCCTTCCCATTCCTTGCCGACGAAGGGCTTGCTGCCCACCGCCAGGCCGACGGCCCACAGGTCGATGCGTCCCAGCAGCAGCTTTTGCGGATTGATCCACTCCTGCGTGACGGGCGCCACGTTCATGCCGTGCTGGCGCAGGTAGTCGTCGCGCGCGTCGCCCAGCACCGTGCCGATGACCAGGCCGCGCGCATCGGCCAGGGTGTGCAGCGCCAGGTGCCGCTCGGCCAGGCCATACAGTATCCACTCCGCCTCATTGAGGGGGCCGATCCAGCGAAATTGCGCTTCGCGCTCTTGCGTGCGCGTGGTGGAAAAGACGCAGGTGTCGGCCTCGCGCAGCGCCTGCGCATATGCGCGCTTCCACGGCAGCAGTTCTATCGTATAGCTGATGCCGGCGCGCGCCATGATGTCGCGCACCTTCAGCGTTTCACGTCCCACGACGGTATTGCCTTCCATCATGCTCGACGGCGGCAAATGCTCGCCGACGATGCGCAGGCCCGCCGACCAGGCCGCCACCGGCAGCAACAGCGCCGCCAGCAGCCATGCCATGCTTGCTTGTTTCATGCTTGCCTTCTTCCACCACAGGGCATACGCATCCCTGCCACCTGCAGGATGGTACCATCGGCCCCCGCCGGCCATGGCCGAACGTTATCAATTAAACCATTATTTTTCCGTAACGTGGCTCAGGGCCAACGCCGGGATCAGCATGCAGGGGGAAGATGGAGAGAAAAACAACTGGCGGAAAACAGTAGGAGTCGAACCTACGGGAGAACGTCTGACGCCCTCCACCGGGTTTGAAGCCCGGCCACATCACCGGATGAGTGTGCTTTCCGCGGTGCCTGAGCTAACTGTTGGGCAAGGCCGCACTGTAGGACCACAGCGCTTGCGGACGCAATAGATGCCCATTGCCAACACGGCGAGTATAACCGACGCGGTCGAAGAATTCCAGAACCTGGATCGCCCGCTTGCGGCCCAGGCCGCTGGCATCGCGGAACGCGGCCGCGCTGACGGCGCCGGAAGCGGGCGCCAGGCTTGCTTCCACTTCAGCTTTTTGCGCCAGATCGCGCACCAGCTGCGCCAGCCCGGCCAGCGCGGCCGGATGGTAGAACAGGTCGTGCACCACCTGACTGATCTGGCCCGCCTTGGCAAGTTTGCGCAACAGCCGGCGCGATTCGTCCTCGGCCAGGCCGAAGTCGCGCGCCAGGTCGCGCGTCCAGGGCGGATCGAAGCGTCCCTGCAGCAGCGCCGCCAGCATCGGTTCGGCCACCGCCTGCTCCTGCGGCGTCAATTCCACGCTGTGCGTCGGCAGGTGCAGGCTGGCGCCGCGCGCCTGCACGCCGCCCTGCGCCAGCAAGCCGTCGACCAGATGGCTCCACAGCGCGTCTTCCATCTCCGCGTCGACGATGCGCTTGAGGCGCCACAGTTCCGGCCCCGCCTCGTCGGGCGCGCGCGCGTGGAAGGCGGCCAGGGCGGCCAGCACGCGCGCTTCCAGCGCCAGCAAGGCCGGCGGCGCCA
>NZ_NEGZ01000087.1 GCF_002127585.1 Janthinobacterium sp. GW458P
CGCCAGCACGGCCAGCAGGGCGGCGCGCGTGTACGGTTTGGCAAGGTAGTCGTCCATGCCCGCGTCCCGCCAGCACGGCCAGCAGGGCGGCGCGCGTGTACGGTTTGGCAAGGTAGTCGTCCATGCCCGCGTCCAGGCACAGTTCGCGGTCGCCCAGGATGGCATTGGCCGTCAGGGCGATGATGGGCGTGCGGCTGCGGCCTTGCTCGCTTTCCATGCGGCGCAAGCGCCGGGTTGCCTCGAAGCCATCCATTTCCGGCATCTGGCAATCCATCAGGATCACGTCGAAGGGCTGATGCTGCCACAGGGCCAGCGCGCGCCGCCCGTTGTCGGCCGGCGTGGCCAGATAGCCGGTTTCTTCCAGCATGGCCAGGGCGATTTCCTGGTTGATCGCATTGTCTTCCACCAGCAGCATGCGCAGCGGCGCCTGGCCAGCGGCAACCGCCTCCGGCGCCGGTGGCAGGCCGGGCGGCACGCCTGCGGCAGGCGCCGGCGGCGTGCCGACGCCGCCGACCGCTTCTATGCAGTGGCGCAACTCCAGCGCCCGCACGGGCTTGGTCAGGCAGTATTCGACCCCCAGCGCCGTCACCTGGCGCAGGTCGGCCGAGGCGTCCAGTGAGCTGAGCATGATGATTTTCAGCGCCGCCATGGCGGCGTCTGCCTTGATCGCGCGCAGCAGTTCGAGGCCGTCCATGACCGGCATGCGCAGGTCGATGATGGCCAGGTCGAACGGGTGCGCGCCGCGCAGCGCCGCTTGCAGCAGGCGCAGCGCTTCCGCGCCGTCGGCGGCGCTGGCGGCGGCCATCCGCCATTCGATCGCGTGCTGCAGCAGGATATTGCGGTTGGTGGCGTTGTCGTCGACGATCAGCACGCTCAAGGCGTCGAGCGCGGCGCGCGGCGGGGGCGCCGGCGGCGCTTCCGCCTGCGCCACTTCGCCCACGCCGACAGTCACGGCAAAGCTGGAACCCTGGCCCGCCACGGATTTGAGCACGATGTTGCCGCCCATCATCTCCGCCAGCTGCTTGATGATGGCCAGGCCCAGTCCCGTGCCGCCGTATTTGCGCGAGGTGGTGCTGTCGGCCTGGCGGAACGGCTGGAAGACGGCCGCCGCCGCTGCCGGCGCCATGCCGATGCCCGTGTCGCTCACTTCCAGCCGGAGCCGGCCGGTGGCGGGGCAGCTGACGTCGACGGAAATCTCGCCCCGTTCCGTGAACTTGGTGGCGTTGTTGAGCAGGTTGGTGAGGATCTGGCGCAGGCGCACGGGGTCGCCGCGCACATGCTGCGGCACGTCGGGCGCGATGCGGCAGGTAAATTCGATGGCCTTGCGCTGGATGCCGTTGGCAAACAGCGCCACCACGTCGTCTATCATCTGGCGCAGGTCGAAAGGGATGTGTTCGAGCACCAGCTTGCCTGCCTCGATCTTGGAAAAGTCCAGGATGTCGTCGATGATGCTCAGCAGGCTTTCGCCCGAGCGGTGGACCGTGTGCACGAAACGCTGCTGTTTGGGGCTCAGTTCCGTGCGCTGCAGCAATTCCGTCATGCCCAGCACGCCATTCATCGGCGTGCGGATCTCATGGCTCATCTTGGCCAGGAATTCCGATTTCGCCCGGTTGGCGGCGTCGGCCTCGGCCTTGGCCTGCTTGAGCGCCAGGTCGCGCTGTTCGACGTGTTCGAGCATGCCGTTAAAGCCCGTGATCAGTTGCCCCAGCTCATCGCTGCCGTGCTGGGGCACGCGCACGGACAGCGCCTTGCCGTCGCGGATATGCGCGATGGCGTAGGACAGGCGCGCCAGCGGCCTGGCGATGGAAGCGCTGATCAATCCGGTAATCGCCACGCAGGCCAGCAGCAGCACCAGCGCGATGCCGAGGATCAGCACGAACGCATGGCGCACGCCATAGCGCACCTTGTCCACCGCATCCTGCTGCTGCTCGGTGATGCGCGCCACCTGCTGCGCGGAATACGCGGCCTGTTCGCGCTCGAAGGCGCGCACGTGGGCGATCACCTCGCCCAGCGCCGCCTGGCTTTCCAGCACGCTGCCCTTGGCCTGCACCAGCCGCTGTCCCGAGCGCTCCACCGCGTCCAGGTAGGTGTTGACGGTGCGCGTCTCGGCCAGCAGGCCCAGCTGGCCTATGCCTTGCAGCAAGGTCTGCATGGTCGCCATGTCGCGGTGCAGGGCGCCGATGCGCTGCGTGATGTCGCGGCCCAGGCGCGTGACGTCGGCGGCGGCCGTGGCGAGCATGACTTCGCCCACGTCGATGCTGATGGCGTCGACGGCCAGGTTGATTTCGCCGCTGGCGTCCTCGATGCGGGCCGAGGTGTGCATGTAGCGGCCCGCTTCGGCCAGCCGGTCGCGCCCGATGGCCAGTTGCAGTTCGATGGGATCGAGTTCCTCGGCCAGGCGCAGGTGGGCGGTGGCCAGCGCGGCGCTGATTTGTTCCTTCAGCGCAAGATATGCGCTTTGCTGCGCCGCGCCGGCGCCGCCCTCGGCCAGCAGGCCGGCGCGCAGGGCCAGCAGTCCGGCGGCGGGATCGAGCAGCTGGCGCGCCGTGGCCAGCAGTTTCGCCCGCAGGGCCAGCTGGGACGGGCTGATGTCGCGTTCGCTGGTTCCCGCCAGGTGCGCCATCGCCGCCGCCAGGCGCTCGCGCAGGGGGGCGATGCGGAAACGGCTCTTCACGGCCTCCGTTTCGGCCAGCGCGATCTGCATGTCGTGTATGCTCTTGCGCAAATCCGTCAGGTAGCGGGCGTTCTCGTTCAGGCGCTGGCTTTGCTGCTGCACTTCGGCGGCCGTCGCCTGGGCCTGGCTGTCGACCAGGCGGATCTTGCTCCGCGCGCCCTTGGCGGCGGCCTTGATCTGCGCCAGCACTTGGCGTATCTCCGTTGCCTGCGCCTTGTAATAGGCCTCGTTTTCCAGGCGCTTGCGCACGGCCACGCGCATGCGCTCGAATTCCCGCTCGAAGGCCGCGTGGTAGCGGGGCGCCTGCAGTGCGCCATGGCGCCGCAGGTCATTGCTGATGCCCTCGGCGGTCCGGATACTGGCGATGATCTTGCCCGACACCTGTTCCAGCTGCGCCAGGTCTTCCGCCTTGCCCAGCTCGAAAAAGTCCGACGCCATGTCCTGCACCGTATAGCGCAGGCGCAGCACGTCCGCGTACAGCGGCACCGTCTGGTCGGTCAGGCCGTGCACATGGGTTTCGATGCCTTTCACCAGCAGCAGGCTGGCCGCCGCCATGGCCGCCACGCCGGCCAGCAGGACGGTGGTACTGATGATGAGCTTGGTCCTGATTTTCACGCTACGCTCCAACGGAAAACGGCTGGCAGGCAAGACGGGGCGCGCATCACTTGGCGCCAGGCCCCGGGTCCAGCGGGACGATCCTGCCGTCGACGATGCGGGTCAGGAAGACGGCCGTCGACGCCTGGTGGTTGCCTGGTCCCAGCGTCACCTGCAAGCCGCCGAGATCGAGCCGGTCGAACGTTTCAAAGCTCTGGATCAGGCGCTCGCGCGTGAGGTCGGCGCCCGCGCGGCGCAGGGCCGCCACCATCAGCGTGGCCGAAATGCAGCCCTCGAAACTGACGAAAGACAGCCTGGCCGCCGGCACGTGCCGGGCCAGCAGCGCGGCGCAGTCGGCGGCGATCGGCAGCGCGCGGTCTTCCGGCAGCGGCACCACTTGCGAAATCACAATGTTGTTGCCGTCCTTGCCCAGCAGCTGCAGCAGGCTGTCCGTGCCGACGAAGGACACGGTGGCCAGGTCCGCCTTCAGCCCGGCCTGGCCCGCTTCGCGCACGAACGCGGCCACCGGCGTGTAGGGGCCGGCCATGACCACGGCCTGCAGGTCGTGGCCGATGAGGGCCGCCAGCCCCGCCTTGACGGCCGTCGTGCCGCGCTGGAACGAGCCCTTGGCGACGAGCGCCATGCCGCGCCGCTGCAGCGCCCGCACCGTGCCGTCGAGCACGGCATTGCCGAAACCGTCGTCCTGGTACAGCACGCCGAAGCGCTTGACGCCCCGGCTGGTGAAATACTGCACCAGGGCATCGGACTCATCGTCATAACTGGCGCGGAAGTTGATGATTTCATGCACCACGGGGCGGCGCAAGGTCATGGCGCCCGTAAACGCCCCCACCAGCGGCACTTTCATTTCCTGGACAATCGGGATGACGGCGTTGGTGGTGGGCGTGCCCACGTTGCCGAACAGGGCGAACACCGGTTTTTCCTCGACCAGCCTGAGCGTTTCGCTGATGGCGCGGTCCGGATCGTAGCCGTCGTCGGCCACCACCAGCTCGATGCTGCGGCCGTGGATGCCGCCGCCCCGGTTCGCTTCCTGGAACACGGCCGTCGCGCCATCGAGCATGGCCCGGCCCAGCCCCGAGGCCGCGCCGGTCTGGGCATTGACCATGCCCAGCCGGACTTGCGTATCGCTCACGCCCGGCTCGGCGGCATGAGCGATGCCCGCCCACAAGGTAAGCGCCAGCCAGCAGCATTCCGGAAAAACGCGCATCAGCTACCTTTATGGAGGTTGATTAATATCAATAGGAATATCGATGCAATCGAGTATGGCCGAAATTGCCTACCAAAAACTCACACATAATCACGGCGTGGCAAAGCCTGTCCTGCGGCGGCGCGGAGCGAGCCACCGCCGGCTTCACCGGATGTGGCCAACGTGATCTACACTAGGCGCGTGCGGTTCATTACCTCGACAGGGAGCGGCAATGGCAGCTTTTTCAGCAGAAATGACGGAACACCTGTTTTCCTACGGCACCTTGCAGCAGCCCGAGGTGCAGCTGGCCACCTTCGGGCGCCTGCTCGACAGCCGGCCCGACCGCTTGCCCGGCTATCGCCTGGGGCTGCTCGCCATCGACGACGCGCAGGTGGTGGCGACCAGCGGCAAGACGCATCACCCGATCGCCACGCGCGGCGCAGCGACGGATGGCGTGCCGGGCGCCGTGCTGGCCGTCTCGCCCGGGGAGTTGCTCCAGGCGGACGGCTACGAGGTGGCCGACTACCGGCGCGAGCGGGTGACGCTCGCGTCGGGCATGCAGGTCTGGGCCTACGTGGATGCGCGCGCCGCGCCGCCGTGAGGGCCGCGCGCCGCGCCGTACGCTGAGGATCTTGTGATAATCCGCGTATTTTTACGCTGCCAATCCCGTTAACATGGCCCGGCATGCAGATGGGCAATACAGCCGCGACCGTCGCGCCGGATGCCATCTGGCGCAGGAAAGTACAGAACGGGACGATGAAAACCTATACCAAGCTTATGGACGGCACGGCGAGCGTGCAACGCCAGCGTGTGGAGGCCGGATGCCCGGCGCAGCGGCAGCAGGACCCCGTCCCCGCGACGGCAGGGGGCGCCGCCGCCCTGGCGTCGCAGGGCCTCCGGCAGATGGCGAACACTGCGCCGCGGGCGCTGCAACTGAAGCGGCAGGCGGAGGAACTGGCGGGCGGCCCGGCGGCATCGAAGCTGCGTCATTTCCAGCAGATGGCGAACCTGGCGCCACGGACGCTGCAATTGAAGCAGACCGTGGACAACGTGCAGCGCGGGGGGGAAGCCGACAGGGCCGGACTGCCCGAGCGCTTGAAGTCAGGCATAGAGGCCCTGTCCGGCATGAGCATGGACCATGTGCGGGTGCATTACAACTCGCAGCAGCCGGCGCAGTTGCAGGCGCATGCCTATGCGCAAGGCAGTGACATTCATGTGGGGCCGGGACAGGAAAGGCATTTGCCGCACGAAGCCTGGCATATCGTGCAACAAATGCAGGGCCGGGTCGCGCCGACCAGGCAGTTGCACGGGCGCACGCCCGTGAATGACGATGCGGGCCTCGAAAGCGAAGCGGACGTGATGGGGGCGCGTGCCTTGCTGCATGGCGGGCAGGCCCATGGCAATGAAGCGGGCAGCCTCCAGCCGCCGGGATCGTTGCCCGCCGTCCAGCGCGTCATCAAGGCCGGGGAGCGGGCGGCCATCCAGGCGCTTTCCCGCCAGAATGTACTTGCGCGCATGCGCCATCCCGGTCCGCATGAAGAAGCTGGTGAAATCGCAACGGCATGGCTGAAAACAAATGGCAATCCGGAAAGCAGCGAGCTGTCACAGTGGATGGCGCTGATCAATGAACACCTGCGCCCGCAGCGTGGCGAAGTGGTGCGGGAAGAGGAAAAAGGGCAGGAAGACAGCGACGGGATGCAGGACGACGAGGAGGGCATGGAAGGGGACGCGACTCACGAAGAGGAAGAGGAGTACGAAGAGGAGTATGAAGAGGAGGAGGAAGAAGACGACGACGCGGCCGACGAGGATTACGTGGAGGAAGCCGAGGCAGAAGAGGAAGACGACGAGGAGTACGCGGCCGACGAGGATGACGAAGAGGAGGAAGAAGACGAAGAGGAAGACGACGAAGACGATGACGAGGAAGAAGACGAGGAAGAAGACAAGGAAGAAGACGACGAAGACGACGAAGACGAGGACGAAGAGGACGAGCAGAAGAGGCAGGAGGCGCCGCTACGGCCGGTGAAAGTGCGCGCGGCCAGGGCGAACGCATTGTGGGAGAAGGAAGCGGAAATACTGGTCACGACGCATGCAACCCTGAAAAAAATAGCGGTGAAAAAAATTGCATTGATATTAATGCTGTCACGCCATGGGATATTTAATGCGATGGGCCGCGGCGCCAACCCGCGCTATATTCGCAGCGACAGGAATGCCGTGATTAAAATGACGGTCCAGAAACTGCCGCAGGAAAAAAACAAGAGGGGAGAGATTCCCGATGTCTATCAGAATATCACGCCGAATGAGTGGCTGGCAGTCATGGAGGCACTGAATCCAGATGCGCAATTGTCGATAGGAAAAAGTAAAGATATCGACGAGCATATACGGAAGCAAAGGTCGATTTCCGGGGAAATTCACATGACAACGTTTCCCGAACCGCAAGAAAATGAACCGCCGCTGATGACCTTGATTTTCGATGGTAATTACCCTGCGCTGAATATTCATTTTCCGGCACTCGAGTCGTATATCAGGAATAAGCAGGAAATCAGCAGCAAGAAAAAAGCGGTCGTCGGGGCGGGGCAGGGAAAAGGCATGACGAAATTCCTGATGGGACGGTTGATGTTCCTGTGTAATTCAGGTATTGCGGACGCCAGCCTGAAACTTGTGGAAAAAAGCAGTTTTGGTTTCCAGACGCCGACCCTGGGGGATCTGGGAACGAATATGACGATACGCCTGAGTCCTGGAATCGATCGCAGCATCGTCGATCCGGTGAAACTCGGATTACAGAAATTGCATGAAGAGTTGAGTGACTTAATGAATGACAAGTCGGTACATAGCCTCGACACGCTGAATGAGCATAGCAAAATCTATGAGTATTGGAAGCCTGGAAAAAAGGGACCCACGCAGGATGTGCTGCTGGAATCCTATAACACAAAAAAAACGAAGTTAAACCACCTGTTATTTACCCAGGTCGAACGCGGGACCAAGGGAAACACGCTCATCGGACGCATGTTCGAGAGAAACCATAAGAATATACTCGCCCTGGCTGGCCAGGAGAAATCCCTGCTGGAATGGGCGACCGAGATATTGACATTGCATCGGCCGGATAAGTTAAACGCAGCGCTCAAGGGCAAAAAGCTGACGCTAGGCGCCCCCGACCTGTTGCCGGCGGATGCATTGAATGCCATCGAGACGAATGTGGCGGGCGATGAGGTGGCCGGCCAGCGCCTGGCCTTGTTCCAATCGGTCGCAAGGGCCATGAAATGCAGCGATGAACGCATGGAAGAAGATGCCGGCTTGGACAGATGGGATGAAGAGGCCAGCGACAGCGAGTTAGAGGACAGCGACGGCGAATCCGGGCAGACAGTTTCGGGAGGCAAGGCAGTGGTGCCATCGGGCATGGCCTCGCTGAGCCAAATGCTGGGTGATGAAGCCGTGACGAAGACCGAGCGGGTAAAAAGCCGGATGCAGCCTGGCCTGTATTACGAAGACTTTGACCATGCAAAGAAGAATTTCTCACTGGCCGGCTATACGACGGCGGATCTGATCGTCGCGGACTTGAATCCGAACAGGGCGCAGCCCGGCACGGATGCGCAGGGGCAAGGTTCGAAGGTCGAGGGCGTCGTGCGGACTTTGAATGAATCCAACGCCAAGGTATGGATGGTCGACATGACTTCCTCGACACAGGAAGAGCAAAGCGAGGTATATGGCAGCTGGAAAAAGAACGCCGCGGCGCAGTTGCTCATTACGCTGGTTTCGGGGCTAAAACAACAAGAACAGGGCTTGAATGTCAATCCGCACGGACTGGTCCATTGGGCCTACAAGGGTGATGGCGAGAAATTGCAGCAGATCCAGGCACATTTTTCGGACATGCGGTCAAGTCCGGTCAACAGGCGCAGCAAGATATCCAATCAGATACGCCGGCATTTCAAGGGACAGGGTGCGTTCTCCTGGAGCCGCCTGAGTTCGAAAAAGTAAGGCTGGCGCTTCCGGCTGACGCGGCAAGCTGCCGCAATGCAACAGCCCCCGATCGCTGCCTGCTGCGATCGGGGGCTGGCGGAAACGCCCTTGCCGGCGCGTTTCAGGGATGGAATTTCAAGCTCAGGCCGCCTTGAGCCTGCCTGCCGAGTAACGGTTCCAGCCGTAGCCGGCAACGATGATGGCCAGGATGGCCGCCTGCGCCAGCAGGGTCTCCGCCGTGGGCAGGATGCCCAGCAGGTCTATGCGCGGGAAGTCGACGGGGGTCACGCCGACCCAGCCCGCTTCCTGCAGCGCGGCCACGCCTTTGCCCATCAATATCACGGCCAGTACGGCCACGAAGGCGGACGTCCACGAGAAGAACTTGCCGATCGGCATGCGCGCGCTGGTGCGCAGCAAGGCCCAGGCGATCACGACCAGCAGCACGATGGCCACCAGGAAGCCGCCCAGCAGGGCGCCGCCGTTGCCGTCTGCCGCCAGGGCGGAATAGAACAGCACGGTTTCAAACACTTCGCGGTAGACGGCGATGAAGGCCAGGGCGAACAGGCCCCAGGCGGAGCGCCGCGTCATGGCCGCCGTGAGTTTCTCGTGCAGATATTCCTGCCAGCGTCCGGCGCTGCTCTTCTGGTGCATCCACAGGCCCACGCTGAGCAGGACCAGCGCGGCGAAGACGGAACCGAGGCCTTCGCTCACCTCGCGGCTGGCGCCGCTGATGGTCACCAGGTACGTCGCCGCCACCCACGTCAGGCCGCCGGCCACCAGCGCGCTGGCCCAGCCCGCATGCACGTAGGGCAGCACGTCATTGCGCTTGGCCTTGCGCAGGAAGGCGATGATGCCGATGACGATCAGCAGCGCTTCCACGCCTTCGCGCAGCAAAATCGTCAGCGCGCCGATAAAGGTCGTCATCGGCTCGGCCTTGGCGTCGCCCAGCTCCGCTTCCACATGGCTGAACAGCTGCTGCAGCTTGTCGCCCGCCGCCTCGGCGTCGGCCACCGTGCCCTTGGCAACGGCGGAACGGTAGGCCAGCATGGCGTTTTCCACGGCCAGCAGCAGCGACTTGTTGCGCGCGCCGACCATCGGTTCGATCGGCTCGAAGCCGTCCAGGTAAGCAGACAGGCCCAGGCGCGTGGCGCCGGCGCGGTCGCCCGCGTGCATGGCGGCCAGGCTTTCGGCCAGGCGCAGGCGCGACAAGGCCAGGCCCGCGGGTTTGTGCGCCTCGGCCTTGTCCGGATGGCTGCGCAGGTACGCCGTCAGGGCCAGCGCCTCGTCCGCGCCCAGTGTGGCGGCCGCCGCTTCCTGCGTCACGGTCGTCACGGCGGCCAGGTCCGCGTACAGCTTTTTACTGCGCGGATCATCCTGCCACAGCTTTTCGCCGTGGCTGCGCGCCGCCGCGTCGTGCGACATGCCGCCGACAAAGAAGGCCAGGTCCCAGCGCTCGTTCTCGGAAAGCTGGCCGAAACTGGCCATCGAAGTGCCGGCCACGCCCTGCGAGATGACCTGGTACAGCGCCATCACGCTGCGCGACTGCGCGCGTTCGCCATCCGTGAAGGCGATCGGCTTCGGTTCCAGGCTGGCCGCCAGCGGACCGTCGCCGCCGCCGGCCGCGCCGTGGCAGGAGGCGCACTGGGCCGCATACAGGGCCGCGCCGCGCGCCAGGTCCGGCAGCACTCTCGGCGCCACGGGGATCGGGTAGGCGGCGATCAGCAAGCCGTTCGCGTGGTGCGCCAGGCGCTTGACTTCTGCGCCGTCGGCCTTGGCGACGACGGCTTTGCGCAGGTCGGCGATGGCGGCGGCGATGGCCGCCTGCGAAGCGTGGGCGGGCAGGGCGGCGATCTGCGTCGTCGCGTTGTCGGTAAAATCGAGCATTTCCGCGTATTCCGCCTCGCTGACCACTTTGCCGTGCTCGACGGCGCCGCTGTAATCGACGGCCACATAATCAATCAATTGCCACAATTGCTTGGCGCCGGCGCCGGGGTCCGTCGCCTGCGCCTGTGCGTTTGCGCCCAGCAGCAGGGCTGCGGCCAGCAGGGGATAGCACGCGAGCCATTTCCGTATTTTAATGAACATGATTCTCATTCTCATTTCTTGTTAACCCGGCGACTATAGGACAGACCGTGCGGGGTGTCAACGGCAGCACGGCTGCGCGCGGACCGTATTGCGAGCGGAAATGCTTGATTCAGGCCTTGCGGCGCGCCGGCCGGGTGCCGGCGGCGGGGAGGGGAGGACGAGTGTCGTCGTGGAAGGGGTGCGGCCCGTTGCCGTGGCGGACTGGCCGGGATTGCCGGTTCAGGCTACTGCTTGGTGTACAGGCCCCTGGCCACGGCGCTGTCCACGCCGTCCACTTTCAGGCCGCCCTTGACGACGCGCAAGGCCAGCTTCTCGAAAGCCTGGCCCTGGAGCCACCTGGCATCGGTAACGGCGAAGGCGGCGAGGCGTTGCTGCGCGCGCTCGGGCGGTACGGCCAGCCATTGATAGTCGGCCTTCGAGCCCTGGCGGCGCAGGCCGGCGCGCACCCAGCGCTCCGACGCCGGCATCTGCACGATGGCGTCGCCGTTCGCCACGCTGACGGCCGTGGCCGTCTTGCCGCTGTGCGCCTCGAACTTCACTTCCACGCCGGCCATCGGGCCCAGCTGGGGGAAGCCGACGATGGCCACCCACACGCCCGCTTCGGCGGGTTTCTGGATGCGCATTTCGTCTTCCTCGAACAGGCGGAACTGCGGCTCCTGGCCGCCGTTGCCCGCCACCAGGGTCACCAGGTCGCCGGCAACGCGCCACTCGCCGCTGGCTTGCTCGTCGGTATTGCCGTAACTGAGCATCCATTCGAACTTGCCATCCTTTTTCAGCAGCAGTTCGGAACCCACTTCCATGACGCCTTGCAGGTAGTAATGCCCGGGCAGGGAGGACGCGGCCTGGTCGGCCGCGCCGGCGGAAGCGCAGAAGAGGAGGGCGGTGGCCAGCAGGCCGGAGCGGAAGGAAAAGCGCGCAGTTTTCATGGGGGTGTCCTTTATGATATGCAATTATAGCAACGGAAATTTCATTGCTGTCGCACAATAGGACACCCCCTTCGCGCCAGGCGCGCGGCTCAGCCGCGACTCAATTGCCGCTGAAATCGAGCACGACGCGGGCGGCGACCTTGCCATGCTCGAGGCGGCTGAAGACCTCGTTGATGGCCGACAGCGGCTGCAATTCCACGTCGGCCTTGACCTTGCCATTCGCGGCGAACGCGAGCGCCTCGGCCATGTCCTGGCGCGTGCCCACGAAAGAGCCGCGTATCGTCACGCAGTTGGCGACGACGTCGAACAGCGGCGTGGGGAAGTCGCCCGGCGGCAAACCCACCAGCACGCAGGTGCCGCGCTTGCGCGTCATGGCCACGCCTTGCTGGAAGGCGTCGAGCGACGGCGCCGTGATCAGCACGCCGTGCGCGCCGCCGCCCGTCGCTTCGCGCAGCGCGGCCACGGGGTCGCCCTGGCGGGCGTTGATCGTCACTTCGGCGCCGAGGGCGCGGGCGTGCTCGAGCTTGCCTTCATCGATGTCGACGGCCGCCACGCGCAAGCCCATGGCCAGCGCATATTCGATGGCCAGGTGGCCGAGGCCGCCGATGCCGGACACGGCCAGCCATTCGCCCGGACGCGCGCCCGTTTCCTTGATGCCCTTGTAGCTGGTGACGCCGGCGCAGATGATGGGCGCCGCTTGCACAGCGGAAAGACCTGCCGGAATGTGCGCGACATAGCGGGGGTCGGCCAGGATGTATTCGGCAAAGCCGCCATTCTTCGTGTAGCCGCCGAACTGCGCCTCGGCGCACACGGTTTCCCAGGCTGCCAGGCAATGCTCGCAATGGCCGCAAGCCGAGTACAGCCAGGGCACGCCGACCCGGTCGCCCAGCTGCACCTCGGTCACGCCCGCGCCCACGGCCACCACCAGGCCGATGCCTTCGTGGCCGGGAATGAACGGCGGCGTCGGCTTGACGGGCCAGTCGCCGCGCGCCGCATGCAGGTCGGTGTGGCAGACGCCGCACGCTTCCGTCCTGACGAGGATCTGGCCGGGGCCGGCAACCGGCACGGGAACCTCGCGCAGCACCAGCGGCTGGCCCAGTTGCTCGACAACGGCGGCTTTCATGGTAGTGGGGATCATGTCATTCCTTATGTAGTTGGTCATGCGTAGTGCAGTGGCGCAAGCGCTCTGCCATGGTCTGTTCGACAGAGCCTTGCGAATGATCATATTCTGCTGCACACGACAGGAAAATTGATTGATCTACATCAATGTATACGGGCTGAGAGCCTAGCCCTGCGCAGGCAGTTGCCGGATGCGGGGAAGAAGCGGGGGAGGAAGCGGGATTGGCGGCCTGCACGGTGACGCGTCCGTGGACGCATCGCCGTGCAGCGCGGGCAGGAACGGCCCGCGTATCAAGGCGTCAGGGTAAAGTTGACGCCAGACTGGTTTGCCGTGGAAATATCCACCGATGGCAGGGACTGGGTCGCATACCCGGTGGCTGCCGCTTCCACCTTGTACTTGCCGGTGCCCGGCAGCGTGTTGGCCTGCGCCGCGAACACCAGGGGCAGGGTGGCGCTATACGCCGCCAGCTGGGGCGCAACCGTGGGCAAGGTCAGCGCATAGGCGCCCGTGGCGATATCGACGCCCTGATACTTGACGGTCACGCTGGGGCCGGCCGCGAAACTCTGCTTTGCGCTGACGGTCGCGGCTTCGGTGCTGCTAGCCGGGGCCAGGACGACGGCGCCGCTGATGACGCCCGGAGCGGTGGCCGCGGCCGCCAGGGCGAGCGGCGCGCTGCTGCTGCTCAGTACTGTGGTGCTGGTCGTGCTGGCCACCGGCACGGCGGCGATGACGGCAGTGGCGCTGTTGTCGGCCGTAATGACGACATCGTAGTTGCCGGGAACCAGGCGCGCGAGGAAAAATTCGCCCGTCGTGGCGTTCGGCGCGGTGGCGGCCACGATGGCGCCGCCCTGCTGGGCCGTTACCATCACGTGTTGCGACAGCAGGGCAGGGGCGATGAAGCCGTCGATGCCGTTCAGTACCGTCGGCACCACTTTGACGACAGGCTTGAGCGCATAGCCGGCATTGCCTTTCCTGACGACCGATTTGCAGGCGTCGAAGTCGAGCACGAGGTCGACTCTTTGCCCCGCAGCCACGTCGAACTGGCTGATCAGCTTGATACCGCTCTGTACCGCGCTGGGCGTATCGAGGGAAATTTCGTTGACGCTGCCGCTCGGAATCACCGAATTGGCCATGGCCGAGCCGGCATTCGCATCGAGGACCAGGCGCAGCTGTGTGTAGTGGCCCGGCGCCAGCGGCGTCTGTCCCAGGTTTTCCAGCGCGCCATTGGTCAGGTTCAAGAGATTGATCTTGCGCGCCGGGCTGAGCGTAATATCGGTCCAGCCCGCATCGGTGTCGCTCGCCGTGGCGCTCTGGTGCACGCGGACCTTGTTTACCGTCACGTTGACGGCGTCAAAGCCGCACGCCGGCGCATCGGTGATGGCGACGCCCAGCGTGCCGTTCACGCTCGCCTCGCCGGCGGAGCCACCGCCGCCGCCGCAGGCCGACAGCAGGGCGGCGACGGCGACGGCGCCGGCCATGCCGCAGTGGCGCGCAATCCGGGTCATGGTGTGCTCACCCCGAAGGGCGGCCTGGATGGCAAGTTGCTGGGATTTCATGTTCGGTCTCCTTGAAATGGCCGCGGAAAAATGCGGCAGGTAAAGGTAGAACGACGGGCGCAGCCGTTTTCTTCCGTCGCCGGCAACTTTTTTCGCCGCCCGGCTCAGGGCCCGGCGTCGGGAGCGATGCGGAACGATTCGCCCACCAGGCCGTACCCGGCTTCCGGCGAGCGTTCCCCGCTGCCCAGGCGCTGCGCATGCGCGGCCAGATCGGCGACGGCGGCGCGGCCCGCGGCAGGATCGGGCCGGCGCATTCCTTGCGCCAGCAGGGCCGCCACGATAGGCGCGGCAAACGACGTGCCGCGCACCACGCCATACGGCGCCGGGCCGATGGCGGCGGCCAGCATCTGGCTGCCGGGCGCGGCGAACATCACCTGCGGGCCGCGCGCCGCTTCCGGCAGGATGCGCCGCTGCGCGTCGGCGCCGCTCACGCCGATCACGCCGGGATAACTGGCAGGATACAGGGGCGGCGCGGCCGGGCCGTCATTGCCCACGGCGGCGATCAGCAGGTGGCCGCGCCTGAGCATGGCTTGCACGGCCCGCTCCAGCATCTGATTGGGCGGTCCCACGAGACTGACGTTGACCACCGGAACTTGTTCCTGCGCCAGCCAGGCCAGTGCCCCGATGATCTGGTCGACGGCGCCGCCCGTTTCGCTGCCGCAATAGGCGTCGGCCGCATACAGGCGGGGGCCCGGCGGCACGCC
>NZ_NEGZ01000088.1 GCF_002127585.1 Janthinobacterium sp. GW458P
CCCCCCATGCCTCGCCCCAGGCGCGCAGCACGCCCAGCAGCAGCACGCCGGCCGCCGGCAGCAGGGCCGCGCGCCAGGGCGCACCGCCCAGCATGGCTTGCAGGGCCCAGGCCAGCAACKCCGCCTGGGGCAGCCACAGCAGGGCCGCGCCGCCCTGCACGAGGCTGGCGGCGCGGGGCAGGACAAAGCGGGGCAAGGTCAGGGGCGTGGTTGGCATCTTATACTTTTTGAGTTTTCAGAATTTTCTGTAAATTCGATTTTTTGTATAATACTTCGAAACATGACATATATCAATTGACCGGGGCGGTTTGGCGTGAAAAAATTCAGATAATTATGAAAACTCAAAATATCCAAATGACGCCGCTGATCCTCACCTTCGTCAGCCATTTCGGCGAGATGGGCAGCCGCTGGGGCTTTAACCGCACGGTGGGGCAAGTGTACGCCTTGTTGTTTGTCGCGGAGCATCCCCTGCACGCGGATGAAATCGCGGAGCACCTGAGTTTTTCGCGCTCGAACGTGAGCATCGGCCTGAAGGAACTGCAGGGCTGGGGCCTGATCCGCCAATCGCGCATCCCCGGCGACCGGCGCGAGTATTTTTCCTCGCTGGGCGACGTGTGGCAGATCTTCCGCGTCGTGGCCGCCGAGCGCCGCCGCCGCGAAGTGGCGCCCACCCTGACGGTGCTGCGCGAATCGCTGCTGGCGCCGGCCACGGAACCCGTGGATCAATATGCGCAGGAACGCATGCGCGAAATGTATGAACTGGTCGACCTGGCCAACACCTGGTTCGACGACTTGCAGCGGCTGTCGCCCGAATCGATGGCCCAGCTGATGAAAATGGGCGCCAAGGTACAAAAGCTGCTCAACGCCAAGGATCGCCTGTTTGGCGTCAGCAACAACAGCGACTGAAGTCCGCCCCGCCCTCCCCGCCCCCATCCGGCAAGCCGCTAGCACAAGCGGCTTGCCTTGTCACGCCATTTCCTCCACTCATGTTGGCTATCGCTAGCACAGCCATACATAGCCGTATGCAATGTTGTCAACTGAACCAATAGTATTATTTAAATTGTATTAATTTACATCAAGAGTAAGCTTTCATTTGCGTACTCTCTACGCACAGCAAATAGCTAACAAGATAGGTAAAACGGGCAATGGGATGATATCCCCCGGCAGGCAGGGGCGCGTCCCAATACTAGAAGCGACTGTCTTCAACAAAGGGGATTTTCATGGAAAGCATAAAGAGCATTGCCGTCAAGGCATCCATGCTGGCCGCAATGACCGTACTGGCAAGTGCGGCGCAAGCGGCCACCTGGGTCGACGTGGGGCCGGCCAGCGGTTTCGTCATCGCCGGCAGCACCGTCACCTATACGCCATCGCCGGCGCTGCAGGTGAAATATTATGACGATAATCTGGTGCCGCAAAGCCCATCGGATATCCAGGGCTATATCAATGGCGTCTTTGGCACCAGCCTGGGCCCCGCCGTCTCGTATTGCGACAACGCCACCTCGGGCTGCACTGCCGGCACCACGGCAGGCTTGAGCGGCGGCGTCAATTCGTATACGAGCGCGGCCGCCTATGACTACCTGGCCATCCACTTCGGCCAGGGCGAACTGGTGTTCCACTGGGCCGCTCCTTTGGCTGCCGGCACCACCTTCAATGTGGCGGGCCTGCCCAAGGACCTGAGCAACTACAGGGCCTTCATTTCCGCCGTGCCGGAACCTGAAACCTACGCCATGCTGCTCGCCGGCCTGGGCATGCTGGGCTTCCTGGCACGCCGCCGCCAGGGAAAGTAAGCCGCACCATCCGCATCACAACGGCAGCGGCGCGGCAGCGCCCGCGCCCGCTGCCGCCTTCACCGCCGGTGGCCTGTTTACGCCGCGCTTGCGGCGCCAGGCCCACTGTTTACACCATTTTTAGATCCCCCTCGCTATGCTCGATGGCATCAGGCATCTGTCGACGAGGGAGATTTCATGCACGAACAACCGTTTCAGCCACGCGCGCGCAGCGTGATCCGCCAGCATCTGCCCGCGCGGGAACGGCTGCGCCTGGCCAGGCTGGCCAGCAAGAAAATGGTATCGGTATTATCTGCGCTGCTGTGCGCGGTGCCGTTGCTGTATTTGCTGAGCGTGGTGCTGTGCGCGCAGCCGTGACATGGGCTGCTGCAGAAGAGATGGCAATGCGGCAAGGTGCCGCGTGCAGGGCCAGCAAGAGCTGGTCCGCCCAGAGGGAATCGAACCCCCATTCACGGTTTAGAAGACCGTTGTCCTATCCGTTGAACGATGGGCGGAAAGGTGCAGTATTTTAATCCATGCGCGCCAGCAATGAAATGCCTGCGCGGAATAGAAAACGGGCTGTCATTTCTGACAGCCCGCTTATGACTTTGGTCGGAGTACAAGGATTCGAACCTTGGACCCCCTGGTCCCAAACCAGGTGCGCTACCGGGCTGCGCCACACTCCGAAGACAAGATAATAACGCTTCCCCACAATTTCGTCAATTGCCATAGACGAATTAGCTGGAAATAACTATCGCTCCCGCTTGGGCGCTTGCTGAAAACGATCAGGGCAAGGCTGCCCTGCGCGCCATCAGGCGCCAAGCTTGTCGGCGATGCGGCGCGCCATCGACTCGGCCTTTTCCTTCTCCTTCGCCTCCACCATCACGCGGATCAGCGGTTCCGTGCCCGAGGCGCGGATCAGCACGCGGCCCGTGTCGCCCAGCTCGGCCTCGACCTGCTCTTTCTCGGCCACCATGGCGGCGTTCTGCTGCCAGTTGAAACCGGGCGCCACGCGCACATTGATCAGGGTTTGCGGGAACAGCACCAGTTCCGCCAGGCATTGCTGCAGGCCGAGACCACTGCGCTTGAGCGCGGACAACACTTGCAACGCGGAAACGATGCCGTCCCCCGTCGTGTGCTTGTCCAGGCACAGCAGATGGCCGGAACCTTCGCCACCCAGTATCCAGCCCTTTTCCTTCATGACTTCCAGCACATAGCGGTCGCCCACCTTGGCGCGCGCAAAGCCGATGCCCTGCTGCTTGAACAGCACCTCCAGCGCCATATTGGTCATCAGGGTGCCCACGGCGCCGGCCACGGGGCCCGTTGCCAGGCGGTCCTTGACCATGACGTACAACAACTCATCGCCGTTATACAGGCGGCCCGTGGCGTCGCACATGATCAGGCGGTCGGCGTCGCCGTCGAGCGCGATGCCCAGGTCGGCGCCGTGCTCGACGACGGCGGCAGCCATGGCGGCCGTTGCCGTGGCGCCGAAGCCCGCATTGATGTTGAAGCCGTCCGGCTTGTTGCCGATGGCGATGACTTCCGCGCCCAGTTCGTGGAAGACGTGGGGCGCGATATGGTAGGCGGCGCCGTGCGCGCAATCGACGACGATCTTCAGGCCGTGCAAGTCCAGCTCATTGGGGAAGGTGCTCTTGCAAAACTCGATGTAGCGGCCCTGGGCATCGTCGAGGCGCTTGGCGCGGCCCAGCTTGTCCGACGGCACGCAGTCCATGGGCTCGTCCAGCGCCGCCTCGATTTCCAGTTCCATGCTGTCAGGCAACTTGGTGCCCTGGCCGGAAAAGAACTTGATGCCATTGTCATGGTAGGGATTGTGCGAAGCGGAAATGACCACGCCGGCCGACAGGCGCAGCGCGCGCGTCAGGTAGGCGATGGCCGGAGTCGGCATGGGGCCGGCCAGCATCACATCCACGCCGGCGGCCGACAGGCCCGCCTCCAGCGCCGCTTCCAGCATGTAGCCGGAAATGCGCGTGTCCTTGCCGATCAGCACAGTCGGCCGCGTCTTGCTTCCCTGCGATTTGGCCAGCACCTTGCCGGCCGCATAGCCGAGGCGCATGACGAAGTCAGGCGTGATCGGGGCGGCGCCCACGAGGCCGCGAATGCCATCGGTACCAAAATATTTCCGGGTCATAAATTTCTCTTTTTGTTGTTTATAATGAATCTTACAGGCTCAGTGCGCTGCGCGCCAGACCTTCAGGGCATCGACCGTTTCCGCTACATCATGCACACGGACAATTTCCGCACCTTGCGCTACCGCAGCAAGTGCGCCGGCAAGGCTGCCGGCCAGGCGCTGCTCGACGGGGCGGCCCGTGACGGCGCCCACCATCGACTTGCGCGACAGCCCGGCCAGCACGGGCAAGCCCAGTTCGCTGCGCAGCCGGCGCGTGGCCCGCAGCAAGGCGTAATTCTGCTCCACCGTCTTGCCGAAACCGAAGCCGGGGTCGATGCACAGACGCTCGCGGTCGATGCCGGCCGCCGTCATCGTTTCGACGCGCTCCTGCAGGAAGGCGATGACTTCGCCCACCACGTCTTCGTATTGCGGCTGGTCCTGCATGGTTTGCGGCACGCTTTGCATGTGCATGATGCACAGCGCGCAGTCGCTGTCCCGCACGGCCTCGATGGCGCCCGGAGCGCGGAAACCGTTGATATCGTTGATCATGTCGGCGCCCGCCAGGATGGCTTCGCGCATCACTTGCGGCTTGTAGGTGTCGACGGACAGGGGCTTGCCGCAATCGCGCAAGGCGTACAGCACCGGCATGACGCGCTGCAACTCATCGTGCAGCGGCAGCGGCGGCGCGCCGGGACGGCTCGATTCGCCGCCGATGTCGATGATGTCGGCGCCATCGAGCATCATCTGCTCGGCGCGTGACAGGGCAAACTCCAGGTGCTGGTACTGGCCCGCATCGGAAAACGAATCGGGCGTGATGTTCAGGATGCCCATCACCAGCGCTTGCGTGCCGGACAGGTTGAAGCCGAAGCGGCCGAATTGCAAATAGTGTCGCATGTAACTCTTTTTTGTCATCAGGAAAAACCGGCGCGGGAACGAAAAAGGGCAAGGATTGCTCCTTACCCTTTTTTACAGCGCGCCACCGGTCAAGGGGCGGCCGCTATCAGGCTGGCGCCGTCGCGTTCGGCGAGATGCCGCCCGAACCGCTGTCGCCCGCATTGCGGCGTGGCGGAATGACTTTCGGCGGACGCGGCTCCAGGCCGGCCATGATGTCATTGATTTGCTCTGCATCAATGGTTTCCCACTCCAGCAAGGCCTTGGTCATGACTTCGACCTTGTCGCGGTTCTCTTCGAGCAACTTGCGCGACAGCGCGTATTGCTTGTCGAGAATGCTGCGGATTTCCGCGTCGACCTTTTGCTGGGTCGCTTCCGAGATGGTCTTGGTGGCGCCACCGAAGAAACCTTCGTTTTCACTGTCTTCGTAGACCATCACGCCCATGCTGTCGGACATGCCGAAGCGGGTCACCATGGAACGGGCCAGCTTGGTGGCGCGCGAGAAGTCGTTCGAAGCACCGGTGGACATTTGCCCCACGAAAATCTCTTCGGCGATGCGGCCGCCGAACAGGATGGAAATTTCTTCCAGCATCTTGTCCTTGTAGGCGGACAGATTGTCGTGTTCCGGCAACTGCCAGGTCAGGCCCAGGGCCCAGCCGCGCGGCATGATCGTCACTTTGTGCACGGGATCGGCCTTCGGCAGCAGCTTGGCGACGACGGCGTGACCGGACTCGTGGTAAGCCGTATTGCGGCGCTCTTCCTCGCGGATGATCATCGATTTACGCTCGGGACCCATGTAGATCTTGTCTTTCGCGTCTTCGAAGTCGATCATTTCCACCAGGCGCTTGCTGCGGCGGGCGGCAAACAGGGCTGCCTCGTTGACCAGGTTGGCCAGGTCAGCGCCCGAGAAGCCGGGGGTGCCGCGGGCCAGGATATCGGCTTTCACGTCGGTACCGATAGGTACTTTGCGCATGTGCACGTTCAAGATCTGTTCGCGGCCGCGGATATCGGGCAAGCCGACGGAGACCTGGCGGTCGAAACGGCCCGGACGCAGCAAGGCTTTGTCGAGCACGTCGGCGCGGTTGGTGGCGGCCACGACGATCACGCCGGAGTTCGCTTCAAAACCGTCCATCTCGACCAGCAGCTGGTTCAAGGTCTGCTCGCGCTCGTCATTGCCGCCGCCCATGCCGGCGCCGCGGTGACGGCCCACAGCGTCGATCTCGTCGATGAAGATGATGCAAGGCGAGTGCTTTTTCGCGTTTTCAAACATGTCGCGCACGCGGGAGGCGCCCACGCCGACGAACATTTCCACGAAGTCGGAACCGGAAATCGAGAAGAACGGCACCTTGGCTTCGCCGGCGATGGCGCGCGCCAGCAGGGTTTTACCCGTGCCCGGCGGGCCGACCATCAGCACGCCGCGGGGAATGCGGCCGCCCAGTTTCTGGAATTTGCTCGGGTCCTTGAGGAAGTCGACCACTTCGTTGACTTCCTCTTTCGCTTCGTCGCAACCGGCGACGTCGGCGAAGGTAACGGTGTTGCTGGCTTCATCCATCATGCGCGCCTTCGACTTGCCGAACGAGAATGCCCCGCCCTTGCCGCCGCCCTGCATCTGACGCATGAAGAAGACCCAGACGCCGATCAACAGCAGCATGGGGAACCAGGAAACAAAAATAGTTTGCAGGAACGACGCTTCCTCGGGCGGACGCACATCGAAATGCACGCCGTTGTCGCGCAGGTCGCCGATCAGACCCTTGTCGAGGCTGGTCGCGGTGGTACGCACCTTGGTGTCGTCCATCAGCTTGGCGGTGATCGTCGACCCTTCGATGACGACATCCTTGACGCGCTTGGCTTTGACTTCATCCAGCAAGTCGGAATAAGCGATGGCCTTGCTGCCGCCTGTGGAGCCATGACTTTCGAATTGCTTGAACAGCATGAACAACAGCAGCAATACGACTACCCAGATGGCAGATTTGGAAAACATGTTATTCACGAAGACTCCTTGGATGCAGTGCGCATCTCTTTACCTATAGCTAGAAACACGATTTTACTCGCAATAAGCGGGCCGTGCCAAAGCCCGCCGATCCGTGCGCGCGAAAAAACCGCGTTCACGCAAAAAAATGCAGTATAAACAATTCAGGCTTTTCCACCACTGCCTCTACCGCACTTCTCGTTCCCATGTGCGGATTCCGCCTTAAATATCAAGGGCGGAATCATCTTCTTCAACGGCATTTTTCAGCGGATTCTTGATTCCGCGTCCCATCAGGAAGATTTCCGATGATTTATCGCGGCTGGCCTTGGGCTTTTTCTGCACCACGACCTTGAATTCGGCGCGGAATTTCTCCACGATCTGGCTGAAACCCATGTCTTTAAAGCATTTCACCAGCAATACGCCCGATGGCTTCAAATGCAATTGCGAAAATTCGATGGCCAGGTCGATCAGATGCTCCATGCGCGCGGCGTCCGCCGTGGCGATGCCCGACAGGTTGGGCGCCATGTCCGACAGGACCAGGTCAACCTTGCGTCCTTGCAACACCACCTCCAGCTGGCGCAGCACGCGCGCTTCGCGGAAGTCGCCCTGGATGAAGTGGAAATCGGCGATCGGCTCCATTTCCAGCATGTCCAGGCCAATCAGGGTACCATTGACCCCGCCGCCGTCCTTGCCGGCCAGCTTGCGCCGCGTGTACTGGGCCCAGCTGCCGGGAGTGCAGCCCAGGTCGACAATCACCTGGCCAGGTTTGATCAGTTTTTCGTCTTCATCGATTTCTTTGAGCTTGTATGCTGCCCGGGCGCGGTAGCCCTCTTTTTGCGCCAACTTCACATAAGGATCATTTATGTGGTCGTGCAACCAGTTTTTGTTTAATTTCTTCTTTGCCATTCGCGTAGAATACTGCTTTTAAGGGAATTACTAAATATTATTATGCTAAAACTTACACCCGTAGAGCGCAGCGCACTGCGCGCCGAAGCACACGCGCTGAAGCCTATCGTCATCATTGGCGAAGCGGGCTTGACACCTGCTGTCCTCAAAGAGATCGACCTGGGCCTGGATTCGCACGGCCTGATTAAAGTCCGCGTGTTCGGCGACGACCGCGAAGCCCGCGTTGGAATGTACGATACGATTTGCGGCAATCTCGGCGCCGCCCCGGTACAACATATAGGCAAACTGCTGGTAATCTACCGTCCGAAAAAAGAAGTGGTTAAAGAGAAGGTCAGCGCCGGCAAAGGCATGCGCGAAGTGACCATCGTCAAGGCCAGCGCCAGCGGCACCAAGCGCCCCAGCGTGACGAAAGTCATGATCAAGGGCAATGAACGCGTTACCGAAGGCGGTTCCATCAAGCGTGCCAAGCCACGTCAGAAAAGCGCCAAGAAAAGCGCACTGGGCAGCAAGTAAGCCTGTTCACCCGGCCACCGCAAGGCGGCCGGGCTTGAAACAAGAAGCGGAGCACGGGATATCCCCTGCTCCGCTTTTTTTTGGGGGCAGACCCGGCGGGGGATTCCGTCCCGATGGGATGGAATCTACGCTCAAAGAGACTGCCCCGGCAGTTAACACTTTACTGCTGTTTCCAGATTAACACGCCCGCCAGCAGGCTCTGCACGGCAAAGATCAGGGTCGACACGCCATGCAGCATGCCGAAGCGGCTGCGCATGGTCTCGTCCATGATGCCCGCTGGCGCTTGCGCCTTGAGTTCGGCCATCAGCGGCGTGATGCCGAAATGGCTGAGCAGCGCGCACACCAGCATGGACAGCACCAGCGCGCCCAGCAGGCGCCGGCGCTTCGCTTCCAGCGCGCCGGGGCACCACTGCAGCAGGGCCAGCAGTACCAGCGCACAGGCGAAGGACAGCCACGCCTCGGCGCGGAACATGCTGCCGGCGATATTGCCTGCCAGCACGCGGTCGCTCAAGGTGCCGAACAGGGTCGGCGCCACGACGAAGCCGATGGTCCACAGGCTGCCCGCCCACAGGGTGGCAACGAGGATGCGCAGGCGCGTCAGCATCAGATGTACAGCACTTCCAGGATTTCGTATTCGCGCGGGCCGGACGGCGCCTGCACTTCCACCACGTCGCCGGCGTACTTGCCGATCAGCGCGCGGGCGATCGGCGACGTCACGGAAACCTTGTTCATTTTCAGGTCGGCTTCATCGAGGCCGACGATCTGGTACGTGACTTTCTGGCCCGATTCCAGGTCTTCCAGGTTCACGGTCGAGGCAAACACCACGCGGCCTTCCGCGTCCAGCGCGGTCGGGTCGATGATTTGCGCTGCACCCAGCTTGCCTTCGAGCTCGGCGATACGGCCTTCGACGAAGGCCTGGCGTTCCTTGGCGGCATCGTACTCGGCGTTTTCCGACAAATCTCCGTGCGAACGCGCTTCGGCGATCGCATCGATGACGATGCGGCGTTCCTTGGTCTTCAAATGATGCAGCTCTTCCTTCAGGAGTTCTGCGCCGTATTTGGTCAATGGGACTGAGGTCATATTATCTCTACTATCTGCTAGTTATCGGCGCCGTTGCCGTGTTTTGTCACGCTGAACGGACTTACCAAGTGAAAACCACAGAGGCCGCGCGCTGCTCTGCACGGAACTCTGTGGTTGATAAGCATGCAGTGTACCGCCTAACGGCGGCCACTGCAAATGACACGCGGACTATTAAGCCTGCTGCAGGGTCTTGTGCAGGCCTTGCAGATCGTAGACGCGCAACTCATCCAGATGGCGGATGCCTTCGACGGCCGCTTCCGCGCCGGCGATGGTGGTGTAGGTCGTCACGCGCGACGCCAGGGCCGAGGTGCGGATGGCCCGCGAATCGACGATGGCGCTGCGTTTTTCTTCCACGGTGTTGATCACCAGCACGATTTCATGGTTCTTGATCATGTCGACCACGTGCGGACGGCCCTCGATCACCTTGTTCACCGGCGTGACGGCGATGCCGGCAGCCGCGATCACGGCAGCCGTGCCCTTGGTGGCGACCACGGTGAAGCCGGACTCGACCAGGTCGCGCGCCACTTGCACGGCGCGCGGCTTGTCCGACGCTTTCACGCTGATGAAGACCTTGCCCGATTTTGGCAGGTTCACGCCGGCGCCCAGTTGCGATTTCACAAACGCTTCGCCGAACGTCAGGCCCACGCCCATGACTTCGCCCGTCGACTTCATTTCAGGGCCGAGGATGGTGTCCACGCCCGGGAACTTGACGAACGGGAACACGGCTTCCTTGACGCTGAAATATGGCGGCACGACTTCCTGCGTGATGCCTTGCGAGGCCAGCGACTGGCCGACCATGCAGCGGGCGGCGATCTTCGCCAGCTGCAGACCGGTGGCTTTCGACACGAAAGGCACGGTGCGCGACGCGCGTGGATTGACTTCCAGCACGAAGACGACGTCTTTCAGCTGGCCGTCGATCTCCTGTTTCTGGATAGCAAATTGCACGTTCATCAGGCCGACCACGTTCAAACCCTTGGCCATCAGCGCCGTCTGGCGTTTCAGTTCTTCAATGGTTTCCGCTGCCAGCGAATACGGCGGCAAGGAGCAAGCCGAGTCGCCCGAATGGACGCCGGCCTGTTCGATGTGTTCCATCACGCCGCCGATGAATGTCGTTTCGCCGTCGGAGATGCAATCGACGTCGCACTCGATGGCGTCGTTCAGGAAGCGGTCCAGCAGCACGGGCGAATCGTGCGAAACCTTGACGGCTTCGCGCATGTAGCGCTCGAGGTCGCGCTGCTCGTGGACGATTTCCATGGCGCGCCCGCCCAGCACGTACGATGGACGCACGACCAGCGGGTAGCCGATTTCCTGCGCCAGCGCCAAAGCGTCGGCTTCCGTGCGCGCCGTGCGGTTAGGCGGCTGGCGCAGTTCCAGCGTGTGCAGCATCTGCTGGAAACGCTCGCGGTCTTCGGCCGCGTCGATCATGTCGGGCGAGGTGCCGATGATGGGCACGCCGTTCGCTTCCAGGTCCAGCGCCAGTTTCAATGGCGTCTGGCCGCCGTACTGCACGATCACGCCCACCGGTTTTTCGATGGCGACGATTTCCAGCACGTCTTCCAGCGTCAGCGACTCGAAGTACAGGCGGTCCGAAGTATCGTAGTCGGTGGAAACCGTTTCCGGGTTGCAATTGACCATGATGGTCTCGTAGCCGTCTTCGCGCATGGCGAGGGCCGCGTGGACGCAGCAATAGTCAAACTCGATGCCCTGGCCGATACGGTTCGGGCCACCGCCCAGCACCATGATCTTTTTCTTGTCGGTCGGATTCGACTCGCACTCTTCGTCGTACGTGGAATACATGTACGCCGTGTCGGTCGAGAATTCCGCCGCGCAGGTGTCGACGCGCTTGTAGACGGGACGGATGCCCAGCGCATGGCGCTGCTGGCGCACGGCCGCGTCGGTCGTTTGCAGCAAAAAGCCCAGGCGGCGGTCCGAGAAGCCCTTCTGTTTCAGCTTGTACAGGGTGTTCTTGTCCAGGTTTTCCAGCTTCTGCGTGTCCAGCCACAGTTCCAGGTCGACGATTTCCTTGATCTGGATCAGGAACCATGGGTCGATCTTGGTGAGCTGGTGCACTTCTTCCAGGGTAAAGCCCTGGGCAAACGCGTCGCCCACGTACCAGATGCGCTCGGGACCGGGCTCGCCCAGCTCCTCTTCGATCTTCTCGCGGTCCTTGGTCTTTTCGTTCATGCCGTCCACGCCCACTTCCAGGCCGCGCAAGGCTTTCTGGAACGATTCCTGGAAGGTACGGCCGATGGCCATCACTTCGCCGACGGATTTCATCTGCGTCGTCAGGTGGTCGTCGGCCGTCGGGAATTTCTCGAACGTGAAACGGGGGATCTTCGTGACGACGTAATCGATCGACGGTTCGAACGAGGCCGGCGTGGCGCCGCCCGTGATTTCATTGCGCAGCTCGTCCAGGGTGAAACCGACGGCCAGCTTGGCGGCGATCTTGGCAATCGGGAAACCCGTCGCTTTCGATGCCAGTGCCGACGAACGCGACACGCGCGGGTTCATCTCGATGACGATCATGCGGCCATCGACGGGGTTGATCGAAAATTGCACGTTCGAACCGCCCGTGTCGACGCCGATCTCGCGCAGCACTGCCAGACTGGCATTGCGCATGATCTGGTATTCCTTGTCCGTCAGCGTTTGCGCTGGCGCCACCGTGATGGAGTCGCCCGTGTGCACGCCCATCGGGTCGAGGTTTTCGATCGAGCAGATGATGATGCAGTTGTCCGCCTTGTCGCGCACCACTTCCATCTCGTACTCTTTCCAGCCCAGCAACGATTCTTCGATCAGCAGCTCTTTCGTCGGCGATGCTTCCAGGCCGCGCTTGCAGATGGTTTCGAATTCTTCTTCGTTGTACGCGATGCCGCCGCCGGAGCCGCCCATGGTGAACGATGGACGGATGATGGTCGGGAAGCCCAAGGTGCGCTGCACGGCCCACGATTCTTCCATCGAGTGCGCCACGCCCGAGCGTGCCGAACCGAGGCCGATCTTGGTCATCGCGTCCTTGAACTTGGCACGGTCTTCCGCCTTGTCGATGGCTTCCGGCGAGGCGCCGATCAGTTCGACGTTGTATTTTGCCAGCACGCCATTGTTGAACAGGTCCAGCGCGCAGTTCAGCGCCGTCTGGCCGCCCATCGTCGGCAGGATGGCGTCCGGACGCTCCTTGGCGATGATGCGCTCAACGACCGACCAGGTGATCGGTTCGATATAGGTCACATCGGCCATTTCCGGATCGGTCATGATGGTCGCAGGATTGCTGTTGACCAGGATGACTTTGTAGCCCTCTTCGCGCAGGGCCTTGCACGCTTGCGCGCCGGAATAATCGAATTCGCAGGCCTGGCCGATGACGATCGGGCCGGCGCCAATAATCAGAATACTTTTGATATCTAAACGTTTAGGCATTTTTCTTTTTCTCCTCCGCAGCCATCAAGTTGATGAAGCGGTCAAACAGGTAAGCAACATCCATCGGGCCCGGCGACGCTTCAGGGTGGCCCTGGAAGCAGAAGGCCGGCTTGTCCGTGCGGGCAAAGCCCTGCAGGGAGCCGTCGAACAGCGATTCATGGGTTACGCGGCAATTCGCGGGCAAGGTTGCCGCGTCAACGGCGAAACCGTGGTTTTGCGAGGTAATCAAGACCTGTTTCGTTTCCAGGTCTTGCACCGGGTGGTTGGCGCCGTGGTGGCCGAACTTCATCTTCAGCGTCTTCGCGCCGGAAGCGAGCGCCATGATCTGGTGGCCGAGGCAGATGCCGAAGGTCGGGATGCCCTTCTCGATCAGCTCCTTGGTCGCCGCGATGGCGTAGTCGCACGGTTCCGGGTCGCCGGGGCCGTTCGACAGGAAGATGCCGTCCGGATTCAGCGCCAGGGCGTCGGCCGCCGTCGCCTGCGCCGGCAGCACGGTGACTTTGCAGCCGCGCGCCGTCAGCATGCGCAGGATATTGCGCTTGACGCCGTAGTCGAAGGCGACCACATGGTATTTCGCGTCGGCGTCAAGCAGCTGGCCATAGCCTTCGCCCAAGGTCCATTCCGTTTCGCGGTACTCGTAGGCGGCCTTGCTCGATACCACCTTGGCCAGGTCCATGCCGGCCAGGCCGGGGAAGGAGCGGGCCAGTTCCAGCGCTTGCGCGGAAGACGGCTCATTGCCTTGCGTGCCGACGAGGATGGCGCCGCCCTGCGCGCCTTTTTCACGCAGGATGCGCGTGAGCTTGCGTGTATCGATGCCGGCGATGGCGACGATATTTTCAGCTTTCAGGTAGTCGGACAGGGAAAGGGTGGAACGGAAATTGGATGCCAGCAATGGCAGATCGCGGATGATGAGGCCAGCGGCGTGAATCTTGGAAGATTCGACATCTTCCGGATTGACGCCCGTATTGCCGATATGGGGATAGGTCAGGGTGACCATCTGGCGGCAATAGCTTGGGTCGGTAAGGATTTCCTGATACCCGGTCATCGAGGTGTTGAACACAACCTCGCCCGTGGTATGACCGGCGGCGCCGATCGAAAAACCTTTAAAGATCGTTCCATCAGCAAGCGCTAATATGGCTGGAACGGCAGGGCCAGAAAAAAATGGCGGCAAGGGCAACTCCTGATAAAGTTACCGTAGCTGCGCCACGTCAGACCGACCGCCTAGATACCCGAGCTGCATGCACTCAGGGCGTTTCAACGGTCATTTTGAATGAGGGGATGGGTAGTCGCTACGGTATATGTGTGATTGGCTAAACCTTTGAATTATAACCAAAAGGAAGCTTTTCCACAAGGAAGAAAATACAGAAGGCCCGGCATTTTTTTGCGCAGCAACATAAAATCGGCGCCTGTCCAGTCCTAAAATAGGTTGACAGTATTTATTGCTGCACAAACGCCCGATGCACCGCATCGGGCGTTTTGTACTTCAAGGCCGTATGTGGTCGTTCCTGGTTGTATATCCGCACCGATTGCGCCACCATTTTGCTCGCCTG
>NZ_NEGZ01000089.1 GCF_002127585.1 Janthinobacterium sp. GW458P
GCTGTCGGGCGGGGCGTCGTTGCCAAAGCCCAGCACGCGCACCGTGAACACGGACGGCTGCGCGGCACGCGTGGCGGCGCGCTCGCGCTGCACCACGTCCTGGGCGGCGGCCGTGGCCTGCGTGGCGGCCGCGCTGGCGTTCGTCATGGCGGCCACGTTGACGGACGCCACCGCCGGCATGCCCTTCGCTTCGCCCTTGACCTGGATGTTCGCCGCGTTCACCACCGTCAGCGCGGCCAGGTTGACGCTGCCCGAGACGCGGATGCCCGCCTCGCCCGCGTCGATGGTGCCCAGCGGCGCCAGCAAGTCCACGTCGCCGGCCGGCACTTCGGCGATCGGCGCCAGGGTGGCGATGCCGGCGCCCGTGCTGGGCACGTCGGACGACAGGGTCACGTTGCCCCAGTTGTCATACACGCGCTTGGGCGGCGTGTAGACGATGGTCGACTTCGAGCCGCGCCCCGCATTGATGTCGCCCTGCGACGACCAGCCGAGGATATCGCCGCCAAACGTGGTCATGACGCGGCTCTGGCCCAGCAGGATGCTGCCGTGCGAGAACAGCTCGATATTCCCGCCGCCCTTGGTGATGACGCCCGAGGTCGACGGCGGCGCCTCGCCTTCGATGCCGAACACCTGCTTGCCGCCCGGCGTGAGCAGCTGGATATCGCCGCCGAAGTTGGTGTGCACGTAGCCGCTGCGGGGGAAATAGTCCCAGCGCTGCTCGCCATCATTGCGCACCGCGTACAGGCCGCGGTACATGACGATGTCGCCCGCATAATCGATGGCCTTGCCGCTGGCGTCCGTGGCCGGCGCCAGGGCCGCGATGGCGTTGCGGCTGCGCAGGAAGCTGCCATGGCGCGGGCTGTCCGCATCGTTGAACTCGCGCCCGCCCGCCTTCAGCTCCGCGAAATACACGTCGCGGGCGAACACGCGCTGCTGCGGCTCGGACAAGGCCAGGTAAAAGGCCAGCGCCTCGGCGGCCGTGCCCTTGAAAGCATAACGCTCGGCCAGCCAGGTGGCCAGTTCGCCCTCGTACGATTTCACCACCTTGCCAGCCTGGCCGGCCAGCGGCACGCCCGCCTGCGCCACGTTGGCCGGGTCCAGATACGGCTTGACGAAGCGCAGGTAGTCGAGACCGGCCGCGCCCACGCCCGCCTGCATGGCGATGCCGGCGCCCGGGCGCTTGTCACCCGCCACGACGGGGCCGAGGCTGACGACGCTGCCCTTGTCCTGCATCAATATGTTGCGTCCGGCGCTGATATCGAGCGTGCCGGGGCCGGCCACGTTGAAGGAGCTGTTCAGGATATCGCGCCCGGCCGAGACCACCGAGACGTCAAACGCATTGTTGTGCACGAACAGGTTGCTGATATTCATGAAGCTCATGTCGCTGTTGCTGGCACTGCCGTTCTTGGCTTCCAGCTGCGCCGTGCCGCTGCCGACGATATCGCGGCCCGCCTTCATCCACACGGGTTGGCCGCCCTCATACCAGGTGATGCCCGCACGCCTGGCGTCATGAAACGCGAGGATACGCCCGCTGTTTACGCCCACCAGGTCGCCCTTGACGGCATAGATACGGGTCACCTGCGTGCCGCTGTTGGCGGGGCCGGCCGAGGAATTGGGGCCGAAGGCAAACAGCGGGAAGTTCCATTTCGCCATCGGCGTCCCCGCGCTCGAGACATTCGTGGCCAGGGGATTAGTCTCATTCGGCCGGATATCCCAGCCCGTGAAGGCTGGCTTGAACGGCGTCGCCATGCTGTCGGCGGCGGCGCCGGACTGGCTGACGGCAAAACCGCCCGCGTAGATGGAGTCGCTGGCCAGCCATTGCAGCTGGGCATTGGGAGACGGCGCCAGCAGCAGCGGCGGGCCATACGCGGACGCAGCACCCCAATCCGTGATGGTCTTGCCGTAGTACAAGCTGCCATTCGCGGCCGCGGCCCGCACGATGGACGGATAGACGGTGGCCAGGTCGGTATCGGTGCCGACGGACGCCGACAGCGGCGTCATGTTGCCGCCGGCGGAGTAGAGGTCAAGCGCCGTGCGCGGCGTCCACAGGCTGAACCAGCTGTAGCCGTAGCCCTGCTCACCGGCCGCGCCGGTGAACGGCGTGGCATTGAACGCGGTCACGCGGCCGGGATCGGCCACATCCTGCAGCACCAGGTCGCCCAGCGTCGCCACGCTGAACGTGGCGTCGCCCGGCACCAGGGTCATGCCGCCCCGGGCCGTGGCGCGCGTGGCGCGGAAGGCATCGTAGGCGCGCGCTTCCAGCGGCACGTGATCGGTGGCTTGGGTGCCATAATGCAGCGCCACGCTGCCCAGTTGCGTGGCCGACGTTTCCGCGTGGCCACGCAAGTCCACCAGCGCGCCGTTCAGGTGATTGCCACCGGAGCCGCCGCCGGGGTTGAGGGCGCCGCCCACGCGCAGGTCCAGGTCGCCGCCGCCCGTCTGCAGCAGGCTGCCGTCGGCCAGCACGCGTCCCGTGCCGCCCACGGCCAGCAGCAAGCCCTGAGAACGGGGATTGATGCTGCCGTTATACGAACTGCCCGTCAGCGGCGCCAGCACGCCAGCATCGCCCGCCACCTCGGCGCGCACATTGCCGCCGCCCAGGGTGCCGAAGCCTGTAAAGCCCAGCACCGTGTCGGCCAGCGTACCGCGGCCCACATAGCTGCCGAAATTGATCCACCACGCTGTCGGCTGGGGCGCGCCGCCCGTGGCCACGCCGCCGCTGCCCTGGCGCCACAGCCAGTTGCCCACTGCCACCGAATCGGCCATACCATCCAAGGGAACGGGACGCAGGTTGATGGAACTGGACGCGTCGACCAGCGAGCCGCTCAAGTCGCCCGCCACCTGCAGCAGCAGGTTGCCGCCCTGCTCCGGATACCAGGCGCGGTAGATGCTGTCGGCGCCGCCGTCAACCAGGCGTTCATGGGCGCCGTCGGGGTTGCCCAGCACCTTGCCTTCGGCATTGCGCGCGCGCGGCAGGTTGTACGGGTCGCCGGCCGCCGTCGGCGCGGACGACATGCCGGCCGTGTACACGCCATACAGGCTGTCCATGCGCAGGTCGCCGCCGCTGACCAGGTCCAGGTCGCCCGTGCCCGTGCGCAGCACGCTGTGGCGCAGGCTGCTCGCCTTGTAGTCGAACGTGGGGTTGGCCGTGCCGCACCAGGTGGGATTGTCCTCGCAAATGGTCGGCCACTTCAGCGCCACGGGGTCGAGCAGGTCGCCCGCCTTCACTTTGTCATCCGCATACTCTTCCGCGCCAGCCTTGGTCCACACGTAGGCCACCTTCAGCAGGCATAACGTCGGGTCGTTGGCGCAAAATTGCTCGACAGTCTGGCCGAACTGGCTGGTGAATTCCTCGGTGATGGGTTCGCCCGCCACGATGCCGGGGAAGCCCTCGCGCTCGCCCAGTTCCTGCGCTTCCTTGGTCCAGTACTGCACGCCCTTCGGCGGCACCAGCACGCCGTACATGCCGTAATGGCTGTCGGCCAGGCGCAGGCTGCCGTGCGCGGGATGCGCCTGCACGCCGCGCGTGTCGGCCCCTTCCAGGTCGGCGCCGGCCACCAGGCGCATGCCCCATGCCTGCGAGCCTTCCGCCAGCATGGGCGCGATGGCCCACAGCTTGCCCTGGCTGCCCGCCACGTCCGGGCGCAGCGCGATCGATTCCACGCCGGCCATCAGCTTGACGTCGGTGCCGGACGGGATCAGCGACCCCACGGCCAGCGCCAGGTTGCCATTGAGTGCAAACACCGAGCGTTCGCCCGCCACGCCAGGCAGCGGCACGCCCTTGGGCCAGGTCATGGCGCGCACCTTGACCGCTTGCGCCAGCACGCTGCCCGCGTCGAGGCGCATGCCGGCTGTCAAGGTCTGCGCCGTGGCCAGCAGGCTGCCTGCCGCATGGACGATGTTGCCGGCGCTGTCGCGCACGGCGGCCGCCAGCACCGTGCCTGCCGGCAAGGTGACCGCCTGGTCCAGGGTCATGGCCACGGGCAGGCGCGTCTGCGCGTCCAGATTGAAGCCCTTGAGGGGCACGTCGTAATTGAGCGCGATGCCGCCCGGGAACAAAGTGCCATCGGCCACGGTCACGCCCTGGCCCGGCACGATGACGTCGCTGCCATTGATGTCGCGCCCCGGCAGCAAGATCCAGCCCTTGTCATCCTGGGTGGCGGGCGGCGGCGCGAAGCCGTCGTTGATGCTGCCATAGATGCTCAAATCGCCGCCGGCGCGCAGCAGCAGGCTGCCCACCTCGCCCGAACCGCGCACAGCCGTGTGCGGGAAGCGCGGGTTCAGGCTGGCGTAGCGCATGTTTGAGAGATCCAGGTCGCCCCGCACCACCAGGTCGCCGTCTGGCGTCTTGCTGACGATATCGACGCCGGGACGCAGATGCAGCGCATCGGCATAGGCGGCCGTGTTCAAGCCCGCCAGCTTGATATTGCGCAAGTTCGTGTTGGCCAACGCCGCATCGATGAAAGCCGTGCTGTCCGCATGCTTGCTGTCGAGATATGCCTGGTCGATCACCTGGTAGGGGCGGCCGCTGGCCGACACGTCCGCGGCGTAGGCCGCGTCGTCATAGCGCTGCATGGCGTTGACGGCGATCGATTTCGCGCCGCGTATCGTCAAGCCGCCGCCGGCCGCAATGGCGATGTCGCCGAAAGTGGCCGCATCAAGATCCGTGCGAACGCCGCCGCTGCCCAGGCGCGGCGCGCTCAATTCCACGGTGCCGCGCGCGGCGCCGTCGTATTCGCCCTTGCCCTTGCCGGCCACGGCCGCCGTGCCGTGGCGCACGTCGATCTGCGCGCCGCCCGCCAGGTCGAGTACGCCCTCGCCCCCGTTCAGTTCCACCGTGGCCCGGTTCGGGCTGTCGATGATCTTGCCATAGCTGTCGACGCGCAACAGCGTGCCATGCGCATCGAGCACGGCATTGCCGGCCAACGTCAATCCATGCTTGCCGGCCAGGCGGATGCTGCCCACGCGCTCGCCGCTGGCGTCGACGGTGCCGGCAACGGACAGCTTGCCGTTGTCGAGCGATACCTGCACCTCGCCCGCCTTGAGTTCATTGCCGATAGTCAAATTGCCCTGTTTCAGCTGGAAGCTGCGCCCGCCCGTCACGCCGCCTTCCGTCAGGCGCGCGTTCAGCGACGCGAACTGGCTGTCCAGCGTGCCGCCCGCGCCCAGCGTCTGCGCGCGCACGTCCACGCTGCCCTTCTTGTATGGCACGACGGTGCCGCCCGCGTCGTAGCTGCCGCTGGCGCCGCCCAGTAACTTGCCCTGCAAGTCGACCATGCCGGCCGCGCCATCGAGGGCCACGGCCTTCAGGCTGCCGGCGCGGTTGTTCTCGGCCGACACGTCGATCACGGCGCCGCTAGCTGTGCGGATATCGCCGGCGCGGCTGTCCAGCGTCACGTCGCCGCCCCAGCTGTATTTGTCCACGTCGAAGAAGGTGGACTTGCGGCCCGCCATGTCGATGCGCGCGCCGTCGGCCACGGTGATGTCGCGCCGGGCGCCGATCGCCAACTTACCGCTAGGCAACACCACGGCCGTCGCCACGCTCACGCTGTCGCCGTTCAAGGCCAGCTGGGCGCCCAGTCCATCGGTATTCTTGACGGGCGCGGCAGGCGCCGTACCCGCCGGCGCCGCCACCGTCAGCGCGCCGCCCGCCGTGTAGCTGTGGACGGAACCGGAGTCGCCCGTCAGCAGCGGCGTGCTGATATTGAGCTTGCCGCCGCTGTACTGGTAGCCCTTGCCGGCCTCGTAGGCGCCCTGCGCCTGGTAGACGGACAGGCTGCCCTTGTGGTTGGCCGTCACCTGGCCCGACGCCTTCAGGTTGACGTTGCCAAAGCCGAGCGCCAGGCGGTCGAACGAGGCGACGCCGGCCGGCTGCGTGAACGGGCCGAAGCCGAAATCGATGCGCTGCGCCTCCAGGTTCAGGGTGCCGCTGCCCGTGCCGGCACCGTGCGCGATCACATTGCCGGCCGGCGACAGGGCGCCGCCCCAGATCAGGTTGGCCGTGCGGATGGTGGCCACGGTATCGGCGCCGCCCTGGCCATACATGGCCGGCGTGGTCAGCACCAGGCGCTCCAAGGTCGATTTCCCCGTGCCCTTGTCATAGGTATCGAGCACCACGTCGCCATAGAAATTGACGCTGTCGGCCGCGCTCAGCATGAGCGACTGCAGGGCCGGCGCGCCCGTGCCGGTATCGCCGCGCAGCAGGCGGTCCAGCACGCCCTGGTTCAGGGTCAGGCCGCTCGAGCGCGTGCCGCTGGCCTGGGCCGCCGCCAGCGCCTCGCCGCTGCCCATGTTGATGGCGCCCACGGCCAGGCTCAGGTTGCGCGTGCCATAGCGGGCCGTGTCGTCCAGCGCGAAACTGCCATTCGTCGACAGCAGCAGCGTGCCTTCCGAGTACAGGCTTGCTGTTCCTTTGTCGGCGCAGGCGTCGTCGCACACGCCGATGCGGATGCCGCCGCGCGCCGTGCCGCTGGCCGGCGCCACGTTGAGCAAGCCGTTCGAGGCCGCCAGCATGTGCACGTCCGCGCGGCCCTTCTTGTAGATGAAGCCGTCGTTGGCGTCATACGCGGCCTTGCCCTTGCCCACGGTGCTGATGCCGGCACCGGGCGCGATATCGATCAAGCCATCGCCCAGCAGATAACTACTGGGGTCCTGGGCGACGAGGAACACCTCGGGCGCCGACAGGACTGCCCCCGCGCGCAGGTAGATGGCGCGCGCCGACTTGGCGCCGAAGTTCACGTAGTTGCCAGCCTGGCCATATTCCACCGATGGTGCATTGCCCAGCATCATGCGGGCAGCGCCGATATTGTTCAGGCTGGAGGCGCGCACGCTGACCAGCCCGGCGCCGCTGGTGGCGGGCGCGCCGTCGGCGAGAATTTCAATATCGCCGTTGGCACTCTGGCCCGGCATCAGCAGCACGGTGCCGCCATAGCCGCCCTCGGCGGCGCCGAATTTACCGGTGCCCTTGAACTGGAAGGTGTCCGGGCCGCCGTCCTGCGCCAGGGTCAGCTTGAGCGTCTTCGCGTCGGCCGGCAGCAGCGCGCGGGGGATGCCGCGCGTTTGCGCATCGGCCAGCGCGTAGGCCGCATAGCCGGTTTCGTTGTATTGGGAATAGGTGCGCAAGGCCTTGGCCGGCGTGAGTATCAGCTGGCTGGCCAGCGGCGCGCGGATGTCCGTGCCGGCGATCGACAGGGTGCCGGGCGCGCTCCAGGAACCGTTGCGCAGCGGCTGCGCCAGCGTGCCTGCGCTCCCCTGGCCCGCCAGGCCGTTCAGTTCCACGCGGAAGGCGCCCGGCAGCAGGGCATAGGTCGACGGCATCAGGGTATAGGTGCCGGCGGGCAAGCCCGGCACGCCGCTGCCCAGCGTCACCTGCCGGCCGATGGCCGGATCGGCGGCGCCCTTGTCGCCGCCCGCGGGCGCCTGCGGCGCCTGCACGCCGGGCACGATGGCGTACACGGGATTCGTCGCCAGGCCCGGCAGGACAAAGCCGCCATTGGCCCCCACCTGCGCCAGCGGGTGGTAGCGCGCGTCGGTCGAGCCGCCGCGGCCCGCGATGAATCCGGCGCCCGTCAGTTCGCCGCCGCCGGACAGGTCGAGCAGCGCGCCAGGCCGCACGTCCACGGCCACGCCGGCCATGTCCACGCCGATGCGCAGGCCGCCCTGCGCATTGATGCCGCCCACGCCCATCAGGGTGGCCGGCTTGCCGTTGACGTTCCAGGTCTGGCCATCGACGGTGCCGCCATACGGCATCACCAGGCCGGCGCCGCTGACCGAGGTGATGCTGCTGGACAGCAGATTCACGCTCAGGCTCTTGTCATTGTCATAGCCTGCCGCGCCGATGGCCAGGCGCCCCAGCGGCGCGCGCACGACGCCGCCCTGCTCGATGTGCGCGGCCGCCAGTTCCAGCGAGCCGAAGGCGGAATACGGCATGGCCGGCACGCTGTCGGTGGTGCGCGCGATGTTCAGGGCATGGGCGGGATCGTAGCCGATCTTGCCATTGATGCTGCTATAGCCGGCGCGCACGGCGGCGCCGGCGCCCGTTTCCGGATACAGCTGGGCCGCAGCGAGGGTCATGTCGCCCGGCGTGGACAGCACCGTCGTCGCCTGGTTGCCATCCCATCCCAGCGGCGACAGCAGGAAGCGCAGGTCGCCGCGGCTCGTCAGGCGCACGTCGTCCGCCCGAATGTCGACCAGGCCGCGCACGTCGATCAGGTCGCCAGCAATGCTGACCTGGCCGGCCATCGGCGACTGGCCCGCCGTGCCCGGCGTGACATAGTAGTCGCGTGCTGCCGGCTTGACGCTGGCCAGGCGCACGTACGGCGCCGCGATGCCGACCTTCGCGCCGGGCTTGCTGCCTGGCGCCAGCACGGGAGCGCCATACAGCTGGAAGCTTTGCTGCAGCGTCAGCGACACGTCGCCATCGAAGGAGGCGGCGCCCAGCAGGGCCAGGTTGCCGAAGCCGCCCGCCTCCACCTGCTCCACCGAGTAGCGGCCATGGCCGTACTGCAGCGCCTGCGGCCCGTCCTGCGCCGCATCCTGCGCATGCACGCCGTCTGCGAGGTCGCTGGCAACCTTGCGCTGCGTCAATGCCAGCTGGCGGCCCTGCAGCACCTTGTCCGTCGCCAGCGTTTTCAGGTAGACGGGCGAGCCCGTGGCCACGGACAGGCTGCCGCCCGCCGCCCCCGCGCCGCCCGCCCAGGCACGCAGCTGGCCATCGAGGTACAAGCCGTTGTTCGACGCCAGCGCGATGCTGCCGCCCGCGCTGGCCACGTCGACGGCCGCGCCGTTCACGTCGAGCACGGCATGCGCGCCGGAAGCGTCCAATACGGCGCCGTCGCGCACGACGACGAACAGGCTGGCGGCCGAGGTGCTGCCCTGCGCGTGGTCGATTTCGCCGCCGACGACGATGCTGCCGCCGTCCGCCACCTTGCCATAGCGCCGGCCCTGCGCGTCCGTGGCCGTGACGGCGCGCGACGCCACGTCGAGCACGGCATTCTCGCCGATCCAGATGGAACGGCCATGGCCGGCCGCCTCCACCGCTTCGGACACGTTCACGTCCACGCCCACGCCGCCCAGGCTGATCTTGCCGCTCCAGGCGTTCAGCCGCCCGTCCACCGTCAGCTGGCCCACGCTGGCCAGCTTGATGGACTGGCCCGCATCGACGCTCACCACGGCGCCCTTGCCGACCAGCAGTCGGGCAGTGGCCATGTCGGCCGCGCCGGACTGGATATCGCCCACCTGCAGGGCCAGGCTGGCGCCCTTGCGCTGCGTCAAGGTGCCCTTGAGCGGGTTCTCCGTGACCGGCTCCGGCGTCCACAGGGCCAGTTTCTCGTTGTCCACCACGCGCAGCACGGGCATGCGCACATCGACTTGCGTGCCGGCCGCGACCGTCAAGCCCTGTTTGCCGACCAGGCTGTAGCTGGAAAAACCCTGTTCAAAAAAGTCGCCGCCCAGCTGCAGGGCGCCTGCGACGGGTTTTTCAATGTCGCCAATGACGATCTTGTTCGCCTGTAATTCCAGCTTGCCGCCGCCCGTCACGCCATGGCCGCGCAGCTGCGCGCCCGCGCCCAGCACCAGGTCGGCCTTGGCGCCATAGCTGGCCAGGGTCACGTTGCCGCCCTTGCCGCCCTGCTGCTTGCCCTGCGCCAGGATGGCCGCGCCCGAGCCGGCGTCGATCAGGCTGCCACTGCCGATGCGCACGTCGCCGTTCGCCCGCAGCGACACATTGCCGCCATTGATATATGGCAAACCGGCGGCGGCCAGCGGATCGCGCAGCACATTACTGAGCAGGCCGCCGGTGTCGAGCGTGACGCCGTCGGCCAGCACCAGCTTGCCCGCTGGCCCGCCCTGATTGACGACGGTGTCCACCATGCCCAGCGCGCCGATCTGGTTCAGCACGTTGCCGGCCATGATGCTGCCGCCATGGCTGCGCAGGCTGCTGTTGATGGCCAGGTCCTTGCCGAACAGGGTAATGTTGCCGCCGTCGGCCACCTGCAGCGCGCTGTCGACCGTGATCGCGCCTTTCGCGGCGAGGCGGATGGCGCCAAGGCGTTGCTCATTGAGCAAGCCAGTATCGAGCAGCAGCTTGCCCTGGCGCTCTGACGCCAGTACGCCTGTCACGTCGAGGCCGGCGGCGATGCCGTCCTGCACGCGCGTCAGGCGCACCTCGTCCATGACGGCCGACAATGCGTGCTGCAGCACGCCCGTGCGCTTGTCGAACATGGGCTGGTACTGGCCGACGATCAATTGTCCCCGCTGCGCGGCGGCCAGCTGCGACTGCTGGTAGCCGTCGAGCAGGGCCTGCGGCGCCTGCGTCTGGCGCTCGCCCTGGAAGACTTCGCCCGCAATCGCCCCTTCCAGCACGGCCGAACCGGTCGCTACCACCAGCTTGCCCGCGTCGCGGCCCACCGTGTAGCCGTTTTCCAGCCGCTGTTGCGCCGCGATCAGAGGATTGGCGTAGAAGGCGCTCGCTTCCTTGCCCCAGCGCGCGTGTTCTTCCTCGTAGCCCTTGTACACGCCCGCATACGGCAAGTCGGCCGGCGCGCTGCCCGCCTCATATAATTTGCCGTCCGCGCCCTTGAGCCAGGTCTGGCGCAGCGCGCCCGTCTGCACGTCCAGGGTGCCGCCCGACAGATTGATGGCGGAGCCGGCTTGCGTGACGACATCCTTGCCGCCGAAGCTCACCGTGCCGCCCTGCGCCATCCACTCGCTGACGGAATGGCCCTGCGTGCCCAGGTAGCCGGCCACTTCCAGCAAGCCGCCGGCCGTGTACCAGCGGTCGCTGTCGTAGCCGTTCGTGCCTTTCGGCACGAACACCAGCTTGCGGCGGTCGACCCAGATATTGTTATTGATCAAGGCCTTGCCGTCGCGGTTAACGGGCGCGTCGCGCTGCTCGTTGCCCTGCACGTTGATCTCGATATTGTTGGCCTCCATGGCCACCTTGACGCCGACGGCGCCGGAAACGTCGAGCTGGGCGCCATCGCGCAGCAGGCTGCGGCTGGCCGCCTTGACGGCGATCTGGCCGCCCGTCGCCAGGGTCAGCGAGTCGCCGAGGAATTCCACCGTGCCGGCGCTGCCGATCTCGATGCGCGACTGGTCGCGGCGGTCGTTCACGCCAACGATGTTGTCCGTCGCCGTCACGGCCGGGCCGCGCATGGCGTCGCGCTGGCTGTCGAGCGCCGTCGTCTTGCCGTCGTCCTCGAGCACGATGGCCGTGGTGGCGCCGCGCCCCACGGTGACGGCAGCGTCGCTGCCCAGCGCGTTCAGGTGCACGGTGCCGCGCGTGGCGGCCGTGGTGGTGGCCAGCACCACGCCTTCCTGGCGCACGTCGCGCCCGGCCAGCGTGACGTCGCCTTCGCGCGCCTGGATCAGGCCCGTGTTGACGACCTTGCCCGCCGTGCTGCCGGCGGCAAACTGCGGCGTGACTTCGCTGCCGCGCGTGGTCGACAGCGGATTGCCGTCCGTGCCCACGCCTTTTTTGATGGTAAAACTGTCGCCGGCGGCCAGCAGGGCCTGCCCCCTGGGCGTGCTGATCTCGCCCGCATGGTGGACTTCCTTGCCCAGCAGCATCACGTAACCGCCCCCTTCCGTACTGCCCTTGGGCGCATTGCTGGCCAGGCGCGCGCCCGCCTGCACCTGCACCTTGCCGCCCGCGTCCGTAAAAGTCGTGGCGCCGGCCGTGCCGGCGCTGTAGATGCCGTTTTTCTGGAATTGCGCATCACCGATGCGGGCGGCGGCCGCCACCAGGCTGCGCGTGTCGACCTGGCTCGTGCCGCTAAACACGATGCCGTTGCGGTTGACGAGCAATACCGTGCCGTCGGCCTTGATCTGGCCCTGGATCTGGCTGGGACGCGCCTGCGGATCGTTGACGCGGTTTAGCACGGCCCAGTCCTTCTGTTGCTGGAACGTCAATGTCGTGTCCTTGCCCACATTGAATGTTTCCCAGTTCAGGATGGCCTTGTCCGCCGTCTGCTGCACCACCACGGCCGTCTTGCCTGCCGCCACCGTCTGCACGGGCGCCTGGGCGTTGCGCCAGCCGGCCGTCAGGCTGTTGGTGTCGACCTGCAAGCCGCCCTGCGCCAGGCCGTTCGGCACGCCGGCGTCGCCGGCGGCCGCCTGGCGCGCCTGCGCCTGAGCCGCTTGCTGCGCGGCAATGGCACGCGCGGCCAGGTTCAGGTTGTTGAGCGAACGCTGCAACTGCTGATTGGCCTGCTGTTGCTGCCCTTCGGGGCGGCTGCCCAGCGGCAGCGGCTGGCCGTTCGGCAGGCGGCCCGAGGTGGCCGCCGTATTTTGCGCCGCGCCCTTGGCCGCGAACCAGCTGCCGCTGAACGCCTGCTGCGCGCGCGCCGGCGTGCTGAAGGCGCCCGCCATCAGCATGGTGGTCAATGCATAGGCAAGCGGCGTGAGCCGCAGGCGGCTGCCCAGCGTGGAGCTACGCTGCGCGCCCGCGTCGACGTTCGGGACTGGGCGCTGGGCAGTGTGAAACTTGGTCATGGCAATGGTTTCCTGGCTAGTGAGATGGGAACGGAGCCTGGCTGTCGCACAAGCGTCCACACCTCCATGACGTAGCTCGGTGGCGGAAAGGATAATGTTTTTTGAAAAATATTTTGCCAGCCCCTGCCGCCGCACATGCGGCGATCAGCTCAGCAGCACCACGCCGCCCGGCAGGCTGGTCATCTGCGCGCCCGTCAGGTCGCGTATCATCGCCAGCGCGCCATCGATCTGGGCGATGGAAAAGCGCATGCGCACGAGGCGCCGCCCCAGTTCCGGGTTGCGCAGCAGCACCCGGCCGGGCCGGTAGCGGTTGATTTCGGCCACCACCTCGGCCAGCGGCTTGCCGGCAAACGACAGCGCGCCCGTGCGCCACGCGCTGGCCTCGCCCGGCGCCGCCATCCTGGCCGCCTGCACGCCGCGCCCGTCGTAGACCACTTGCTGGCCCGCATCCAGGGTCACGCGCCGCTGCCGCCACACGACGTCCACGGCGCCCGCCAGGCAGGTGACGCAGACGGCGTCGTCCGTGTGGCGCACGTTGAAGCGGGCCGACTGCGCCAGCAGGCGCCCGGCTCCCGCCACCACGCTGACGGGCTGGCGCGCGCCGCTGGCGAGAATTTCCGCCTCCCCGGCCAGCAGTTCGAT
>NZ_NEGZ01000009.1 GCF_002127585.1 Janthinobacterium sp. GW458P
TAGCAAGTTGGTCCCACCCCTTCCCATCCCGAACAGGACCGTGAAACAACTTTGCGCCGATGATAGTGCTGCAACCAGTGTGAAAGTAGGTTATCGTCAGGCTTGTTATTCGAAAAAACCCCCATCGGTGATCCGGTGGGGGTTTTTTACGTCCGCTGCTTTTAACGTTAGCCCCAAGCGAAGGCTGGGGTCAGACCCCCATTGGCGACAGCGCCAGCCTCTGAGTTTGCGGCATGGCGGGTCTGACCGGCTGTTCAGCAGACGAAAAAAAGGCAGCGCTGCGCGCTGCCTTTGTCATTGAACGTCGCTTAACTCCCGCGATAAGTCGAATACGACCACGGCGATACCACCAGCGGCACGTGGTAGTTCTCATCCGTATGCGCAATGCCGAAGGACAGCGTCACCAGATCGATGAAGCGGGGCGAGGGCAGTTCCACGCCTTGGGCGGCAAAATAGTCGCCTGCATTGAACACCAGCTCATACTGGCCAGCTTTCATGCTGTCGCCTTCCAGCAAGGGAGAGCTGCAGCGCCCATCACTATTGGTTATATCCATCTTCAACAACACTTTTCCTTCCGGCGCGACCGAAAACAGGGCCACCTTGACGCCGGCTCCCGGCCGGCCGTGGGCGATATCGAGTACATGCGTGCTGAGTTTTCCCATTTGCTATCCTGTATATAGGGTGAGTGAATGTGCTTATCGTGCAAATCATATACCTGCGTCAGCGGCTGGCTATATGATTGGGCGTATAACCAACATTGTCTCCTATAGGCGAGCCACCGCATGAGCACTTATGAAAATTATCCGCGCGACTTGATCGGTTACGGCCGCACGCCACCGCATCCGCAATGGCCGGGCCAGGCCCGCATCGCCCTGCAATTCGTCCTCAATTACGAGGAAGGGGCGGAAAACAGCGTGCTGCATGGCGATGCCGCCTCGGAAACGTTTTTGTCGGAAATGATCGGTGCGGCCGCTTTTCCCGCGCGCCACCTGAGCATGGAGTCGATCTACGAATACGGCTCGCGTGCCGGATTATGGCGTTTGCTGCGCATGTTCGAGGAGCGGCGTTTGCCGCTGACCGTATTCGGCGTCTCGATGGCCCTGAAGCGCAATCCGGAAGCGGTGGCCGCGTTCCAGGAACTGGGGCATGAAATCGCCTGCCATGGCTTGCGCTGGATTTCCTATCAAAACATGGACGAAGCGACGGAGCGCGAACACATGCGCGTAGCCGTGCAGATCATCCGCGAATTGACGGGTTCCGCCCCGCAAGGCTGGTACACGGGGCGCGATTCGCCGAATACGCGCAGACTGGTGGTCGAGCATGGCGGCTTCCGCTACGACGCCGATTATTACGGAGATGACCTGCCATTCTGGGAAAAGGTGGCGTACACGGACGCGGCCGGCATGCCGGCCATGCAGCCGCAGCTGATCGTGCCTTACACCCTGGATACGAATGACATGCGCTTTGCCGCCATGCAGGGCTTTAATTCGGGCACGCAGTTTTTCGATTACTTGAAGGATGCCTTCGACGTGCTGTACGCGGAAGGCGATCCGAACGGCTTGAACCAGCCGAAGATGCTGTCCATCGGCCTGCATTGCCGCCTGGTGGGGCGCCCGGGCAGGGCGGCGGCACTGGCGCGCTTCCTCGACTATGTGCAGGGCCATGAGCAAGTGTGGATCACGCGCCGCATCGATATTGCCGAACACTGGCATGCGACGCATCCCTGCATTGCCTGAGAGTGCCTGAGAGATATTGATATTGGATGATAAGTAAAATCAGTCTTTGCATATAGTTGTCCCATATGCCGGTGTTAATCTCCTATACTGGGACTATACCGAGGCCAGCATGTCAGAACCGATCCGCTTTTACTACCGTGGTGCCGTACAGGAAGTACGCAACGCCGCCCCTACGCAGACTGTGTTGCAGCACCTGCGCGAGGATTTGCATTGCACGGGCACCAAAGAAGGTTGCGCCGAGGGCGACTGCGGCGCCTGCACGGTGGTCATCGGCAGCCTGGTGGACGGCCAAGTCGAGATGAAGGCCGTCAACGCCTGCATCCAGCTCACGCCCACGCTCGATGGCAAGGCCCTGTTTTCCGTGGAAGACTTGCAGCAGCCCGATGGCGCCCTGCATCCGGTGCAGCAGGCGATGGTCGAATGCCACGGTTCCCAGTGCGGTTTTTGCACGCCCGGCTTCGTCATGTCGCTGTGGGGCATGTATCTGGAGAAAAACGGCGCCACGCCCACGCGCTGCGAAATCGACGATACGCTGTCGGGCAATCTGTGCCGCTGCACCGGTTACCGGCCCATCATCGACGCGGCCAGGCGCATGGGCGAATTGCCGCATGTCACGTTTGACCGCGATGCCCTGGCGCAGCAATTGCAGGCGCTGCAGCGCGGCAGCGCCACCACGTATGAACATGGCGGCCAGCATTTCCACGCGCCGCGCAACATCGAGGAACTGGTGGCGCTGCGCTCAGCAAAGCCACAGGCCTGCCTGCTGGCCGGCTCCACCGATATTGGCCTGTGGGTCACCAAGCAGCTGCGCGACCTGGGCGATATCATTTATCTGGGCAACGTGGCCGCGCTGAAAACCATCGGCATCGTTGACGGCAAGCTGCACATTGGCGCCGGCGCCAGCCTCAACGATGCCTACGCGGCGCTGTGCCGGCATTATCCGGACGAATTGTCGGAACTGTGGCAGCGCTTCGCTTCCTTGCCGATCCGCAACGCGGGTACCCTGGGCGGCAATGTCGCCAACGGTTCGCCCATCGGCGACTCGATGCCGTGGCTGATTGCGCTGGGCAGCGATATCGTGCTGCGCGGCCCTGCCGGCCAGCGAATCATGCCGCTGGAAAATTTTTATCTTGGCTATCAAAAGAAAGACTTGCAGCCCGGCGAATTCGTCGAAGCCGTGCGCGTGCCCTTGCCGCGTGCCGAGGTGCATTTCCGTACGTATAAACTGGCGAAACGCTTCGACCAGGATATCTCGGCCGTGTGCGCCGCGTTTGCCTTTGAACTCGATGGCGAGCGCATTGTTGACGCACGCATCGCCTTCGGCGGCATGGCGGCCACGCCGCAGCGGGCCGCGCAAACGGAAGCGTTTCTGCGTGGACAGGCGTGGACGGAAGACAATCTGCTCATCGCCATGCGCTTGCTGGCCGACGATTACGCGCCCCTGTCCGACATGCGCGCATCGAACACCTACCGTATGACGACGGCGCAAAACCTGTTGCGCCGCTTCTGGCTGGAAACCCGTCCCGGTGCGCCATTGCCCCCTGCGGCCCTTAACGCCTACGCTTGCCGCGCCTGAAAGGAGCCGCATGAACCATCCTGCCACGCCCGAACTGCAAGCGGCCGCCTGGAGCGCCGTGGGCAAGCCCAGCCCCCATGAATCGGCGCAACTGCATGTGCTGGGGCAGGCCACCTACACGGACGATATCGCCGAATTGCTAGGCACCTTGCATGCGGCGCTGGGCTTGTCGCAAAAGCCGCACGCACGCATCACGGCCATGGATTTATCGGCCGTGCGCGCAGCTGCCGGTGTCGTCGCCGTCTACACGGCGCAAGACATTCCCGGCATCAATGATTGCGGTCCCATTATCCACGACGACCCCATCCTGGCTTTTGATCTGGTGCAATATGTAGGTCAGCCCATCTTTATTGTTGTGGCCGATACGCACGACCATGCGCGCCGTGCCGCCCGCCTGGCGCAAGTGTCGTATGACGAGTTGCCCGCTATCATGACGCCGCAGGCGGCCAAGGCGGCGCAATCGTATGTGCTGCCGCCCATGCAGCTGACGCGCGGCAACTACCAGGCCGCATTCGAGAAGGCGCCGCATGTGGTCAAGGGCCAGCTGTATGTGGGTGGTCAGGAACAGTTTTATCTGGAAGGACAGATTTCCTACGCCATCCCGAAGGAAGCGCAAGGCATGCTGGTGCTGTGTTCCACCCAGCATCCGAGCGAGATGCAGCACGTGGTGGCGCATGCGCTGGGCGTGCATTCGCACAACATCACGGTCGAATGCCGGCGCATGGGCGGCGGTTTCGGCGGCAAGGAATCGCAGTCGGCCCTGTGGGCGGCGGCGGCATCGATTGCGGCGGCCAAACTCAAGCGTCCCGTGAAACTGCGCGCCGACCGCGACGACGATATGCTGGTGACGGGCAAGCGCCACTGTTTTTACTATGAATACGAAGTGGGCTACGACGACGACGGTAAAATCCTTGCCGCCAGGGTTGACATGACCACGCGCGCAGGGTATTCGGCCGACTTGTCCGGTCCCGTCGCCACGCGCGCCGTCTGCCACTTCGACAACACCTACTATTTGTCCGACGTGGATATCCGCGCCGCCTGCGGCAAGACGAATACGCAGTCGAACACGGCATTCCGGGGCTTCGGCGGGCCGCAGGGCGCCATCGCCATCGAGTACGTCATCGATGAGATCGCTCGCCATTTGCAACGCGACGCGCTCGATATCCGCCTGCTCAATTTCTATGGCCGCAACGATGCGGAAGGACGCAACGTCACGCCGTACGGGCAGAAAATCGTCGATAACGTCATCCATGAACTCGTTGCCGAACTGGAAGACAGCAGCGATTACCGGGCGCGGCGCCGCGCCATCGATGCCTTTAACGAGGCCAGTCCTGTCTTGAAGAAGGGCCTGGCGTTCACGCCCTTGAAATTTGGCATCGCCTTCAACGTCACGCATCTGAACCAGGCGGGCGCTCTCGTGCACGTGTACGTGGATGGCTCCGTGCTGGTCAACCATGGCGGCACGGAAATGGGGCAGGGCATCAATACCAAGGTCATGCAGGTGGTGGCGCACGAGCTGGGCCTGGACCTGGACAAGGTACGCGCCACGGCCACCGACACCGGCAAGGTGGCGAACACGTCGGCCACGGCAGCGTCTACCGGCGCCGACCTGAACGGCAAGGCGGCGCAGGATGCGGCGCGGCAGATCCGTGAACGCCTGGCCGATTACGCGGTCAAACTGTACAGCGGCGACGCTGTCAGTGTGCGCTTCGTCGACAACCATATCCACGTCAATGGCCATATGGTGCCGTTTGCCGAACTGGTGCAAAAGGCGTATCTGGCCAGGGTGCAACTGTGGTCGGACGGCTTCTATGCCACGCCCGGCCTGTCGTGGGATGCGAAGACGATGACGGGCCATCCGTTTTCCTACTACGCGTATGGCGCGGCCGTGGCCGAAGTGGTGGTCGACACCCTGACGGGCGAGTGGAAGTTGCTGCGCGCGGATGCCTTGTACGACGCAGGCCAGTCATTGAATCCCGCCATTGATCTGGGTCAAGTGGAAGGGGCGTTTATCCAGGGCATGGGCTGGCTGACGACGGAACAGCTGTGGTGGAATGCGGCGGGCAAGCTGATGACGCATGCGCCATCGACGTACAAGATTCCCGGCATCTCTGATTGCCCGGAAGATTTCCGTGTGAAACTGTTCCAGAACCGCAATGTGGAAGACAGCATCCACCGATCCAAGGCCGTCGGCGAGCCGCCGCTGTTGTTGCCGTTTTCCGTGTTCTTTGCCATCCGCGACGCCATTTCCAGCGTGGGAAATCATGCCGTGCAGCCGCCACTGAATGCGCCGGCTACCAGCGAGGAAATCCTCAAGGCGGTCATGGCCGTGCAAGCGGTTTGCGCCGGTGCCTAGGAGCAGATGATGAGCGACTGGCTAACGGCAAATGACACGCAAGCATCCGTGCTGGTGACGGTCGCCCTGGTCGAAGGTTCCGGGCCGCGCGAGGCGGGCGCGAAGATGCGCGTCAGCCTCGATGGCCAGGCCGACACCATCGGCGGCGGCCACCTGGAATTGCGCGCCGTGGAAATCGCCAAGACCATGCTGGCGACGGGAGACACGCATGCGCGGCTGGAGCGCTTTGCGCTCGGTCCCAGCCTGGGACAATGCTGCGGCGGCGTCGTCTATCTTGCCTTTGAACCCGTCGACGCCCGGCTGGCGGCAGTGCTGCACACCTTGCGCGAACGGCGCCAGCAAGACAGCTGGCGGGTGACGGCGCTCGACGGCGAACCCGTCTCGGTGCTGTTCGATGCGGCTGGCAGCCTGATTGCCGGGACGGCGGCGCAGGCGGCCGACACGTTTTCGCGCGAACGCGGTACGCATGTGGCGCAAGACGGTAGCGGCCGGCGCTGGCTGGTCGACCCCTGCCTGGCGCCGCGCGCCCATCTGACCCTGTTCGGCGCCGGCCACGTGGGTGCCGCCATCGTGCGCGCGCTGGCCCACTTGCCCTGCAATATCACCTGGGTCGATGAACGCGAAGACATGTTTTCCGCAGCGTTGCCCGCGGGGTTGCCAGATAATGTGCGCATCGCCGCCACCGACATGCCCGAAGAATTTGTCGCCATGGCGCCGCCGGGCGGCAGTTTTCTCGTCATGACGCATAGCCATGCGCTGGATCAACGCTTGACGCAAGCCATCATGGAGCGCGACGATGCGGGCTGGTTCGGCTTGATCGGTTCGCAAACGAAACGCAAGCAGTTCGAGCACCGCCTGCAGGCGCGCGGCGTGCCGGACGAGCGCATTGCCGCCATGGTGTGCCCGATCGGCATGCCCGGCATCCGCAGCAAGGTGCCGGCCGTGATCGCCGCCTCCGTTGCCTGCCAATTGTTGATGGTGTGGGAGCAAGCCGCCAGCGCGGCCCTGGCCGCACCGCTGCGGCTGGTCTCGGCCAGCGCGCCACCGCGACGCAAGCAGCGCGCGGTCATTCATCCTTTATAGAAAGAAGTCATGCCGATTGTCCCTGCCACATTGCAAGCTTACCGTGCCAGCTTGCTGCACTTCCACGCCGATCCCGCCTTCACCGAAGAGGCGCACGCCTGGCATGCCGATGGCTTGCTGATCGTGGCCGACGGCAAGGTCGTGGCGGCAGGCGACTACGCGCAGCTGCTGGCGACTTTGCCGCCCGGCAGCGACATCGTCGATTACCGGGGCAAGCTGATCGTGCCCGGTTTTATCGACACGCATTTGCACTTTCCGCAGACGGAAATGATCGCCTCGCCCGCGCCCGGTTTGCTGCCGTGGCTGGAAACGTACACGTTTCCCACCGAACGCGCGTTTGAGAATCCCGGGCATGCGCGCGATGTCGCCGAGTTTTTCCTCGATGAACTGCTGCGTTGCGGCACCACGACGGCCATGGTGTATGGCAGCGTGCATCCGCAATCGGTCGATGCCTTCTTCGGCGCCAGCGAGGCGCGCGGTCTGCGCATGGTGGCGGGCAAGGTCATGATGGACCGCAATTGTCCCGCATTCCTGCGCGACACGGCCGAGTCGGGCGCGCGCGAAAGCGAAGAGCTGATACGCCGCTGGCACAAGCATGGCCGCTCGCTGTATGCGATCACGCCCCGTTTCGTGCCCACGTCGACGAACGAGCAGATGCACCTGGCGGGCGAGCTGGCGCGCGCTTATCCGGATACCTATTTGCAGACGCACGTGTCGGAAAACGAGGATGAGTGCCGCTGGGTGCGCGAACTGCACCCGCAGGCGCGCAGCTACCTCGACGTGTATGACCAGTACGGCATGCTGCGTCCGCGCGCCATGTTCGGCCATTGCGTCTGGCTCGATGAGCGCGACCGCGCGCGCATGGCCGAGACGGCGTCGGCGGCCGCCGTTTGTCCTACATCAAACCTGTTCCTGGGCAGCGGCCTGTTCGATTTCGAGCGGGCCGACGCGGCGCGCCTGCTGCTGTCGCTGGCGACGGACGTGGGCGGCGGCACCTCGTTCTCGATGTTGCAAACCATGAACGAAGCCTATAAAGTAGCACGCTTGAAAGGCAGCTACCTGCCCGCCTTGCGCATGTTTTACCTGGCGACCCTGGGCGCCGCGCGCGCCATGCAGCTGGACGGCATTCTGGGCAATTTCACGGCGGGCACGGAAGCGGACTTCATCGTGCTCGATAAAAAATCGACGCCGCTGCTGGCGCGCCGTACGGCCGCCTGCCAGAGCCTGGAGGAATTGCTGTTCGCCTTTGCGCTGCTCGGTGACGACCGCGCCGTGGCCGCCACCTATTCGGGCGGACAATGCGTGCATGTGCGGCAGGGCTGACCTACCCGTTGTTCAACACGAATTTTCCTGAGCGAGAATGCGAATGCAAATAAAACTCACTGGCCTGGCGCTTGCCGCCGCGCTGACACTGACCGGAACGGCGCATGCCGCCAAGGCCGCCAGCCCGTCTTCCAACGAAGCGGCCACCGCGCGCCATTTTGCCGCGTTGGTGTCGGGCGCGCAGCCCAAGACAGCCGAGTTGAGCCTGTTCTTTTCCATGATGCCCAAGGGCGGCGACCTGCATCACCATTATTCGGGCGCCATTTACGCCGAGCAATTCCTCGACTGGGTCGACAAGGAAAACTATTGCGTCAACAAGACAAGCTACCGCATCGAAAGCAGCAAGGACGTCGTGGCAGCCGAACGGGCCAAACCGGCCGGCCAGCGCAGCTGCCTGTCGTCCACGGAAGTGTTTGCCGACGCGGGCCTGTACGCGGAATTGCTGCAGCGCTGGTCGACCAAGGATTTCTACAACCATGGTGCCGTCCAGACGCCGCCGGACCGTACCTTTTTTGACACCTTCGGGTACTTCGGTCCCGTGGCATCGACGAATACGGCCGACGGCCTGAAAACCCTGAAGCAGCGCGCCATCGCGGAAAACCTCAGCTACATCGAAACCATCTTCGAGTTGTCGCCGTTCGTGCAGAACGCGCAGTTCGACCAGCAGGTGCTGGCACCAGGCTTGCCGCCGGCCGCCTTGCAAGCCGTGCTGGCCAAGTGGACAGCCAGCCTGGAGCAGGACGCCAGCTTCCAGAAAAGCATCACCGCCTACAACGATAACGTGAACGCCAGCAGCGCCGGCATCGACGATGCGCACTTCACCATGCGCTACCAGGCCTATGTGCTGCGCTTCCTGTCGCCGTCGCAAGTGTTTTCGTCCATGGTGGCGGCGTTCAAGGCCGCCAGCCTGAATCCGCTGCTGGTGGGCGTGAATATCGTGGGCCAGGAAAGCGTGAATGTGTCGATGCGCGACTACAGCCTGCACATGGAAATGTTCAAGTTTCTCAAGACGAAATATCCGAACGTCAAGATCGCCCTGCACGCCGGTGAGCTGGCGCTGGGCATGGTGCCGCCCGAAGGCATGGCTTTCCATATCGCCGAAGCCGTCGACGTGGCTGGCGCCAACCGGATTGGCCACGGCATGGATATCGCGTACGAAAACAATGCGCTGGCGACCATGCAAAAGATGCGCGAACGTAATATTCCCGTGGAAGTAAATCTGACCAGCAATGATTACATTCTCGGCATCAAGGGCCAGGCCCATCCGATTACCTTGTACCGCAAGTATGGCGTGCCCTTCGTGATCTCCACCGATGACGCTGGCGTGTCGCGCAATACCCTGTCGAATGAATACGTGCTGTTTGCCAGCCAGTACAAGACCGATTATGCGGAAATCAAGAAATTGTCGTACAACAGCCTGCGTTATTCGTTTTTGGCCGAAGCGGATAAGCAACGTTTGCTGAAAGCACTCGATGCCCGTTTCGCCCGTTTTGAAGCGCAGATTGCCGCCGCCGAGCAGGGGAACAAGCGCGTCAAACCGTAAGTTGCGCGACGTTCGCGACTGATACTCTCAAAACGGCCGGATCTTCCGGCCGTTTTCCATTCCCTCTCCCCAATCCCCATGCTGTTATTTTGTTAATTTTGTGGCGGCCATGCGACACAATTAACGGCAGATGCACGACTTTGTCCAATTTCATGGATGAATCAATTTCAAGTACATATTGCTCATTTATAATCTCGCGCCATAAGCCCGGACGCTGTCAGCACGATATCAATCCAGCTAGTTACTCCATGCTATTTATACTTAAAACATATAAATATGTAAAAAAAAACGTATTTGTCATCCATTTTTTGATGATGCATAGTGGGATGAATGTGATATTAAAAAGTCACAATTCATATGGCTGATAGCGTATGAAGATGGGTATTTGCAGTAAATAAAGGTGAGATGCAGAGTGAAACAAGCAGTCGCGCAACTAAATGACGACATTCCTCTGCATTTTGCCGCCGTGTCACAGTCTTGAAATATTTAACAATTACACTCGCGGCTTGCCATGTTAGCCGGGGCAGCATGTCGGGTGAATGACACAGGAGCTAGCGCCCTGGGTCGTACGGATCGGTCGCAGTTTTTTCCGCCGTTATTGTCTGAATAGAAAAAGCTGTGATGTGTGGAGCGGCGTTTTGTGATGGTCTTGTCAGGACCGCAGCCAGTCCCGCCGGCGTAACAGTTGCAGCATCGTAAAGAGGAAATGTTGTGTTTGTGTTGCTGTGCGGCGTAGCCGGACGGCAGGGCAATCCAGGATTTTCAAAAATAATAGTCTTTTCTGGGGTTAAAGATGATCAATCACAAGCGACTTCGGCTAACGCAAATCGCGTTAAGCCTGTCTATTGCACTGGCGGCGGCACCATCGTTCGCACAGAACACTACGTCTTCCATCGGCGGCCGTATCTCGGCCAATGACGGCAAGCCGGCAGCTGGTGCCACCGTTACCATCGTGCATACCGAATCGGGTTCCGTCAGCAATGTGACGACCGATGCGGAAGGCCGTTACGTCGCGCGCGGCTTGCGCGCCGGCGGTCCATACACCATTACCATTACCAAGAATGGTGAAGTGGAAAAACGCGAAGGCGTGTACGTACAGCTGGCGGAAACGGCCAACGTGGACGCCACCCTGGGCGCCCAGATGCAAACCGTGAACGTCACCGGCACGGGCGCACGCGCACAGATCTTTAACCGCAGCAATATGGGTGCGGGCACCAACATCGGTGCCAGCGAGTTGGCCATGCAGGCGTCGATCCAGCGCAATCTGCAAGATTACGCCCGTTCCGACCCGCGTGTTTCGCAAACCGACAAAGAGCGCGGCGAATTGTCCGTTGCCGGTCAGAACTCGCGCTACAACTCGATGACCATCGACGGCGTAGCCGTCAACGATACCTTCGGCCTGGAATCGAACGGCAGCCCGACTGCCAAGCAGCCGATCTCGATCGAAGCGATCCAGTCCGTGCAAGTGAACGTCGCCAACTATGACGTGACGCAAAAAGGTTACACGGGCGCCAACATCAATGCCGTGACCAAATCGGGTACCAACGAATTCAAAGGCAGCGCCTATTTCGTTTTCCGTAACGACAAGATGGCAGGTGACCGTTATGACAATACCACGGATACCTATAGCGCCCCGGAGCCATTCCGTGAAACGACCAAGGGTGTTACCGTAGGCGGCCCGCTGATCAAGGACAAGCTGTTCTTCTTCGCTAATAAAGAGCGTCTGGAAAGCACGCGCACTGCGCCATCGTTTGGCCCATTGGGCAGTGGAAAGACCAATGTCGGTATCAGCGATGCCGCGATTGCCGCTGCTCAGGCGATCGCCAAGAATAACTACGGTCTCGATATCGGCACCAACGCGATACCAGCGGGTACCCAGCTGCTGGTGAACGATACCCTGTTGAAACTGGACTGGAATATCAACGATAACCATCGTGCCATGGTCCGCTATTCGAAAACAGACCAATCCGAGCCGATGTTCCCGGGCGTGTCGTCGAATGGCCTGTCGCTCAATTCCTACTGGTATACCCAGAATAAAAAGATTGAAACAGTGGTTGGCCAATGGTTTGCAGACTGGACGCCGACTTTCTCGACCGAGTTCAAGGTTTCGTCGCGCGACTATGACAGCACGCCATCGAACAACTCGCGCCTGCCTGCAATCGGTCTGCAATTTAGCGGTGCCAATCCTGCCGGTAGCCCGGCTGGCGTACCGACCGATAACCGTTTCCTGAACTTTGGTACGGAAATGAGCCGTCAGCTGAATGTGCTGAAGACCAAGACCAAGGATGCCTATCTGGGCGCGAACTGGGCTTTGGGCGACCATGAAGTCAAATTCGGCGGCGATTACAGCAAGAACGACGTGTATAACCTGTTTGCGCAAAACATCAATGGTAACTACACCTTCAATTGCACGAACAGCTCGGCAACCTACAAGTATTCGTTCGGCAGTGTGACCTGCGGTGGCGCGACGGCTTCCTCCCCGGAAATCATCCAGCAAGCCATCCTGGAAAACTTCCGTATCGGCCGTCCCAGCTCTTATCAGGTACAGATTCCAGTAGCGGGCGCTAGCATTGATGGCGCTGCTGCCGATTTCAGCCTGAAAAATTATGGCTTGTTCCTGCAAGATGTCTGGACTGTCAACAAGCGCCTGACTCTCCAGTATGGCGTGCGCATGGACAAAGCCGCCATTGGCGAGCGTCCTACCCTTAATGCCGCCGCATCGGCGCCGATGGTGGCAGGCATTGCCACGGGTGGCCGCACTGGCTTGGGCGGTACAGCACAAACCGGCGGTTTTGGCCTGGACAATACCCAGACCATCGATGGCCAGACATTGGTACAGCCGCGCGTCGGCTTCAACTACACGTTTGACAGTGCTCGCCCGACGCAAATTCGTGGCGGTGCCGGCCTGTTCCAAGGTGCGGCGGCGACCGTGTGGATGTCGAATCCATTTGCAAACTCGGGCATGGCTACCCGTGTCGTCGGCTGCGGCGGCAGCTTCAAGCCTTGCTCAGTCAATGGTGGCCTGTTCACTCCCGATCCTGACAAGCAGCCAACCAATCTGGGCGATGCTGCCGCCAACGTCGATTTCCTGGCACCAAACTTGCGCCAACCATCGATCTGGAAAGCCAACCTGGCATTCGAGCACGAATTGCCATGGATGGGTCTGGTTTTCGGCGCCGAGTACCTGCGCACCAAGAACAAAGATGCGATTTACTACGAGCACCTGAACCTGGGTACGCCGACGGCAAAGGGCGCGGATGGACGTAATCTGTACTATTCGGCTAACGCTTACAATACGGCTTGCTGGACTGCCACCGGCTCGCTGAGCTCGTCGGCCAGTCCTGTTTGCTCGGGCGCCGTGTCCCGTGCCTTGAAAAATACGTCCTACAACAACGTGCTCGTTGCCAAGAAAACGGACAAGGGCGAGGGTAATCTGGTTACTCTCTCGCTGAGCCAGCCAATGACCAAAGGCCTCGGCTGGTCGGTTGCCTACACCTACACGGACGCAACGGAAGTGTCGCCACTGACGTCGTCGGTCTCGAACTCGAACTTCAATGCCCGCGGTATCTTCAATCCGAATGAAGAAGTGGCATCGAACTCGAGCTATCTGGTGAAAGACCGTTTCAATGCCATGATCAACTGGCAAAAACGTTTCTTCGGCACCTATAAAACAACTTTCGGTCTGTTCTATGAAGGTCGCAAGGGCAAGCCGTACAGCTGGACCGTCAACAATGACTTGAACGGTGATGGCGTGCAGGGTAACGACTTGATGTACATCCCGTCGAAACCAGGTTCGGGTGAAGTGGTCTTCCGTAACGACACTGCCACCAATCATGCGAACGAAGACCGTTTCTGGGCTTTCGTCAACAGCAATCCGGATTTGAAAAAATCCGCTGGTGGCGTGGTTTCCCGTAATGGCAGCTTCGCACCATGGACCAACAGCTTCGACATGCGCATCAGCCAGGAAGTGCCTGGTTTCTTCAAAGGCAACAAAGGCGTGTTCACGATGGACTTCTTCAACGTGGGTAACATGATCAACCGCAAGTGGGGCCGCATCAATGAAATCGGCTTCCAATCCGGTGGCGGTCAGGCACGCAGCTTTGTTGACTTCGCAGGTCTCGATGCTCAAGGCCGTTACATCTACCAAGTCCGCGACAAAGTGGAAAACTATGAAGTGCGTCAAAACAAAGGCGAGTCCCAATGGGCGATCCAGGCCACGGTCAAGTACGAGTTCTAATCTCGTAGCGGCCTCGTAGCTTGGCAAGTAAAAAACGGCTGGTGGCGACACCAGCCGTTTTTTTTATAGACAAGATGGTTTACTCTTTCCCTTTTTCAAGAAATATCGATTCCATGGCTCACTTCCTACGCACTCCGGTCGCCACCGCGGCCCTGATCCTCATCCTGTCCGGCTGCAGCAATTTCGCTTCCGCGCCACAGGCTGCGCCGAGCGGCCCGATTGAAGTGAACCTGGTCGCCCTGAACGATTTTCACGGCAACCTCGACCGCAGCAAATTCACCTACACGAGCGCCGCCGATGCCGGGAGCCAGACGGTGCAGGCGGGCGGCATCGATACCCTGTCCGGCGCATTGAAGGCGTGGCGGCGCGAAGATACGCAGCTGATTTTTGTCGGCAATGGCGACCTGGTCGGCGCCAGCCCCGCCATGTCGGCGCTGTGGGCGGACGAACCGAGCATCGTCGCCATGAATATGCTGGGCATGAAGGCCAGTTCCGTCGGCAACCACGAATTTGACCAGGGCAAGGCGGAATTGCTGCGCCAGCAGCGCGGCGGCTGCGAGTCCTCGCGCGCCGACAAGGCGTGCAAGTTCACGCCCGACTTCAAGGGCGCCAGCTATACCTATATGGCGGCCAATGTGATCGACACGCAGACGGGCAAGTCCCTGCTGCCCGCCTACCGCATCGAAGAGGCGCATGGCGTCAAGGTGGGCTTGATCGGCGCCGTGCTGAAAGATACGCCATCCGTGGTGACGGCCGCCGGCATTGCCGGCCTGCAATTCGGCGATGAAGCGGACGCCATCAACGCCACCTTGCCGCAGCTGCGCGCGCAAGGCGTGGGCGTGTTCGTCGTGCTGCTGCACCAGGGCGGCGAGACAAAGGAGGCCGTCGACCAGCCCGATTGCAGCCACCTGAAAGGCGAAGTGGTCGACGTGGTCAAGCGCCTCGACCCGGCGATTCAACTGGTCATCAGCGGCCATTCGCACCAGGGCTATCTGTGCCGCGTCGATGGCCGGCTGGTGACGCAAGCACAGATGGGCGGACACATGTTAACGCGCATCAAGCTCAAGGTCGATCCCGTCAAGAATGCGGTGATCGATGCCAGCGCGCAAAATGTCGTCATGTTGCCAGGCATGTATCAGCCGGACCCGGCCGTGGCTTCTTACCTGGAATCGGTCAAGCAGCGCAGTGCGGCCGAATTGTCGCGTCCCGTGGCCGCCATCGCCGTGCCGAACGTGGGCCGCAGCACCAAGGGCAGCGGCGCTTCCGCGCTGGGCGACCTGGTGGCCGACAGCACCCTGTTCGGCGCGCGCGCCGCCGGCGCGCAAATCGGCCTGATGAATAATGGCGGCATCCGCAAGGACCTGGAAGCGGGCGCCGACCTGATGACGAACGTGGGCCAGAACCAGGCAGTTGTCCCGTTCGGCAATACGCTGATCGTCGTCAGCCTGTCCGGCGCGCAAATCCGCACCTTGCTCGAGCAGCAATGGCCGGGCGCCGAAGCGGAAGACAATAATCTGCTGCAAGTGTCCGAAGGTTTTACTTATCGCTGGGACAGCACGCGGCCCCAGGGCCAGCGCGTGCTGCCAGGCAGCATCATGCTCAATGGCAGCCCTATTGACGATAATCAACAATACAGAGTCGCCGCCAACAGTTTCCTCGCCGGTGGCGGCGATCGCTTTACCGTGCTGGCGGCCGGTACGCGTCGCCTGGACACGGGCGTGCGCGACATCGATGCCTTCAGCGACTACCTGATCGCCCGCGCGCGTGCCGGCAAGCCCGCTGGCAGCGCCACGGCGGCCGGCCGCATCGTGCGCGTCAAATAATCTACAAGGAATAACCATGCGTCGCTTATCTGTTTCCCTGCTCGTCACTACCCTGTTCGCGGGCACGGCCCACGCCGATTTCACGATACCCGGCTTTGAGCTGGTGCACACCTCGCCCGTGGAAACGAGCTTGACCAATCCCGATCTGCGCGAGCCTGTCGCCGTGTGGCGCGAGCTGTTCGATGGTGCACAAAAAGAGATCGTCATCGCCCAGTTCTATGCCGTCAGCAAGCCGGGCACGGCCTTTGAAAAGGTGCTGGAGAGCCTGACGGCCGCCGGCCAGCGCGGCGTGAAGATCCGCTTCCTGCTGGACCAGAAGGGCGTGGGCCTGTCGGAAGCGGCGACCATCGCCCGCATCAAGGCGATTCCGAACCTGGACTTGCGCCTCATCGATTTCAATAAAATCACGGGCAACGGCATCGTGCACGCGAAGTACCTGGCCGTCGATGGCCAGGTTGCCTACATCGGCAGCCAGAATTTCGACTGGCGCTCGTTCGAGCACATCCATGAAACGGGTTTGAGAATCACCGAGCCGGCCATGGTCAGCCAGGTGCAGGCGATTTTCGAACAGGATTGGCAAGCCCAGGCGCTGACGTCGCAAGGCAGCCGCGCCACAGTGCTCAACAGCAAGGTCGTGCCGGCCAATTACGCGCAAAACGCGTTCCTGCTGGCCAGCCCGAATGCGTACAACCCGGCCGGCGTGGGCGACTCGGAAACGGGCTTGCCCGCCTTGCTGGCGCAAGCGAAAAGCGAAGTGCGCATCCAGTTGCTCGACTACGCGCCCCTGTCGTATGGCCCGAACCGCACGCGGCCGTACTACGCCGTGATCGACAACGCCGTGCGCGCGGCCGCCCAGCGCGGCGTGAAGATCAAGCTGATGGTATCGAGCTGGAATACGGAAGCGCCCGCCATTGCCTACCTGAAAAGCCTGGCCCTGCTGCCGAACGTGGAAATCCGCATCGTGACGATTCCTGTCGCCTCGACGGGCTTCATTCCATTTGCGCGCGTGATCCACAGCAAGACCATGAGCATCGACGGCAAGCTGGCCTGGGTCGGCACGAGCAACTGGGCGGGCGGTTATTTCGACTTGTCGCGCAACCTGGAAGTGGTGCTGCGCAACGATGCGATGGCGCAACGCATCGCCGCGCTGCATGAGCAGACGTGGGGCTCGGCGTATGCGCAGCCGATCGACATCAACAAGCAATATCCGAAGCCGGCCAAGGCCGCGCCACAAGGCAAGGAGTGAGCGTGAAAAAATTACTCTGCGTGCTGGCGCTGGGCGCCGCTTTCGTTTCCGGCAACGTGCTGGCCTGGGGCAGTGACGGCCACCGCGCCGTGGGCGCCATCGCCGATCAATTGCTCAAGGGCAGCGCGGCCCAGGCGCATCTCGCCAAGTTGCTGCTGCCCGGCGAAAGCCTGGAAAAGATCGCCAACTGGCCCGATTGCGTGAAGGGCACGTATTGCGGCCCGCAATCGCCGGAAATGTTGACCTATGTCGCGGCGAACCCCAAGCATGGCGAATACCATTACACGAACGTGCCTTTTCAACATGCGCATTACCACGACCATGGCGTCGGCACGGCCGATGACGATATCGTGCAGACGCTCAAGCGGGCGATTTTGGTGCTGCAAGGCAAGGCTGATGCGGCCAGCAATCCGCACGGCTTCAGCCAGCGCGAAGCGCTGATCCTGATCACGCACCTGGTGGGCGATATCCATCAGCCTTTGCATGTGGGTAATGCGTTTCTCGGCAAGGATGGCCAGTTCTTCGTGCCTGCCACACAGGCGCAGATCGACGACGTCGCCGTTTTCAATGCACGCGGCGGCAACGACTTGCTGCTCGACGATGCGAAGATGACGGCGCTGTCGGACGCCGTGATCCCCGCGCCGCTGCCCACAGAAGACGGCACGGCCAAACCGGCCAGCAGCTATCCGAAGTCGCCCACCAGGCCCCTGCATTCGTACTGGGACACGACCGTGGTCGATTACGCCATGCGCCGCCTGAGCACGCGCACGCCGCAGCAGTTCGCCCGTACCGTGATCGCCAGTGCGCCTGCGGTGAGCGGCAATACTGGCGATCCCGCCACCTGGCCGTATCAGTGGGCTGACGCCGCGCTGGCGGCGTCCAAGATTGCTTTCGCGGACGTGGTCGCTGGCCCGGCCACGCAGCAGACCAGCCGCAAGGGCGATGTCTACAACGTCTGGAGCTTGACGGTGCCCGATAATTATCCCGTGCCCAGCTCGGCGCTGGCAAAGCAGCAGCTGACCGAGGCCGGCTATCGCCTCGCTGCCGTGCTGCAGGCGGTTTGGCCGCAATAGGATGAAGAATGAAAAGCGGCCCACGGGCCGCTTTTTTCATGCCTGGGTGATGGCGATGCCCATCTCGCGGAAGGGCGCGACCAGGGCCTCTTCCATGTCGCGGTACACGACGATATCGTTGACCTGGCTCAAGGGCGCGATTTGAAATGGCGAAGCCGTGTTGAACTTTTCCGGCGAGGCCAGCACGACAGTGCGGCTTGACGCCTCGCTCAGGGCGCGTTTCACGCACGCTTCTTCATAGTCGCCGGTGGTGATGCCCGTTTGCGGATGCAGGCTGGACACGCCCATGAAATACAGGTCGGCGCGGATGCGGCCGATCGCTTCCACGGTCGCCGCGCCGACACCCACGATCGAGTGCTTGTACAGCCGCCCACCCAGCATCAGTACCTCGATCGACGGGTGGTTGACCAGCTCGACGGCAATCGACGGGCTGTGCGTGACGACGGTGGCGCGCAAGTCGCGCGGCAACTGGCGCGCCAGCTGCACGGCGGTAGTGCCGCCATCGAGGAACACCACTTGTCCCGTTTGTATCATCGCGCCCGCCGCGCGGCCGATGGCGGGCTTGGCTTCCGGCGAAAGTTGTTCGCGCCCCGCAAACGGCGCCAGCGCGGGCGAACGGGGCAGCAAGGGCAGGGCGCCGCCGTGCACGCGTTCCAATAACCCTTCTTTTGCCAGCTCGCGCAGGTCGCGCCGTATCGTGTCTTCCGACAAGCCCAGGGCGTCGCTGACGGCCTTGGCGACGATCTGGCCTTCGCGCTGGAGCAAGTCCAGCAGGTATTGTTTGCGTTGATGTGTCAGCATGGTTTTTCTTGAGTGTTCTTGTATTTTCTTGATATTGCACGAGTTTGCATGATAAAGTCGACGAAGGCAAGCACAAGGAGAGGATATGCACGAAGACAATTCGAGACAGGAACGGGTCCGCATCCAGCAGGTGCAAACTCTGTCGCACGACTGGTATCTATTGCAGAAGACCACGTTCGACTATCTGCGCCGCGATGGCCAATGGCAGACGCAGACGCGGGAAACCTATGACCGCGGCGATGGCGCCACCATCCTGCTGTACAACAAGGTCAAGCGCACGGTGGTTTTGATCCGCCAGTTCCGTTTTCCCACCTACCGCGAGGGCCACGACGGTTTCCTCATCGAATCGGCGGCCGGATTGCTGGAAGAGGCCAGCGCCGAGCAGCGCATCCGCGCGGAGGTGGAAGAGGAAACCGGTTACCGGGTGGGGCAGGTGCACAAGATATTCCAGGCCTTCATGAGTCCCGGTTCGGTGACGGAGCGCCTGCATTTCTTTGTCGCCGAATACGACCCGGCCAGCCGCATCGGCGACGGCGGCGGCCTGGCGCACGAGGGGGAAGATATTGAGGTGCTGGAGTTGCCCCTGGCGCAAGCCATGCGGATGGTGGCGGACGGACGCATCTGCGACGGCAAGACCATCATGCTGCTGCAGCATGCGCAGCTGCACTTGATGCCGCGCAAACTTGGCCTGCAAATCCTCATTGCCGGCCCCTACCGCTCGGGCACGGGCGACGATCCGGGCTTGATGGCGCGCAATGTGGCGGCCATGGAAGCCGTCTGCCTGCCCCTGTATGCCAAGGGACACATGCCTGTGCTCGGTGAATGGTTGGCCCTGCCCATGCTGGCGCTGGCCGGTTCAAGCCGGGTGGGCGACGCCGTCTACGAGGAATTGTTCCACGCGCATGCGACGCGTTTATTAAGCCATTGCGATGCCGTGCTGCGCCTCGGTGGCGCTTCGCAGGGGGCCGACCAGATGGTGGAAGTGGCGCGCAGCCTGGGGCTGGCCGTGTTTTTCTCGCTGGACGAGATTGCCCAGGCATAAAAAAAGCGAAGCCAGCGGGCTTCGCTTTTTGTCATTTCAGGGAGCGCCTGAAAAATGCCCAGGGCTAGGCGTCTTGCCGAAGGCAGTACGAATGTACGACGAGGCAAGGCAACGACGCCATGGGTAGTTTCTCAGGTGCTCTTAACGTGATTTTACAAAGGGGATGCCGATAGCCTTCGGCGCGATGGATTTCGCCATCAAGCCCGCCAGCACGATCACGGTGACGACATACGGCACCATCTGGATCAGCGAGCCCGGGATGCGGCCCACGACGGGCAAGTCCACGCCTTCAATCTGGATCTGGATGGCGGCGAAGAAGCCGAACATCAGGCAGCCGAGGAAGGTGTAGACGGGGCGCCAGTTGCCGAACACCATGGCCGTCAGGGCCAGGTAGCCGGCGCCGGCTGACATGTCGCGCAGGAAGAAGCCGCTTTGCACGATGGCCAGATACGCGCCCGAGAACGAGCACAGGATGCCGGCCACCAGCATGGCCAGGTAGCGCGTCGCTTCCACGCTCACGCCGGCAGAGTCGGCCGCGTGCGGGTTTTCGCCGCAGGCGCGCAGGCGCAGGCCGAAGCGCGTGTGGTACAGCAGCCAGTGCACGAGCGGAATCAGCAGGAACGCCACGTAGACGAGGATGGAATGGCCGCCGATCAGATGGGCATACACCCAGCCGATGAAGGGGATGTGTTCCACGTACTGCGTGCCTGGCAAGACGACGTCGAACAGCCGCGCCGAGCCGAGGTCGGGCGTGCGGCCGCCTTGCTGGAAGAAGAATTGCGCCAGAACAAACGTCAGTCCGCTCATGGCGATGTTGATCGCCATGCCGGCCACCAGCTGGTTGCCCTTTTGCGTGATGCTGACGTACGCCTGCAGCAGGGCCAGGGCGACACAGACGAGCATGCCCGCAGCCATGCCGTAGTACGGGTTTTGCGTCGTGTAGGCGACGGCGGCGGAAGCAAACGCGCTGGCCAGGATCTTGCCTTCCAGGCCGATGTCGATCATGCCGCTGCGTTCGGCAAACAGGCCGGCCATGGCGGCAAAGATCAGGACGGGCGCATTGCGCACGGTCGATACCAGGATGCTGGCGAAATGAAAGTCGTCGAGTGTCATGGTGTTAGCCTTTGGTGCGCTTGAGCAGGGCGGAAATGGCCGGTGCGTAGAAGTTTTCCATGGCGCCGCAGAACAGGATGATCAAGCCCTGGATGAAAATGAAAGTTTCCGTCGGGATATTCGGTTTTTCCAGCGACAGGTCGAAGCCGCCCTGGATCAGCGCGCCGAACAGCACGGCGGACAAAAAGATGCCGACCGGATGCTGGCGCCCCATCAGGGCGATGGCGATGCCGATGAAGCCGGCGCCGCCGACGAAGTTGAGCGACAGATAATGCGTCGAGCCCATGATGGAATTGACGGAGCCGAGGCCCGCCAGCGCGCCCGAGATCAGCATGACGACGATGATCATCTTGCTGATCGACACGCCCGCATAGTGGGCCGCATGCTTGTTGAGGCCCGTGGCGCGCAGCTTGAAGCCCCACGACGAACGCCAGACCATCACGCCATAGATGACCAGCGCGGCGATCGCCAGGATAAAGCTGATGTTCAGCGGCGTGTCGCCCAGTGACGGGAACCAGGTGGACAGGCGCGGCATTTCGCCGCTTTCCGCGAACACGCGGCTGGCCGTATTCTGCTCGCCCGGCGGAATCAGGTACTTCACGATAATGAAGTTCATCAGGCTGGCGGCGATGAAATTGAACATGATGGTGGTGACCACGATGTGGCTGCCGCGCTTCGCTTGCAGGTAGCCGGGCAGGAAGCCCCACAGGGCGCCGAACAGGGCCGCGCCGATCATGGCGGCCGGAATCAAGAGCCAGGCGGGCAGGGTCTGGTCGAAGGCCAGCATGGCGGCGGTGAGGCCCAGGCCGCCGATATACATCTGGCCTTCGGAACCGATATTGAACAGGCCGGCCTGCATCGCCACGGAAACCGACAGGCCCGTGAAAATGAAGGTGCTGGCGTAGAACAGCGTGTAGCTCAGGCCTTCGGGATTGAGGACGGCGCTGTTGACGAGAATACCCAGCGATTCGGCCGGGTCTTCGCCCAGCATATAAATCACCAGGGCCGCGACCAGCAAGGCCGACAGCAGGTTTAACATGGGCATGACAAAGGCTGTCGCCCAGCGTGGCAAGTCGTTATTCATGATTTATGCATTCCCCCCATCAGCAGACCGATGCGGGTGGTATCGAATTCTTCAATTTTCAGTTCGCCGGTGATGCGTCCGCCGCACATGACGAGAATGCGGTCGGCCAGCGCCCGCACTTCTTCCAGTTCGACGGACACCAGCAGGATCGCCACGCCCGCGTCGCGCAGGGCCAGCAATTGCGTATGGATGCTTTCGATGGTGCCGATGTCGACGCCGCGCGTGGGTTGCCCCACCAGCATCAGTTTCGGCTTGGCCAGCACTTCGCGCGCGATCACCACCTTTTGCTGGTTACCGCCCGACAATAAGCCGATGCGCAGGTCCGGATTGGCCGGACGCACGTCGAAAGTTTTCAGCAGTTCCGCGCAGCGCGCGCCGATGGCCTTGAAGTTGAACAGGCCCCAGCGGTTTTTCAGGCGGTCCTGGTAGCCGAGGATGGTGTTTTGCATGACGGAAAAATTCTTCACCACGCCATCGCGCAAGCGGTCTTCCGGAATGTGGGCGATGCCCAGCTCGCGGAAGGCCAGCGGCAAGCCGTCCGCATCGTGGCGCTTGGCAAACGGCAAGTCCTTGTCCAGGAAACGCAGCTTGCCGGACGTCGGCAAGCGCATGCCCGAGAGGATTTCCAGCAGCTCGCTCTGGCCATTGCCGGAAACGCCCGCGATGGCGACGATTTCGCCGGCGCGCAAATTGAAACCTATGTCGGCCAGCAATTTGACCTGCTGCGCGTCGGCCAGTTGCAGATCAGCCACTTCCAGCACCGTGGCGCCCGGATTGTACGGTGCACGCGGCAAGTGGCTCTGGATGGGGCGGCCGACCATCATGTTGGCCAGTTCCTCTTTCGAGGTGCCGGCCGTTGCCACGGCGCCCACCACCGTGCCGCCGCGCATGACGGTGACGTTGTCGGTGATTTCCAGGATCTCTTGCAGCTTGTGCGTGATCAGGATGATGGTCTTGCCTTGCTCCTTGAACAGGCGCAAGATTTCAAACAGCGAGGCTGTTTCCTGGGCCGTCAGCACGGCCGTCGGCTCGTCGAGGATCAGGATATTGGCGCTGCGGTAAATCTGCTTGAGGATTTCCACGCGCTGCTGCGCGCCGACGGACAGGTCTTCGATCTTCGCCAGCGGGTCCACGTCGAGGCGGTAGCGCGCGCAAATCTCGCGCAATTTCGCTTCCGCTTCCGTGCGGTGGCTGGCCAGGCGAAAACCGCCTTCCGTGCCCAGCATGATATTGTCGAGGACGGTGAAGTTTTCGACCAGCATGAAGTGCTGGTGCACCATGCCGATGCCGAGCTTGATCGCTTCCTGGCTGTTGCGGATAGGCTGTACTTTACCGTCGAGCAAGATTTCTCCGCCGTCGGCACGGTAATACCCGTACAGGATGCTCATCAAGGTCGATTTGCCGGCGCCATTCTCTCCCACCAGGCCGTGGATACTGCCCTTGGCGATGGAGAAGCTGACGTCGGCGTTCGCCTTCACATGTCCAAACTGCTTGGAAATGCTGCGAAATTCTACTGCTGGCTGCATAGGTTCATAACTGGATAGTTTCATGGAAACGCGCCGCGCGGAGACAGGCCCCGGCGGCGCGCTAAAAGATACGGAGAAAAATTAAACCGGGCAGCTGCTGCCGACGCGGTAATCGATCACTTTGATCTTGCCATCGATAATGTCCTTACGCGCACCCAACACGCGTTTTTCGATTTCCGGCGTAATCAGCTTGCGGTTGTTCGCGTCGAGCGCCCAATCCACGCCGCCTTCTTTCAGGCCTTTATAGCTGACGCCACCTTTCCAGGTGCCGTTCTTGACTTCCATGAAGCTGTCGTAGACCGTGTTGTCGACGCGCTTGACCATCGAGGTCAGGATGCTGCCTGGATACAAATGGTTCTGGTTCGAATCGACGCCGATGGCCAGCTTGCCTTTTTCCTTGGCCATCTGCAATGTGCCCATGCCGCTGCCGCCAGCGACGGCGAAGACGACATCGACGCCGCGCTCGAATTGCGAGCGGGCCAGTTCGCCACCCTTGGCCGGGTCATTCCAGGCGCCGGACGTGGTGCCGACCATGTTTTGCGTGATTTCCGCTTTTGCATTCACGGCCTTGACGCCTTGCGCGTAGCCGCAGGCGAAGTTGCGGATCAGGGGAATATCGATGCCGCCGATGAAGCCGACTTTCTTGCTCTTGCTGGCCATGGCGGCAGCCACGCCCACCAGGTAGGAGCCTTCTTCTTCCTTGAAGACGACGGAATTGACGTTGCTGCCGGCGGCCTGGCCGTCGATCAGCACGAATTTCACGTTCGGAAATTCCTTGGCGACCTTTTGCACGGCTTGCGTTTGCGCAAAGCCGATGGCGGCGATCATGTCGAGTTTCTTGCGGGCCAGGCCGCGCATGACTTGCTCGGCTTGCGTATCGCTCGATGCCTGGACTTCGATGAAGGAAATGCCCGTGTCTTTTTTGAAGCGCGATGCGCCTTCGAAAGCGGATTGGTTGAACGACTTGTCGAACTTGCCGCCCGCGTCATACACGACACCCAGTTTTGGGGTAGCCGCGGACGCTTGAGCAGTCAGAAATACGGCTGCGATCGTCAAACTAAATTGTGTAAGTTTCATGAATTGGCTCCTGGAAGATCGATATTGTATATTTTTTATAGGTGAAACATATAATTTGGGGCTGATTTAGCCTGTTTTTGATGCACGAGGTGATAATTCCTTATCAACATTGCACGGTATCGCACAAGATCATTGCTGGCCTTGTATGCTTTTGGGTCCTCAGTGTCATGCTCATGCAACAGCCGCGCCCCGTCTCTTTTATATTTACAACATCGAATGGGGTGCCGGAGCGGGCTGGGATGCGCCGTCAACAGACGGGCAGGGCAAGCGCAGGACCGGCGCCGCGATGGGCGTCCGAATCACTATGCATCATGCCAGATATGTATGACAAATACGTTTTTGTTTAACTATTTATATGAATACCATATAAATTGACATGCTAACCCAAAACCAAGGGCCGGGGTCGGACCCTCCGGGGGCGACCCCGGTCTTGCGGCTTTTTTTGGGGGGGCGTTGCCTGGTGATGCTTGAGGCTTTGCCTCAATTAGCCGGGGGATTGATAATATTCAGGAAGGCCCGCACGACGGGAGCGTCGTCGAGCGTGGTGTAGCTGATGTACAGATTGGCCGATGGCGGATTGGTCTTGATCGGTAGGAACACGACGCCGGGCCAGCCGATGCGGCTGGTCGTTTCCGGCACCAGGGTCACGCCCAGCCCCGCGCCCACCATGGCCAGCAAGGTTTGCGGTTCGCTTGCTTCCTGGAAAATCACCGGTTCGAAACCGGCATTGATGCAGCATTGCACCAAATAGCGGGGAAACGCCGATTTGTCCAGGTTCAGGGTCAGCATCGGTTCATGGGCGATATCGATCAGTTCGATCGTCGTGTTTTTCGCCAGCGGATGGTGCTCATTGACGGCCACGCAGACGTTTTCGCGGAAACACAGTTCCTGGCGTAAATTGTCATGGCGCAAGTCGTCGTCATTGAGTTTCGGTTCGCGCCAGAAGCCCACGTCGATCTGCTTGGCGCGCAGCGCTTCGTATTGCACGGTGGGGCCGTATTCGTGCAGGGTCCAGGTGACGCGAGGGAATTTGGTCTGGAATTCTTCCAGCAGGCTGGGGATGGGGCCCCACATGGCCGAGCCGACGATGCCCACGCGCAAGCGGCCCACTTCGCCCCGGTCGATCTGGCGGATGGTGTCGATGGTCATGCGCATCTTGGCCAGCAGCTCGGCCGCCTCATTCATCAGCGCCTTGCCCGCCACGGTCAGTTCGAAGGTGCGCGTGGTGCGCGCAAACAGACGCACGCCCAGCTCGCTTTCCAGTTTCATGATCTGCTGGCTCAGGGGCGGCTGCGAGATATGCAGGCGCTCGGCGGCGCGGCTGAAGCTTTTCTCCTCGGCAACGGCAAGAAAATACTTTAACTGTTTCAGATCGATGGACATGCTTTCCTTGCATTACCTGATGCTAAACGGGAACGGCGCGCGAGCCTGAAGGCTGCGCGCTTCTTTACGGCAGTCCTATTATCGTGCCACGACTGCCTGCATGGCAATGGCCAGGGCCGTGCCCACCTGGGCATTGTGCTTGACGAGGGCGATGTTCGTCGCCAGGCTGCGGCCGTCCGTCAGTTGCTTGATGCGCGACAACAGGAACGGCGTGACTTGCTTGCCCTTCACGCCGCCCGCGTCCGCTTCCTGCAGCGCTTGCGCGGTGATGGCGTCGATTTCTTCCTTGGGCATGGCTTGCGCGGCAGGCACCGGGTTGCTGACGATGACGCCGCCTTTCAGGCCCAGCTGCCACTTGGTGCCGATGAAGGCAGCCTGCTCCGTGGCCGTGTCGAGGCGGAAATCGGCCTTGAAGCCGCTTTCGCGCGTGAAGAAGGCGGGAAAGCCTTCCTGGCCCACGCTGATGACGGGCACGCCGTGGGTTTCCAGGTATTCCAGGGTCAGGCCGATGTCGAGGATGGATTTGACGCCCGCGCAGACGACGGCCACCGACGTGTGCGCCAGTTCCTGCAAGTCGGCGGAAATGTCGAAGCTCGTTTCCGCGCCGCGGTGCACGCCGCCGATGCCGCCCGTGACGAACACGGCAATGCCGGCCATTTCCGCGCAGATCATGGTGGCGGCCACGGTGGTGGCGCCAAGTTTGCGCTGCGACAAGACGAACGGCAGGTCGCGGCGGCTGACCTTCATGGCGTCGGGCGAGGTGCCCAGCAATTCCAGCTGCTCCGGCGACAAGCCCACGCAGATCTTGCCGTCGATGATGGCGATGGTGGCCGGCACGGCGCCGCCGTCACGGATGATCTGTTCCACTTCGCGCGCCATTTCCACGTTTTGCGGATACGGCATGCCGTGTGAAATGATGGTCGATTCCAGCGCCACGATGGCCTTGCCGGCGGCGCGCGCGTCGAGGACTTCTTGCGAGAATGAGAGGAAATTATTCAGTTGCGTCATGTGTCAATCCTGTTGAAAGAGGGTAGGGGGAGGCGGCGCCAAGTCGGCGTCGTCGATGTCGTCGAGCGCGCCGGCCGAAATCTGGGGCGAGACGGTGGCAGCCGATTCCAGGGTCATGGCGGCCAGCTTCAGGCCGCGCCGGCATGCCAGTTTCAAATCGCTGCTGTCGTGGTAGAGCGACCAGCAGACGGCGGCGGAAAACGCGTCGCCGGCGCCCGTCACGTCGACGGCATCCACTTCGCGCGCGGCCAGGTGCACGATGGGCGCATCCAGGCTGTCGCCATCGGTGAAATACACGCCTTCGCCGCCGCAGGTGACGATCACCTGGCGCGCGCCCTGGCGCTGTACTTCGCGGCAGGCGGCGCGCACCTCGAACGCCGTCGGCAAGGCCCGCGCCACGCGCGTTTCCAGCTCGCCCCGGTTGAGGATCAGCAGATGCAAGCCCGTCAGGTCCTGCGGCAGGTGCGCCATCTTCGGCAGCGAGACGGCGACGATGACGAGCGGCGTCGCGCGGGCCGCGTCCTGGCGCGCGTCGGCCAGCAGTGCCTGCACGCTGTCGTGGCCCAGGTTCAGGTCGCAGACGGTGAGGGCGGCGGCGGCGCGCTGCGGCTGGCGGCTGTGCAAGAAGGCGGGCGTCAGCTGTTCGTACAGTTGCATGTTGGCCATCGCCAGCAGCATTTCGCCATGTTCGTCGAGCACGGCGGTATAAGTGCCGCTGCTGGTGTTGCTCAAATGCAAGCTGCCGCGCATGTCGATGCCCGCGTCTTCCGCGTGCGTCTGCAGCGCGTGGCCGGCCGCATCGTCGCCCAGCGCCGTCAGCAGGGCCACGGGAATCGACAAGCGGGCCAGGTTTTCCGCGATGTTGCGGCCGACGCCGCCAAACACTTCTTCCGAACGCACGGGATTCGAGGTGCCCATCTGCAGGGCCGCCAGGGTGCGCATCTTGCGGTCGAGGTTGGCGGCGCCTATGCACAGCACGGGGCGGCTGTCGGGCAGCACGTAGGCGCGTCCCAGCAGGCGCCGCTCGCGTATCAATCCGGCGATGTGGCCGGCGACGGCCGAGCGCGACAAGCCCAGTTCGCTCGCCAGGTCTTGCTGCGAAATGAAGGGGTTGTTGCGGATCAGCGCATAGAGCTGGTCTTTTTTATTGGTATCGGTCACAAGTTTTCGCTGAAGGTGTAAACATTTGTTCGAAACTGTAAACATTTGTTTTACTGGTGTCAAGCGCGCATGAAAAACCTTCGTATGGAGCTTGTATGCATGCATTTCCAGGGCATGGCAGGCCTGGGCTAGCCTCGACTATAATATCGGCCATTTATATTTGAATTGTATAAATGGGCAAGAAAAATGGTATTTGCCATACATATTCCGTTTGATGCATAGTGGCGGCAAATAGAGACAATACGCATCTGGATAGTCCAGCAACACCCATACATACCCGATACCTGGGCTGCGGCACGTTGCCGCCGCGCAGGCAGCAACCATCATCATTAGTCATTACGAGGATAACCATGTCGAACAACGCCCCTTTCCACGCCGCCGAAATCATCCGTGCCCGCGCTCCTGAAAATTTCAAGCCGCGCGTGGCGATGATCCTCGGTTCCGGCCTGGGCGTATTGGCCGAGCAGATGACGGACGCCGTCAGCATCAGCTTTGACGAATTGCCGGGTTTCCCGATCAGCACCGTGCACGGCCATGCGGGTGAACTGGTGGTCGGCACCCTGTCGGGCGTCGCCGTCGTCTGCATGAAGGGCCGTGGCCACTTCTATGAAGGCTATGGCATGGGCGTGATGACGAGCGCCATCCGCACCCTGAAGCTGTTGGGCTGCGAAATGCTGTTCGTCACCAACGCCGCCGGTTCCCTGCGCCCTGAAGTGGACGCCGGCAGCCTGGTGGCCATCAGCGACCATATCAACCTGCTGCCAGGCACGCCGATGGTCGGTCCGAACGACGACCGCTTCGGCCCGCGCTTCTTCAGCATGGCCAATGCCTACGATGCGGACCTGCGCAAACTGGTCAAGGACACGGCCGCGTCGAACGGCATCACCCTGCACGAAGGCGTGTTCGTCGCCTACCCGGGCCCGAACTTCGAGACGGCCGCCGAAATCCGCATGATGGCCCGCCTGGGCGCCGACACGGTCGGCATGTCCGTGGTGCCGGAGGTGGTGTCGGCCCGTCATTGCGACCTGAAAGTGGTGGGCGTGTCCGTCATCACCAACCTGGCCGAAGGCATGTCGCCTTTCGCCCTGTCGCACGAACAAACCCTGAAATACGCGGCCATCGGCGCGAAAGACCTGGTCAAGCTGATCCTGGCTTTCCTCTCCAAAGTCGCTGAAAAACCGCAAGCCTAAGCACTTTTTTATGCAGTAGCGGCGCGCCGGCCACCGGCGCTGCCGCGCGGCAGGCCGGGAAAATCCGGCCTGCACTGTTCGCATCATCTTCGCATCACTCCTAAAGCGAGCCTTATCATGTCACGCGCATTTATCCTCCTGCTTGATTCCTTCGGCCTTGGCGCGACGCCAGACGCCGCCAAGTATGGCGACGCAGGTGCCAATACCTTTGGCCACATTGCCAGCAGTGTCKCCAAAAGCGGCAAGACCTTGAAACTCCCGAATATGGAACGCCTGGGCCTGGGCGCCGCCGCGCACCTGGCCAGTGGCGAATGGGCCACGGGCTTCGACCAGCGCGACGGTTTTACCGGCGCCTACGGCGCGGCCCGCGAGCGCTCCACCGGCAAGGACACGCAGAGCGGCCACTGGGAAATCGCCGGCGTGCCCGTCGAATTCGACTGGGGATATTTTCCCCGCACCACGCCATCGTTCCCCGCCGACCTGACCGACAAGCTCAAAGCCCTGTCCGGCGTGCCCGGCTTCCTCGGCGACTGCCATGCCTCGGGCACGGACATCATCAACAAGCATGGCGACGAACACGTCGCCACCGGCAAGCTGATTATCTATACCTCGGGTGACTCGGTGATGCAGATCGCCGCGCACGAAGAATCGTTCGGCCTCGAGCGCCTGTACGCAGTGTGCGAAATGGCCTTCAAGCTGGTCGAGCCGTACAACATCGGCCGCGTCATCGCCCGCCCGTTCACGGGCAGCAACGGCAACTACACGCGCACTTCCAACCGCCACGACTATGCGGTGGCGCCGCCAAGCAAGACCCTGCTCGACCACGTCAAGGATGCGGGCGGCGAAGTCGTCGGCCTGGGCAAGATCAGCGACATTTTCGCCACCCAGGGTATTTCCAGAGTCGTGAAGGGTGTCGACAACATGGCGCTGTTCGAAGCGCTGTTGAAGACGGCCGATGAAGTGCAGGACAAGTCGCTCACTTTCGTGAACTTCGTCGATTTCGACCAGGCGTTCGGCCACCGCCGCAACGTCGAAGGCTATGCCGACGCGCTGCGCGAAATGGATGCGCGCCTGCCGGAATTCATGGCCAAGCTCAAGGAAGGCGACCTGGTCGTGATCACCGCCGACCATGGCTGCGACCCCACCTGGCACGGCTCCGACCACACCCGCGAACATATACCGATGATCTTCTTCGGCCCCGGCGTCGCCCCGCGCGCGCTGGGAATTTCCGAGACGTTCTCCGATATTGGCCAAACCCTCGCCAAGCACCTTGGCGTACCACCACTTGCTAATGGAACCAGCTTGTTATGACACTCATGCACCCCGACTTCAAGCGTAACGAGGCGGTCGGCCTCGACCTGGGCTGGATCAACCAGATCCGCGTCAACCGCGCCGCGACAGACCGCCGCGCCGCCAGCCTGGCGAACCGCCGTGCGGTGAAAAAGGAATACCAGGCCGCCTGGCTGGTGAAAGCCATCCAGATGATCGACCTGACCACCCTGGGCGGCGACGACACCCCGGGCCGCGTGGAACGCCTGTGCATGAAGGCCATGCGCCCGCTGCGCGCCGACCTGATGGCCGCACTGGGCCTGACGGAACTGAGCACCGGCGCCGTGTGCGTGTACCACGAGATGATCCAGCCGGCCGTGAAAGTCATCCAGGGCCGCCTGCCCATCGCCGCCGTGTCGACCGCCTTCCCGGCCGGCCTGACAAACATGGAAACGAAGCTGCGCGAGATCGAACTGTCGGTCGCCGCGGGCGCTTCGGAAATCGATATCGTCATCACGCGCCAGCATGTCCTGAACGGCAACTGGCAAGTGCTGTACGACGAAATGCTGGCCTACCGCAAGGCGTGCGGAGAAGCGCACGTGAAGGCGATTCTTGCCACGGGTGATTTGCTGACCATGGAAAACGTGGCCAAGGCGTCGTGGGTCTGCATGATGGCGGGCGCCGATTTCATCAAGACGTCGACCGGCAAGGAAAGCGTCAACGCCACCATCCCCGTGGCCCTGACGATGGTACGCACGGTGCGCGAATATTATGAACAGACGGGTTTCAAGGTGGGCTTCAAACCGGCCGGCGGCGTCAGCTCGGCCAAGAGCGCGCTGCAGTTCCTGACCCTGATGAAGGAAGAACTGGGCAACGAATGGCTGCAGCCGCATTTGTTCCGCATCGGTGCTTCCAGCCTGCTGACCGACATCGAGCGCCAGCTCGAGCACTACGTCACCGGCAGCTATTCGGCCAATCATCGTCACGCACAACCTTAAAGAACATTCGTCATGCCTACAATTAACGAGATTCTCACTACTATGGACTACGGCCCTGCTCCCGAAAGTCAAAAAGAAGCGCAAGCGTGGCTCGACGGCCATCAGCGCAAGTTCGGCCTCTTCATCGACAACGCCTGGAGCGAGCCGGCCGAACTGTTCGCCTCGACCAATCCTGCCGACGGCACGCAGCTGGCCGAGTTGACGCAAGCGAGCGACGCGGACGTGGAACGCGCCGTGGAAGCGGCGCGCCGCGCGCTGCCCGTGTGGCAAGGCATGGGCGGCCACGGCCGCGCCAAGGTCATGTATGCGCTGGCCCGTCTGCTGCAAAGGCATTCGCGCCTGTTCGCCGTGCTGGAAACCCTGGACAATGGCAAGACCATCCGCGAAACGCGCGATATCGACCTGCCGCTGGCCGCGCGCCATTTCTACCATCACGCCGGCTGGGCGCAGCTGCAGTCGGAAGAATTCGCCGACTACCGCGCCGTGGGCGTGGTGGGCCAGATCGTGCCGTGGAATTTCCCCCTGCTGATGCTGTCCTGGAAAATCGCTCCGGCCCTGGCGGCCGGTAACACGGTCGTCTTCAAGCCGGCCGAATTCACGTCGCTGACCGCCATGCTGTTCGCCGAATTGTGCGTGCAGGCGGGCGTGCCGGCCGGCGTGGTCAACATCGTCACCGGCGACGGCAGAGTGGGCTCGGCCATCGTCAACCACCCTGGCGTCGACAAGATCGCGTTTACGGGCTCCACGGAAGTGGGCCGTCTGATCCGCGAGGCGACGGCCGGCAGCGGCAAGAAGCTGTCCCTCGAGTTGGGCGGCAAGTCGCCGTTCATCGTCTTCGAAGACGCGGACCTGGACGGCGCCGTGGAAGGCCTGGTCGATTCGATCTGGTTCAACCAGGGACAAGTGTGCTGCGCCGGCTCGCGCCTGCTGGTGCAGGAATCGGTCCAGGAGCGCTTCCTGAACAAGGTGCGCGCCCGGATGGAAAACCTGCGCCTCGGTTCGCCTCTGGACAAATCGATGGACGTGGGCGCGCTGGTCGACCCCGTGCAGCGCCAGCGCATCGCCGCGCTCGTCGATTCGGCCCGTGCCGAAGGCTGCGACGTGTGGCAACCGGCGTGCGAATTGCCGGCTGACGGCTCGTGGTTCCCTCCGACCCTGATCACGGGCGCGTCGACGTCGGCCGCCGTGGCACAGGCTGAAATCTTCGGCCCCGTGCTGGTGGCCATGAGCTTCCGCACGCCGCCTGAAGCGGTGCAGCTGGCGAACAACACGGTGTACGGCCTGGCCGCCAGCGTGTGGACCGAGTCGATCAGCCTGGCCCTCGATATTGCGCCCGCCATCAAGGCTGGCGTGGTGTGGATCAACAGCGCCAACCAGTTCGATGCGGCCTGCGGCTTCGGCGGCTACCGCGAATCGGGCTTCGGCCGCGAAGGCGGCCGCGAAGGCATGCTGGAATACATGACGGCCCTGGCCGAAGATGCACGCCCGGCCTTGCCGGTGGTGGAAGCGAAGGCCAAGGCCAACGTGAAGCCGGCGGCAGCCGATCCGTTCGCCATCGACCGCACGGCCAAGATGTACATCGGCGGCAAGCAGGCGCGTCCCGACAGCGCCTACAGCGCGCCCGTATTTGGCGCGAATGGCGCCCTGCTGGCCGAAGTGGGCGTAGGCAGCCGCAAGGATATCCGCAACGCCGTCGAAGCGGCGCATAAGGCGTCCGGCTGGACCAGCGCCACGGCGCACAACCGCGCGCAAGTGCTGTACTACATCGCCGAAAACCTGGCTGCGCGCGCCGACGAATTCGCCGCCCGCATCGCCGCCATGACCGGCAGTAAAAATCCCGAGAAGGAAGTGCAGGCATCGATCGAACGCCTGTTCTACTACGCCGCCTGGGCCGACAAATACGACGGCCTGGCGCACCAGCCGCCGACGAAGGGCATCACCGTGGCGCTGAACGAAGCGATCGGCGTGATCGGCATCGTCTGCCCGAATGAAGCGCCTTTGCTGGGCTTCATTTCGCTGGTGGCGCCGGCCATCGCGCTGGGCAACCGCGTGGTGGTGGTGCCGTCCGAAGCGCATCCGCTGTCCGCGCTGGACCTGTACCAGGTGTTCGACACGTCCGACCTGCCGGGCGGCGTCGTCAACATCATCAGCGGCAACGCCGATGAACTGGCGCGCACCCTGGCTACACACGCCGACATCGACGCCGTCTGGCGCCATGACGGCTCGCTTGAGGGGTGCGCGGAAGTCGAGCGCCTGTCGGCCGGCACGCTGAAGCGCACCTGGGTCGGCGGCGCCAAGGGCCGCGACTGGTACAGTGCCGCCCAAAGCGGCGGCCGTGCCGTGCTGGCGCATGCGTCGCAAGTGAAAAACGTGTGGATTCCTTACGGCGTTTAACTGCCTGATCATTGGCATCGCAAAGCTGGGGTCAGACCCGTCGGGGGGATACGCCAATGGGCGTATCCCGATCCCGCAGGGACTGACCCCAAACCTATTTTTATTGGAGTTATTCCATGTTTTTGACCCAGGAAATCATCCGCAAGAAGCGCGACAAGGGCGTCCTGAGCGCCGAGGAAATCCAGTTTTTCGTGCGCGGCATCACTGACGGCAGCGTCAGCGAAGGGCAGATCGCGGCGCTCGGCATGGCCGTCTATTTCAACGACATGAACATGGACGAGCGCGTGGCGTTCACCCTGGCCATGCGCGATTCCGGCCAGGTGCTGGACTGGCGCTCGCTGAACCTGCCGGGTCCCGTCGTCGACAAGCATTCGACGGGTGGCGTGGGCGACGTGGTCTCCCTGCTGCTGGGGCCCATGGTCGCCGCGTGCGGCGGCTACGTGCCGATGATCTCGGGCCGCGGCCTGGGCCACACGGGCGGCACGCTGGACAAGTTCGACGCCATTCCCGGCTATTGCACGGTGCCGGACAATGCACTGTTCCGCAAGGTGGTGCAGGAGATCGGCGTGGCCATCATCGGCCAGACGGCCCAGCTGGCGCCGGCCGACAAGCGCTTCTACAGCATCCGCGACGTCACCGCCACGGTGGAATCGGTGGCCATGATCACCGGCTCCATCCTGTCGAAGAAACTGTCGGCGGGCCTGGACGCGCTGGTGATGGACGTCAAAGTGGGCAGCGGCGCCTTCATGCCCACCTACGACAAGTCGGTGGAACTGGCCGAGAGCATCGTCGCCGTGGGTAATGGCGCGGGCATGCAGACGTCGGCGATCCTGACGGACATGAACGAGTCGCTGGCGCCATACGCCGGCAATGCGCTGGAAGTGCGCGGCGCCATGGATTACCTGACGGGCCGTTCGCGTCCCGCGCGCCTGCACGAAGTCACCCTGGCGCTGTGCGCCGAGATGCTGGTGCTGGGCGGCCTGGCCGCCACCGAAGAGGAAGCGCGCGTGAAACTGATCGCCTCCCTCGATTCGGGCGCGGCGGCCGAACGCTTTGCGCGCATGGTAGCGGCCCTGGGCGGCCCGGCGGATCTGATCGAGAACCCGGACAAGCACCTGGAAAAGGCGCCGTTCATCGTGCCGGCGCCGGCGCTGTCCGCCGGTTTTGCCAATGTGCGCGATTGCCGCGGCATCGGCCTGGCCGTGGTCGCCCTGGGCGGTGGCCGCCGCCGCCCGAGCGACAGCATCGATTTCGCCGTCGGCCTGACGGACCTCGTGGGCCTGGGCGAGCAAGTGTGCGTAGGCCAGCCGCTGGCCATGGTGCACGCGCGCACGGAAGCGGCGGCGCAGCAAGCCGTCAAGGAAATCCAGGATGCGTATGCCATCAGCGCGCTGGCGTTGACGGCCAATCCGGTGATTTACCGTACCATTCGACCGTAATGTACAACTGGGGTCAGACCCCCGTTTGCGATAGCGCTGAACTATGTGTCGGCGGTGTTGAGGGGCTGACCCCGGCCTTAATGATTTCAAAGGTATTGCAGAAAAAATGAACAACCAAGAACTGATCGCCGAAGCCAACGCCGGCCGTGAACTGGCCTACGCGCCCTACTCGCGCTTTAAAGTGGGCGCGGCGCTGCTGTGCAAGGATGGCCGCGTCTTCCGTGGCTGTAACGTGGAAAACGCCGCGTATGGCCTGTGCAATTGCGCCGAGCGCACGGCGTTTTTCAGCGCCATCGCGCATGGCTGCAAGCCGGGCGACTTCGCCAAGCTGGCCGTCACGGGCGACACGGCCGAACCGATCTCGCCGTGCGGCGCCTGCCGCCAGGTGATCTTCGAGATGGGCGGCGCCGACCTGCCCGTGATCCTGACGAACCTGAAAAACGATGTGATGGAAGTGACGGCGGGTTGGCTGCTGCCGCACGGTTTCGGCAGTTCCGACCTGGACATGAAACCATAGGGCTGGTTTGAACAAGACGATCGACATCCAGGCCGCCGTGGCGATTGCCGCGGCCGAAGCCATGGCCGCCAAGACGCAAGGCACCTTCGGCGTGGGCGGCGTGCTGCTCGATGGCGCCGGCAACGTGCTGCAATCGATGCACAACAACGTCGTGCGCCAGGGGCTGGTGTTTGACCCCACCGCGCATGGCGAGCGCCAGCTGGTGGACTGGTATTTTGCGGAGCGGGCCAAGGGCACGCCCTTGCCGCCGCCGGGTGAACTGACCATCGTCACCTCGCTCGACCCGTGCTGCATGTGCACGGGCGCCATTCTGGCCGCCGGTTTCAATGTGGTGGTGGCCGCGCCTGATGCCAATGCGGGCATCAATTACGATGGCGCCGCTACCTTTACAGCCTTGCCGGCGCCGTTGCGCGCCCAGGCGGGCCACAGCTTTTGCTATCCGGCCGTGCGCGGCGCCACCGAGTATGCACGCGCGCCGTCCGGCGCCGCACCCAAATCTTTTTTTATCGGCAAGAGCGTCCACGAGGCGACGCAGGCACTGTGCTCGCTAGTGTTCGAAGCGACATCGGCGCAGGTGATGCAGTTGCTGAACGCCGGCGACGACGTGCACTTGCGCGATCCCGCCACCTTGCCGTCCGAGCATGCCGTGGTGCGCGCCCTGCGCCGCCGCTATCCCGACGCCCTGACCTACCGCTGCGCGCCGCATGCGCCCGATGCGGGCCTGGCGCCCTTCCTGCAGGCGGCCATGGAGCAGGACCAGCGCGATGGCGGCCAGGGCGACGCGGCTGCCTTGCTCGATTCCTTCGGCAACCTGCTGCTGTGCATGCCGGGAAAATTGACGCAATCGGCCATCCGCACGCCGTTCATGGAATGCACGCGCCAGTACGCGCAGCTGCGCTATGAACTGATGGCGAATGCGGCGCCGGCGCTGCAGGAGGAAATCAAAAGCTATCTGGGCCACCCCAAGCACGGCACCTTTGTGCTGGCCGTCGGCCCGGACGACGGCGCCGCCAGTTTCATGACCCTGGGCGCCTACGGCTCCACCATGGAAGGGGCGCTGCCGGAGAATAATCCCGCGCAATTCCAGTACGTGCGCCCGGCCATGGCGCAAGACGCGCTGCTGGCGCTGTGCGACGCCATGCCGCCGCTGTACCGCAAGCTGATACGCATCCGGCCGCGCCAGGTGGCGGACCAGGCGCTGCTCAGGGCCTTGTCCTAGACGTCGTCGTCGGGCAGGTTTTTGAGCAGGAAATCGCGCACGTTTTCGCCGGCCACGCGGCGGATCTGCGCTTCCGACAGGCCCGCGTCGAGCAACGCCTGCGTCAGGCGCGGCAGGCCGGCTGCATCGATGGCCGTGGTGACGGCACCGTCGAAGTCCGAACCATAGGCCACGTGTTCGGCGCCGATCAGTTTTACCGTGTACTTGATGGCGCGCGCGATGGATGCCACGTCCTTGCCGCAGACGGCCGTATTCCAGAAACCTATGCCCACCAGGCCGCCCTGGGCGGCGATGCGTTTCAATTGTGCGTCGCTCAGGTTGCGCCCATTGGCGCAGGTGCCGCGCACGCCCGTGTGCGACACCATCACGGGGCGTTTCGCCAGCCTTAGCACGTCGTCGATGGTGGCCGGCGAGGCGTGTGCGAGGTCGACGATCATCTTGCGTCGCTCCATGGCGCGCAGCCATTCTTCGCCCAGCGGCGTCAGGCCGCCCTTTTTCATGCCATGTTGGGAGCCCGACAGTTCCGTGTCGAAGAAATGCGTGGGCGCGGCCATGCGGTAGCCGGCCTTGTACAAGGTGTCGAGGTTGTCCAGCTTGCCCTCAAGCGCATGTGCGCCTTCCAGCGTCAGCCAGCCGGCCAGCAGGCCCGGATCCTTTTCGCGTGCGGCGATGAAGCTGCGCAGCTGGGTGCGGCTGCCAATCACGCGCATCCTGTCTTTGCTGCTGTCGGCCAGGCGGTGCAGTTCGTCGGCCTGGTAGGTCGCGCGCGCCAGCAGGCTGGTCCAGGTGGCCGGCGGCAAGCCCTGCGCTACCACCAGCGTCGTGATGTTGTCCGTGTCGCCGGCGTTGCGGTCGATATTCATCTTGCGCGGCGTCTTGGTGACGACGGAAAACGCCTGCAGCGCCACATTGCCTTGCTGCAGGCGGGGAAAGTCCACGTGGCCATGCTTGCCGGAGCGGTTCAGGTCACGCTGCCACAGCAGGCTGTCCGCATGCAGATCGGCGACCCACAGGCGCTGGTGCAAGGCCAGGGCAGCGGCCGTCGGCGGCTTGGCAGCTTGCGAATAGACTTGATTGAGATGCTGGTCGACCAGTCCGGGAGCGGACAGGAAACCGCCGATCAGCGCAAGGCTGGCGGCGGTGGTGGCGCTAAGTATCATTGTTCTCCGTTTTACCATGGATCGTAGGTGCCCAGGCTCCAGATGTGGCCTTCCGGGTCGCGGCAGGTGAAGCCCCGTCCGCCGTAGTCCTCATCCTTGATGTCGAGGACGATTTCCGCCCCCGCTTCGCGGGCGCTGCGGTAGACGGCATCGGCATCGCTGACGACCAGGTAGCAGTTCTGCGTATTCGCGCCGCCGACGTCACTTGGCAGCTTCATCAGGCGGCCATAGTCGCTGTCGATGGCGGGCGCCACCATGACCATGCCATTGCCAAAGCTGAGCTGGGCGTGCGCGACCCCGCCTTCGCCATCGGGCACGATCAATTGTTTTTCAAAACCCAGCGCCTTGCACAGCCATTCTATGGCAGCCGGCGCGTCGCGGTAGCGCAGGCAGGGGATGGTGGTCGCGGTTGTCGCTTTTGCAGTATTGGTCATCTGAAAACTCCTATGGCAGGTGGGGAGTAGCTTCGATCATCCGGGATGCGCGGCGTTCCGTGTTCACACCATCCATAGGGATGGTATTGACACTCGTCAATGCTGCGCGCATCCATAGTGCCATAAAACAATCATGACACTCCTGCCACAACGCAAATTTTATTGCGGTGGTTGCTGAGCGTTCGCCGTCTTCGTGTCCGCGCTTGCGTCGTCGCTGTTGCTTGCCCATCTCAGCAGCATGACGAGGGCAAACAGCATGATCGCCAGCGGCAAGATGGTGATCACGAACGCCAGGCCCAGACAGCACGCCAGCAGCATGGGCCAGGGCATGGCGCGCAAGGCGGCCAGGCCCTGGCGTGCATATGCGCACAACTCGTTCCAGAAAGCGCTGAAGGAAGTGCTGCCCGGTGCCGGATTGATGTCTTTCATACTGTTCTCCTGTCGTCGTGGGTGCCGCTGCGCATGCATGCTGGCGATGAAGCCACTATAGGCAAAACCTCGCTGGCGGGCGTGGCGTGTGCGACGAATGGCAGGAATGGCGGAGCGAACGGCGACAGGTGCGGACAGACGGCTATTCGAATACCTTGAGTTTCAGCTGGAAGCTGAGGGCGCCATACAGCCGGTCCTTGTAGGAGGGCACGATGGCGATATTCACGCCCACGCGCTGGTATTCATAGCTGATAGTGGGCACCAGGGCGGGAAACCAGCCGCCGTCGCGCATTTTCGGATAACCGCTGAAGCCGCCGACGACGGCGCCGACGCGAAATGGCCCCATCTGGATGGGTTGATAGTACACGCCCAGATAATTCGAGTAGGCGCGGTCGCTATTGTAGAAGCGGCCGGCCGTGGCCGAGGCCACGGTGGAAAAACGGTATTCGGCACCCAGGCCCGGGTTGCTGTCGTTCAGATTCTTATCGCGTTGAAAATGATACGAGTAAAACCCCGCATTCAGCCAGGTTTCGCTCAAGGGTTTGTTTTCGATCATGCCAAATGTCTGTGCCTGCGCTCCCGATGCCAGCGCCAGCAGCGCCGCAGCAACGCCTTTGCCCAGCAGTGACGCCGTGCGCGCCGATAACCATTGTTTCATGCCTGTTCCTTATCCCGTGAAATATTGCAAAAGCTCCAGCGCGCCATGCTATCACTGGAAGATTGTTTGTTGGAAATTTCATCACATGTAGTGCGTGCGGCCAGGCTGCGATGCTGCCTCAGCCAGGTGGCGGCACTGGCAGGGCGATGGCGGCCAGCACCATGTGCACGATCAGCGATTCGGCGTCATCGTAATCCTTGCGCGTGAGCTGCTTGCGTTCCAGCACCAGGGCCATTTGCGCCGAAAAATCCGCATACGACTGCGTCATGGCCCAGATGGCGAACATCAGATGCGTGGCGTTGACGGGCGCGATCCTGCCGGCGGCGATCCACGCTTCGAAGACGGCGATATCCTTGCGCAGCAGGGGCACGACTCTTTCTCGTATCTGGTCGCCGTACAGGGGCGCACCATTGATCACTTCCAGCGCATACACGCGCGAGGCCCACGGCTGTTCGCGCGAAAAGCGCAGCTTGGCGCCGATGTAGGCGCGCAGCACGTCGCGCGGACCGTCGTGTTCATTGGCCAGCGATTCCATGCGCGCCAGCCAGTCGTCGAGTACATCGTCGAGGACGCGCTGGTACAGCAGCTGCTTGGAGGGAAAGTAATACATCAGGTTTTGCTTCGACAGGCCTGCCCGTTCGGCGATGGTGGCGATCGAGGCGCCTTCATAGCCGTTTTCCGCGAAGACGCGCACGGCCTGTTCCAGAATGTCCGCTTCCAGGCGGTCGCGGTTTTGCAGGCGCCGGCCGCCGGCATTTTTCACGGGAAGGGCAAGGGATTTGTCGCTGGCCATGGCGGGTTCTCTAGCGAGGTCGGATCGATTGCAGGAATGCCTGCAGCACGGGGGTGTCGGTGTAGGCCACGTTGAAGCGGAACCACACCGTCTCGGGCGCGCGCAGCATGAAAAATTCGTTTGGCGATAGCAGGATGCCGGCCTTCAAGGCCATGTCGGCGATGAGCTTGCCGTTCCATTCCGGCGTCTGCACATCAGGCCAGCCGGCGCTGACGAACATGCCGCCGCGGGGCCGCGCCACGGGCGCCATGCCGGCCTGCGCCAGGCAGTCGATGCTGCGCTCGCGGGCCGCATCGAGCTGCGCCACCAGCCGTTCCACCATGCGCTTGTACGGCCGCGCGGAAACGGCGTGGTAGACGGCGCGCTCGTTGATTTCCGACGTCGTCAGTCCCGCCAGCATTTTTACGCGCACCAGTTCTGCCACCAGCGAGGGCGAAGCACAAATCGACCCCACGCGCAGCACGGGCGAGAGGGTCTTGGAAAAGCTGCCCACGCGGATCACGCGGCGCAAACCATCCATGGCCGCCAGCGACGCTTCGCCGCGCGCCGCCAGTTCGCGGTAGATATCGTCCTCGACCAGCCAGAAATCGAATTGCTCGGCCAGCGCCAGCAGGCGGTGGGCTTGTGCCTGGCTCAAGGAAGTACCAAGCGGATTTTGCAGCACCGTGTTGACGAACATGAGTTTCGGCTGCGTGCGCGCGGCTTCAACGGCCAGCGCATCGAGGTCGAGGCCCGCCTCGCCGCGGGCGATGCCCACGGGGAGGCAGCCATGATGGCGTATCAGCGACTGCAGGTTGCTGTAGCCGGGGTCTTCCACCAGCACCGTGTCGCCCGGCTTGGTCAGGCTGCGCAGAATCAAGTCAAAAGCATGCGTGGCGCCATGCGTCAGCAAGACCTGGTCCTGCTGCACCTGGAACAGCTCTTCCGACAGGCATGTTGCCAGGTGCTGGCGCAGCGAGGGAAAGCCGAGAGGGTGGCCATAGCCGCGCAGGCGGCTGGCGGGAATGCGCATGGCCTGTCGCACGGCGTCGAGCACGGTCGCTTCGCCATACATCTCGGGCGGCAGCCAGCCTGCCCCCACGGGCAGGGCGTCGGACACGCCCGAGTACAGGTCCGGCGTGAGCGCATCGATGGCGGTGGGACTCGCATGCACGACCGCCTGGGGCGAGGCGGCGATATCGTGGCGCGCGACGAAATAGCCGGAACCGCGCCGCGACGACAGCAGGCCCAGGTTGACCAGGCGATCGTACGATTCGACGACGGTAAACGTCGACACGCCATTGCAGCGGGCAAACTGGCGCACGGACGGCATTTTCGTGCCGATGCGCAGGGCGCGGCTGCCCACCATGACGCTGATGGCGATGACGATCTGCTCGACGAGGCCGCCCTTTTTCTGGCGGTCGATGTCCAGCACGGGCCAGCCGCTAGCTTGCTCGGGGGCTTCGTCTGTGCTGTCGCTGTGCTTCACGGTGGCTCCTTCTGCTGCCTTGCACAAAACTGTAGTGGTTTTTCGACCTGTACGGTTGGGATACTTTGCCGTTTGTGTATCTGTGCCATTGGGGATGGCCTGTCTATTATTACATCAGCTTTTTGCCAACTGGTAAATTATTTTGCGCTTCGTCAAAAACGATCCTGGCCCAGCGCCAGCCCATCCCAAGGAGAAGGTCATGAACGAAACAAGGCCGGAATCGATGTCGGCATTCTGGATGCCGTTTACGAATAACCGCGATTTCAAGGCCCATCCGCGTTTGCTGGTGTCGGCCGAAGGCATGTACTACAAGGACGTCGATGGCAACGCCATCCTCGATGGCACGGCGGGACTGTGGTGCGTGCCGTGCGGCCATGCGCAGCCGAAAATCGTCGGTGCCATCCGCGAGATGGTGGGCCAGCTCGACTTCGCGCCCACCTTCCAGATGGGCCATCCGGCCGCCTTCGACCTGGCGGAAAAACTGATGGACTACACGGGCCACAAGTTCGGCCACGTTTTCTACACCAACTCCGGTTCCGAAGCCGTCGACACGGCCCTGAAGATCGCGCTGGCCTATCACCGGGCGCGCGGCGAGGGCGCGCGCACGCGCCTGATCGGCCGCGAACGCGGTTATCACGGCGTCGGTTTCGGCGGCATTTCCGTGGGCGGCATCGGCGGCAACCGCAAGACCTTCGGCCCCTTGCTGCCGGGCGTCGACCACCTGCCGCACACGCACAACCTGGACAGGAACGCCTACACGGTGGGCGAGCCCGAATATGGCACTCACCTGGCCGACGAGCTCGAACGCATCGTCGCCCTGCACGACGCCTCGACGATTGCCGCCGTCATCGTCGAACCGGTGGCCGGTTCCACGGGTGTGCTGATCCCGCCGAAAGGCTATCTGAAACGCTTGCGCGAACTGTGCACCAAGCACGGCATCCTCCTGATCTTCGATGAAGTCATCACGGGTTTCGGCCGCATGACGACGCCGTTCGCGGCCGACTATTTCGACGTCGAACCGGACCTGATGACGACGGCCAAGGGCCTGACCAACGGCATGGTGCCGATGGGCGCCGTATTCAGCAAAAAATACATCCACGATGCCTTCATGGATGCGCCGCCAGGCATCGAGCTGTTCCACGGCTATACGTATTCCGGCCACCCGCTGGCCTGCGCCGCCTCGCTGGCTACCTTGCAGGTGTTCGAGGAGCAGGACATCCTGGGGCACGCTAAAGCGATGCAGGCGTATTGGAGCGACGCCGTGCATTCGCTGAAAGGCTCGCCGCACGTGATCGACCTGCGCAGCATTGGCCTGATCGCCGGCATCGAACTCGATCCCATCGCCGGCAAACCCGGCGCGCGCGCCTTCAACGCCTTCAAGCAGGCCTTTGCCGACGGCGTGCTGATACGCACGACGGGCGACATCATCGCCCTGTCACCGCCGCTGGTGCTGGAAAAACAGCATGTCGACGAGCTGTTTGGCAAGCTGGCGACGGTACTCAAAAATCTCGATTGAACGGCAAACCCAAAACAAGAGCCGGGGTCGGACCCTGAGGGTCCGACCCCAGTCTTTGCCTCTGGGTTTAAAAATGGAAAACCAATGAACAACCTCGACACCATCACCCACTACATCAACGGCGCCAAAGTCGACACGCAAAGCGGCCGCTACGGCGACGTGTACAACCCGGCACTGGGCGAACCCGTGGCGCGCGTGGCGCTGGGCACCGTGGAAGACGTGGACGCGGCCGTGCAGGCTGCCGCCGCCGCCTTCCCCTCGTGGTCGGCCACGCCGCCGCTGACGCGTGCCAGGGTCCTGTTCCGCTACCTGCAGCTGTGCCAGCAGCACACGGACGAATTTGCCGCCATGCTCACGCGTGAGCATGGCAAGACCTTTGCCGATGCCCAGGGCGAAGTGGCGCGCGGTATCGAGATGGTGGAGTTTGCCGTCGGCATACCGCAACTGCTGAAAGGCGAATTCACGGACCAGATTTCGCGCGGCATCGATGCCTGGTCCATGCGCCAGGCGCTGGGCGTGGTGGCCGGCATCACGCCATTTAATTTTCCCGTGATGGTGCCGATGTGGATGTTCCCGGTGGCGATTGCCTGCGGCAATACCTTCGTCTTGAAACCGTCCGAGCGCGATCCGTCGGCCTCGCTGCTGCACGCGAAATTGCTCAAGGATGCAGGTTTACCCGACGGCGTCTTCAACGTGGTGCAGGGAGATAAAGTGACGGTCGATGCCCTGCTTGACCACCCCGTGGTGCAGGCGATCAGCTTTGTCGGCTCGACGCCGATCGCCGAATACATCTATGCACGCGGCAGCGCCAGCGGCAAGCGCGTGCAAGCCTTGGGCGGCGCGAAGAACCACATGGTGGTGATGCCCGACGCGGACATGGAGATGACGGTCGACGCGCTGATCGGCGCGGCCTACGGTTCGGCGGGCGAACGCTGCATGGCGATCTCCGTCGTGGTGGCCGTGGGCGACGCGGGCGACAAGTTGATCGATGCACTGGCAACGCGCACGGCCGCACTGAAAGTGCGCGACGGCATGGAAGATGGTGCGGAAATGGGACCGGTCGTGTCGCTGGCGGCCAAGCAGCGCATCGAAAAACTGATCGCCTCCGGCGTGGAGCAGGGCGCGACTTTGGTGGTCGATGGACGCAACCATGTGGTGGCGGGCCGCGAGAACGGCTTCTTTGTCGGCGGTACGTTATTTGACCACGTCACGCGCGACATGCGCATCTACAAGGAAGAGATTTTCGGCCCCGTGCTGTGCGTGCTGCGGTGTCCTGACGTGGTGCAGGCGGTGGAGCTGATCAACGCCAACGAGTATGGCAACGGCGTGGCCATCTACACGCGCGACGGCGGCGTGGCGCGCGAATTCGTGCGCCAGATCCAGGTCGGCATGGTGGGCGTCAACGTCCCCTTGCCCGTGCCGATGGCCTTCAACAGCTTTGGCGGCTGGAAGCGCAGCATGTTCGGCGACCACCACGCGTATGGCCCCGAAGGCGTGCGTTTCTACACGCGCCACAAGGCCGTGATGCAGCGCTGGCCGAACACGGCAAGCGCTGGTGTGGAATTTGCTTTTCCCCAGATGAAGTAAGGGTTTTACATTCAACATCGGCCGCACAAAAAAAGGAAACCGCGATGATCGAGTCCCTGAACTATTTACCGCATTCCGCGCTGCCCAGTGATGAATTGGCGGGCCACTTTACGGACCTGGCGCCTCCCTTGAGCGCACGCCAGGCCGCCATCGAAAGCGCCCGCTGCCTGTATTGCTACGACGCACCGTGCAGCCGCATCTGTCCGTCGGAAATCGACGTGGCCAGCTTCATCCGCAATATCCACGACAAGAACATCAACGGCGCCGCCGCCGGCATCCTGAAACAGAACATCCTGGGCGGCAGCTGCGCGCGCGTCTGCCCGACGGAAATCCTGTGCGAAGATGTCTGCGTGCGCAACCATGACGCCGAAGGCCAGCCCGTCAAGATCGGCCTCTTGCAGCGCTACGCCGTCGACCACATGCACTTTGCCGGCCACCCGTTCAAACGGGCGGCAAGCACGGGCAAGACCGTCGCCATCGTCGGCGCGGGGCCGGCGGGCCTGTCGTGCGCGCACCGCCTGGCCATGCTGGGCCACGACGTGGTGATCTTTGAAAAGGAAGGCAAGGCGGGCGGCTTGAATGAATACGGCATCGCCAAGTACAAGCTGACGGACGATTTCGCGCAAAAGGAAATCGACTTCCTGCTGGGCGTAGGCGGCATCACCATCCGATGTCGCCAGGCGCTGGGCGAGAACCTGCAGCTGCGCGACCTGCATGCGCAGTACGACGCCGTCTTCCTCGGCCTGGGCCTGGGCGCCAGCCGCGAGCTGGGCTTGACGGGCGAGGAGGCGCCGGGATTGCTGGCCGCCGTCGACTATATCGGCGCGCTGCGCCAGGCGGACGATCTGGCCGCGCTGCCCGTGCCGAAACGGGCCATCGTGATTGGCGCCGGCAATACGGCCATCGACATGGCCGTGCAGATCCAGCGCCTGGGCGCCGAGGAAGTCACCCTGGTGTACCGGCGCGGCTTCGACGCCATGACGGCCACCCACCATGAACAGGAGATCGCCAAGGCCAACCAGGTGCGCATGCTGACGTGGGCCCAGCCGCAGCAGGTGCTGCTCGATAGCGAGGGCAAGGTGGCGGGCATGCGTTTCGAGAAAACGCGGATGGAGGGTACGCGCCTGGCGGGCACGGGCGAAACGTTCGACGTGGCGGCCGACGCCATCTTCAAGGCCATCGGCCAGAGCCTCGATACGCAGGTGCTGGATGACCCGATGGCGTCATTGCTGCAGCGCGAAGGCGACAAGATCGGCGTCGACGCAGGCTTTCGCACGGTGCTGCCGGGGATCTATGCGGGCGGCGACTGCGTGGCGCCGGGGCAGGACTTGACGGTGCAGGCCGTCCAGCATGGCAAGCTGGCCGCACTGGCCATTCATTCCGATTTGTTGAATAAAGTGGAGGCTGCATAATGGCTGATCTCAGCATCGAATTTTGCGGCATCAAGGCGCCGAATCCCTTCTGGCTGGCATCAGCGCCACCGACCGACAAGGCGTATAACGTGGTGCGCGCCTTCGAGGCGGGGTGGGGCGGCGTCGTGTGGAAAACGCTCGGTGAAGACCCTGCCGCCGTCAACGTCTCGTCGCGCTATTCCGCCCTGTACGGCAAGAACCGCGAAGTGGTCGGCTTCAATAACATCGAGCTGATCACCGACCGTTCGCTGGAGATCAACCTGCGCGAAATCACGCAAGTGAAAAAGGATTGGCCCGACCGCGCCATGATCGTCTCCCTGATGCTGCCCTGCGAAGAGCACTACTGGGCCGATATTTTGCCGAAGGTCGAGGCGACGGGGGCGGACGGCATCGAGCTCAATTTCGGCTGCCCGCACGGCATGCCGGAACGGGGCATGGGAGCGGCCGTGGGCCAGGTGCCCGAGTACGTGCAGATGGTCACCGCCTGGTGCAAGAAACACAGCAAGTTACCCGTCATCGTCAAGCTCACACCCAACATCACGGACGTGCGCATGCCGGCGCGCGCGGCCAAGGCGGGCGGCGCGGACGCCGTCTCGCTGATCAACACCATCAATTCCATCACCTCGCTGGACCTGGACCGCATGGTGGCCTTGCCCATCGTGGGCGGCGCCAGCACGCACGGCGGCTATTGCGGCGCGGCCGTGAAACCCATCGCCCTGAACATGGTGGCGGAAATCGCCCGCGATCCGCAGACGCGGGGCTTGCCCATTTCCGGCATCGGCGGCATCGGCAACTGGCGTGATGCGGCCGAATTCATCGCCCTGGGCGCCGGCTGCGTGCAGGTGTGCACGGCCGCCATGCTGCATGGTTTCCGCATCGTCGAAGAGATGAAGGATGGGCTGTCGCGCTGGATGGACGAGAAGGGCTATGCACGCATCAGCGATTTTTCCGGCAAGGCCGTGGCCAACATGACGGACTGGAAATACCTGGACATGAATTACCAGGTGATCGCACAGATTAACCAGGACGACTGCATCAAATGCGGCAAGTGTTATGTGGCTTGCGAAGACACGTCGCACCAGTCGATTGCGCAACTGATCGACGCCGCCGGCATGCGCACATATGAAGTGATCAAGGAGGAATGCGTAGGCTGCAACCTGTGCGAAATCACCTGTCCGGTGCAGGGGTGCATCACGATGGTGCCGCAGACGACAGGCAAGCCGTACATGAACTGGACTCAGGATCCACGCAACCCAAGAGCGTTGGCGGAGACGGCATAGGGCACGCTTCTTGCGTACGCATATTTTATAAACAGTTGCCTAACTTTGCAGTAAGCTAGGCCGCAGCCGTTTCTAAAACGCCCAACCTCCCAACCGATGGAGCATCCCTGTGAACCACGACTATTCAGGCAACACGCAACTCTGGAATGAAGACCTGGCGCCCACCACGGCGGCGCAGCGCACCTGGCGCTGGTATCACTTTGCCGCGCTGTGGGTGGGCATGGTGATGTGCATTCCCGCCTACACCCTGTCGGCCAGCCTGATCGACAGCGGCATGTCCGGTTACCAGGCCGTGCTCACGGTATTTCTCGCCAACGCCATTGTGCTCTTGCCGATGCTGCTGATCGGTCATGCGGGCACCAAGTACGGCATTCCGTATGCGGTGCTGGCGCGCGCCTCGTTCGGCACCATGGGCGCGCGCCTGCCCGCGCTGATGCGCGCCATTGTCGCCTGCGGCTGGTATGGCATCCAGACCTGGTTCGGCGGGCAGATGATCTACACCCTGATGGGCGTGCTGATGGGGCATGAACTGGGCGGCGAGAAGATAGCGGGCCTGGGCATCAACGGCAGCCAGTTGCTGTGCTTCCTGGCCTTTTGGGCCATCCAGTTTTATTACATCCTGCACGGCATGGAATCGATTCGTAAACTCGAAACCTATACGGCGCCGCTGAAAATCCTCATCTGCTTCGTGCTGCTGTACTGGGTGCACAGCAAGGCCGGCGGCGTCGCCAGCCTGCTGGACCAGCCATCGCAATTCATCCCCGGCGGCAAGAAGGCGGGCCAGTTCTGGAGCGTCTTCTGGCCGTCGCTCACCGCCATGGTGGGGTTCTGGGCCACCTTGGCCTTGAACATTCCCGACTTCACGCGTTTCGCCAAGACGCAGCGCGACCAGATCGTGGGCCAGTCGGTCGGCCTGCCCGTGCCCATGGGATTGCTGGCCATGCTGGCCGTGATCGTTACCGCCGGTTCGGTCGTCATGTACGGCAAGGCCATCTGGGACCCCGTCGACCTGGCCAGCCGCATGACGGGCGCCGCCGTGCTGATCGCGCTGATCATCCTCCTGATCGACACCGTCAGCGTCAACCTGGCGGCCAACCTGGTGGGGCCGGCCTACGACTTTTCCTCGCTGGCGCCGAAGCAGATTTCGTACAAGATGGGGGGCTACATCACGGCCTTCATCGCCATCGTCATGATGCCGTGGAAGGTGCTTGAATCGACGCAGGGCTATATCTTTACCTGGCTGATCGGCTACTCGGCCCTGCTGGGCCCCATCGCCGGCATCCTCATCGTCGACTATTACTTTGTGCGCAAGACGCAGCTCGACGTCAGGCAGTTGTACCGCGACGATGGCGTCTACTCGTACGGCAGTGGCTGGAACATGGCGGCGTTGATCGCCTTTGTCATCGCCGTGCTGCCGAATATCCCGGGCTTTTTGAACGCAGCCTTTCCCACGGCGTTTCCCGGCGTGGGCGAAGGCTTCAAAGCCGTCTACACCTATGCCTGGTTCGTGGGCGTGGCCATCGCCGCGGTCGTTTACGGCGTCATGATGAAGGGCAAAGTGGTGGCGCACGCGCAGCAGGCGCCGCAGTCCTGATCTTTTCGAGAAGGAGACAAGATGACCATACTGATACGTGGAGGGACCGTCGTCAACGCCGACCGCGCGTTTCGCGCCGATGTGCTGATCGAGGGCGACACCATCGCCGCCGTCGGCGAGAATCTGGCGCTGCCGGCCGGCGCTACCGTGATCGACGCGGGCGGCCTGTACGTGATGCCGGGCGGGATAGACACGCATACGCACATGAACCTCCCTTTCATGGGTACCGTGACGGCCGACGATTTTTTCACGGGCACGGCGGCGGGACTGGCGGGCGGCACCACCACCATCATGGACTTCGTTATCCCCGCGCCGAAGCAATCGCTGATCGAGGCGTATCACCAGTGGCGCGCGTGGTCGGCCAAGGCGGCCGGCGACTACACCTTCCACGTGGCGATCACCTGGTGGAGCGAACAGGTACATGAAGAGATGGGCATCCTCGTGCGTGAGCATGGCGTGAACAGTTTCAAGCACTTCATGGCCTATAAAAACGCCATCATGGCCGATGATGAAACCCTGGTGAAGAGCTTTACCCGCTCGCTGGAACTGGGAGCGCTGCCCACTGTGCATGCGGAGAATGGCGAGCTGGTTTTTCAATTGCAGCAAGCCTTGCTGAAGAAGGGGATTACCGGGCCGCAGGCGCATCCGCTGTCGCGCCCACCGGCCGTGGAAGCCGAGGCGGCCAACCGCGCCATCGCCATCGCCAATGTCTTGAATACCCCCGTGTACATCGTGCACGTTTCGTGCGCCGAGTCGCTCGACGCCATCACGCGCGCGCGCGCCAACGGCCAGCGCGTGTATGGCGAAGCGTTGGCGGGCCACCTGGTGATCGACGACAGCGTCTATCAGAGCGACGATTTCGATTATGTGGCGGGCCACGTCATGAGCCCGCCGTTCCGCGGCAAGCACCATCAGGCGGCCTTGTGGCACGGCCTGCAAAGCGGCAACTTGCACACGACGGCCACCGACCACTGCACCTTTTGCGCCGAGCAGAAGGGGGCCGGCAAGAACGACTTTACGCGCATCCCGAACGGCTGCGGCGGCGTCGAGGAACGCATGGCCGTCGTGTGGGATGCGGGCGTCAATTCCGGCATGCTCACGCCGTCCGAATTCGTCAAGGTGTCATCGACCAATGCGGCGCAAATCTTCAATATGTATCCACGCAAGGGCGTCATCGCCGCAGGCAGCGATGCCGACATCGTGCTGTGGGACCCGCAAGGCACGCGCACCATTTCCGCCGCCACGCAGTTCGCCAAAGGGGGCTTCAACGTCTTCGAAGGGCGCACCGTGCGCGGCATTCCCCGCACCACGATTGCCGCCGGCAAGGTGGTGTTCCACCAGGGCGAACTGACGGCCGTCGAGGGTGCAGGGCGCTATATCGAACGCCCGGCGTTTACCGCCACCACCGCATGAATTCAGGAGACAATAATGGATGATCTACGCATCAATGGCGAACGGTTGTGGGCGGCCCTGATGGAACTGGCGCGTATCGGCGCGACGGCGAAGGGCGGCGTCAAGCGCCTGGCCCTGACGGACCTCGACAAGGAAGGCCGCGACCTGGTGGTGCGCTGGGGCAGGGAGGCGGGCATGAGCATCACGATCGACCAGATCGGCAATGTCTTCATGCGCCGCGACGGCACCGACAATACCTTGCCGCCCGTGATGACGGGCAGCCACATCGATACGCAGCCCACGGGCGGCAAGTTCGACGGCAATTACGGCGTGCTGGCGGGCCTGGAAGTGGTACGCACCCTGAACGATCTGAAGATCAAGACGCGATCGCCGATCGAGGTGGCCTTCTGGACCAACGAGGAAGGTTCGCGCTTCGTGCCGGTGATGATGGGCTCGGGCGTATTTTGCGGCGCCTTCTCGCTCGAGACGGCGTATGCAGCCAAGGACACGGAAGGCAAGACCGTGGGCGAGGAGCTGGCGCGCATCGGATACAAGGGTGAGCAGGTGCCGGGCGACCATCCCATCGGCGCCTATTTTGAAACGCATATCGAGCAGGGACCCGTGCTGGAAGACGCCGATAAAATCATCGGCGTGGTGCCGGCCGTGATGGGCCTGTCGTGGTACGACTGCGTGGTGACGGGCATGGAAGCGCATGCCGGTCCCACGCCCATGGGCTTGCGCAAGGATGCGCTGCAGGTGGCCACCACCATCATGCAGGAAGTCGTCGCCATTGCCAACCGCTACCCGCCGTACGGGCGCGGCACGGTGGGTATGGTGCAGGTCTTCCCGAACAGCCGCAACGTGATCCCCGGCGAGGTCAAGTTCAGCATCGACCTGCGCAACGTGAACGACGAACTGCTCAATACCATGCATGGCGAGATCACGGCTTTCATCGACGCCACGCGCGAAAAAACAGGCTTGGGAATTTCACTGGAAAGGGTGTCCTATTACCCGCCATGCCCGTTCCACCCCGACTGCGTGGGCGCCGTGCGCAATGCGACTGAAAAACTCGGCTACTCCGTGATGGACGTGGTGTCCGGCGCCGGCCACGACGCCATCTACGCTGCCAGGCTGGCGCCAGCCGGCATGATCTTCGTGCCGTGCAAGGACGGCATCAGCCACAATGAAATCGAAGATGCCAGGCCCGAGCACCTGGAAGCGGGCTGCAATGTGCTGCTGCATGCGATGCTGGAGCGGGCCGTGGTCGTTTAAGCGTTACATTGCGCGTAGCAGCGCGATCAGCTGCGAGCTGCCAAACAGCAGCAGGCCGATGGCGCCGCCCACGATAGTGCCATTGATGCGGATGTATTGCAGATCCTTGCCGATCTGTAGTTCGATTTGGCGCGACATATCCTGTGGGTCCCAGTTCTTGACGGTGTCGCCGATGTGGCGCGTGAGGAACTGCGCAAAATCGGGGGCCATGGAGCGAGCCGCATCCTGCATCCGTTCATTGAGCGAGGCGCGCAACTGCGCGTTGTGCGCCAGCTCCCTGCCGATCCAGGCGCCCATGCCGGCGACTCGCGCATGCAGCACGGAGTCGCTGGATTCGAGATCGCGTTTCAGCCAGGAGCGCAATTGCTCCCACAGGCCGTACAGATACTGCGTCAGCAGCGTGTCATTCTGCAGCTGCGCGCGGATCGCTTCGCCCCGCGCGAGAAAGGCGGGATCGGTTTTCAGGCGCAAGACCAGCTGTTGCATGGCCTCGTCGACCTTGTGTCTGAGCTGGTGAGCGGGATCCTGGGCAATGCGGCGCAAGGTGGCGTCGAGGGCGCCGGCGATCAGTTCCGCGCCATGCTCCCCCAGCCATGATGTCGGCAGGACCTTTTCCTTGCGTGGATGTTCCGTTTTGAGCCAGCTGATGATGCTGTCGGCAATCAGCTCGCGACTGTGCGGTTCGCGCATCACCGTCACCAGCTTGTCGATGATATCGTCGAGCAGGGCCTGGTGGCGTCCGTCGGCCGTCAGCGCTTCCAGCAACGCTGCTGCCGATTGCGACAGGTCTACCTTGTCGAGCGCCGCGTCGAACGCCTTTTTCATGAAGGGCCGTATGCGCTCGTCGTCCGTCATGTCCAGAGCTGTACCCAGCAGCTTTGTCAGGTAGCTGCCCAGCAGGCTGGTATTGGCCGGTGCCGTCAGCCATTCACCTATCATCCTGGCCGGATCGTGCTTCTCGATCAGGGCCAGCAGCGATGCCGTATCGAGGAACTTGTCCCGGACGAAGGTGGCCAGATTGACGGCAATCCTGTCTTTTTCCCTGGGGATGATGTTCGTATGGCGTGAAATGAAGGGGATGGGAATTTTGCGGAACAGGGCGGTGACGGCGAACCAGTCGGCCAGCGCGCCGACCATGGCCGCCTCCGACACCGCTTTCAATGCATCGACCAACAGGCTGCGCGGCAGGCAGGCCGTGACGACAAACAGGACGCTGGCGGCCAGCAGGAAGGACAGTGCCAGGCGCTTGCTGCGCCGTAGTTCGACGGCCTTGTCCATGGCGCTCAAGCCAGCGCGGGCTTGGCTTGGAAGTTGCGCAGGAACGCCAGCAGCGCCTGCGCCGCGATATCGGCGTCGTCGGCCGTCATGGTTTCCAGCGGGTTGTGGCTGATACCGCCATTGCCGCAGCGGGTAAACAGCATCGCCACGTCGGTGATGGCGGCCATGGCCATGGCGTCGTGGCCGGCGCCCGACAGCAGCGCATACGGTGCGATGCCGACGGATTCCACGGCTTGCGCCAGCTGCGCCATCAACCATGGCGCGCATGGCGCCGCGCGCGCCGACAGCAGCAGTTCCAGCTGGTAGTCGATCTGGCGCCGCGCGCAGACGGCGGCGATGCCATCGAGAATATCGTCGACGGCAGCCTGGCGTACCGCATCGCTGGCCGCGCGGATGTCGAGCGACAGCGTGCAGGCACCGGCGATCACGTTGACGGAGCCGTTGGGCACGTTCAGTTGGCCCACTGTGCCTACCAGTGCCTCGCCCTGGCTGCAACGCTGCTCCACCAGAAGGATGATTTCGGCCGCCGCGCTGGCCGCATCCTTGCGCATGCTCATGGGCGTGGTGCCCGCATGGCTGGCCACGCCACGAAGATTGACCAGGTAGCGCGAGCTGCCGGCGATCGCCGTGACGATGCCCAGCGGCAGGTCGCGCTCCAGCAGCACCGGGCCCTGTTCGATATGCACCTCCACATAGCCAAGCAAGTCGCTGGCATCGCGCGCGATGGCGCTGATGGCCGCCGCTTCGTGGCCGGCAGCGGCCAGCGCCTCGCGCATGCTCACGCCGTCCGCATCACGCTGTTCCAGCAGCGACAGGTCGAACTTGCCCGTGACGGCCGTGCTGCCGAGGAAGGTGCTCTTGAAGCGCACGCCTTCCTCCTCGGCGAAGCCGACGACCTCGAAATGAAACGGCAGCTTTTCGCCCCGTTCGTGCAGGTGGCGCACGACGGCGATCGGCAGCACGATGCCCAGGCGGCCATCGTACTTGCCGCCGTTGCGCACGGTGTCGTAGTGCGATCCCGTCATCAGGGTTTTGGCGCCGGAATTGTCGGACAGATAGCGGCCGACGACATTGCCGACGGCGTCGATCTCCACCTGCATGCCTGCGTCCCGCATCCAGTCGGCAAGCTGCGCCGCCGTTTTGCGGTGCGCCGGCGTCAGGTAGGCGCAGGTCAGGTTGTAATCGCTGTCGCTCCAGCCGGCCAGGGTTTCCGCCTGCTGCATGATGGCTGGGCCAAACTCCAGGCGTACGTCGAACAGCTCGTTCAGGCGCAGTTCGGCGATGCGCTTGATTTGCCGCAGCGACTCGGCCAGTTCGTCGGCGCGCCGGTTCTTCAGGCGCCGCGCAAACGTGGCGATGATGTCCTGCCGCGTCAAGCCTTCACCGGTCGGCCCTTTGACGGCCAGGATGAAGGGAAAGCCGAACTTGGCGTTGTATTCGCTGTTGAGGTGTTGCAGGGTGGCAAATTCCTCGGGGCTGCACAGGTTCAGGCCGGACTTGGCCTGTTCGCGCGTCGATTCCGCCGTCAGCTGGCCTGCGATGGCGGCCTTGCCGGCCAGTTCAGGGTGGGCGCGGATCAGGCCCAGCTGCTCTTCGGGCGAGGCTTGCGCCAGCACGCGCTGCAGCGCCGTCTTGAGGGCCGTCAGGCTGGCAAACGGCCGGGCGGCAGCCGCGCGCAGGGGTATCCAGGGCGAGTGTTCGTAGATGCCATGCAAGTGCGCGATAAAATCGGCCTGGCTGCCGGCGTTCAGGTCTGAAAGGGTGGTCATGGTTTTCCGATCATGCAAGCGGTGATGATAGCGCCCTGTTCCGGCATCCATTATATGCGCGCGCTGATAGCGGCTATCGCTGCACCAGCGCCTTGGCGGCCGCGCTGACCTGGTCGCGCAGCCATTTGTGTTCGGGCGCCTGGTGCACGCGCTGGTGCCACAGCTGGTAAAAACGCATTGGCGGGAATTTCAGGGGGACGGTGTACGTTTTCAGCGGCAGGGTCTTTTCATAGAAGCGCATGAATTGCCGCCCCGTCGTCAGTACCAGGTCCGTCTGCGTCAGCATGTAGGGAATCAGGCCGAAATACGCCGATTCCACCACCACGTTGCGCTGCAGGTTCTGCCGCTCGAGGAAGGAGTCGATCACGCCGTGGTAGCCGGGCATCATCTGCGACGGCGCCACATGGGGCAGGCTCAGATAATCGTCGAGGGTCATGGCATCGCTGGCCGTGCGGCGGGCATAGGCGTTTTCCGCATGCATGGCGCAGATGATGGGGTCTTCGAACAGCTTCGAGATGTGCAGATGGGCGGGCGGCTCGTCCCAGTTGGCGATCACCAGGTCCAGGCCGCCGTCGGAGAGCTGGCGGATATGGTCGATGCCCGGCCCCAGGCTATGCAGCACGACGCGGCTTTTCGGCGAACCGCGGCGCAGCAAGGCCACGACGTTGGGCAGGAACTGGCTGTCCAGGTAATCGGGCGCGGCGATATGGAAGGTGCGCGCTTCTTCCTGCGCCACGAACGGCGTCTTCTTGACGAACAGGCTTTCCGTCTGGTCGAGGATGCGCTTGGCCGGATTGAGCAGGCTTTCGCCGTGCTGGGTCGGCACCATGCCGCGCGCGCCGCGCACCAGCAGCGGGTCGCCCGTCAATTCGCGCAGCTTGCGCAGGGAGGCGGAAATCGACGGCTGCGGCTGATTGAGTTTGAGCGCCACGCGCGAGACATTCTTTTCCACCAGCAGCAGGTAAAGGATGCGGATCAGGTGCAGGTCGAGGTGTTGCGGCAGGCTGGACATGTGGCGGCGGCTTTGTTGTATATCAATTTGAATATGTCAAATATACGATAGTTTTCATGTGGCGGGCGGCAAATCCGTTTATCTTGTGTAGATTGGCATGAATATTGGTTCAGTCTGACTCAAGGAAATGTATGGAAGTCTTCGCTTACCTGATCCCGTATGGCCTTGAATGGCTGAACCTGATCGTCCGCTGGTTGCACGTCATCACGGGCATCGCCTGGATCGGCGCTTCCTTTTATTTCGTCTGGCTCGACAATTCCATACGTCCGCCCGCACCCGGCTCCGAGCTGGCGAAGAAAGGCGTCTCGGGCGAACTGTGGGCCGTGCATGGCGGCGGCTTCTACAATCCGCAGAAATACCTGGTGGCGCCTGCCGAACTGCCGAAAGAGTTGCACTGGTTCAAGTGGGAAGCGTATTCCACCTGGCTGTCCGGTTTTGCGCTGCTGACCATCGCCTACTATTTCAATGCGCAGGCCATGATGATCGACAAGGCCGTGGCCGATATCAGCAGCGGCCAGGCCGTCGGCATCGGCATCGCCACCCTCGTCATCGGCTGGACCGTGTACGACCTGCTGTGCCGCTCGAAGCTGGCGCAATATGAACTGTGGTTCGGCGTGACGGTGTTTGCGCTGATCGTCGGCGCCGCGTACGTGCTCACGCATTTGCTCAGCGGGCGCGCCGCCTACATCCACGTGGGCGCCATGATAGGCACCATCATGGTGGCCAATGTGCTGATGCTGATCATTCCCGGCCAGCGCAAGATGGTCGAAGCCATGGCCGCCGGCAAGCTGCCCGATCCCGAACATGGCCTGAAAGCCAAGCAGCGCAGCGTGCATAACAATTATTTTACGTTGCCCGTGCTGTTCATCATGATCAGCAACCACTACGCGATGACCTACCGCAACGACCATGCCTGGCTGGTGCTGGCGCTGATCATGGCAGCCGGCGTCTTCATCCGCCACTTCTTCAACCTGCGTCACAAGGGCCGTGTCGAGTGGCGCTATCCGGCCCTCGGCGTGGCCCTGCTGGTGGGCGTGGCCGTGGCCATCGCGCCCAAGGCACCCGTGGTCGCGGCGACCGCGCCGGCGGTGGACCCGGCAGCGCAATTCGTGGCCGTGCATGCCATCATCGCCCAGCGCTGCGCCACCTGCCATTCGGCACAGCCAACGCAAGCGGGTTTCGCCACGGCGCCGGCCGGCATGATGCTGGATAATGAAACGGAGATTCGCCAGCACGCGGCGCAAATCTACAAGCAGGCCATCGAATTGAAGGCCATGCCGATCGGGAACCTGACGAATATGACCGACGCCGAGCGCAGTGAACTGGGCGCCTGGCTGCAACAGACCATGCAAGGAGAGAAATGACTACGCAAGCGGAAAAAATCACGGCCTGGATCGATGACCACTTCGATGAGGAGGTCGCCTTTTTACAGCAGGTGGTGCAGCAGCCGACGGATACGCCGCCCGGCAACAACGCGCCCCATGCGGAGCTGGTCGCGCAACTGCTGCAGGCGTATGGCTGGAACGCCGAACAGCATGCCGTGCCAGCGGACCAGGTCGAAGCGTACGGCATGCAGAGCATCACCAACCTGATCGTGCGCCGGCCGTATGCGGCAGGCGGACCGACGGTGGCCCTGAATGCGCATGGCGACGTGGTGCCGCCCGGCGACAACTGGACGTATCCGCCATACGGCGGCCAGATCGACGGCGGCTATATCTACGGCCGCGCGACGGCCGTGTCGAAAGGCGATTTCGCCACCTATGTGTTTGCCGCGCGCGCCCTCGAAGCGCTGGGCATACCCCTGAAGGGGCAGCTGGAACTGCATTTTACCTACGACGAGGAATTCGGCGGCTTGCTGGGGCCGGGCTGGCTGCTGGAACAGCAGCTGACGAAGCCCGATTTCGTCATCGCCGCCGGTTTCAGCTACGGCATCGTCACGGCGCACAACGCCTGCCTGCAGCTGGAGATCACCGTGCACGGCAAGGCGGGACATGGCTCCATGCCGGAAACGGGCCACGATGCGCTGCAGGCGGCCAACAAGATCCTTAACGCCATTTACGGCCAGTTGCCGGAACTGAAGAAGATCAAATCGAAAGTTGCCGGCATCGACTCGCCCACCATGCTGGTGGGCCGCATCGACGGCGGCACGAATACGAATGTGGTGCCGGGCAAGGTCGTCATGAAGATGGACCGCCGCATGATCCCGGAGGAAGATCCGGTGGCGGTGGAAGCGCAGGTACGCGCGCTGATCGAAGACGCCGTGCGGGGCGAGCCCGGCATCCGCATCGAGATCCGCCGCCTGCTGCTGTCGCATGCGCTGCGGCCCTTGCCCGGTTCCGAGCAGCTGGTCGGCAGCCTGCAAAAGAATGCGCAAGCCATCCTCGGCGAGACGATACCCGCCGTCGGCACGCCCCTGTATGCCGATGCGCGCCTGTATGGCGAGCGGGGCATCCCCGCCGTGCTGTATGGCGCCGGCCCGCGCACGGTGCCCGAGTCGAACGCGAAGAAGGCCGACGAGCGCCTGGCGCTCGATGATTTGCGCAAGGCCAGCAAGATCGTCGCCCTGACCCTGCTCGACTTCCTGGCCGGCTGACAGGGCGGCGACCATGCCGCTGGCATCCGGTAAGATGCATGCCTGGGAAATCGGGGGAGGCAGCATGGATGTGACTGGCAAGAAGACGATAAGGGAACTGGCGGCCGACCTGGCCGCCAACCGCATCACCAGCGTGGCATTGACGCAGCAGATGCTGGCGCGCGCCGAGGCGCACCGGGCGCAGGGCGGTTTTGCCTATGTCAGCCTCGATGGCGAACAGGCGCTGATGGAAGCGCGGGCCAGCGATGCGGCGCGCGCCGCCGGCATCGTTGCCTCGCCCTTGGCCGGCATCCCCATTTCGATCAAGGACCTGTTCGACGTCAAGGGGCAAACCAGCAGCGCCGCCTCGCTGGCGCTGGCCGGCGCGCCGCCCGCCGTGGCCGATGCGCTTGCCGTGGCGCGCCTGCGCGCGGCCGGCGCCATCCTGCTGGGGCGCACCAACATGAGCGAATTTGCATTTTCCGGCCTGGGCTTGAATCCCCATTACGGCACGCCGCGCAATCCGCACGACGGCGCGCGCGTGGCGGGCGGCTCCACCTCGGGCGGGGCCGTCACGGTGGCGTTGGACATGGCGGCGGGCGCGCTGGGCACGGATACGGGCGGCTCGATCCGCATCCCGTCCGCCTTTTGCGGCCTGACCGGCTTCAAGCCGACGGCAGCTTGCGTGTCGCTGGCCGGCACGGTACCCTTGTCGCGCTCCCTCGACTCGGCCGGGCCCATCGCACACAGTGTCGATTGCTGCGCCATTTTGTACGCAGCGCTGTCGGGCCATGACATCGGCGCGCAGGCGCCGGCATTGAAAGGCCTGCGCTTCGGCTTTACCCTGGACTACGTCGGTACGCACGTGGAGCCGCAGGTGCAGCAGGCTTTCGACGCCGCGCTGGACAAGCTGCGGCAAGCCGGCGCCCTGGTGGAACGGTTTGACTTTCCCGAATTGCTGGAGCTGCCGACGATCAATGGCGGCGGCGGCCTGGTGGCGGCGGAAGCCTGGCACTGGCACAGGGCGTTACTGGAAGAGAAGGGCGCACAGTACGACCAGCGCGTGGCGGCGCGTATCCGCCGCGGCCAGCAGCAGGGCGCGGCGGACTACATCGACGTGCTCGATGCGCGCGCACGCCTGATCGCCATCGCGAAACAGCGCCTGGCGCCGTTCGACGCCTGGCTGATGCCCAGCGTGGCCATTCTGGCGCCGCAGCTCGCGCCGCTGGAAGCGGACGACGCCACCTTCTTTGCCACGAACGGCCTGGTGCTGCGCAACGCCAGCGTGATCAACTTCCTCGACGGCTGCGCGCTGTCGCTGCCTTGCCATGCCGACGGCGAGCTGCCCGTGGGCCTGGGCATCTGCGGCCTGGCCGGCGCCGACGATACAGTGTTGCAGATCGGCCGCGCCGTGGAGGCGTTGTTGCGGGCGAGTGGAAAAGAATAGTGCCGTAGTGCAGGAAAATGCCAATTCTGTCATGATGGCTGGCATTGACATGGGATAGTCGCGCTGCGGGCGCCGGCAAACTTCACACTGTGCACCGATACGACCTGATTAGCTGTCATGACTGCGGCGTGCTGTACCGCAAACGTGCGTTGCGTCCGCGCGAAAAGGCGCGCTGCTTCCGTTGCCGCTCGGTGCTGTATCGCGGCGCCCACGCGCGCGGCGCATCGGCCGAATTGAGCAAGGTGGTGGCGCTGACCCTCGGCGCCGCGTTCGTCTTCCTGATTGCCCAGTTTTTCTCCATCGTCGAACTCGACGTCAATGGCCTGACCTCCAGTGCTACCTTGCTCGGTTCCATCCGCGTGCTGTGGTCCGAGCAGATGCACATCGTGGCGACGATGGTCTTCCTGTTTACCATCCTCTTTCCCGCCATCGAACTCGGCTCGCTGCTGTATGTGGCGCTGGGCTTGCGCGGCGGCGTGAAGGTACCCGGCTTTCACCGCGTGCTGCGCGCCGTGCAGACGGCGCGCGAGTGGGGCATGACGGAGGTGCTGATGATCGGCATCCTGATCACGGTTGTCAAGATGACCAGCCTGGCCACGGTGGTGCCGCAACCAGGCCTGTTTGCGTTTGGTGCGCTGACCCTGTTGCTGGCCATCGTCGTCTCCTTCGACCCCAAGGCCCTGTGGAACCTGGGCGACGAGCTGACGCGCCAGGCGCTGCCCGGCATCCGCTACAAGGCTTTCTCGCCCGGTGAGAAGGTGGTGCCCTGCCATGCCTGCGGTCTGGTGGCGCCGCCTGTGGGCAAGGGCAGGCACCTGGCCTGCGTGCGCTGCGGCACGGCCCTGCACGTGCGCAAGCCGGACAGCATCAACCGCACCTGGGCCTTGCTGATCGCCGCCATGATCCTCTACATTCCCGCCAACCTGCTGCCCGTGATGGTCACGCAATCGCTGTTCGGCGCGCAGGACGACACCATCATGAGCGGCGTCGTGCTGTTCTGGACCAGCGGCTCGAAAGGTCTCGCCATCATCATTTTCATCGCCAGCGTGGTCGTGCCGATGCTCAAGCTGGGCGTGCTGGCGCTGCTGGCGTTCACGGCGCAGCGGCGTTCGCGCTGGCGGCCCCGCCAGCGCACCATTTTGTACCGCATGGTCGAATTCATCGGCCGCTGGTCCATGCTCGACATCTTTGTGGTCACCCTGACGGTGGCGCTGGTGCGCTTCAAGTCGCTGGCCGTGATCACGGCCGGCCCCGGCGCGCTGGCCTTTGGCGCCGTGGTGGTGCTGACCATGCTGGCGGCGATGCAGTTCGACCCGCGCCTGATCTGGGACCCCGTCGACGGACAGGTGCCTGGCGAGGAAGAACCCGTGGTGGTGGCAAATACCGGAAACAATACAGTGATTGGAGAACAGCATGTCTGACAAAGAAGCGGGCGACCTTGCCGCAACCGGCGCGCCAGCAGCAGCGCTGCTGCCCGAACCTGATGTGGACCCTGCCAGCCGCTGGCTGCCGTCGCTGGTGTGGCTCATCCCGCTGCTGGCCGCGCTGATCGGCGCCGGCCTGGCCGCCAAGTCCATCCTCGACCAGGGGCCCACGGTGACGGTCAGCTTCAAGAGCGCCGAAGGCCTGGAGCCGGGCAAGACCAAGGTCAAGTACAAGGATGTCGATATCGGCCAGGTGCGCGCCATCACCCTGGGCGACGACTTGAGCAAGGTGCTCGTGACGATCGACATGAGCAAGGAAGCGCGGCGCTTCGCCACCGCCGATTCGCGCTTCTGGGTGGTGCGCCCGCAGATCGGCGCCAGCGGCGTGACGGGCCTGGGCACTTTGCTGTCGGGCGCCTACATCGGCGTCGACACGGGCAAGTCGGAGCAGAAGAAGGAAAACTTCGTCGGCATGGAGAGTCCGCCCGCCGTGGCCGGCGACCAGAAGGGCAAGCTGTACACCCTGCATGCCGATAGCCTGGGCTCCGTCGACGTGGGTTCGCCCCTGTTCTTCCACCGCCTGCGGGTGGGCAAGGTGGTCAGCTTCGCGCTGGACAAGGACGGCAACGGCATCACCATGTCGGTCTTCGTCAATGCGCCGTACGACCAGTTCGTCGGCAAGGATGCGCGCTGGTGGCATGCCAGCGGCGTTGACGTGCGCCTCGATTCCAACGGCTTCAAATTGAATACGCAATCGCTGGCGGCCATGCTGGTGGGCGGCATCGCCTTCGAGGCGGAAAACGGCCGCAAGCCCGTCGAACCGGCGCCGGCCGGCACCAGTTACCGCCTGGCGGCCGACGAGGCCAGCGCCATGCGCGAGCCCGACGGCGAGGCGATCACCACCGTGTTCTATTTCGACCAATCGCTGCGCGGCTTGCAGCCCGGCGCCACGGTCGATTTCCGCGGCATCGTGCTGGGCGAGGTGCGCTCGGTCGGCATTGAGTTCGACCCCATGAAGAAGAACTTCCGCATGCCCGTCACCGTCAACCTGTATCCGGCCCGCCTGGGCATGCGCTTCAAGGCGGCCGTCGACGATGCGGAAGGCTCGGCCGGCCACCAGCTGCTCGAACGCATGGTCAGCCGCGGCTTGCGCGCGCAGCTACGCACGGGCAACCTGCTGACCAGCCAGCTGTACATTGCGCTGGACTTCTTCCCGAAGGCGCCGAAGGTGGCGCTCGATCCGCACAGGTATCCGCTGGAGGTGCCGACCGTGCCCAATACCCTCGATGAATTGCAGACGCAGATCGCCAGCATCGCCCGCAAGCTCGATCAGGTGCCGTATGCGGAGATCGGCAACAACCTGAACGTCACGATCAAGCAGGCAAATACCCTGTTCAAGCAGCTCGATGGCCAGGTGGTGCCGGAAATGCGCGATACCCTGACGGCGGCGAAGCAGACCTTCGGCACGGCCGAACAGGTGCTGCAAAAGGATTCGCCGCTGCAGTCGGACGTGCGCCAGGCCTTGCAGCAGCTGACGCAGACCCTGCAATCGCTCAATGCCCTGTCGGATTACCTGGAGCGCCACCCCGAGGCCCTGATTCGTGGCAAAAAAGGAGATGAAAAATGATGAAGCCGATGTTTGCCGCGCTGCTGGCGGCCATCCTGCTGGGCGCCTGCTCCACGCCCCAGCCCGAGCATTTCTACACGCTCAGCGGCGGCGCCGACGCGCAGCCGGCCAAGCCCGTCAAATACTATGTCGAGGTGCTGGCCGTCAGCGTGCCGCAGCAGGTGAGCCGCAACCAGTTCGTGGTGACGGCGCCATCGGGCCGCATCGAACTGCTGGAGCAGCGGCGCTGGGCGGGGCCGCTGGCCGGCGAGATCGGCCAGGCCCTGTCGACGGCCGTGACGAACGACCTGGGCGCCATCGATGTGTTCCGCACGCCATACCCGGACAAGCTGCCCGTGTATCGCATCAGCACCAATGTGCAGCGTTTCGAGTCCGTGATGGGCCAGTATGCGCTAATCGATGCCGTGTGGAGCGTGCGCCAGCTGGCCAGCAACAAGGTGGTCACTTGCCGCACGATCGCCAATGAAAAGGTGGGCGCCGGCTACGATGAACTGGTGCTCGGTCACCGCCGCGCCGTGAACCGCATCGCCGCCGATGCGGCCAGCGTCGTGCGTGCTTTTGACAACGGCAACGCCGCCTGTCCGGCCGCCTGAACCGCTTTCCGCTACCCACTCCCGGCAGCCGCTGGTAAAATGCGGCCATGGGAATGACCTTGTTCACGCGCCGCTTTGCCGCCTGGATCGCCTGTTTCGCGATCCTGCTGGCGGCGCTCGCGCCGTCGATTTCCCAGGCCGTCGCCAGCGCCAAGCAGGAATCCGGCTCCGGCTGGGCAGAAATATGCTCGGTGGCCGGCATCCGTTTTGTCCAGGTCGATGATGGCGGTGTCGACGGCAAGTCCGGCGACAAGGTCATGCAGATGGAGCATTGCGCCTTCTGTTCCACGCATGCGGGTTCCGTCGGCTTGCCGCCGGCCAGTCCCGTGCTGCCGTTGCTTGTGGCCAGCGGCACGGCCATCTTCCCGGCCCTGTACTACCAGTCCCCGTCACCGCTGTTCATCTGGTCCACCGCGCAGTCGCGCGCGCCGCCCGGTCTCATTTAAGTTTTTGCATTTTCAATGCTGGCGCTGTCCACCTTGCGGTGTGACGTCCCGCATCCGCACACTTAAACGAGAATCACATGAACAAGAAATTATTGATGCTGGCGGCAGCCATCGCCCTGGCCTATCCCTGCGTGCACGCGCAGCAATTTGACCACGCCATCGACACGGTCGTCGTTTCCGGCTCGCGCGCGCAATCGTGGCTGTCCGAGACGCCGCAGGCGATCGGCGTCGTCAACGCCAAAATCCTGGAGCGCGACAAGCCCAGGACCATGGGCGATATCCTCAACCGCATCGCCGGCGTGTACTGGAATGACCTGGGCAACGAGCAGCACAGCATGAGCATCCGCCAGCCCATCGGCACGAATGCCGTCTACCAGTACCTAGAAGACGGCATTCCTATCCGCCCGCTGGGCGTCTTCAACCACAACTCGCTCAACGAGATGAACATGGCGGGGGCCAGCGGCGTGGAAGTGGTGAAGGGCGCCGCCTCGTCGCTGTACGGCAGCAATGCCGTCGGCGGTGCCGTCAATTTCCTCACGGCCGGTGCCAGCGCCACGCCGACGGCAAGCGCGGGCGTGCGGCGCGACAACGTGGGCGGCTTCACCCGCTACGATACGGCCGCCAGCGATACCTGGGGGCCGCTGGGACTGCGCTTTTCCCATTACAGTTCGCGCCGTTCGCGCGATAACTGGCAAGAGTACAGCTATGGCGACAAGGATTCGTTCTCGCTGCGCGCCGATTATGCGCTCGGCCCCGCGTCGCAGCTGCGCGCCACCATCGTGCACACGGATCTCGATGCAGCCATGACGGGCAGCCTGTTCGAGAACGATTACCGCAGCAATCCCGGCAAGAGTCTCAATACCTTCACCTACCGCAAGGACAAGACGACGCGCATGAACCTGGCATGGGAGGGCGCGACGACTGCCAATGGCACGAGTACCGTCACCGTGTTTACGCGCAAGAACGACCACGGGCAGATTCCCGCCTACTCCATCGGCAGTTGCGCGGGCATGCTGTGCAAGGGCGTCATCAACAATAATCACGTTGATTCGCTGGGGCTGGACGTGAAACACCAGCAGGAGTTCACGTGGTTGCGTTCGCGCCTGGTCGCCGGCGTGTATGTCGACAAGAGCGATAATCCCTTTGTCAGCGACAATCTCTCCATCGTGCGCGATGCCGCCACGGGCCGCTACCTGCGCTATACGCTGGCCAACGCGTCCAATCCGCAGGGCGTGCGCGTCTACCAGACGGACATTTTGAACACGGCCGTCTTCGCGCAGTGGGAATTGACGCCGCTGGCGGGCACGCGCGTGGTGCTGGGCGGCCGCTCTGACGCCATCCGCTACGATTACCACAACAAGCTGGCGCCCGGCGGCAGCGTCAATTACGGCGCCCCCGACGAGTCGCGCAGTTTTTCGCATGTGAGCCCGAAGCTGGGCGCCACCTATGCCATCGGTCGTGCGGGCAGCGTGTATGCGAACGTCAGCCAGGGCTTCACGCCGCCCGAAGTGAGCCAGCTGTATGGCAAGACGGGCATCGCCGACCTGCAGCCGTCCGTCTACAACAACTATGAACTGGGCTTGCGCTGGGCCTTTTTGCAGGGCCGCTTGAAACTCGACACGGCCCTGTACCGCCTCGACGGGCGCGACACCATCGTCAGCTACACGCTCTCGCCGGGGAACAGCGAAAACCGCAATGCGGGACGCACGCGCAGCGAAGGCCTGGAGCTGGGCCTGAACTACGACAGCGGCCTGTTCGATGCGCGCTTCGCCACGGCCATCGCGCGCCACCGCTACCTGCGCTACCAGGTCTCCAGTACCCTCGATTACAGCGGCCGCGCCATGCCGCAGGCGCCGCGCGACGTCACCTCAGTCGAAATCGGCTACAAACCCGTGGCGGGTGCGCGTATCGCAGTCGAAGCCGTGCACCAGGGCCGCTACTGGATGAACAACGCCAACACGGTGGAGTACAAGGGCCACGCCTTGCTGAACCTGCGCGCCAGCTATCAGGTCGCGCGCGGGCTGGAAGCGTGGGCGCAGGTGCGCAATGTGGCCGATAAACGCTATGCCGATTCGGCCAGCAGCAGTTATGCGGGCACGGGCAGCTATGCGCCGAACAGCCAGAATCAGTACACGCCCGGCGCGCCGCGCAGCGTGATGCTGGGCCTGTCCTATACCTATAACGCACTGTGAGGATGGCCATGGATGACGCAACTTTTCTCATCGCGCGGCGCAAAAGCCTGTACTGGCGCATCCACTTCTGGGCCGCGCTGATTGCCTCGCCATTCGCGCTGGTGGCTACCCTGACGGGCATTTTGTATGTGTTCACGCCGCAGATCGAGGCAAGGCTGTACCAGCACCTCGATCACGTGGCGCCGCAAGCGTCCATGCTGCCGCTGGACGCCGCCGTGGCGGGGGCGGAACGGGCGGCCCCGCGCGGCTGGGCGGTGCAGCACGTGGTGCCGCCGTTTCAACAGGACGACGCAGTGCAGGTGGCGTTCGCGCCGCCCGGCGGCGCGCAGGATGAACATGCGGGCCATGGCGGACATGCCGCACCGGTCAAGCCAAAATTCGGCCTGCCCGCGCAAGCCGTCATCGTGTATGTGAATCCCTACGATGCGCGCGTCTTGGGCAGCCTGGCCAGCAGCGAACGCTTCGGCAACTGGGCGAAGAAACTGCATTCGCGGCTGCTGCAAAACGATGGCTGGCGCTGGATGATCGAGCTGGCGGCCAGCTGGCTGATGGTAATGCTGGTGACGGGCGTGGTGCTGTGGTGGCCGCGCGGCGCGCAAGCGGGCTTGCCGAAGCGGGGCGCGCGGGGGCGCAATGGCTGGCGCCAGTGGCATGCCTTTCTCGGCGTCGCGCTCGGCATCGTCAGCATCGTGATCCTGACGACGGGCCTGACGTGGAGCCAGCAGGCGGGCGGGCGCATTCGCACGCTGCGCGACGTCAGCGGCCAGGCGCCGCCGCCCGTGCCGCGGGGCCTGCACTCAATCGAGGAGGGCGCTCCGCTCGACTGGCAGGATGCGTGGCGGGTGGCGCGCAGCCATGCGCCGGCCATCGCCGTGCAGCTGACGGCGCCGGCCAGCCAGGACGATGTGTGGCGCGCCACCATGGCCGACCGCAGCCAGCCCACCTTGCGCTTCGACCTGCAATTCGATGCCTACAGCGGCAAGCCCCTGTATTACGCGGGCTGGGAGGCGCAGACGGCGTTCGGCAAGGCGACTGCCATCGGCATCCCGTTCCACCGTGGCGAATTCGGCTGGTGGAACCAGGCCTTGCTGTTGCTGTTTGGCGCCAGCGTGCTGTTTTCACTCGTGTCGGGCTGGGTGATGTTCTTCAAGCGGCGCTTGCCGGACTCGTTGGGCTTGCCCAAGCTGCTGCCGGGCGCCTGGACCTCGCCGTCCGTGCTGGCCTGGCTGGTGGCGGCCGGCATGTGCGCGCTGATGCCGCTGCTGCTCATTTCCGCCGGCATGTTGGTGCTGCTGGAACTGTGGCTGGCAAAGTGTGGGCCGCGTGTCGGCCGTATGTGGCTGCGCTAGAATAAGGGGTGCGGCCAGGCTCGTTGCCAAGGGCCGCCCCTTTGCCTTGGCTGAACATGATATTCATCGACTTCCCCGCCCTGTCCACGCTGGCCGCCATGTCGGCCGGCGTCACGCAAAAATGCAGCTGCTGCGCCGTCCCGCTCGATGCCTGGCAACGCCTGCCCACTTCGCTGGAGCTGGACCGGTTTGAAGAAATCGGCACCCTGCGCGCAGATCCGTACGAGGAACCCACGTTTGACGAGTATCACCCGCACGGTACGCGCTATGACAGCGCCGATGCGCCCATCGCGCCGCGCTACTATCCCGCGAACCTGAGCCAGGTGGCGCGCTGCCTGGACTGTGGCCGCCACTACCTGCGCTACAACGAGGCGGGCGGCTATTTCACGGAGCTACGCATCCGCGCGCTGCGCCCGGAATTGCTGGCCGACGCGGCGTAGTCACCGCTACAGGCTTTCCTTGACGTGGGTAATGCCGTGTTCATCGTAGATCGAATACACGGCGGCGAGGAGGTCGTCCAGTTCCGGCGAGCGATCCATATGTCGCACGCTGAACAGAATCGGTGAAAAAGCATGTTTGTCGTCCAGCTTGCGGTACACGACGTTCCGGTGATGCATGGCCTGCACGCTTTCCGGCACGATCGAGATGCCCTGGCCGGCGGCGACGAGCCCCATTGCAATCTGCAGTTCGCGCACTTCCGTGACGGGACCTGGCGTGATATTGGCTTCGCTGAACATGGCCAGCACCTGGTCGGCAAAGCTGGGCCGCGGCGACTTCGGATAGACGAGCAAGGTGTCGTGCATCAGCTCCGTCAGGCACAGACCTCCCTCGCCGTGCGCCAGCCGATGGCCGGGAGGCAGGGCCACCATCATGCGCTCTTCGCGCAGCAGGATGCGGCGGATGCTGGGGTCTTCGCTTTTCAGACGTCCGAAACCCACGTCGATGCGGCCCTCCTTCAGGGCCTTGAGCTGCTCCACCGTCGTCATTTCGTACAGTGTCACGTCCACCTCTGGATGGCGTTCGCAGTAGCGGTGCACGATATCGGGTAATTCGCCATACAGCGTCGAGGCGACGAAGCCGATCGACAAGGTCCGTTCGAGCTTGCCGATGCGCTGCGTCATGGCCTTCAGGTCGCGCACCTGGTCCAGTAGCGGCCGCGCGTGGGCGAGGAAGAACTCGCCCGCTTCCGTCAGCCGCAAGGGCCGCGAGCCCTTTTCGATCAGCGTCACGCCCAGCGTCTCTTCCAGTTGCTGCATTTGCCGGCTCAGCGGCGGCTGCGCGATATGCAGGCGCGCCGCGGCGCGCGTGAAGTTCTTTTCCTCTGCTACCGCGATGAAGTAGCGCAAGTGCCGTAATTCCATCTTCATACCTTTCAGGTATAGGTTTGATACCAACTTGGTGTTGGACGTGGCCGCATTGGGGGCATATCGTATGCTTACTCCACAGAATTATACGGAATAAATATGATTCAAAATATCGAGACCTACCTGGTCGATGTGCCAACCATCCGCCCGCACCGGATGTCCGTCGCTACCATGAATACGCAGACGCTGGTACTGGTGCGGCTGCGCTGCGCCGACGGCATCACGGGCTGGGGCGAGGCGACCACCATCGGCGGCTTGAGCTACGGCGGCGAAAGCCCGGAAAGCATCAAGACGAATATCGATACCTATATCGCGCCCCTGCTGGTCGGCATGGAAGCGAGCGAAGTGGCCAAGGCGATGGCCCTGGTGCGCAAGGTCATCCAGGGCAACCGCTTCGCCAAGTGCGCGATCGAGACGGCGCTGCTCGACGCGCAGGCGCGCCGCCTGGGCGTGCCGCTGTCGGAATTGCTGGGCGGCCGCGTGCGCAATGCGCTGCCGGTGGCCTGGGTGCTGGCCAGCGGCGACACGGCGCGCGATATCGCCGAGGGGGAAAAGATGCTGGAACTGCGCCGCCACCGCATCTTCAAGCTGAAGATCGGCATGCGCGACGTGATGGACGACGTGGCCCACGTGCTGGAGATCAAGCGGGCGCTGGGCGAACGGGCCAGCGTGCGCGTCGACGTCAACCAGGCCTGGAGCGAGATGGACGCCGTGCGCGGCATCGCCGCGCTGGAAGCGGGCGGCATCGACCTGATCGAACAACCGGTGAAGGCGGGCAACCGCGCCGCGCTGGCGCGCCTGAAGCAGCGCTTCGACGTGGCCATCATGGCCGACGAAGCCTTGCACGGCCCCGCCGATGCGCTGGCGCTGGCGCAAGCCGACGCGGCCGACGTGTATGCGGTAAAAATCACCCAGTCGGGCGGTTTGCTGCCCGCGCTGGAAGTGGCTACCGTGGCGCGCCTGGCGGGCGTCGGCCTGTACGGCGGCACCATGCTCGAAGGCGGCGTCGGCACGGCCGCCACGGCCCATGTCTGCTCGACGTTTGCCGAACTGGCCTGGGGCACGGAATTGTTCGGGCCACTGCTGCTGACGCAGGAAGTCTTGCGCGAACCGCTCGTGTACCGCGACTTCATGCTGCAGGTGCCGACGGGCCCGGGTTTGGGCGTCGAGATCGATATGGACAAGCTGCGTTCCATGCAGCGTCAATAAGGAGAAGTCATGTTATTCCATGTACGCATGAACGTGAACCTGCCGTTGAACATGCCCGCCGAGCAGGCGGCGCAGCTCAAGAAAACGGAAAAGGAACTGGCGCAGCGCCTGCAGCACGAGGGCAAGTGGCGCCACCTGTGGCGCATCGCCGGCCAGTACGCCAACGTCAGCGTCTTCGACGTGGACAGCGTGGACGAGCTGCATAATTTGCTGACCTCGCTGCCGCTGTTCCCTTACATGCAGATCGACGTGATGCCGCTGTGCCGCCATCCTTCGTCGGTGCGCGGCGACGATTCCTGAGGGAGGCATGTGATGACGCATACAGGCAACGACACTGCCGGGAAAACGTGCGAGGTGGACGGTATCGGCCTGCATTACCGTACCGATGGCGAGCGCGGCAAACCCTGCCTGCTGCTGTCGAATTCCCTCGGCACGGATTTGTCCATGTGGGACGTGCAGGCGGCCGCGCTGGCCGGCGACTTTTTTGTCGTGCGCTACGACACGCGCGGCCATGGCCAGTCCGCCGGCGGCGGCGCGCCGTTCGGCATCGAGCGGCTGGGCCTGGACGTGGTGGCGCTGCTCGACCACCTCGATATCGCGCGCGCCGCTTTCTGCGGCATTTCCATGGGCGGCTTGATTGGCCAGTGGCTGGGCATACACCAGCCGCGGCGCTTGACGCAGCTCGTGCTGGCGAATACGGCGGCGCGCATCGGCGCCGCCGCACCGTGGCAGCTGCGGGCGGAGCAAGTGCGCCGCGACGGCATGGCCGCGGTGGCCGATGGCGCCGCCGCGCGCTGGTTTACGCCGCAGTTGATTGCGCGCGAGCCGGACACGGTGGCGCGCATGACGGCCACGTTGCGCAGCCAGGATGCCGGCGGCTATGCGGCCTGCTGCGAAGCGCTGGCCCAGGCGGACTTGCGCGCGCAAGTGGCAACGATAGCCGTGCCGACCCTGATTATTGCTGGTGAGCACGATCTCGTGACCACTGTCGACGACGGGCGCTGGCTGCAGCAGCGGATCGCCGGCAGCCGCCTGGCAAGCGTGCCCGCCTCGCATATCTCGAACGTCGAGGCGGCCGACTTGTTTACGGCACAGTTGCGGACCTTTTTGTTGTGAGGCTTGCTGTACCGTATCGGTATGGCAGGAATTTGACTTTCCTCTGAGCACCGTCACCGGCTGGTCCGGCATGCGGCAGGGGAAGCTTTCTTGAAAAATAATAATAAGAAAAGCAGACTTGGAGTAGACGGATGGAAAACAGATTGATCATCATCGCTGCGATCACGGTGGGCTATTTCGCCCTCATGTCGTACATTACCTACAGCGTGCGCAAGCATGCCAACAGCGCCGAGGGCATGACGGCGGGTGGGCGCAATTATCCCGCTTACCTGATCGGCGCGCTGTTATTGTCGGAATTTATCGGCAGTTCCGTCAGCATCGGCACGGCCCAGAAGGGTTATGAACTGGGCATTTCCGCCGCGTGGAACCTGGTGGCGCTGTCGCTGGGCTTCTTGCTGCTGGCCATCGTGCTGGTCAAGAAATACAAGGAAAGCGGGCAGTCGACGATTTCCGGCATCCTGGCGCAAACCTACGGCGAGCCCGTGCGTTATGCGGCTTCCGTCCTCACCATCGTAGCGCTGGGCATCGTTGCCGTGGCCCTGTACGCGAGCGGCGGCGCCGTGCTGGCCGCTGTGTTGCATATCAATAAAACCGTGGCTATTTTGCTGGTGGGCGCCATCACGGTGATCTATGTCAGCCTGGGTGGCATGCGCTCGGTCGTGTACACCAATTTTGCCCACTCCATCGTCAAATACCTGGGCGTGATCCTGGCGCTCGCATATGCGCTGGAAGCCTCCGGCGGCATCGGCGCGCTGCAGGCGCAGCTGCCGGCCAAGATGTTCAACTGGGTCGAGATCGGCTGGGGCCAGATCTTCGCCTGGATGATCGGCGGCATCGGTTCCATCTTCGCCACGCAATACGTGATCCAGGCCCTGGTCAGCACGGACAATCCGGCCGTGGCCAAGCGCGCCTGCTATTACGTGTCCTCGCTGATGATTCCGTTCGGCCTGATGGCGGCCCTGATCGGCATGTGCAGCGCCGTGCTGTATCCGGGCATGAAGTCGATCGATGCCTTTCCGACATTGATCGCGCACATGCCGGCGTTTTCCGCCAGTATCATGATCGTCGGCCTGGCCGGCGCCCTGTTCGGCGGCATTTCCGCCACCACCCTGGCATCGGCCACCCTGGCCATGAAGGATTTTTATGACCCGTGGTACAACAAGGCGAAGAATGACGCGAAATCGCTGATGTTCCTGCGCATCGCCATCGTCGTGGCCGGCCTGCTGCCGCTGGTGCTGGCGCTGTATGCGGAAAAACTGCTGATGATCGCCTTCCTCGGCAAGGCCCTGCGCGCCACCCTGGCCGTGCTGGTGCTGATGGCCTTTTACGCGCCGAAATTCGGCACCCCGCGCGGCGCCTTCGTCGGCGTGATCGTCTCCGTGATCGCCACCATCGGCTGGTTCCTGGCGGGCAATCCGTATGGCGTGGACAGCTCCTACCTGGCGCTGGCCGGTCCGCTGCTGACGATGGGCATCAGCCACCTGTTCAAGCCGGCGCAAGCTGTGGCGAAGCCGGCATCGTCGTCGCGCCTCTAGGTTAGACCAGCCCCGTCATGTAATAGATGGCAATGACGAGGAATACGGCCACCGTCTTGATGACGGTGATGCCGAAAATGTCGCGGTAGGACTGGCGGTGCGTGAGCCCCGTGACGGCCAGCAGGGTAATCACGGCGCCGTTGTGCGGCAAGGTGTCCATGCCGCCGCTGGCCATGGCCACCACGCGGTGCATGACTTCGAGCGGGATATGCGCCTGTTGCGCGGCCTGGATAAAACTGTCCGACATGGCGGCCAGCGCGATGCTCATGCCGCCCGAGGCCGAGCCCGTGATGCCGGCCAGGGTCGTCACGGACACGGCCGCGTTGACGAGCGGATCGGGCACGCTGCGCAGGGTGTTGCTGACGGCAAGAAAACCGGGCAGCGCCGCGATGACGCCGCCGAAGCCGTATTCGGACGCCGTATTCATGGCCGCCAGCAGCGCGCCCCCGACGGCCGCCTTGGTGCCTTCGGCAAAGGCGGCGCGGATGCGCCCGAAAGCGGTAATGCACACGAGCAAGATTCCCAGCAGCAAGGCGCCTTCCACGGCCCAGATGCCGGTCACGGAAGCGATCGACGTGGACACGGGCGCATGCAAGCCCGGCAGCGCCTCGGCGGTGAGCACGTAGCTGGCGCCATACCAGTGGGGAATCAGCTTGGTCAGCGCAAAGTTGGCCACGCCCACCAGCACCAGAGGCGCTACCGACAGCAGCGGGTGGGGCAAGTTGCCCCCACCGGTCTTGGCCTGCTCCGTTTCCACTCCATACCCTTCGCCCGTCGCCATGACGGAGCGCCGGCGCCATTCCAGGAAGGCCAGGCCCATGATCACCGTCAGCACGGCGCCTATCGTGCCCAGCCACGGCGCGGCCCAGCCGGTCGTATTGAAAAAGGTGGTGGGAATGATGTTCTGGATCTGCGGCGTACCAGGCAGGGTATCCATGGTGAACGAGAACGCGCCCAGGGCGATGGCGCCCGGCATCAGCCGCTTGGGAATATTGCTCTGGCGATACAGTTCGGCCGCGAACGGGTACACGGCAAACACCACCACGAACAGCGACACGCCGCCATAAGTGAGCGCGGCGCACACGGCGACGATCACGGCATTCGCGCGCGCGCTGCCGATGTAGCGGATGGCCGCCATGACGATGGACTGTGAAAAGCCGGACAGCTCGATCAGCTTGCCGAACACGGCGCCGAGCAGAAAGACGGGGAAATACAGTTTGATAAAGCCCACCATCTTTTCCATGAAGATGCCGCTGAACACGGCCGGCACGGCGGACGGATCGGTGAGCAGCACGGCACCGAGCGCGGCGACGGGCGCAAACAGGATCACGCTGTAGCCGCGGTAGGCGGCCAGCATGAGGAAGGCCAGTGCGGCCAGAACTATCAGGAAAGACATCGGTCAGGCCCTTGCGCGAGAAGTGATCAGGATACTAATGATGCAATTAATATCATACTTCTCAGCAAGCTGCCAACGCGCAGGTCAAGGTGCCAGCAGTTCGAGCCGGCACAGTGAGGAAAACGGCTGGTCGGGGTGAGAGGATTCGAACCTCCGGCCTCTGCGTCCCGAACGCAGCGCTCTACCAGGCTGAGCCACACCCCGCTTTCCTTCATTACAGCAGATGGCGGAGTGGGTTGCAAGCGGCTGCATCAAGGTCTATTTCTTTTCCTGTTGCGCCTTCTTGATTTCCGCTTCGCTCACTTTTTTTGCCGGCGCATGCGTCGCCGGGGAGGTGGGGGCCTTGCGCGTGGCGTTCGCTTGCGCCATGACGGCGGCGCAGTCCGTGTCGGGGGCCTTGTCGACGTTGACCAAGGGCAGCAGGGCTGCCAGCGGGGTGACGACGGTCGCCAGGGCCACGGCGGCGCCCGCCTTGAGGGCCAGCGGGCCTTTTTGCGGGCCCACGTCCGGGTGCTTGAACGTGCCTTTCGCGTACAGCGGCGTGCGCAGGGTGATGATGCGGGCGCCCTTGGTGCGGGGGCGCACGTCGAGGTTCAGGGTTTCGCTTGCCAGGTTGACGTTGCCCGTGACGTTCACCACGGCCGTGTCCGTATCGAGCACGAAGCGGCGTACGTCGGCCTGGCCATTCGTGACGGCGAAATCGCTGGCCAGGCAGTTCAGGTGCACCTGCTTGTCGCCAAAGATTTTCACGAAGACGGCGTTGGCCAGGTTCAGGCCGGCCAGTTCCAGCATGAACTGGCTGACGGAGCCTTCGCTGACGGTGGCCGCCAGCTCGCCATTCGCGCTGGCCAGCATGGCGGAAACGGAGTTGCCGTGACCCGTCAGGGCCGCGTCGCCATACACTTCGCCGAAGCTCGCCTGCATCGATTGCAGCTTGGGAAACAGTTCGCGTATCTTGAGGTGGCGCGCCGCTACCTTCGCTTGCGCGGCGATGGTCTTTTGTCGGCCATCGAGCGTGATGTTCGAGGTAATGTCGCCACCGGCCATGCCGAAGTTGAGCGGCGTCAAACTGAGCACCTTGTCTTTCATGTGGATCTGGGCGACGATATCGTTGAGCGGGATATCGTGCGTGCGCACCAGTTTTTTGCCGGTAAATTTCACGTCGGCGTCGAGCGCATCCCATTTCGCCGTATTGAACTGTTCCACGGGCAGCGCTTTATTGTCTGGCTGCACGGGCGCCTTGCCGCGCGCCTGTTTTTGCGCATTGCTGTCCGCGCCGATGGTGGGGCCCAGGTCTTCCAGGCGCAGCTGCTGCGACGTCACTTCGCCGCGCAGCAGGGGCCGCGGCTGGCGCGGCAAATATTGCAGGGTGCCGGCCAGGTCGCTCTGGCCCACCGTGCCCTTGAAATTCTGATAAGTCCAGTTCCAGCTGCTGCCATCCTTCTTGCCCAGCAAGCGGCCTCTGGTGGCGTAGTCCGGCGTTTCCGGCAGCAGCACGCCCGTCAATGGATACAGGTCGGCCATGCTGGCGCCCGCCAGGTTCAGCTGCAGATCGATGCCGGACAGCGAACGCGGGTCCGTCAGGGTGCCATCGATGCCGGCCTTGTTCTTGCCCAGCACGGCGTGGGCCTGCACGGGATAGACAGTGTTGTTGTCGGTCAATGACAGCACGGCGCCCGCCTTGCCGCCGCCCGTCACGGGCGCCTTGCGGTAGCTGCCACTGAGGGTAAATGCAATGCCGTATTTGTGCACAGGGGCATTGCCGTGCGCATCGCCCGGCGTGGCATCGGGCGCCGTCGAACTGACCTTGGCTTGTACGTCCAGCGCGATGCCCTCGTCCAGATAACGGATGGCGCCGTCGGCGAAGGCCATGCGCTGGATGTCCACTTCCCAGGCCGACGGGCCATTGTCCTTCAAGGTCCAGCTGTTGCTGCCATCGGCGCGCCGCTGCAGGGCGATCTGCGGTGCGTCGAGCGCCAGGTCCGTCAGTACCAGCCTGTGCTGCAGCAGGGCCAGCGGGTGGAGGGCCACGTCGATGCGCCTGGCGCTGGCCAGTTGCGGGCCGGCCGTGGCCCAGTCCGGGTTGCCCATGCGTACATCCTGGGCGCTGATGACAGGGCGCGGCACATAGCGGCGCCAGCCCGGCTCCGTCTTGAGGCCTTGCTTCCATGCCACCTGCAGGTCGCCGCCGATGACGAAGCTGCGGCCTGTGCTTTCCGACACTTTCTCGTTGATGTAAGGCCGGGCGCGGTTCCAGTCGAAGGTCAGCACGACGATGACGAGGAGAGCGATCAGGGCCAGCAGGGCGGCCAGGCTCCAGCCGAGCATGTTCAGGAGTGTCGAGCGTGTCATGGTGATGCCGATCGCAGTGATTTTTCATCAAGGTAGACCGATTGCGCATATCGGTCGGTGCGCTGGGTTACGTAAGAGACGCCGCCAGGAGCCGTCGCTTGAAATGATTCAATAATTCGACTATTATTGAAATATGGAAAATGAAAACACCACAAGGACCGAGCTGGCTGCACTGACGAGCGGCGGCGCCATCGCCGCCTTGGCCGCGCTGGCGCAGGAATCGCGGCTGGCCGTGTTCCGCCTGCTGGTGCAGGCGGGGCCCGATGGCATGGCCGCGACGAAAATCGCCGACGCGCTGGCCATCGCGCCGTCGTCGCTGTCGTTTCACCTGAAGGAACTGGCGCATGCCAATCTGGTGACGGCAAGCAAGGCAGGGCGTTCCATCATCTATGCGGCCAATTACGCGGGCATGAACGGCTTGCTGGCCTTTTTGACCGAGAATTGCTGCGCTGGCACGCCTTGCTGCGTGCCGGACCTGACTACTTTACCGAAGGAAACTACGACATGACGATCACGATCTATCACAACACGGCCTGCGGCACCTCGCGCAACACGCTTGCCCTGATCCGCAACACAGGCGTCGAGCCCGTCATTATCGATTACGTGAAGAACCCGCCCTCGCGTGAGGAGCTGGCCGGCCTGATCAAGCGTGCGGGCCTGTCCGTGCGCGCGGCCATGCGCGACAAGGGCGCCCTGTACGACGAGCTGGGCCTGGCCAATCCTGACTTGCCCGACGCGGCCCTGCTGGACGCCATGCAAGCCCATCCTATTTTGATCAACCGCCCCATCGTCGTCACGGAACTGGGCGTGCGCCTGTGCCGGCCGTCGGAAAAAGTGCTGGAAATCCTGCCATTGCCCCAGCAAGGCGCGTTTACCAAGGAAGACGGCCAGGCCGTGGTGGGCGCCGACGGCAAGCCGGTGGCCTGAATGAACGACTTACCGAATATCAATGCCGCGCACCTGGACGTGCCCAGCCTGGATAAATTGGCGCCGGTCAAGGTGTCCACGCACGCGCCGCGCATTTTGCTGCTGTACGGTTCCCTGCGCGAGCGCTCGTACAGCAAGCTGCTGACCCTGGAAGCGGAACGCATCCTGCGCCATTTCGGCGCCGACACGCGCGTGTTCGACCCGCACGGCTTGCCCATGGTCGACAGCGTCCCGCCCGAGCATCCGAAAGTGCAGGAGTTGCGCGAACTGTCGCTGTGGTCGGAAGGGCAAGTCTGGTGCAGCCCCGAGCGGCATGGCGCCGTCACGGGCGTCTTTAAATCGCAGATCGACTGGCTGCCGCTGGAAACGGGCAGCGTGCGCCCCACGCAGGGCCGGACTCTTGCTGTGATGCAAGTGTCGGGCGGGTCTCAATCGTTCAATGCCGTCAACGGCTTGCGCGTGCTGGGGCGCTGGATGCGCATGGTCACCATTCCGAACCAGTCCTCGGTGGCCAAGGCTTACCAGGAGTTCGACGATGACGGGCGCATGAAGCCGTCGCCGTATTACGAACGCCTGGTCGACGTGATGGAGGAGCTGTACAAATTTACCTTGCTCGTGCGCGACCGCCGCGATTACCTGGGCAGCCGCTACAGCGAACGGCTGGAAGCGGCACCGGCCATCGTGCAGGAATTGGCGAATGCGGCCATGGAGCATGAACGGCAGTAATAAAAACGGCGCCATCGGCGCCGTTTTTTTATTGATGCAGGTCAAACGCGATCAGTGATTGCGGTCCACGGCAAACGAGCACAGTTGCAGCATGGATTGCTTGTAGACACTGTCGGGCCAGCCGGCGATGGCGTCGGCGGCGCGCTGGCCGGCGATTTCCGCCTGCTGGCGCGTGTAGTCGAGGGCGCCGCTGCTGGTAATGGCCGTCAGGATGGCGTCGAAATGCTGTTCGTCGCCCTGCTCGATGCAGCTGCGCACGAGTTCGCGCTGTTCCGGCGTGCCGTTTTCCATCAGCCAGATCAGCGGCATGGTCGGCTTGCCTTCGCGCAAGTCGTCGCCCACGTTCTTGCCGATTTCGGCGGCGTCGCCGGCATAGTCGAGCACGTCGTCGATCAGCTGGAAGGCCGTGCCCAGCGAGCGGCCGTATTCGGCAGCCGCCTCGATATCGTCTTCGCTGGCGCCGGCGATCAGGGCGCCCAGTTGCGCCGAGGCTTCGAACAGCTTGGCTGTCTTCGAGCGGATGACGTTCAGGTAGCTTTCTTGCGTCACGTCCGGATCGTGCATGTTCAGCAACTGCAGCACTTCGCCTTCGGCGATCACATTGGTGGCGTCGGAGAGGATTTGCATGACGCGCATATTATTGAGCGACACCATCAGCTGGAACGAACGCGAGTGCAGGAAGTCGCCCACCAGTACCGAGGCCGCATTGCCGAACAGGGCATTGGCCGTCTGGCGCCCGCGGCGCATCGACGATTCATCGACGACGTCGTCGTGCAGCAGGGTGGCGGTATGGATGAATTCGACCACGGCGGCCAGTTCATGGTGCGCCGTGCCGCGATAGGCGTGGGCGTTGGCCACCAGCAAGATCAGCACGGGGCGGATGCGTTTGCCGCCTGCGCTGATGATGTATTCAGCGATCTGATTGATCAGAATCACATCGGAATGCAGTTTTTGGCGGATCACCGTGTTGACTGCGTCCATATCGGCAGCAATCGTTTGCACGATGGTGTGTTGGTTAACGTGTTTGTTAGCGTCAGACAAGGCGAACCTGCAATAGATTGTGGGTGCCGCGATTATACGACATGGCTTGCGCGTGCGTGACGTTTGCCTATGACTGTAGAGCAATTGATTGTTCTGATTGTCATTGCCGCGCGTTTTGCTGTCCGCCTTGCGCAAGCCTGACATCGTGTCCAGGTTGTCGACATACCACGATCGTCAAGCTTTGTGAATAGTTTTTGACGCAATTTCTCAGTCCGTGTATAATCGCTGGTTCCCCCTGTTGTGTACGGCTTGCTTTGCGTGACAGTGGGACAAATTCTTTCAACATTTGATGAGGTTTCAAATCATGTACGCGGTCATAAAAACCGGTGGCAAACAATACAAAGTTGTCGCTGGCGAAAAACTTAAAGTAGAACAGATACCGGCAGACATTGGTTCCGAAATCACCATCGATCAAGTTCTCGCAGTAGGCGCGGGCGACACCATTAAATTTGGTGCGCCATTGGTCGAAGGTGCAACGGTACTGGTTACGGTTGTGGCGCATGGTCGCCATGATAAGGTCAAAATTTTCAAGATGCGTCGTCGTAAGCACTACCAGAAGCATCAAGGCCATCGCCAGAATTTTACCGAAATCCAAATCGTTTCGATCAACGGCTAATCGCCGCTGTTTGACGCAGTTTGTCTACATAATCAGCTATCAAGGAGTCTTAAATGGCACATAAAAAAGGCGGCGGCACAACGCGAAACGGCCGTGATTCAGAATCAAAGCGTCTGGGCGTTAAAGTCTACGGCGGCCAAGCTATCAATGCTGGCGGCATCATCATTCGTCAACGCGGCACCCCAGTGCGCGCCGGCGAAGGCGTAGGCATGGGCAAGGACCACACTCTGTTCGCGTTGATCGCTGGCAAAGTGAAGTTCGTTGTCAAAGGTGCCGGCTCGAAGCAATTCGTGACCGTTGTACCAAACGAAGCAGTACCAGCGTAATTCATTCGCGGAGCGCCAGTTCGCTCCGCCATGATCGCATGATGTAAGGCGCAAGCCTTCAATCGAAAGGCTCTGCCCAAGGTAGAGCCTTTTTAGTTTTATGGCGGCAAAATTATGAAGTTTATCGACGAAGCAAAAATCGAAGTCATCGCGGGCGATGGCGGCAACGGCTGCGCATCTTTCTGCCGTGAAAAATTCCGGCCTTTCGGCGGTCCCGATGGCGGCGATGGCGGCAAGGGCGGGTCCATCTGGGCCGTCGCCGACCGCAATATCAACACGCTCGTCGATTTCCGTTTCTCCAAAATGCACAAGGCTCGCAATGGCGAGCCTGGCCGTGGCGCAGATTGCTATGGCAAGGGCGCCGATGACATCCACCTGCGCATGCCGGTCGGCACCTTGATCATCGACAACGCGAGCGGCGAAATCCTCGCCGATCTGACCGAACACGGCCAGATCGAACTGCTGGCCAAGGGCGGCGAAGGCGGCTGGGGCAATATCCACTTCAAGTCCTCGACCAACCGCGCACCGCGCCAAAAAGGCGAGGGCAAGGAAGGCGAACGCCGCGAACTGCGCCTGGAACTGAAAGTCCTGGCCGACGTGGGCCTGCTGGGCATGCCGAACGCCGGCAAGTCGACCTTTATTTCGGCCGTCTCGAACGCGCGCCCGAAAATTGCCGATTATCCATTTACCACCCTGCACCCGAACCTGGGCGTGGTGCGCGTGTCGCACGAGAAGAGCTTTGTGATCGCCGACATTCCCGGCTTGATCGAAGGCGCTTCCGAAGGCGCGGGCCTGGGCCATCAATTCCTGCGCCACTTGCAGCGCACGGGCCTGCTGTTGCACATCGTCGACCTGGCGCCGTTTGAAACCAACGTCGATCCTGTCAAGGAAGCCAAGGCGCTGGTCAAGGAGCTGAAAAAGTACGACGAGTCGCTGGTCGACAAGCCGCGCTGGCTGGTGTTGAACAAGCTCGACATGGTGCCGGAAGAAGAGCGCAAGAAGCTCGTCAAGGACTTCCTCAAGCGTTTCGCCTGGAAAGGTCCCGTTTTCGAGATTTCCGCGCTGAACCATCAGGGTTGCCCGGAACTGGTCAATGCGATTTATCAACATCTGGAAGAGAAGAAACACAGCGAAAGCCGTGCCGAAGAAACGCAGATGACCGAAGAAGCACGCGGTATCTCGTCGATCGACCCGGATGACCCGCGTTTCAAGATTCTCGACTAAGAGCCTTACCCTGATGCCGGTACAGACGATCGCTGTCGCGCCCGCGCGCAAGCAAGCGTGGCAGCGCCGTGTATTGCATCTGATCGCGTATGCTTACGGGCTGAGCGCGGTCGCCTGTTTGCTGTTCGCCGACGAGATGGCGGCCGGCATGGGCATCTTTCTCAACGGCGTCAACGGCTACAGCCAGTTCTACGCTTCCCATGTCGGTGTCTGGGGCGCTACCGCGCTGCTGGCGCTGTTCGCGGCACGGCAGGGCGAACCGCCCATCCTCGGCGATATCACTGCAATGTTGGTCCTGGCGCAGCCCGCCGGCCGTCTGTTCGCGGCCATCAGCTTCGGCTTGCCCCAGGGTTTTGTGTTGTTCATGTGCGCAATCGAGCTGACGGCGGGGCTGGCCTTGCTGCTGCTGCGTCCTGCGCGCTGACGTCTATAAAGTGAAGAGCGCCGCCCCATGGATTCCGTGATTCAAAACGCTACCCGCATCATCATCAAAGTCGGCTCCTCGCTGGTCACCAACGATGGCCGCGGGCTCGACCATGCCGCCATCGCCCGCTGGGCAGCGCAGATCGCCGGCTTGCGCGCGCTGGGCAAGGAAGTGGTACTGGTCAGTTCCGGCGCCATCGCCGAAGGCATGCTGCGCCTCGGTTTCGAGCAGCGTCCCACCGATATCCACGAATTGCAGGCCTGCGCGGCCGTCGGCCAGATGGGCCTGGCGCAAATCTATGAAAGCAGCTTCCGCGCCCACAGCCTCGGCACGGCGCAGGTGCTGCTCACGCACGCCGACCTGGCCGACCGCGAACGCTACCTGAACGCCCGCTCCACCCTGACCACCTTGCTGCGCCTGGGCGTGGTGCCCATCATCAATGAAAACGACACCGTCGTCACCGATGAAATCAAGTTCGGCGACAACGACACCCTGGGCGCCCTGGTGGCCAACCTGATCGAGGCCGATGCGCTGGTCATCCTGACGGACCAGCATGGCCTGTTTTCGGCCGATCCGCGCAAGGACCCGAACGCCTGCCTGATCACGCAAGGCGTGGCGGGCGACCCGGCCCTGGAAGCGATGGCCGGCGGCGCAGGCAGCAGCCTGGGCCGTGGCGGCATGCTGACGAAAATCCTCGCCGCCAAGCGCGCCGCCAAGTCCGGCGCCCATACGATCATCGCCTGGGGCCGCGACAGTGACGTACTCAGCCGCCTCGCCCAGGGCGAAGCGATCGGCACGCAGTTGCGGGCGCAAACGGGGCAGTTGACGGCGCGTAAGCAGTGGATGGCCGATCATCTGCATACGGCCGGCGCCGTCGTGCTCGACGCGGGCGCCGTGCAAAAGCTGCGCCAGGAGGGCAAGTCCCTGCTGCCGATCGGCGTGACGGGCGTGAATGGCGAGTTCGGCCGCGGTGCCGTCATCACCTGCGTCGACGTGGATGGCATGCCCGTGGCGCGCGGCCTGTCCAACTATACGAGCGGCGAAGCGCGCCGCATCATGCGCAAGCCGTCCACCGAGATCGAAGCGATTCTCGGTTACATGGAAGGCCATGAGCTGATCCACCGCGACAATATGGTCTTGCTGTAGGCGCCAGCCTGCGGCGGTGACCTGCTAAAACGGCCCTCGCGGGCCGTTTTTTTTTGCCTATACGACGGCCGGCATCGGCGACTTGTCCTTGTAGTCGCACAGGTCGGCGATCATGCAGTTCCAGCATTGCGGCTTGCGCGCCGTGCACGTGTAGCGGCCGTGCAGGATCAGCCAGTGGTGGGCGTCGTGCAGGAATTCCTTGGGCACGAATTTGAGCAGTTTCTGTTCGACAATATCGACATTCTTGCCCGGCGCGATGCCCGTGCGGTTCGAGACGCGGAAGATGTGCGTGTCGACCGCCATGGTCGGTTCGCCAAACGCCGTGTTCATGACCACATTCGCCGTCTTGCGGCCCACGCCGGGCAAGGCTTCCAGCGAGGCGCGGTCGCGCGGCACTTCGCCGCCGTGCTGCTCGAGCAGGATCTGGCAGGTGGCGATGACGTTCTTGGCCTTGGTGCGGAACAGGCCGATGGTGCGGATGTAGCTGGCCAGCTCGTCGACGCCCAGGGCCAGTATCTGGGCCGGCGTATTGGCGACCGGATACAGCAGGCGCGTCGCCTTGTTGACGGACACGTCCGTCGCCTGCGCCGACAGCAGCACGGCGATCAGCAGCTCGAACGGCGTCGTGTAGTCGAGTTCCGTTTTCGGGGACGGGTTGGCGGCGCGGAAGCGCTTAAAGATTTCCAGGCGTTTGGCGGCGTTCATGCGTCTTTTTTCGGTGTCGAGGGGGCTGGCGGGGCGGTATCCGTGCTGGCGGCGGCCTTGGCGCGCGCGCGCTCCATGGCGGCGGCGATGATGGCGCGCTTGCGCTCCTTTTCCGCCTGTTCGTCGGGCGTGACGGGTGTTTCCTGCGTCACTTCCCGCATCTTGGCGACGGCCTTGGCGGCCAGGCGCGCTTCGTTTTCCTCGCTTTCGCGGCGCAGGCGCTGCGCGCGGAAATCATGGCGCGCGCGCGCGTCGTCCGCTTCCGCCTGGCTCCAGGCATCCCAGCCCGTGGCGTCGCCGCTGACGGGGTACATGACGATGCAGTCGACGGGGCAGGGCGCCACGCACAGGTCGCAGCCCGTGCACAGGCTGGTCACCACCGTATGCATCTGCTTGGCGGCGCCGACGATGGCGTCGACGGGACAGGCCTGGATGCACAGGGTACAGCCGATACACAGCGATTCATCGATGTAGGCGACAGATCGCGGACGTTCGAGGCCGTTGACGGGATTGAGCGGAATGACTTTCTTGCCCAGCAAGTTGGCCAGGCGCACGATGCCGTGCGCACCGCCGGGCGGACACTGATTGATGTCGGCGCTGCCGGCAGCGATCGCTTCCGCATACGGGCGGCAGCCGTTGTAGCCGCATTTGGTGCATTGCGTTTGCGGCAGCAGGTCTTCGATCTGGTCGGCAAGTGAGGGAGGGGCAGGGTGCGGCACGGTCTTCTTCCACGGTAAAACGCCATTATCGGCCATCCGGCGCGCGCACAAGTAAAAACCTGCCTCCCGGCAGGGGATAGCGTGCGGCGCGACTGCCTGTTGCGGACGCGCCGCAATCGTATTTTATTTCCCGTAGGAATGTCAAAGTGCAAATAAACAACTTTGCATTTCCTTTTTTTTATGGGAGCATGATTTTTATCAAGAAAGATCAAGAAAGCCGACCGCCAGTCCTGTATGCGCGCCTGTCAGCCGGAGCGCGCCGGGCCATAGGAGCAGAGCATGCGTTTCCTTCGGACAGTTGGTTTGCCCTTCTGTTTATTCGTATCATCTTCGCTTGCCCTTGCACATGGCCAGGCGGCTTCCCCCATGGCGGCGCCCGGCGCTTCCGCTACACGCATCGTGCGTTTTGCCGCGGAAGACTGGCCGCCGTTCATTTCCGCCAGCCTGCCTGCCGACGGCATGTCGGGCGCCATGGTCAGCGCCGTCTTCGAGCGTCTTGGCTACGTGGTCAAGTATGAGTATTTCCCATGGAAGCGCGCCATGCAGTTCGGCCTGGCCAGTCCCCGCTACGCTGGCCTGCTGGCCGTCTGGCGCACGCCCGAGCGGGAAAAACTCTGTCATTTTTCTGTTTCTGTTGGCAATACCCACAGCGTGCTGGCCTACCTGAAGGAAGATGGCGCCCCCGGCGCCACGCTGGCCGAGCTGGGCAAGTTGCGCATCGGCACCGTGGCCGGCTATTCGAACGGGGAGCAATTCGATGGCATGGTGGCGCGCGGCGAGCTGAAGACGGAAGAGGGCTTGAACGACGCGACGAATCTGAAAAAACTGTTGATCAGGCGCTATCGCGTGATCGTCATCGAGCGCCACGTGTTGCAGCATCTGCTGATGGGGCGTAATTTCAGCAAGGCCGAGCGGGACCGCATCGCCATCGTCGACACGGTGTTCAAGGAGCGCCCCGTGCATGTGTGCTTCCAGCGTACGGCAGACGGCGCGGCGCAGCAAAAGCGCTTCAATGACGCGGCCCGCGAAATCGATACGGCCAGGCTGGAGCGCGACTACTGGAAGCGCCTCGACCAGAGCCTGGCCACCGCGCCGCCCGCTCCCTGACGTCCCGCCGCACTGTTGTTAGTTGCCAAAACGAAATATCTAAATACGAAACCATTCGTTCTTGTTTGTTTGGCCATCCTTTAGTCTGCAGCCACTGTGCTGATGACTTTGAAAGGATGTTTTCGTATGCTGGAACTGATTCACAAGCAAGATCCTGCACCGCGCTTGCGGCAACTGGCGCACGCCGTCTCGGTGGCCGTGCTCGTGCTGGCGGCGCCCGGAGCGGCCCATGCGCAGGCGGCGCCGGATGGCGCTGCGGCGCTGGCCGCCGCCCCGCTCGACGCCGTCATCGTCACGGGCGCGCGCGGCACGGGCCGCACGGTGGCCAACAGCGCCGCGCCCATCGACGTCATCAGCGCGCAGCAATTGCTGGCGACGGGCAAGTTGAACCTGCTTGATGCGCTGGACACGGCCTTGCCATCGTTTAACTTGCCGGCCCGCGTGCAGCCTGACCTGGGCAGCATCGTGCGCGCCGGCCAGTTGCGCAACCTCGACCCGTCGCATACGCTGGTGCTGGTCAATGGCAAGCGCCGGCATACGACGGCCATCGTCAATGAGGATGGTTTTCCCGGCTCCGTCGCCACCGACCTGGCCCTGATTCCCACGGGCGCCATTGCCCGCGTGGAAATCCTGCGCGACGGCGCCTCGGCCATCTACGGCTCCGACGCCATCGCCGGCGTCATCAACATCATCCTGAAAGCCGATGACAAGGGCAGCTTCAGCACGCAGCTCGGCTCCACCTATGCGGGCGACGGCAGCAACGGTTCCGCGCGCATCGATGGCGGCACCCGCCTGGGCGAGCACGGCTTTGCCCACTTCGGCGCCGAAGTCCAGCGCCAGGGCATCGCCGTGCGCAATTTCGGCCTGAATCCCGGCTACCTGTCGTATCCGGCCGTGCGCAACAGCGATGGCCAGCTGGTGAAGTTGGGAGCGAACCACAGCTTGCCGGCCGGCGCCTCGCCGAACCCGGCCGAAGCAACGCGCAACAGCAATCCCTGGCGCAATACGGGTGTGCCGCAGAGCACGACCGCCTCGCTCAGCGCCAACCTCGGCTATGACGTGTCGAACGAGGTGCAGCTGTATGGCTTCGGCACGTATGCGCACCGCAATGCCCGCTCGGCGCAGAATTTCCGCCTGCCCAATACCATTTTCAATAACAACAAGGGCTTGCTGTCCGTGTATCCCGACGGCTTCACGCCGTATGAAACGACGAGCGAAAACGACTTTTCCTTGACGGGCGGCATCAAGGGCGAGACGGCCGGCTGGTCCTGGGACCTGAGCACGACGTATGGCCGCGACGCTATCGACGTGGGCGTGGAACACTCGGCCAACTACTCGCTGGCTTATCCGGGAGGCAAGACGGATTTTGATATCGGCAATCAGCGCTACAGCCGCTCGACGACGAATGCGGACGCGCGCCGCCCCGTGCAGCTGGGCCTGAGGGAACCGGCCGACCTCAGCGTCGGCCTCGAGTATTCGCATGAAACGCAGCAACGCAGCCCGGGCGAGCCTGCGTCGTACCAGGGCAGCGGCTCGTCGGCCCTGGCCGGCTACCTGCCCGTCGATGCATCCGACACGGCCCGCCACAGCTATGCGGCGTATATCGGCCTGGGCGCCAAACTGACGCCGCAATGGCTGCTCGACACGGCCTTGCGGGCCGAAAAGTACTCCGATTTCGGCAGCAAGACGACGGGCCGTTTGTCGGCCCGCTATGACGTCACGCCCGCCGTGGCCGTGCGCGGCACCGTCAGCAACGGCTTCCACGCCCCCAGCCTGGTGACGCAATCATATTCGAACACCTCCGACCATGCGGGCGTGCCCTATACCCTGGCGCAGCCGAATTCGGCCGCTGCGCGGGCCCTGGGCGCGCAAGCGTTGAAGCCGGAAAAGTCGACGAACCTGTCCGCCGGGCTGACCTTCAATCCTACGCCCACCCTGCGCCTGGCCGTTGATGCGTATCAAATCAAGGTCAGCGACCGCCTGGGCGTGTCGTCGAACATCGGCATCGACCGCAGCTCGGGCGTGGCGCTCGACGGCAGCGGCCGGCCACTGACGGCGGCGCAGGCGGGCGTCATTGAAAACCTGCTGCGTTCGGCTGGGTTGACAGTGGGCAATGGCCTCGTCGCGCATTACTTTGCCAACGTGGGCGACACGCGCACGCGCGGCGTCGATGTCACGGCGGAAGATGTGCTGCGCGTGGCCGACGGCAAGCTGCGCTGGACGGCGGCGGCGAATTTCAACCACACGAGCCTGGTGGGCAAGGCGGACCTTCCCGCCGTGCTGCAAGGGCTGCCGAACATCGGCACCCTGAGCAAATCGGCCGAGTACGACTTGCTGTACCGGGCTCCGCGCGACAAGGAAATTCTCACGCTGGCATACGAAAAAGCGGGCTGGACTTTCAACCTGCGCGAGACGCGCTACGGCAAGCTCAAGCGCCTGAACGCCGTCACGGGCGGCGACTACCAGCTGAAAGCGGCCTTCGTGACGGATGTCAGCGTCGGCTACGACATCAGCAAGCGCATCAATGTGACCGTGGGCGCCAACAATGTCTTTGACCAGAAACCGAACCAGCTGCCGCGCGAGGCGCGCAGCGCCGCGAATCTGGCGCAGTACACGGGGGCTTACGACAACTCTGGCCCGCTGGGCGTGCTCGGTGGCTATTACTACGCCCGCGCAACATTGTCATTCTGATTTGCCGCATCCCTCTAGCTATTATCAATAACAGGAAATCTTATGTCTGACAAAAATCAACACGCGGCCATCGACCTGGAATGGGCCAATCTCCTCTCGCCGCAGCGCCGCACGGTCTTGCGCGGCGGCGGCCTGGTGGCGGCGTTGGCCGCCTCGGGCCTGGCGGGCACGGCCCTGGCGCAGGACGGCGGCGTCAAACGCGCGACACCAGCGCCCGGGAAAAGCCCGTGGGGCGAGCATACGGACACGGCGCCCACGCCGCGTCCCGTCAGCGTGCGGCCCGGCGAGGAAACCTTGCCGTCGGCACCGCGCGCCTATACGGATATCGAGAGTTATCACGCGCATATCTATTTTGACGAAGACAGCTACCAGAAAGCGGCGCTGATACGCAAGTGGGCGGCCGAGCGCTTCCGGATCGAACTGGGCGACTGGAACCTGGAGCCGCGCGGCCCGCACGTGACGCCGTCGTTTTACTTTGGTTTTACGAATGACTTGCTGCCCGTGATCGTGCCGTGGCTGCAGTTGAACAGCCTGGGATTGACGATATTGATCCATCCCAACACGGAAGATCCGCGCGCCGACCATCTGTATTACGCGCTGTGGGTGAACCGTTCGCAGCCCGTGAATGGCTACGCGATGAAGAAGCCGGGGCCGGGCGAGCCAAGAGTCGAGCAGATCTTTGTCAATACGCGCCCGTCGGTGAAAATCGAGCGCGCATGAGCCGGGCATAAAAGAAAACGCCACGCCAGTGGAAGCTGGCGTGGCGTTTTTGCTGGAACACTCCGGATCAGGAATGCTTCTGGATGAATTCACCGATTTTCGGGCAAATGATCTCGCGCCAGCGGCGACCCGAGAAGATGCCGTAATGGCCACATTTCGGCGCCACGAAATCTTGCTGCATGTCGGCAGGGATGCCGGAACACAAGTCGTGTGCGGCTTGCGTCTGGCCGGCGCCGGAAATGTCGTCCAGTTCGCCTTCCACGGTGAACAGCGCCACATTCGTGATGTCCTGCGGACGCACCAGCTGGCCGCCCACTTTCCACGTGCCCTTCGGCAGGCTGAATTCCTGGAACACGGTCTTGATGGTTTCCAGGTAGTACTCGGCCGGCATGTCCAGCACGGCGTTGTACTCGTTGTAGAACTGGCGATGGCCTTCCGCCGGTTCGTCGTCGCCCGTCACCAGGTGCATGTAGAACTCGCGGTGGCTTTGCGCGTGACGGCCCGGGTTCATGGCGATGAAGCCGGCGTGCTGCAGGAAGCCCGGATACACCTTGCGGCCAAAGCCCGGGTAATTCGGCGGCACCGCGTAGATGACGGTGTTTTCAAACCACGAGAATTTCTTTTCCGTCGCCAGGTTGTTCACTTGCGTGGGCGAGCGGCGCGGATCGATGGGGCCGCCCATCATCGTCATGGTTTTCGGCATGTGCGGATCTTTGGCCGTCGCCATCAGCGAAATGGCCGCCAGCACGGGCACGGTCGGTTGACAGACGGAAATGACGTGCAGGTCCGGCGCCAGCAGGCGGATGAATTCCTGCACATAATAAATGTAGTCGTCCAGGTGGAACGGGCCTTCCGTCAGCGGTACCATGCGCGCGTCCGTCCAGTCGGTGATGTAGACATCGTGCTCGGCCAGCAAGCCGCGCACGGTATCGCGCAGCAGGGTCGAGTGGTGACCGGACAGGGGGGCAACCAGCAAAACTTTGGGCTGTTGCAAGCCTGTGCTTTCTTTTTTGAAGTGGATCAGGCGGCAAAACGGTTTTGTGACGACAACGTGTTCGCGGATGTCGACGCTCTCGCCCTGGACGAGAACGGATTTGATGTCGAATTGTGGTTTTTCGTAGTCTTTGCCAAGGCGGTACATCAGCTCGTAGCCGGCTGCGATGCGTTGCGAAAACGGGGTGTGGGCCAGTGGAGAAACCGGGTTGGTAAATAACTTGGAGGACATGTCTGCCCATTGCATCACCGGAGTGAGGAAAGAGCGTTGCAGTTCGTGCAGTTGGTAAAGCATATAGAGTCCTTGTTTAATTCCAAGCGCCAATATCGGCTCAAATATCATAATCCAATTTTACGATATTTGTTGAGGACAAAATGTGCTTTACCGCGCACAGGGCCACAGTTTGCGTGCCGGTGTTCATTCGCGCCACACTCGCGTGGCCAGATGATTAAACATGTTTGAAAAGCAAAAAAGCAGCGTTGCCGCTGCCTTTTTCGTATCGATGGCCATGTGCCGGCGCTCACGGGGGCATGCCCCGCTGCGCGCCAGGCCGGGTATGCTGCGCGCTCAGCGCACCAGCATGTCGAGCTTGTCCTTGACGTCCTTGTATTGCTCGGCTTCCGGCAATGCCGCCTTCGTCTTGGTGATCGACGGCCAGTTGCGGGCCAGATCGACGTTGATCTTGATGAAGGCTTGCTGGTCGCCCGGCACATCCTCTTCCGCGAAAATCGCGTTCACCGGGCACTCTGCCACGCAGACTGCGCAGTCAATACATTCGTCCGGATCGATTGCCAGGAAGTTCGGGCCTTCCCGGAAACAATCTACCGGGCAGACATCGACGCAGTCGGTATAGCGACAGGCGATGCAGGATTCGGTGACAACGTGGGTCATAACAGTCCTATCAATATGGGGAGGTGCTGTAGCGCCTGCAGGAACCTCGGCGGCGCATACTAAAGCAAAGCATTGTATTTTAAGGCAATTCGCTATTTCTCACAAATCCCGCTTATATACAATACGTATAAGCAAATTCATTTTTTGGCGGCGGTGCTGGCGCGCAGAATGGGCATTTCAGCGACTATCCGGGACGTTGGCATGGAGAACGCGGCAAGAAAGCGACAGTCGCCTGCCGCGGCTGGGAGCAGGGTGGACGCCGCAGGGCCTGGCCGTGTGGCGTTTTTGCTTTATTCAAATCAAGACAGGCACCAATTCAGCGACAGAAAAAGTCAGGCGCTGGCCCGGATTTGCGCCACCAGCTGTTGCCAACGCGCATTTTCAGCGCTGCCGTCTTCGGCAAAGGTGAGCGTGCGGCGCGCGGTGGGAGCCTCGACTGTGATGCGCCATTGGGGGATGTCGGCGCCCACTTGCTCGCCCATGGCATGGTTGTCCGTGAAAAAGCCGCTGCTGGCCAGTGCCGCTTCCAGGCGGGGGCCGGCCGGATGGACTTGCGTATCGATTTCATAATGTTCGCTCAGGCCGGCATAGCCGCCGCTGCTGCGCGCTGAAATTTTCATGGTGCTCCCTGCTGTGGATGATGGTGGGGCCGCGACGCGGCCTGCCGCCGCGGGCCAGTGTCGCCGCATGTGGCGGCCCTTAGCGGGGGCCGTAACTGCGGCACCAGGCGGCCAGCGCTTCGCGCTCCGCTTCGAGCAACTGGTCCGATTCGCTGTATTCCGCATGGTTCATGGTACCGCAGCAGGCGCGCCTGTCCTGCACGGCGCCGTCTTCGTCGACGACATCGGGAGCGAACGTCATCTGGCCGCCCTCCGTCATGGCATTGGCCTTGAGCACTTCGCGCACGGTAAAGCTGTTGCGGATGAAGTCCAGGTAGGCGTCGTTGCCGTCGGACTGGGCGATGGTCAGCATGTGGCCGGCCACGTCGGCATAGGTGGCAGCCTGGTCGGGCGACGCCACCAGGGCGCGCAGGACCAGGCTGCGCAGGTAGTCGCCGCAGCGGTGCAGCACGGCCGCGTCGTCTTCCAGCTGGGGCTGGCGTTCGTGGGCAAAGATGTCGGCCAGGATGTCGTAGATGGCGCCCGTAAACACTTGCGAGATGGCATGCACTTCCGTGCCCGCCTCGGACAGCTTGATGTCGTTGTCGGCATTGCGCAAGCCGTTGGGCCGGCCCAGGGCCAGGCCGAACTGTTCCGCCAGGTCGGCCAGGAAGGTCTTGTCGTGCAGGTCGGATTTCGTTTGCGCGATGACGGCTTCCACCTGGTCCAGCTGCGACAGGGCCAGGAAGATGGCCGTCAGGTCGCCGAACGATTCGTGCAGACCGCCCGTTTGCGGCGGATTGTTGCTGAGCAGCCAATTTGGCTTGAGGCCATCGAGCACGGCGTGCCCCGTTTCATGCGAGACGATGTCGAGCGAGCGGCAGGTGTAGACGCGCTCGGTGGCGCCGCTGGGGACGAAGTCGCCGAACTTGAGGGCCTTGTCGCTGCGGCTGTAATAGGCATTCATGACATTGGGCAAGCCGTGCGGAAACACGCGCAGGGGCGCCGTGTTGCTGGCGCTGTTCCATTGCCACGGCAGCGGCGGCGCCGTGCCGTTGCTGGCCAGCGCGCGCTGGTACATGGTGAGCGTCATGCGCACGATGGAAAACGTGTGCACTGCATCGAACTGGTCGGTATTGGGCGAGACGATGAAGTCGCCGAAGGCGTTCGGGCTGACCTGGGCGATGCCCGGCTCGCCGAACGTGATGCGCGCGTCGCGCGGGCCTTGCAGTATCAGGCCGGGCAGGAAGGCCTTGCGCGTGCCCAGGTCGCTGACGGACGGGTCCTGCTTCCAGATCAGCACGCGCGAACCGACGGGCACGGCGGCCAGATTGCGCGCTGTCGCCTCGATCAGGCGTGGCGGCCCCGGCTGCAGGGTCAGCTGCGCATTCTTGCGGTGCTGGCGGTATGGCGCCGAGGGGGTGGGAACGTAGCCGACGGGCAGCGACACGCATTTGGTCAGCACGGCTTCGACCGGCACGATGACTTTCTGGTCCATGGTGGTTCTCCAAGAACTCGCAACTGGAACTGAAATAGTCGGCCTGCTTTGGTGGCTGCGGTTTGATGCGGCGCAAGCGATGCGTGGGAAAGGGCGGTTTTTTTCCGCGTACTGGCCCTATTCGTGGCCGGGGTCGCCGCATGGCGGCTGGTATGATGCTGGCCGTATTGCCCCCGTTTTTAATAAAAGGATCGTTTGATGGCGGATATAAATATAGTTCAGCAACATAAGCTGACAGCGGTAAAAGCGCGTGAAGCGGCGCAGCAAGTGGCCGACAAGCTGGCCCAGGAATACGACCTGGCCTGCGCCTGGGATGGCGACGTGCTGCGCTTCGAGCGCAGCGGCGTCGATGGTTCGCTGACACTGGAAACTGAGCAGGCGCAGCTGCAAATCAAGCTGGGCTTCCTGCTGAGCGCCTTTGCCCCCACGATCGAAGGCAAGATCGCGGAAAAGATGCGCAAGGTGTTTACCGAGCAAGTCTGATGCATGACCGGCAACTTGTCTGGCGCCGGGTTTGGTGCTAGGGAAGGCGTGCGGCGGCGGGCGAAAAGACGATGACACCACGTCGCTTTTCGCCGTTTTAGCCCCTGTTTGACGTTTTACCGTGCGCTGGCGAACATTGCTAGCACATTTCTATTTGGAAAGCCATTGGACTTTTGTGACTTTTTGCGTTATACTTGAGTCATATTTACAACAGCTACACCGCGTTTCACCTTCTGCTTCGCAGTACTCCCCACTCGCTGAGTGGTGAATCATTCTTCAGGTTTTACACCTGCATCCAGTTAAAAGTACCTTGATCGTTTTTTCGGTCAAATACATTTGGTGCCATGTATTTGCATGGCGCTAGCGTTGTTAAAAGTCCTGAACCACAGCCTCTTTTAGCACGCACACGGCACCCCGGCATCGGCTTAGGCCATCGGCTGGTCATCGCGTGTCACCCCCTGTTTATTGTCGCTCCCGTGCGCATTGCGCGCCGTGGCGCAGCCGACGCAACAGGGTTTGCTGATTCCCGCCGCAAGCTGGCAGCTTGCTGGGTTTCAATCCATTCGTCAAATCGAGGGAGAACCACATCGTGGCAAAACAAATCATTATCGACCATGTGTTCAAAGTGTTCGGCGACAAGCCAGAAGAAGCACTTGAACTCGTCCGTCAGGGCGCCAGCAAGCAGGACATCCTGGCCAAGACCGACTGCACCATCGGCGTCTTCGACGCCACCTTTACCATTGAAGCGGGCGAGATCTTCGTCATCATGGGCCTGTCCGGTTCCGGCAAGTCGACCCTGGTGCGCATGCTGAACCGCCTGATCGAGCCGACCGCCGGCCGCATCCTGATCGACGGCAACGACATCAATACCCTGCCGGACGCCCAGCTGCGCGCCCTGCGCCGCAAGGACATCAGCATGGTGTTCCAGTCGTTCGCGCTGCTGCCGCAAATTACCGTGCTCGACAACACTGCCTTCGGCATGGAACTGGCCGGCATGCCGAAAGCCGAGCGCCATGCGCTGGCCCAGCAAGCGCTGGAGCAGGTGGGCCTGGACGGCTACGGCGCCAGCTATCCCGACGAATTGTCGGGCGGCATGCAGCAGCGCGTGGGTTTGGCCCGCGCGCTGGCTTGCGATCCATCGATTTTGCTGATGGATGAGGCGTTTTCCGCGCTCGATCCGATTATCCGTACAGAAATGCAATCGGAACTGCTGCGTTTGCAGCAGATCAAGCGCCGCACCATCGTCTTCATTTCGCATGACCTCGACGAAGCCATGCGCATCGGCGACCGCGTCGCCATCATGAAAGACGGCCACGTGGTGCAAGTGGGCACGCCGGAAGAGATTTTGCGCAAACCGGCCAACGACTACGTGCGCAACTTCGTGCGCGGCGTCGATGCGGCGGCCGTCTTCAAGGCCAGCGATATTGCCCGTAAGAGCCAGATCGTCGTGTCCGAGTCGCCGAGCCGCGGTTCGCGCGCCGCGCTGTCGATGCTGGAAGAGCAGGATCGCGCGTTTGCGTATGTCGTCAATCCGCAGCGCAAGTTCCTCGGCGTCGTCTCGGCCGATTCGCTGCGCAGTGCGCTCGACGGCCATGTCGGACCGCTGGGCCTGGCGCATGCCTATTTGCCCGACGTGCAGACCATCAATGCAGACGAGCCAGTCGCCGGCCTGTTCGGCCAGGTGGCGCAACTGCCTTACGCCGTCCCTGTGGTAGCCAATGACGGCAGCTTCCGCGGCGCCATCAGCAAGACGACCTTGCTGAAGTTCCTCGACCGCGACACGCCAGCCATTGCCGAACAACAACAGAAAGGACAAGCATGAACCCAAGCACCGTTTCCACAGTAGAAGCTGTTGTTGAACAGCCGGCCGCCCAGATCAATCCCTGGGCGCTGACGCCGCCCACCGACGCCAGCACCGCCTGGCTGGACGCCGCCGCGCCCGCCGTGCAGCCGGAACATGCGGCCGGCTTTCACCTGACGCAGATTTTCGACGGCTCGCTGCCGCTGGAAAGCTGGATCAACCAGGGCCTGGGCTGGGTCGTGGCGCATTTCCGCCCCTTCTTCCAGGCCGTGCGCGCACCCATCGACAGCGTGCTGTCCGGCGTGGAAGGCGTGCTGCTGGCGGCCCCGTCGCTGACGGTAATCGCCATCATCGGCTTGCTGGCGTGGCAATTCACGAGCCGCACCCTGGCCATCGGCACCGTGCTGGCGCTGCTGCTCGTGTCGATGCTGGGCATCTGGCCGGAAGCCATGACCACCCTGTCGCTGGTGCTGACGTCGCTGGCGTTCTGCCTGGCCATCGGCTTGCCGCTGGGTATTTTCCTTGCCAGCAGCGACCGCGCGCAGAATATCCTGCGCCCCTTGCTCGACGCCATGCAGACGACGCCCGCCTTTGTTTATCTGGTGCCGGTGGTCATGCTGTTCGGTATCGGCAATGCGCCGGGCGTGATCGTGACGATCATCTTTGCCCTGCCGCCGCTGGTGCGTTTGACCAACCTCGGCATCCGCCAGGTGCGTCCCGACCTGATCGAAGCGGCCCGCGCCTACGGCGCCTCGCCGTGGCAGTTGCTGACCCGCGTGCAGTTTCCGCTGGCCATGCCGTCCATCATGGCCGGTATCAACCAGTCGCTGATGCTGTCGCTGTCGATGGTCGTGATCGCCTCGATGATCGCCGTCGGTGGCCTGGGCCAGATGGTATTGCGCGGCATCGGCCGCCTGGACATGGGCCTGGCAACGGTCGGCGGCCTCGGTATCGTGCTGCTGGCCATCACCCTGGACCGCCTGACGCAAGCGATGGGCCAGCCACGCCGCGGCGTGCGCCACTGGTACCAGACGGGTCCTGCCGGTTTCGTGCTGCGCCTGGTGCGCGGCAATACGGAGAAAAATAATGTTGAACAGCAAGCAACGCTGGCCAACGCACAATAAGAAAGGATTTACATGCATCAAATCGCACATTTTAAAGAAACGCAAAAATCGCAACGCAAGTTCCAGCTGTTTTCCGCCCTGGCCATCGCCGCCATGGCCCTGACCACCAGCCTGGCCATGGCGCAGGCGCCGGCCGCAACGGCCGATGCGCTGCCCGGCAAGGGCGTCAAGGTACAGCCGCTGCAAAGCTCGATCGCGGAAGAAACCTTCCAGACCATGCTGGTCGACAAGGCCCTGGAAAAGCTCGGCTATGAAGTGCAGCCGATCAAGGAAGTGGAGTATCCGACGGCGCATATCGCCATCGCCAACGGCGACGCCACCTTCATGGCCGTGCACTGGGACCCGATGCACAAGGATTTCTATAACAATGCGGGCGGCGACGCCAAGCTGCTGCGCACGGGCCAGTATGCGGGTCCTGCGGCGCAAGGTTATCTGATCGATAAGGCCACTGCCGAGAAGTACAACATCACGAATATCGACCAGTTGCGCGATCCCACCCTGGCCAGGCTGTTCGACCACGATGGCGACGGCAAGGCCGACTTGACGGGTTGCAACCCCGGCTGGGGCTGCGAAGCACTGATCGAGAACCACATGGATGCGTACAAATTGCGCGAGACGGTGACGCACGTGCAGGGCAGCTATGCGGCCCTGATCGCCGATACCCTGGGCCGCTACAAGCGTGGCGAACCGATTTTGTACTACACATGGACGCCATACTGGGTCAGCGGCGTGCTGGTGCCGGGCAAGGACGTGGTCTGGCTCAAAGTGCCGTTCTCGGCCAATCCGGATAAGGTAAATACCCGCCTCGACGATGGCAGCGACTACGGTTTTGCCGTCAACACGGCGCGCATCGTATCGAACAAAGCCTGGGCGGAGAAAAATCCGGCCGCGGCCAAGCTGTTCGAGGTGATGCAATTGCCCGTGGCCGACATCAATGCGCAGAACGAGCGCATGCGCCGCGGAGAAAACACGCAGGCCGATATTGCCCGCCATACGGCCGGCTGGATCAAGTACCACCAGCAGACGTTTGACGGCTGGATCGCGCAGGCGCTGGCGGCAGCGAAAAAGTAATTTACGGCTGATACCGGCGTAAAAAAAGTGGCTACCGATTTGGTAGCCACTTTTGCGTTAACGGCCTGTTTTGGTGGTTTTTGGTGAGTTTTCAGCCGTTTTCGGCCAGTTTCAGGTGCAAAATGGGGAAAGGCTTGCCGAACGGGTCGCATTCCGAGCGGCTTTCCCCGACAAAGCCCAGGTGGCGGTAAAAGCCGTGCGCTTGCGTGTTGTGCTCGTTGACGTCGACAACCCTGGCGCCCAAGGCCGTGATGGCGTACTGGACCAGCGTGCGGCCGGCGCCGCTGCCGCGCTGATCGGGATGCACGAACAGCATTTCGATCTTGGCATGCTCGACGCACAGGAAGGCGTAAGCGCTGCCATCGGCATCGCGCAGCACGTGCAGCAGGCCTTCGGCGGCCACCCTGGCCAGCTCATCGCGCACGTAGGGGCAGAGGAAATCGATATCGCTGTCGGCGAGGAAATCGTGGGTGGCGCGCACGGACAGGTGCCAGACGTCGAACAAACGGGGCAGGTCGGCGGCGTGCGCCAGGGAAACAAGGGAAAGCGGTGATAGTGTCATGCGGAAATAATAACATTGCCCCGGCGGGCGCCGGGGCAGGGAAGAATCAGTCCTTCAAGTCTTCGATCAGGTCGATGTATTGCTGTTGCGCATCTTCCTTCGACGTGCCGGCCAGGGCCGCCCAGGCATCGAACTTGGCGCGGTTGACGAAGTCGGTCATGCCGGGGCGTTCGCCGGTGGCGTCGCCGCTCGACGCTTGCTTGAACAAGGCGTAAATTTTCAGCAAGGTCATATTGTCCGGACGCTCGGACAGGGTCTTGGAATCGAGCTGCGCTTGGTCGAATTGCTCTTGTAAACTCATGATGGCTCCTGTGTGCTGAGGGAATCGCTGGAAAAGTGCGGCAGGCACGGCGGAGTGGCCACCGTGCGTGCTGCAGTGCCTGACATCATAGTGAAAAAAGCGCGCCGTGCATTAGAGGACATACTCAAAACAAAAGCGCCGCCGCTGCGTGAACAGGGGCGGCGCCGGGCGCGGTCATGCGAACGCAGCCTGGTCGGTGCTTATACGCCCAGCAGTTCGACGTCGAAAATCAGGGTGGCGTTCGGTGGAATCACGCCGCCGGCGCCGCGTGCGCCATAGCCCAGTGCTGCCGGGATGATCAGCTGGCGCTTGCCGCCCACTTTCATGCCTTGCACGCCTTCGTCCCAGCCCTGGATGACGCGGCCTGCGCCCAGCGGGAATTCGAACGGGTCGTTGCGGTCCTTGCTCGAATCAAATTTCGAACCGGCGCTGCCGTCGTCGTTTTGCAGCCAGCCCGTGTAATGCACGACAACATTGTTGCCGGCTTGCGCTTCAGCGCCTTCGCCGACGACGGTATCGATGTATTGCAGGCCGGAAGCGGTAGTGGTGGTGGTCATGATTATCCTTGTGTAGGCGATGAAAGCTTCAGATTGTAGAGCAATGAGTTGCAAAGCGCCATTCCAGGCCCGGCGCAGGAAAAAGGGAAAATTGCGGCACGATGTGACCGATGGTCGTATTTAAGGGGGGATTTAATACAATCAATACAGTGTTTCCACGTAAAATGCCTGTTTTGTATTTAACAGTGATTTTTGCCATGTTCCGCAGTCTACGCCGCCTTGTTTTTTCCTCGCTGTGCCTGGTTTCCGCAATGTCTACGGCGCAAGCCGAAGTGGTGGTCGTGCTCAATTCCCGTGATGCCACGGTGCAACTGCTGGACCAGAAAACCTATGCTCCCCTGTCCACCTTTGCCGTCGGCAAGGAACCGCATCACCTGATGGAGACGCCGGACGGCAAGTCGCTGATCGTCGCCAGCTCCGTCGGCAACGAGCTGATCTTCCTTGACCCCGTGTCGGGCCAGATCCAGCGCCGCATCAGCAACATCCTCGACCCCTACCAGATCGGCTTTTCGCCGGATCAGAAGTGGTTCATCTCGAATTCGCTGCGTCTGGACCGCATCGACCTGTACCGCTACGACGGCAAGAACCTGACCCTGGCCAAGCGCATCGCGCTGCCGAAGCTGCCCAGCCACATGGCCTTCACGGCCGACAGCAGCATGGCGTTCATTACGCAGCAGGGCAGCAACCAGGTCAGCGCCATCGACCTGGCCACGCAGACGGTGAAATGGACCATGCCCGTCGGTCCCGCGCCGGCCGGCATCACGATGACGCCCGACGGTAAATATTTGCTGGTTGGCATCATGGGCAGCGATTACGTGGAAGTGATCGACTGGCGCACGCAAAAGACCGTCAAGCGCATCAAGGCGGGCGCCGGCACGCATAATTTCCGCGCGCTCGGTGACAAGCGCATGACGTTCGTGTCGAACCGCGTGTCGAACACCATCAACATCATCGACCAGCAAACCCTGGAAAACGTGGGCACCATCAACGTGCCCGGTGGCCCCGATTGCATGGAAATCACGCCCGATGGCAAGACCATGTGGGTCACCTTGCGCTGGATCAAGAAAGTGGCCGTGATCGATTTGACCACGCGCAAGGTGATCAAGACGATACCGGTGGGCCGCTCGCCCCATGGCGTGTATTTCGCCACCCACTCGCCACGCATGTGATGACGGGTGTGATGATGCAACGCCTCACTTTTGCGGGCCATGTGCCCGCCATGCTGCTGTGCGCCAGCGCGATGTTGTCGACCGCGCATGCCGCCGCCCCTGTCGCACCTGTTCCTGTATCAGCCGCAGCTTCAGCGCCTGCCGCCTGCAAGGGCACGATCTACATGACCTTCGACACGGGCAGCCAGTCGCAAGCGCAACTGATTGCCGACGTGCTCAATCAACGCCATGTGAAGGCCACGTTCTTCCTGGCCAACGAAAAGACCACGCGCGGCGACTACTCGCTGGACCCGTCGTGGGCGCCGTACTGGAAAGCCAGGGTCGCCGAAGGCCATGCGTTCGGCACGCATACGTTTGACCACGTGTACTGGAAGAAGGATCTGGCCAACGGCTTGATCCAGGTCAAGCCCCAGTTCGGCAAGGACGGCGGCAAGCTGGCCTCCTTCACCGATAAGCAGTTCTGCGAGCAATTGCGCCGCGTCGATACGCGCTTCCAGGAACTGACGGGCCGCAAGCTCGACCCGTTCTGGCGCGCGCCGGGCGGCTACACGTCGCCGCGCACCCTGGCGGCCGGCAGCGCCTGCGGCTACCAGCACGCGGGCTGGGCACCGGCCGGGTATTCGGGCGATGAACTGCCCAGCGATAAGTACCCGAACGCCATGCTGCTGAAGAAAGCGCTGGCGAACTTGCGCAGCGGCGACATTTTCATTGCGCACATGGGCATCTGGTCGCGCAAGGAGCCGTGGGCGCCCGCCAACCTCGATGCCCTGATTTCTGGCCTGCAAGACAAGGGTTTCTGTTTTGCCACCCTGCGCGCGCATCCCGCCTACGCGCAGAAGAAGGGCCAGCCATGATCGCCGCCGATATCCTCAACTTCGTCACGCCGGCCATCGACGCCGTGGTCGACGCGTTTGGCGTGGCGCAAGGCTGGCTGTTCCAGACTGTGGTGAATCCCCTCGTCTACCACCTGGGTTTTGGCGAATTCACGGAAGAGGCGTTCGAAGGCACGGAATGGCTGCTGATCGGCCTGTGCGAACTGCTGCTGCTGTTTCTCGTGCTGCGTCCGCTCGAAGCCTTGATTCCCGCGCAAAAGATCACCGACCCGCGTGCCCGTTGGAACGATTTTATTTATACCGTGCTGCACCGCATCGGCCTGTTTTCCGTGCTGGTCTTCTTCACGCTCGATCCGCTGATGGATGCATTGGCGGGCGCTTTGCGTTTCGACAATATCCATCCATTGAACCTGGAATCACTGTTGCCCGGCATCAGTCCGCTGCTCAGTTTTATCATTTATTTTGTGATACTGGACTTCGTCGACTATTGCTACCACCGGGCTTCGCACCATTTCGGCTGGTGGTGGGGCTTGCACAGCCTGCATCACAGCCAGCAGAACATGAACTTGTGGAGCGATGACCGCAACCACCTGCTCGACGACTTCCTGCGCGACGTGGTGATGGCGCTGGTGGCGCTCGGTATCGGCGTGCCGCCGGGCCAGTATGTGCTGCTCGTGTCGATTTCGCGCATCCTGCAAAGCTTGCAGCACGCAAATGTGAGGATACACTTCGGCCGCATCGGCGAGCGGCTGCTGATTTCGCCCCGTTTCCACCGCACGCATCACGCCATTGGCGTGGGGCATGAGTCGGCAGGCAAGGGCAGCCTGGGCGGTTGCAACTTCGGCGTGGTCTTGCCGATCTGGGATATGCTGCTGGGTACCGCGAATTTCTCGGCCGGCTATGCGCGCACGGGCGTGCGCGACCAGCTGGCCCGCATCGACAGCCAAGGCGTGGGCCGCCCCGGGCGCAACTATGGCCGCGGCTTCTGGCAGCAGCAATGGCTGGGCCTGCGCCGCATGGTGGAATTTGCAAGAATTAAACGAAAAGGACGCCGCTGATGCGCAATGTGTTGAATTCGTATGGCCGTGCTTTCCTGTCGCAATGGCACGGCAGGATACTGCTGCTGAGCGCAGTGCCGTTCATCCTGTCGGTGGTGGTGTGGGGCGCCCTGCTGTACGTGGGCCTGCAGCCGCTGATCGACAGCCTGCATGCGCTGTTTACGCAGTACGATTTCTTCCGCACCAGCGGCCAGGTGCTGGCCACCTTCGGCCTGGGCGTGCTCAAAGCCGTCATCGTACCCCTGATCGCCATGTTCATGCTGCTGCCGCTGATGATCCTGACGGCGCTGATCTTCATGGGCCTGTTCGCCATGCCGGCCATCGGCCGCCACGTGGGCGGGCGGCACTTTGCGCAGCTGGAAAAGAAGCATGGCGGCAGCCTGCTTGGCAGCGTCGGCACCTCGCTGGCCACTTTCTTGCTGTTCATCGTCGCCTGGGTCATCCTGCTGCCCCTGTACGCGTTTCCGCCCGCCGCACTGGCGGGGCAAGCCGTGCTGTGGGGCTGGCTGACCTACCGCGTGATGGCGTATGACGCCATGGCCGATTATGCCAGCGTGGACGAGCGCCACGCCGTCATGCGCACGCAGCGCTGGCCCCTGCTGGCCATCGGCATGGTCTCCGGCGCGGCCGGCGCCGTGCCTGGCCTGCTGTGGATGGGCGGCGCGATGTCGGTGGTGTTTTTCCCCTTCCTGGCGGCGTTCGCCATCTGGCTGTATGTGCTGATCTTTATCTTTACGGGCCTGTGGTTCCAGTATTACTGCCTGGAAGCATTGGCGCGCCTGCGGGGCCAGCGCGGCATGACGGACGTGGCGCCGGCGGATGCCTGAGCTTAACTATTGAATCAAAGAAGGAAATTTCATGGCTATCGGATTGATCATCATCGGCGACGAAATCCTGTCGGGCAAGCGCACTGACCAGCATTTCCCGAAAGTGGTGCAAATGCTCAAGCAGCGCGGCTTGCAGCTGAGCTGGGCGGAATACGTGGGCGATGAGCCGGCGCGCCTGATGGCCTTGCTCAAGCGCAGCTTTGCCAGCGGCGACATCGTTTTCAGCTTTGGCGGCATCGGCGCCACGCCGGATGACCATACGCGCCAGGCGGCGGCCGATGCGCTGGGCTTGCCGCTGGTGCTGCATCCGCAGGGCAAGGCGAACATCCAGCAACGGATCACGGAAATGGGCGCAGAGGCGGGCGCGCCGGCGGACCTGAACTCGCCGGAAAACCTGCATCGCCTGAAAATGGCGGAATTTGTCGAAGGCGCCGAGCTGATTCCGAATCCGTACAACAAGATTGCCGGCTTTGCCGTGCGCGAGCACTATTTCGTGCCTGGTTTTCCCGTCATGTCCTGGCCCATGATCGAATGGGTGCTCGACACGCATTACAGCCATTTGTTCAACCAGGTGCCGCATGCGGAACATGCCTTGCTCGTGTATGAAACGGCGGAATCGCTGCTGACGCCGCTGATGGTGCGCCTCGAGGCGGAGTTTCCGTTGATCAAGGTTTTCAGCCTGCCCAGCGTGGGCGACGCACAGACGCGCCGGCATATCGAACTGGGCGTCAAGGGCGAGCCGAAGCAAGCGGCGGCCGCCTTCGCGGACATGTGCGCCGCGCTCGACGCCATGCAGGCGGAATACGTCACCATCTGAGCTGCTGCCAGCCCGGCGCCGGCGGCTTTTTCGCCATCGCCCAGCCCGCCTTAGGCCCATGTTCGACAGTGGACAGTCCCGGTCGTTGTTTTTTTGCGAAAATCTTCAATGAAGCAAGATTTTTGTGCGCGCTCGTCAGTCGTTTTCATGCCGATGTGGTGGAATGGTGAACAGGGACTCCGCGTGTCAGACACGGGGTTGCCTGCCTGTGCAGTAGAGCGTTTTTTTGATTCACCGGTATGGACATCATGTTAAGCAAGCTTTGTTGTGACCGGGCCTGTCTGGCCCTCGTCTTATCCTGCGCGGAGCGGTATCGCTGCCGCATTTTCCGCGCCGTCCAAACCCAACCTTACCCCAGCATCCCATGAAAGACACAGGCGTCAACCTGGCCGCGCAAGAGCGGCTCCCCACCGACCCGGCGGCCGAAGCCGGCCCCGAGGCGCCGCCGCCGGCAAGCCCGCCGAAGAAGCGCCGTTCGCGCATCTGGCCCATTTTCCTGATCATTGTGCTGGCGCTGATCGCCGGCGTGGCCTGGTTCGTCATGCGCGAAGTGCGCACCTCGGCCCTGCAGGCGGAGTTTTTCTCGCGCCTGGACCGCCAGCTGACATACAAGGTCGAGCCTGGCTCCGCGCCTGCCGGCGCCATCCGCTATCCGCAGCATGGCCCTTATGACGAGCGCCTCGGCTATGCCAGCCTGCCCGACTTCATCACCAAGCTCAATGCGCGCGACTATGCGGTCACGGCGCAGGCGCGCATGTCGCCGAAAATGGTGCAACTGGTCGACATGGGCATCTTTGCCACCTATCACGAGAAAAACCGCGCGGGATTGAGCATCCTCGATTGCCGCGCCGCGCCCCTGTTCGCGGCCAGCTATCCCGAGCGCATGTTCGACGGCTTTGCCGATGCGCCGCCGGCGCTGGTGCAAAGCCTGCTGTTCATCGAAAACCGCGAATTGCTCGATCCTGGCACGCCCGGGCGCAATCCCGCCGTCGAATGGGACCGCCTGAGCAAGGCGATTCTGGACAAGGCGCTGAACCTGTTCGGCGGCCACCGGGGCGGCGGCGGCAGCACCCTGGCCACGCAGATCGAAAAGTACCGGCATTCGGAAGACGGCCGCACCAGCTCCATGCAGGACAAGCTGCTGCAGATGATGTCGGCCAGCCTGCGCTCGTACCAGGATGGCGAAAACACCATGGAAGCGCGGCGCAAGATCGTCGTCAACTATCTCAATACCGTGCCGCTGTCGGCAAAGAGCGGCTTTGGCGAGGTCAACGGCATCGGCGACGGCATGTGGGTCTGGTATGGCCGCCCGTTTGCCGAAGTGAAAACTTTGCTCAGTGGAAAAATGGATCAACCCGGCAGCGCGCTGGCCTACAAGCAGGCGTTGAGCCTGCTGATCGCGCAGCGCCGTCCGTCCCACTACCTGGTAGCCGGCGGCGCCGACCTGGAAGTGCTGACCAACAGCCATCTGCGCCTGCTGGCGCAGGCGGGCGTGATCTCGGCGCAGCTGCGCGATGCCGCCATCGCCGAAAAGCTGCGCCCGTCAGCGGCGTCGGGCGTGCAGTCGGAAGCGTCGACCTCGTTCGTCACGCGCAAGGCCTCGAATGCCGTGCGCAACCACCTGGCCAGCATGCTCGGCGATCCGCGCTTGTACAACCTGGACCGCCTGGACCTGAAAGTGGTCAGCACGCTCGATGCGCAGGCACAAAACGCCGTCACCAAGGTCTTGCGCGAGCTGCGCGACCCGGAAGTGGCGAAAGCGGCCGGTTTGACGGGCAAGGGCATGCTGGGCAATGGCGACCCGGCCAACGTCGTGTACAGCTTTACCCTGCTGCAAAAGGGTGAGCAGGCCAACTTGCTGCGCGTGCAGACGGATAATTTCGACCAGCCGCTCGACATCAACGAGGGCGCCAAGCTGGACCTCGGTTCCACGGCCAAGCTGCGCACCCTGGTGACGTACCTGGACATCATCGACCAGCTGCACCAGCGCTACCAGGGCATGGACGCGGCCGAGCTGGGCAAGATCGCCGTCGATCCGAAGGACATGCTGTCGCAGTGGGCGATTGCCTATCTGAAACCTTTGCCGCTCGGCGAGGCGCGCAAGCTGCCGGCCATGCTGGCGGCCGCCATGGAGCGCAAATACTCGGGCAATCCGGGCGAAGGCTTCTTCACGGGCGGCGGCTTGCACCATTTCGGCAACTTCTCCAAGCTCGACGACAGCCGCATCATGACGGTGCAGCAGGCCTTGCGCCAGTCGACCAACCTGGTGTTCGTGCGCCTGATGCGCGACGTGGCCCGCTACTACATGTTTTCGCGCCCCGATTCCTCGGCCTCGCTGCTGGCGGATGCGGACGATCCGCGCCGCGCCCAGTACCTGAGCCGGTTTGCCGACAAGGAAGGGCGTGAATTCCTGCACCGCTTCTACCAGAAGTACCGCGGCAAGAGCGTCGACGAGCAGGAAAAGATTCTGTTGGCCAGCATCCGCCCGACGCCTGTGCGCCTGGCGAACATCTTCCGCACCATCAATCCCAAGGGCACGGTGGCGGAATTCGGCGATTTCCTCAACGCCAACCTGCCGTCGCAAAACGAAGTGCCGCCCGAGCGCGTGGCCAGGATGTACCAGCAGTACGCGATGGAAAACTGGTCGCTGGCCGACCGCGGTTATCTGGCCAATGTGCATCCGCTGGAACTGTGGATGGTGGCGTACCTGCGCCAGCACGAAGGTTCCACCCTGTCGCAGATGGTGGCGGCCAGCGAGAAGGAGCGCCAGGAAGTCTACAAATGGCTGTTCAACACGCACCGCAAGCACGCGCAGGACCGCCGCATCGCCAACTTGCTGGAAGTCGAAGGTTTCCTGGAAATCCACCGCCAGTGGAAGAAGATGGGCTATCCGTTCGATTCGCTGGTGCCGTCGTATGCGACCACCCTGGGCGCTTCGGCAGACCGTCCCGCCGCGCTGGCCGAGTTGATGGGCATCATCATCAACGATGGCGTGCGCAAGCCGAGCGTGCGCATCGATTCCATGCATTTCGCCGCCAACACGCCGTACGACACCATGGTCAAGCGGGGCAGCAAGGTGGAAGCGGAACAGGTGCTGTCGCCGGACGTGGCCAAGGCTGTCGCCAAGGCCATCCGCGAAGTCGTGTCCGACGGCACGGCGAAACGGGCGAAGACGGCGTTTGTCGGCGCCGACGGCGTGCCGATCCCGATGGGCGGCAAGACGGGCACGGGCGACCAGCGCTTCGACGTGTATGGAGCCGGCGGCCGCCTGATCGAGTCGCGCTATGTGAACCGCTCGGCCACGTTCGTCTTCAATATCGGCGAGCGCTTCTATGGCAGCATGACGGCGTATGTGCGGGGCCCGGAATCGAAGAACTACGATTTCACCAGCGCCTTGCCGGTGCAATTGCTCGTGTCGCTGGCGCCGAGCTTGATGCCGCTGATCGAGCCGCCCGCGCCGGCCGAGGGCGTGGCGAAGCAGTGTACGAATTAAATCGTTGCTGCAATGAAAAGCCGGCCTGAATGGGCCGGTTTTTTTATGGAAGAGAAAGTGGCTATGGAAAGAACGCAGCAGCTCTTTGCGCAATATCATCGCTTTGACGATGGCGCGCTCGTATCATTCGAGCAGGTGTACGGACCGCAGGGCGTGCAAGCCGTGCGTATCGTGGTGTACGCAAGAAATCATGCGCTGGACGGCGACGTCTGGCGCCAGGTCGCCATCACGGTGGGCGCGGTGCGCGAAGTGCTGGTCCGGACGCCGGGCAATTTCATCAACCGCATCTGCTGCGGCGTGAAGCTGCTGCGTTTTGGCGATGTGTGGTGCGTCGATGTCGACGGCACCTATACGCACGATGATCCCGGCTCGCTGGACGAAGTGCGCCGCGATGGCGACTGTTATGTCATCGGCGGCACGGTCGAGGCAATCGAGCTGGACTAGGAATGCATTAGCCGGCAAACGCAGCCGTTTTATCTTCCAGGCGCGCGTGATACGCGGCAATGGCCGGATATGCCGGACGTTGCATCGGGGCCATCAGCCAGCGCTTGACGGACAGGCCCAGCACGATATCGGCCAGAGTGAATTGCTCGCCGCACACAAACGCGCCCGTGCGCTGCAACTGCTGCTCCAGCACGCCCATCATCTTGTTCCATCCCGCGATACCGGCCGCCAGCTGCGCCGCATCCTGGTGCGCGGGGCTGTGGCGCACCAGCGACATGAACGCGTAGCGCCAGCTGTTGTTCAAATCGCCCATTTGCCAGTCCATCCATTTTTCCACTTCCGCGCGGGCACGGGGATTACTTGGCAGCAAGTCTTCACGGCCCGCCTGGGCGCACAGGTAGCGGCATATCGTGTTCGATTCCCACAGCACCAGGTCGCCGTCCAGCAGCACGGGAACCATGGCGTTCGGGTTCAGGGCCAGGAAGGCCGGGTCGTCGGTGGCGCGAAAGCCGCTGCCCCAGTCTTCGCGTTCGTAGGGCAGGTCGAGTTCCTCGCACGTCCACAAGACTTTGCGGACATTGATCGAGGCGGCTTTTCCAAGAATTTTCAGCATGCGGGGCTCCAGAGGGCAGGTGATCGATCTGCTACTGTAGCGGATTTGGCCACGCCGCGCCTGTGAAAGTGCCTTGCATAGTTGAGGTTTTCTTGGCATCGTAGCCACCCATGAAACCTATGCGCCACCACATGTCCAAAATCCTCGCGTTCAGCCGCTTTTCCGTGCGCGATTTCCTCGCCACCGCCGGTCCCACCTTGCTGCTGGTCGGCGCATTCTGCGCGCTTGCTTACTGGCTGGTCGACCCGGCGCCGCCGCGCCAGGTGAGCCTGTCGACGGGGCAGGACAATAGCGCGTATGAAGAATTCGGCAAGAAATACGCGGCCACCCTGGCCAAACACGGCATCAAGGTAACCCTGCAACCATCGCTGGGTTCGCAGGACAACCTGCAGCGCCTCAATAACGGCAAGACCGATATCGCCTTCGTGCAAAGCGGCTCGACCGAGCACGCCGATGCCGAGCGCCATGGCTTGATTTCCCTGGGCAGCCTGTTTACGGAACCCGTGTGGCTGTTCCTGCGCGAAGACAAGATGGTGACGGAGCTGACGCAATTGAAGGGCATGAAGATCAATCTGGGGCCGGAAGGCACGGGCGTGCCCAGCCTGTTCCGGCAGTTGCTGTCAGTCAATGGCGTGGAGGCGAAGGAGCTGACGGTGAGCGACTTGCAAAATACGCCCGCCACGGTGGCGCTGCTGGAAGGGCGCATCGACGGCCTCGTGTTCAGCTCGGCGCCGGAAGCGCCGCTGATCCAGATGCTGCTGCAGACGCCGGGCATCAAGCTGTTTGATTTTTCGCAAGCGGAGGCGTACACGCGGCGCTTGCCCTTCCTCACGCATGTGGTCTTGCCGCGCGGTATCGTCGACCTGGGGCAGAACATCCCCGCGCAGGATTATCACCTGATCGCGCCGACCGCCACCCTGGTGGCGCGCGAAGACTTGCATCCGGCCCTGGTCGACCTGTTCGTGCAGGCGGCGGCCAGTATTCACGGCGGCACGGGCTGGTTCCAGCAGCAGGGGCAGTTCCCGTCCGCGCGCTATACGGAAATTCCCGTCGCGCCCGAAGCGCTGAAATTCTACAAGGATGGCGCGCCCGTGCTGCAGCGCTACATGAGTTTCTGGCTGGCCAATTTCTTCGATCGCATGTGGGTGCTGGTGGTGGCGCTCGGTGCCTTGATATTGCCCCTGTCGCGCGTCGTGCCGCCGTTGTACGTGTGGCGCATCCGCTCGCGCGTGTACCGCTGGTATGGCCAGCTGCGCACGGTGGAGCAGGCGCTGGAAGACGTGCCGCAAGCGCAACGCGCGCAAGTATATGCGGAGCAATTGAAGCGGCTGGACCAGATCGAGGACATGGTCAACCAGATCTCGATACCCCTGTCGTTTGCCGATGGCCTGTATGGCTTGCGCAGCCACATCAATTTCGTGCGCAAGCGCATCTTGACGCTGATGGGCGAATATTCGATAGCGGCGCCGGAGTCGGGAGAGCCGGCCTGAGCGCTTAACTCGCTTAAACGAGGGTGACCGACAGCTTGCGCCCGAGCAGCGCGGCGGCCCGCTCCAGGGTGGAGAGCGTCACGTCGCTGCCGGGATCGAGCAGGCGGTCGAGCTGCGAGCGGCTCGTCTGCAGCAGGGCCGCCATGCGCGTCTTCGACATCGCTTGTTCCTGCATCGCCTGCGTCAGTTGCCAGGCGATCACTTCCTTGATGGCGCGGGTTTGCGTTTTCTCGAAGATGCCTTCTTCCTTGAGAAAGTCGTCGAGACTGCTGCCGAGGTGGGGGGCGGTGGCGTTCATGTCAGTTCCTTGTCGCGTTTGCGGGCCAGCGCCAGGTCGTCGTCCGGCGTCGTCCGGGTTTTCTTGATAAAGCCGTGCAGCGCCACCAGGCAATCGCCGTGATGGCAGATCAGCACGCGCGCGATGCGCTTGCCGGGCAAGCTGCTGCGAATGTCCGATAAACCTTGCCCCAGATGGCGGCACAGGGGCATGCCCACGGGCCAGCGCCATTGCGCATGCATCAAGTCTTGTCCGATGACATGGCGTTCCTCGATGGGGAGCGACTTGAGCCAGTCGCGTACGGGTTCGCCGCCATTGCCGTTCGCGTAGAACAGCAGGGTAATCTGCCGCAAGCCGGAAGCATCCATGACGCACCTCTACGTTGTACTATATAAGGTACATTATTTCAAGGAGAATCGGCGCCGCAGTTGAAAAATCGGGCGCGCATGGATGGTTGTAGCCGATGGCGGGCCATCGCGTGGCCCGCCAGATCAAACACGGTTCAGATAGTCAAGCGGCCAGCGTCAGGCGCCCAGCCACGGCAAGCCTGCCTTGCACCAGCCGCCGATCTGCTTGCGGTGGCCGTCCGCATCCTTGTCGCCTTCAAAACCTTCGAGGATGTCGAAGCAGTTGCTGTAGCCGTGCTCGGTCGCCAGCTTGGCGGCATGGCGCGAGCGCACGCCGGAGCGGCACAGGAACAGCAGCACCTCGTCCTTGCCGGCCTGGGCGGCCAGTTGCTGCATAAAATCGGGATTCGGCACGCCGCCCGGGTAGGTGGCCCACTGCACCGCACCATGCTGGGTATCGGCGATGTCCACCCGGCCAACCCAGTCGCGCTCGGCATTCGTGCGCACGTCGATCAGCTTGACGGCGCCATCGCGTTGCAGCAGTTCGTACGCTTCCTGCGGCGTGACGGCGCCGGCATACGGCGTGCCCTCATTGGCCCGGCTGCGGGCGGTATTCAGGATGTCGGCGGCGGTGGTCATGGCGTCCTCGAAGAAAGTGGGATGGTATGGTCGATTATAGTGCGCCGTCCGCGCCCCGCAAACGGGAAACCACGGTGCAGACCCGATGCACCACAACGAGGCATTTTTCAAGAATGCGCACAAAATGCACGATAATGGTGCGTTATTCGTTTTTTGCACTTGCATAGTGCATTCTTGATTTGACGCAAACCTTGCCTGAAAATCGTGGGCAGGAAAACTTTCATGGGGATAGCCGGGTTTTGCCCCTGGCGGCCAGGTCTCTCCTGGGGCTGGCATGGAATCTGCTATGATCCTTATGAGTTTTGGTGGCACGCAATGTTTGCTTCGCTTCATCAGCCCAGACGCACTTAGGTCGGCTCACCCCACATTCATTTAGGAGATACGCATGGCAATGACAGCCGCAGAAGTCTTGAAGATGGTAGAAGAAAACGAAGTCAAATTCGTTGATTTCCGCTTTGCCGATACCCGTGGTAAAGAGCAGCACGTGACGGTTCCCGTGTCGCACTTCGATATGGACAAATTCGAGTCGGGCCACGCCTTTGACGGTTCTTCGATCGCTGGCTGGAAAGGCATTGAAGCGTCCGACATGATCCTGCTGCCGGATCCAAACACGGCCAATATTGACCCGTTCATGGAAGAAACGACCTTGTTCATGCAGTGCGACGTGATCGAACCGTCGGACGGCAAGGGCTACGACCGCGACCCGCGCTCGATCGCGAAACGCGCCGAAGCCTACCTGAAATCGTCGGGCATGGGCGACACCGCCTACTTCGGCCCTGAGCCGGAATTCTTCATCTTCGACAGCGTGCGCTGGAAGATCGACATGTCGGGCTGCTTCGTCAAGATCGGTTCGGACGAAGGTTCGTGGTCGACCGGCAAGGACATTGAAGGCGGCAACAGCGGCCACCGTCCTACCGTCAAGGGCGGCTACTTCCCCGTGCCGCCAGTGGACAGCTTCCAGGACATGCGTTCGGAAATGTGCCTGATTCTGGAATCGCTGGGCATCCCGGTTGAGGTACATCATCACGAAGTGGCCGGCGCCGGTCAGAATGAAATCGGCACCAAGTTCTCGACCCTGGTCGAGCGCGCCGACTGGACGCAAAACCTGAAATACGTGGTGTGGAACGTGGCGCACAGCTATGGCAAGACCGCCACCTTCATGCCGAAACCTATCGTTGGCGACAACGGTTCGGGCATGCACGTGCATCAATCCGTATGGAAAGATGGCAAAAACCTGTTCGCTGGCGACGGCTATGCCGGCCTGTCCGATTTCGCCCTGTACTACATCGGCGGCATCATCAAGCACGCCAAGGCACTGAACGCGATCACCAATCCGGGCACCAACTCGTACAAGCGCCTGGTGCCAGGCTACGAAGCGCCGGTCAAACTGGCGTACTCGGCGAAAAACCGTTCCGCCTCGATCCGCATCCCGCACGTGGCCAATCCAAAAGGCCGCCGCGTCGAAGCGCGCTTCCCGGATCCGCTGGCGAACCCGTACCTGTGCTTCGCCGCACTGCTGATGGCCGGCCTGGACGGCGTTGCCAACAAGATCCATCCGGGCGAAGCCGCCTCGAAAGATCTGTACCATCTGCCGCCGGAAGAAGACGCGCTGATCCCTACCGTCTGCGCTTCGCTGGAAGAAGCCCTGGAAGCCCTGGACAAGGACCGCGAGTTCCTGACCCGTGGCGGCGTGTTCAGCGATTCCATGATCGATGCATACCTGGAACTGAAAATGCAGGACGTGCAGCGCATGCGCATGACCACGCATCCTGCGGAGTTCGACATGTACTACTCGCTGTAATGGCGCCATGCCGGCAACCTGCCGGTAGTGAGTAAAAAACGCGGGTGAGGCGATCGGTCTTGCCCGCGTTTTTTTATGCTTTGCGCCCATGCGGCGCCGGTGCGGTGTTGTATAGTCGGCCCAGGATCGATGCGGCAGGAGCCGACAGGAGTGAAGATTGACCAAGCATTACAGAATGGCGTTGATGGCAGGATTGCTGGGCGCGGCGGCACAGGCGCACGGACAGCTGTACGTGTGCGCCGATGCGCAGGGACACAAGACCTATACGGACAAGCGGGCCGGCGCCGGCTGCAAGCTGCTCGATTTGCCCGGCGCCATGACGGAGCCGCCGCGCAGGACGGCGCCGCTGGCC
>NZ_NEGZ01000090.1 GCF_002127585.1 Janthinobacterium sp. GW458P
CGGGCGGCAAGGCGCCGCAGCCGGCCAGCAGCAGCGGCAGCAGGGCGAGACGGGGGAGTTGGCGCAAGGGTTGGCGCATGAGAGTTCCTCTGGAAAGACAATATCGCCAGCATCATACGCAGCGCTCTCGCCATCATCAAGGCAAAAATATTGTCGCAAATACAGCAAAAACGTCATTTTATTGCCCCGCGCGGCGGCAATTGCGCCGCGGCGGCAGCGGAAACGCGCCGCGCTCGCGTATAATTCAGGGTTTGATTTCACCATAGAAGACCAGAACATTATGGAAGCCGAACGCATCAATATCATCTCCGCCCTGCTCAACGACCTGACGGTCCGCGAAGCCGAACTTCGGAGGTATCTTTGACTTCACTGTCAAGTCGGAGAAACTAGAGCAAGTCAACGAAGAGCTGGAAGACCCTACCGTCTGGAACGATCCCAAGCGCGCCCAGGACCTCGGTAAAGAGAAGAAGGCGCTGGAAGCCATCGTCTTCACGCTCGCCAAGGCCGATGCCGACCTGCGCGACACCCGCGACCTGTTCGACATGGCCCGCGAAGAAGGCGATGACGAGACGCTCGAAGCGATCGAGCAGGACGTGCAGGAAATCCGCAAGGTCATCGAAAGCATGGAATTCCGCCGGATGTTCAACAATCCGATGGACCCGAACAACTGCTTCATCGATATCCAGGCAGGCGCCGGCGGCACGGAAGCCCAGGACTGGGCTTCGATGCTGCTGCGCCAGTACCTGCGCTATTGCGAACGCAAGGGTTTTAAAGTTGAAATCCTCGAGCAGTCCGACGGCGAGGTAGCCGGCATCAAGACGGCCACCCTGAAGGTCGAGGGCGACCACGCCTACGGCTTCCTGCGCACGGAAACGGGCGTGCACCGCCTGGTGCGCAAGTCGCCGTTCGACTCGGCCAACGGCCGCCATACGTCGTTTACGTCGCTGTTCGTGTATCCGGAAGTCGACGATTCGATCGAGATCGACGTCAACCCGGCCGATATCCGCGTCGATACCTACCGCGCGTCGGGCGCCGGCGGTCAGCACATCAACAAGACCGATTCCGCCGTCCGCATGACCCACGCGCCGACCGGCATCGTGGTGCAGTGCCAGAACGACCGTTCGCAGCACCGCAACCGCGCCGAAGCGATGGAAATGCTGAAAGCGAAACTGTACGAGCATGAACTGCGCAAGCGCATGAGCGAGCAGCAAAAGCTGGAAGACTCGAAGACAGACGTGGGCTGGGGTCACCAGATCCGCTCCTACGTGCTGGACCAGTCGCGCATCAAGGACTTGCGCACCGGTTTCGAGACGGGCAATACCAAGGGCGTGCTCGATGGCGACATCGACGACTTCATCTCCGCCTCGCTCAAGCAAGGCGTGTAAGGATGAACGCCTCCGCTCCGGCTCCGGCGCAGCGTGCCTTCCTGTTCGACATGGATGGCACGATCGTCGACAACATGGCCTTCCACACGCGCTCGTGGCTGGCGTTCTTTGAACGCCAGGGCCGGACGCTGGACGCGGACGCCTTTTTCCGCGACACGGCCGGGCGCCATGGCCGCGAAATCATCGCCAAATACCTGGGCGAGGATGCCGACCACGTCACCCTGCTGGCCGAAAAGGAAGTCGTTTACCGCGACATGTATGGCCCGCACCTGGCCACCGTCGCCGGTTTCGACGCCCTGACGGCCAGCGCGCGCGACAATCAGGTGGCGCTGGTGGTCGGTTCGGCGGCGCCGACGGAAAACATCGACTTCACGCTCGACGGCCTGGACCTGCGCCGGCGTTTCGACGCCATCGTCGGCGCCTCGGATGTGGAGCGGGGCAAGCCGCATCCCGACGTATTTCTCAAGGGCGCGCGGCTGGCCGGCGCCCTGCCCGAGCACTGCATCGTCTTCGAAGACGCGCCGCTGGGCGTGGAAGCGGCGCGCCGCGCCGGCATGCGGGCGGTGGTGCTGACCACCACCCTGCCGGCCGCAGCATTTGCCGGCTTCGACAACGTCATCTGCATCGCACCGGATTTCAGCCAACTCGATGTCGAGGCGCTGTTCGCCAGCCAGCCGGCAGCGTTTGCCGCCGGCACGCCAACGACATAACCATCAATCATCAATCAAGAAGAACACCATGACTACGGATATCCAAGAACAAGCCGCCGCCCCCGATGAAAACAAGATCATCGCCGAGCGCCGCGCCAAGCTGGCCGCACTGCGCGAACAAGGCGTCGCCTTCCCGAACGATTTCCGCCCCGAGCACAAGGCGGCCGACCTGCACGCGCAATACGACGGCAAGTCGCGCGAGGAACTGGAAGAAAACCCCGTACACGTGGTGCTGGCCGGCCGCATGATGCTCAAGCGCGAAGCGGGCAAGAAAGCCGCCTTCGCCACCCTGCAGGACGCTTCCGGCCCGAAGGCCGACGGCCGCATCCAGATCTACGCCACGCTCGACCTCACCGGCGAAGCGGCCATGGCCGCCCTGCACCACTATGACCTGGGCGATATCCTGGGCGTGCAAGGCACGCTGTTCAAGACCAAGACGGACGAACTGACCATCAAGGTCACCGAACTGCGCCTGATCACCAAGTCGCTGCGCCCGCTGCCGGACAAATTCCACGGCCTGGCCGACCAGGAAACGAAGTACCGCCAGCGCTACGTCGACCTGATCATGAACGAAGAGACGCGCCGCACCTTCAAGGCCCGTACCGCCGCCATCTCGTCGATCCGCCGCTTCATGGAAAAGAACGAGTTCATGGAAGTGGAAACGCCGATGCTGCACACGATTCCCGGCGGCGCCGCAGCCAAGCCGTTCATCACGCACCACAATGCGCTCGACATGCAGATGTTCCTGCGCATCGCGCCCGAACTGTACCTGAAGCGCCTGGTCGTGGGCGGCTTCGACCGCGTGTTCGAGATCAACCGCAACTTCCGCAATGAAGGCGTGTCGATCCGTCACAACCCTGAATTCACGATGATGGAATTCTACGCGGCCTACACCGACTACAAATGGCTGATGGACTTCACCGAAGCCGTCATCCGCCAGGCCGCCATCGACGCGCACGGCACCGCCACCCTGACCTACGGCGGCCGCGAGCTGGACCTGGCAAAACCGTTCCACCGCCTGACCATCGTCGAAGCGATCAACAAGTACGCTCCAGGCTACACCGCCGTGCAGCTGAACGATGCCGAATTCATCAAGGAAGAGCTGAAAAAATTCGGCGTCAAGCCGTTCGCCACGGCCGGCCTGGGCGCGCTGCAACTGGCGCTGTTCGAAGAGACGGCTGAAGCGCAGCTGTGGGAACCGACCTACATCATCGACTACCCGGTCGAAGTGTCGCCGCTGGCGCGCGCTTCCGACACGGTGGCCGGCATCACGGAACGCTTCGAGCTGTTCATGGTGGGCCGCGAAATCGCCAACGGCTTCTCCGAGTTGAACGACGCGGAAGACCAGTCGGCCCGCTTCCTGGCGCAAGTGGCCGCCAAGGATGCCGGCGATGAAGAGGCGATGTTCTACGACGCCGACTACATCCGCGCGCTGGAATACGGCATGCCGCCAGCCGGCGGCTGCGGCATCGGCATCGACCGTTTGATGATGATCATCACCGATTCGCCGAACATCCGCGACGTATTGCTGTTCCCGCACCTGCGCCGCGAAGAATGATGAACACCTGAAAAATCTGCTGCGCGTCGCGATTTGCGGGCTGCGATGCTCACTGCCTCGGCGGCCCCGTGCCCAGCACAGTTGCGCTTCTTAGCCGCAACTCCCATTTGCTCGCGACGACTTTTCAGGCGTTCGATGCTTCAAGGCAAAAAAAGCCGCCTGATCTTGCGATCAGGCGGCTTTTTTTAACCCCAACGGCAAAACCCGGGGTCAGACCCGGCGGGTCTGATCCCGGCAGTCACATTACTGTACAACCGTATAACACGGCACATACGCCGTGCCTGCCAATTTCATGCGGTGCTGCGCCACGAACGACGCCAGCAGCGCATCCATCGGGCCCATGATGTCCTTGTCGCCGTGGATTTCGAAGTTGCCGTGTTCCTCGATCGAGCGGATGCCGTCATCCTTGACGTTGCCCGCCACCACGCCCGAAAACGCGCGGCGCAGCTGGGCCGCCAGCAAGTGCGTGGCCTGGTTCTTGTGCAGGCTCAGGTTGCGCATGTTTTCATGCGTGGGCTGGAACGGCTTCTGGAATTCGTGGTCGATTCTCAAGAGCCAATTGAAATAATAGGCGTCGCTGTGGGCCTTGCGGAATTCGCGCACCTGGCGTATGCCGTCGAGCATTTCACGCGCCACCAGTTCCGGGTCGTCGATGATGATCTTATAGCGCTGCTGCGCTTCCGGCCCCAGCGTATCGCTGATGAACTGGTTAATCTGCACGAAATACTCGCGCGACGTTTCCGGGCCCGTGAAGATCAGCGGGAATGGAATTTCCGCATTGTCCGGGTGCAACAAAATGCCGAGGATATACAAAATCTCTTCGGCCGTGCCCGCGCCGCCGGGGAAGACGACGATGCCGTGGCCGGCGCGCACGAACGCTTCCAGCCGTTTTTCGATGTCCGGCATGATGACGAGGTCATTGACGATGGGGTTGGGCGACTCGGCGGCGATGATGCCCGGCTCGGTGATGCCCAGGTAGCGTCCATTGTGCAGGCGCTGCTTGGCGTGGCCGATGGTGGCGCCCTTCATGGGGCCCTTCATGGCGCCGGGGCCGCAGCCCGTGCAGATGTCGAGGCCGCGCAAGCCCAGCTGGTAGCCCACTTCCTTCGAATAATTGTATTCGGCGCGGTTGATCGAGTGACCGCCCCAGCACACCACCAGATTCGGGTTGAGCTGGGTTTGCAGCACGTTGGCGTTGCGCAGGATGTGGAAGACGGCGTCCGTCACGCCTTCCGTGCTCTGCAAATCGAATTTCGGGTTGCCCGTCACTTCATCGCTGACGAAGATAATGTCGCGCAAGACGGCAAACAGATGCTCATGGATGCCCTTGATCATCTTGCCGTCGACAAAGGCGATGGCCGGCGCACCCTTGATGTCGAGCTTGATGCCGCGCTCGCGCTGGATGATGGAGATTTCAAACGATTGATATCGCTCAAGCAGGGCGCGCCCATCGTCGATGGTGCTGCCGCAATTCAAGACCGCCAGCGCGCAGCGGCGGAAGGTGTTGTACAGGCCGCCCTGGCTGGTGTCGAGCAGTTTATTGACTTCCGTCTTGGAGAGCACGTCCAGGCGGCCTTCCGGTGAAACCAGAGTATCGATAACGTCGTGTTCCATAATGCGAAAAATCCTTTAAAAATCGATCCTCGAAGATGTTGCACCCTCAATATACGACAAGTCAGGCAAGTTGTGCTGTGCCGCCGCAAAATCGCCGGGGCCGTCCTTGCCCGCAAACCGGTTTGATCAATATGAAACAGTCATTCTTGCTAATGCGAATCGAAATCTTCGCTCAGCGCAATTTGTAGATTAGAATGCCAGCCTATTGGAATTCCCGTGCGTGAGGTTCTTCATGAGAGTCCCCGCCGCCCGCAGGCTTCCATAAGTTTGTTTTATCGATCGACTATAATAATTTTTCAGGAGGAACCGCATGAGCGGTGCGACTACGCCCAACAAGGAAGCCGTTATTCCCGAGTTCAAGCAGATTATGGGCCATCCGAGCCCATTGTGGATGTTGTTCATGACTGAATTCTGGGAACGCTTCGCGTTCTACGGAGTTCGCTGGGCGCTGGTACTGTACATCGTGGCCCAGTTCCACGGCGGCGACGGTTCGGGACAGGCAGCGGCCAACCTGACCTACGGTTCCTTCCTCGCGCTGGTGTACGCCGGCGCCCTGTTCGGCGGCTACATCGCCGACCGCGTCATCGGCTACCAGCGCTCCATCCTGCTGGGCGCCATCTTCATGGCTGCCGGCCTGTTCTGCATCTCCGTGCCGAACCAGGACATCTTCAACCTGGGCCTGGCCACGATGATCGTCGGTAACGGCATGTTCAAGCCGAACATCTCGACCATGGTCGGCAAGCTGTACACGACCGCCGATCCGCGCCGCGACAGCGGCTTCACGATCTTCTACATGGGCATCAACATGGGCGCCATGGTCGCGCCCGTCTTTACCCAGTGGCTGGCCGAGTCGATCTTCGGCACCAGCGCCATGCCGTCGTACAAGATGGTCTTCATGGCGTCCGGTTTCGGCATGCTGATCAGCCTGGTATGGTTCTTCATCGGCCGCCGCGCCCTGAAGGGCATCGGCGCGCCGGAAGCCGGTTCCGGCAGCCCGATGCGCGTCGTCTGGGTGGCCGTCGGTTCCCTGTGCGTGATCCCGCTGATGTACTTCCTGCTGACCGTCGGCGCTGAAAAGCTGCAAATCGTCCTGACCGTGCTGTTCGTCGGCCTGGCCGTCATGCTGATGATCGAAGGCATACGCAACGGTAAAATTGCGCGCGACCGCGTCATCGCCATGCTGCTGATCTTTGTCTTCAACATCCTGTTCTGGATGTTCTTCGAACAGGCAGGCAGCTCGTTTACCTTCCTGGCAGACAAGATCGTCAACCGCGACCTGGGCTTCTGGATCTTCCCGACCGCCTACTTCCAGACCGTCAACTCGGTGGCCATCATCGTCTTCGCGCCCATCATCGCCGCCGTCTGGGTCTTCCTGGCGCGCCACAACGTCAATCCGTCGATCCCGCGCAAATTCGGCCTGGGCTTGCTGGGCAATGCGCTGGCCTTCGGCCTGCTGATCTTCGCTCTGTCGAGCTTGGTTGGCGCCGACAACAAGATCCCGTTCTGGACCCTGACCACCGTCTACGTGCTGCAATCGATCGGCGAGCTGTGCCTGTCGCCTATCGGCCTGTCGATGGTCACCAAGCTGGCGCCGGTGCGCCTGGTGGGCCTGGGCATGGGCGGCTGGTTCCTGTCGACCGGTATCGGCAACAACCTGTCGGGCATCTTCGCCAGCCACGTCAGCGGCGAAAGCGGCATGTCGGTGCAGTCGGCCCTGTCCGGCTACACCTTCGGCTTCTGGTCCCTGCTGGGCGCCGGCGTCGTGCTGTTCCTGATCGCACCGCTGATCAACAAACTGATGCACGGCGTGAAGTAAGCGTCTTGTTGTAGATCAGAACGGCGGCCCGCGGGCCGCCGTTTTTCATTGCGGCGCCGGTTTTTGCCCTGGCGGGCGGTACAATACTGCCATGGCCAGCGGCCACCCGACCAACACCGAAAAAGAATCCCATGTCCAGCATTTCCACCACCACGCCCCTCTCCGACGACGAATACGCCGAACTCGACACCCTGCTGGCCGCGCCCGCGCTGGCCAGCCGCGCCATGGACGTGTCGATGCTGGAAGGTTTTCTGACCGCCGTCGCCCTGAGCCCGAAACAAATTGCAGTTGAGCAATGGTTACCCTGGGTCTGGGACAAGGCGGCGGGCAGCGCCGCGCCCGTGCCCGACGCCGCCAGCGAACGGGCGGCCGGCCTGGCGCAGCGCCACCACGCCTACATGGTCGAATGGCTGGCGAAGGACCCGGACAGCTTCGAGCCCATCTACGTCTGCGGCCCCGAATGGAGCGTGCCCGCCTGGTGCGCCGGTTTTGTCCTTGGCACGGCCCTGGACAAGCCCCAGTGGGCGGCCCTGGCCGTGAGCCACCCGCAGTACCTGGCGCCCATCCAGCACCTGGCCACGGCCGCCGAACTTGATGACGACGCGGCCGAAACGGCCATGGATGGCGTCATTCCCGCCGTCATCGCCATCAACGCCGCCTGGGCGCGCCAGCGCCACCTGAAACAAAGCCAGCCCGGCGCCACCGTCTTGCGTGAACTGCCGAAAACGGGCCGCAACGACCCCTGCCACTGCGGCAGCGGCAAAAAGTACAAGAAATGCTGTGCCGACGCCGATAGCGCGGCCGGCTAAGGACGCATCTCCTTGCGCCAGCTGCTGACGGCCGTCCTGCGCTTCCTGCTGCGCCACGCGCTGCAGTTCGCCCTGTTCATCGTCATCCTGCTGGCCGGCCGCCTGCTGCTGGCCGACTGGCGCGCCTACAGCGCCGGCAGCGAGGCTGTCGCCGCGCTCGGGCTGGCCGCCGATAACGCCGATAGCCACGGCACTGGTCTGGCCGAGGCGGCCACGGCCAGGGTCAACGCCCTGGCGCACGCCTCGCACGCGGCCGTCGCCGCCCGCCGGACAGAAGTGCAGGCGCAACTGGCGGCCTTGCGCGCGCGCCAGCAAGCGTCGCTGTTCACCCTCCCCCTGCCCGCGCCCGATACGCTGGCCCGCCATGCGCAGGACGAAGCGGCGCGCCGCGTGGAAATCGAAGTGCTGGCGCAGGAGGCGCGTTACTTGAGCGCCCTGCAGGCGGCGATCAGCGGCGAGGATGCGCGCCAGACGCTGGCGCGCCTGCATGCGCAACACGTCAGCGCGTATGCGGCGCTGCAAGGAAATCTACGTCAGCGCCGGCAGCTGGAAGCGCTGCATCCTGTCGCGGCGCGCCTGCCCGGCAGCGACGCCCATGCGCAGCTGTCGCGTCTCGAAGGGGAAGGCCAGCGCTTGCGCGAGATCAACCTGCAAGCCTATCAAGCCTGGCTGGCACAGCGCGCGCGCACCAGCAATGCTGCCCGACCCGCCCCGTTTGCCATCGACGAGCAAGCCTTGAGCGGCGTGCTGGCGCCCGTACAAAAGGCGATTGCGGCAAGCGAGGAACAACTGGCGCGCAACTGGATCGCCCGCTGGCGCGCTCCCGTCATGGACGTGGCGCCCACGGCCGCCCTGCTGGTGCTGTCGGCCATCCTGCTGCCCGCCGCCATCAAGGCCTGCTTTTACTTCGTGCTGGCGCCCGTCGCTTCGCGCCTGGAACCCTTGTCCATCGCGCGCGCGCTGAACGTCACGGCCAGCGCGCTCCCCTCGCCGCCCGATGGCCAGTCGCGCATTTCCGCCGTCTCGCAGGCATTGCAACTGCAGCCGGGCCAGCGGATGCTGATCCATCCCGAATACCTGCAATCGTCGCCCGTCGGCACGCATAAACGCACGCAGTGGCTGCTGGACTGGCGCTTTCCATTGACGAGTCTGGCCGCCGGCATGGCGGCGCTGACGCGGCTGGAAAGCGATACGGCGGCATCCGTGACGATATCCGCCAGCGACGACCCGCTGCTGGAAGTGGCCGTCGTGCGCCTGCCTGCCGGCAGCGCCCTCGTATTCCAGCCAAGGGGACTCGTGGGCCTGGTCTGCGACGCGGACCAGCCGCTGGCGATATCGAGCCACTGGCGCCTGGGCAGCCTGCATGCCTGGCTCACCCTGCAGCTGCGCTTCATCGTCTTTCGCGGCCCCGTCACCCTGATCGTGCGCGGCTGCCGCGGCGTGCGTCTGGAACGGGCCGGCCAGGGCCGCTCCATCAGCCAGTCCGCCACCCTGGGCTTTACTACCGACGTGCTGTACTCGACGATGCGCAGCGAAACCTTCCTGCCCTACCTGCGCGGCCGGCAGGCGCTGCTCAACGACCGCTTCGACGGCGACAACGGCGTCTACCTGTACGAAGAAACCCCGCGCCACGGCAAGCAGCCGGGCAAGGCGGGAAGCTGGTTCGAGGGTTTTACGGACGCCATCTTGAAAGTGTTCGGCATCTAGCCGAGGAAACCTTATGAACGACTTTCTGTTTGCCGATTTTCTCGAGGACCACGCCGTGTATGCGGCGGTTGAGGCGTACTGGCAGGCGCGCCTGGCCTTCCTCGACGGCCGGTGCGCGCCGTATCTGCGCACCGCGTTTGCCAACGGCCAGCCGTTTTATGACGGCAATCCCATCGTCAACCTGGCCGACCGCGACGCCGGCAAGGCGGCGCGCATCGTGCAGCAGTGCCCGCAGGAGTTCGGCGCCTGCTACACGAGCTTCGGGCAAGCCATCGAGCTGGCCGGCAGCGATGGGCACCTTCGTCCGGCGCGGGAAAAGGTCATCGTGCTGACCTTGACGCAGGCGACGGCGCAGCGCGCCGAAGATGAACTGCGCGCCTGGTTTGATGCGGCGTAAGGCTGCGCGCTACCAGAGGTAGGCCACGCGCACACCGACATTGCGCTGCTCGCCATAGTTACAGGCGCGCGCCGAGAAACACGAGGCGACATGGTATTTGTCGAACAGGTTCTTCACCGTCATGCTCACGCTCAGGCCGCGCCAGCCGCTGCGCGCCTGCCCCAGGTCATAGCGCAGCGACAGGTCGGCCAAGGTGAACGCCGGCGCCTGGAAGGTGTTCTCCGCGTCGCCCCAGCTGGCGCCCACGTGGCGCACGCCGGCGCCGGCCGACAGGCCGCGCAAGCTGCCGGCGAAGGCGTAGTCGGCCCAGGCGGACGCCATCTGCCTGGGCACTTCATAGGGCGACTTGCCCTGCACGTTCGTGCCCCACATGTCCGGATTCGCCTTCGTCACTTTCAGGGGATTGTAGGTGAGGGACGCCAGCAGTTTCAGCTGGCTGTTCGGCTGCGCCGCCACTTCCAGTTCGATGCCGCGCGAGCGCACCTCCCCCTGCTGGATCGAGAAATTCGGATCGTCCGGGTCCGTCGTCAGCACGTTCTGGCGGCGCAGTTCGAATGCGGCGGCCGTCACGGACAAATGCGCGCCAGGCGCGTATTTCACGCCGACTTCCACTTGCCGGGCCGTTTCCGGCTCGAACGGACGCTCAAGGCGGTCGGCGCCGGAGACGGGCGAGAACGATTCGCTGTAGCTGGCGTAAGGCGCCAGGCCGTTCGCCGCCAGGTAAGTGACGCCGGCGCGGCCCGTGAATGCCCCGGGCTTGCGCAAAGTCGTGCTCGACGGCGATACCAGCAGATTGCGCTGTTCCTGGCGCGTCCAGTCCTGGCGCCCGCCCACGGTGAAGACCCAGTTGCGGTACTGCGCACGGTCTTGCAGGTAGGCGCCCAGCTGACGGTTACGCTCGCGGCGCAGGGCATCGGGCGCCAGCGCCGCCAGGTCCAGCGCGCCGCCGTAAACGGGGCGGTAGATAGCGATCTGCGGCCCGTCGGCGATATACGAACTGAACGAAGTACTGCTGCGGCTGTAGTCGATGCCGGCAACGACCTCATGGCGCAGCGCGCCCGTCGCCACCTGGCCCGTCACGCTGGTGTCGAGCGAGTACACGCTGCCCTTGCCGTCGCGCGTATCGATCTCGCGGTTGCTGATCGCATGGTCGATTAAATTGCCATAACGAAACATATACTGTTCATGATTATCCGCATGCAGGTAGCGGAAATTCTGCCGGAGCGTCCACCCGCCGTCAAACGTGTGGCGCGCCGCGTAGCCGGCAGAGGCGACGCTTGTCTCCTCGTGGTCGAAGCCGGGTTCCCCCAGGAAGCGCGTCAGCGGCAGGCGGCCATTCGGATTGCTGCCATTCAAGGCCTCCCACTGCACGTTCGACGATTGCATGGCGCGATTCTTCTGGAAAAAGCCCAGCAAGGTGACGCTGGTGCGGGCGCTTGGCGCCCACGTCAGGCTGGGCGCCAGATAATAGCGGTCGTCCTTCATGTAGTCGATCTGCTGGTCCGCCTGGCGCGCCAGCCCCACCAGGCGGTACTGCAGGCTGCCGTCGTCGGCCAGCTGGCCGCCCACGTCGAGGGCCAGCTGCCTGCGGGCGTAACTGCCGAGCGACACTTCGACCTGGTTCACTTGGTCCGCCGCGGGGCGCTTGGCAACGAAATTGACGATGCCGCCCGGCGCATTCTGGCCGTACAACACGGACGAGGGCCCCTTGAGCACTTCCACGCGCTCGGCGCCATACGGCTCCACGCCGAAGAAGCCCAGCGTCCCCATGGGCATCAGGCGCATGCCGTCAAGGTAGAACGCCCCCGAAAACTGGCTGAAGCCGCGCACCGACAGGCTGTCGTCGGCGGGATTGGCGCCTGCCGTGTTGCTGCGCAAGCCGGCCGTGTACTGGATGGCGTCGTTCAGGGTGCGCACGCCCTGGTCATCCATGCGGTCGCGCGTGATGACGGACACCGATTGCGGCACTTCCAGCAAGGATGCATCGGTCTTGGTGGCGGTGCTGGCCCGCCGCGCCACATAGCCGCTGACCTTGCCCCAGGGGTTTTCCGCTTCCCCCTGCGCGCTGACGGTCACGGGCGCCATCGTCTGCACGCCATCGGCCGCCGCGCCGGTAGCGGACGCGGTGGCGGCGCGCAAGGCATAGCCGCCTCCGGCCGTGCGCACGGCGGCGAGTCCCGTGCCGGCCAGCGCCCGCGCCAGCGCGTCGTCCACCGTATAACTGCCGCTGACGCCGCCGCTGCGCAGCCCTTCCGTTGCCGCCGAGCCAAAGGCGAGCAGCAAACCCGCTTCACGCCCGAGCCGATTCAATGTCGCTTCCAGCGGCCCGGCCGGGATGGCATAGCGGCGCAGGACCTCGGCCTGCCCGGCCGTTTGCGCCAGCGCCGGCGCGCCGGCCAGGCCGGCCAGTGCGCCCAGGCACAGCGCATGCACCAGGTGGGCGAGCGGTTTCATGGCCAACAGGCCCGGTGCGCGCAAGCGCGTGGAGGGATGGAATGTGCTGCGATCGTTCATGGCATGCCTTCGTATCATGGATGGGTGGAACGGGCCAAAACCTGGGCCCTCACTTCCCTTGACAAGACAGCGGGCAAAAACAGTCCATGTATTTTCAGTTTATTTTTTCGCGGCGCGCGGCCGCACCGTGACCCAGTAGCGCGTCAGATAATGGAGTTCGACGGGCAAGGCTTGCGTCAGCGCCAGCAGTACCTTGTCGGTATCGGCCAGCGGATAGACGCCCGACACCAGCAGATGCGCGAGCGCCGGGTCGCATCCCAGGTGGCCGCGCCGGTGGCGCGACAACTCCAGCAGGAAGGCGTCCAGGCGCATGTGCGCGGCGACCAGCATGCCGTCAACCCAGGCGCCCGCGCCGGCGTCGAGCGCCTGCGCCGCGCCCGCGCCGGCGCGGCTAAAACTGCCCTCCTCGCC
>NZ_NEGZ01000091.1 GCF_002127585.1 Janthinobacterium sp. GW458P
AGCGCCGCGCGCGCGGCCCGTGTCCGTGCCGTCGTCCCCGCCGGCGCCGGCCGCGCCAGCCGATTTGTTGGCCGAGGCGCGCCTGCTGGCCGACCGTGGCCAGCTGCGCGAAGCCGGCGAAAAATGCCACGCCCACCTGGCGAGGGTGCCCGAGGCGGCGGAAGCGTATTTCATGCTGGGCATCATCAATGAACTGGCCGGGAAGATGGACCTGGCCGACGATTACTGGCGCCGCTGCATCTATTTGCAGCCCGACCATTACGAGGCGCTGTGCCACCTGTCGCTGCTGGCAGAACGCAATGGCAACCATACGGCCGCCGCCACCCTGAAGGCGCGCGCGGCGCGCATCTACCAGCGCCGCCAGGCGTCCAACTAAGGGGCAAGCAGCATGACAAACCTCATCGCCATCGAGTCCCCCGCCGCCATCGACGACTGCTGGAACCATATCGGCGTGGTCGGCGACCAGAGCTGCCCAAAGCTGCCGGCCAACGTCCATTGCCGCAACTGCGAGGTGTACGCCGGCGCGGCCCAGCGCAACCTGCAGCGCCCCGTGGACGCGCACTACCGGCAGGAATGGGCCAGCCACTTCCGCCAGCTGGACGGCGGCGGCGCAGTGCGCGACAGCTCGGCGCTGGTATTTCGCATCGGCCGCGAATGGCTGGCGCTGCCCACGCAGGTGTTCGACTCGGTGGCGCCGCAGGCCAGGCCGCACGTGCTGCCGCACCGCAGCGGGCGTGGCCTGGCGGGCATCGTCAATATCAGCGGCAAGCTGTATCCATGCATGTCGCTGGCGCACCTGCTGGGCATAGACGAACAGGGCGCGCCGCCGGCCCGCGGCCGCCACACGTTCGCCCGGCTGCTGCTGATGCGCTGGGAAGAGCAGGCCTACGCGCTGCCCGTGGCCGACCTGCACGGCATCGTGCGCTATGCGTCGGGCGCCGTACAGGCGCCGGCGGCCACCATCAACAAGGGCCTGTCGCGCTTCCTGTCCTGCGTCATCACCGAGGGCGACATGCGCATCGGCTGCCTGGACACGGCGCTGATCGGCTTTCAACTTGCGAGACTATTACGATGAGCCAGGACCAGCACGGCGACCTGAGTGCCTTTTCCATGCTGGACCTGTTCCGCATGGAGGCGGACAGCCAGACCCAGATTCTCACCGACGGCTTGCTGGCCATGGAGCGCCATGCGGGCGACGCGGCCGCCGTCGAGTCGATGATGCGCGCGGCGCACTCGATCAAGGGCGCGGCCGCCATCGTCGGCCTGCAGGTGGTGGTGCAGCTGGCGCACGGCATGGAAGACAGTTTTGTTGCCGCCCAGCATGGACGCCTGAAACTCACGCCGGAGCGGGTCGATGTGCTGCTGTCGGGCGTCGACCTGATCGTGCAGCTGTCGCGGCTCGACGATGCGGGCGCCGAAGCGTGGCTGGCCGCCAACGCGGCGCAGATCGACCAGACCCTGAACGCCATCGCCGGCATCGGCGAGCTGCCGGAACTGCCGGCCCTGCCTGCGGCCCCGCCAGCGGTGCCGGCGCCGGCGGATGCGGCGGCGCCATTGCCGGCGGAAGTTGCAGAACAGCAAGCCCCCGTGGCCAGCGGCCTGGCCGGCGAAGAAACGGCGGCCGCCGCGCCACGGCCGGGCGCCAGCGCGCCAGCCAAGGCCCAGGCGCAAAATTTCGACAAGCTGCTGTCGCTGGCCAGCGAATCGCGCATCAACGCGCACCAGATGCATCCGTTTATCGGCGCCCTGCAGCGCTTCAAGCGCAACCAGAGCAGCCTGTTTTCCGCCATCGAGCACCTGCACGTCGCCATTTCCCGCTCGGGCGACGCGGGCCTGATGGAAAAGTCCCTGCTGGCGCTGCAAAAGACGCAGCCCCTGAAGCAGTTCATGCTCGAGCACATCGCCGACATCGAAACCTATGAACGGCGCCTGCTGGCCGTCTCGCAAGGCATGGTCGACGAAGTGCTGGCCCTGCGCATGCGCCCCTTCCGCGACGGCATCCACGCGTTTCCGCGCATGGTGCGCGACCTGGCGCGCAGCCTGGGCAAGGAAGTGCAGCTGGAAATCGACGGCGAAGACACCCTGGTCGACCGCGACATCCTGGCAAAGATCGAAAGCCCGCTGAACCACATGCTCAGGAATGCCATCGACCATGGCATGGAAGGCCCGTACGAGCGCATCGACGCGGGCAAGGAGGCGCTGGGCACGATACGCATGGAGGCGCGCCACCGCGCCGGCATGCTGAGCATCGAAATCAGCGACGACGGGCGCGGCGTCGACCTGGAAAAAATCCGCCAGTCCGTCATCGAGCGCAAGATGGCCAGCCCCGCCATGGCGGCCGCGCTGTCGCCGGGCGAACTGCTGGAATTCCTGTTCCTGCCCGCCTTCAGCCTGAAGGCCACGGCCAACCAGCTGTCCGGACGCGGCGTGGGCCTCGACATCGTGCACGAGACGATACGCCAGCAAAACGGCACGGTGCGCCTGGAATCGGAGCCGGGCCGCGGTTTTCGCGCCCTGATTACCCTGCCGCTGACGCAATCGATCGTGCGCGCGCTGGTGATCGACATCCAGGGCGAAGCCTACGCCATCCCCATCGTCAAGGTGGAAAGCGTGGTGCGCGTACCGCAGGCGGCCATCCACACCCTGGAAAACAAGCAGTTTTTCGAGCTCAAGGGCGAGCACCTGGGCCTGGTATCGGCCGCGCAGGTGCTCGAGCTGGGCGAAGCGAATACGGGCGCCACCGACCTGCCGGTGGTGGTGATCGGCCGCGGCAAGCAAAGCTATGCGCTGGTAGTCGACGCCATCCGCGGCGAGCAAAGCCTGGCCGTGCAGGCCATTGATCCGATCTTCGGCAAGATGCGCGACATTTCCGCCGCCGCCCTGCTCGACGACGGCGAGCCGGTGCTGATCCTCGATGTGCCCGATCTGCTGCTGTCGATCGACAAGCTGCTGCACGAAGGCGGCCTGCACCAGCTTGCGCAGGCCGGTCACGCGCAGCAGCGCCGCGCCAAGCGCATCCTCGTCGTTGACGATTCGCTGACGGTGCGCGAAATGGAGCGCAAGCTGCTGCTGGCGCGCGGCTTCGAGGTCGACGTGGCCATCGACGGCATCGACGGCTGGAACGTGGTGCGCAGCGGCGAGTATGACCTGGTGATCACCGACGTCGACATGCCGCGCATGGACGGCATCGAACTGGTCTCGCTGATCAAGAAGGACCTGCACCTGCACAAGCTGCCGGTGATGATCGTCTCGTACAAGGACCGCCCGGAAGACCGCGCGCGCGGCCTGTCGGCCGGCGCCGACTATTATCTGACCAAAGGCAGCTTCCACGACGAGACCTTGCTCGACGCGGTGGCCGACCTGATAGGAGATGCCCGCTTATGAGCTGTCATACATGAAAATTGCCATTGCCAACGATGTCGCCATGGCTGCCGAGGCCCTGCGCCGGGTGGTCGCCAGCACGCAGGAGCACCAGGTGCTGTGGATCGCCCGCACGGGGCTCGAAGCGGTGCGCATGTGCGAGGGCAACCGTCCCGACCTGATCCTGATGGACCTGAACATGCCGGAGATGGATGGCGTGGAAGCGACGCGCCTGATCATGGAGCAAAGCCCGTGCGCCATCCTGGTCGTCACGGGCCGCCCGCAGGACAATGTCAACCAGGTCTTCCGCGCGCTGGGCGCGGGCGCGCTCGACGTCACGGCCACGCCCGTGCTGCAGGGGGAGGTGGGCGGCGACAGCGAACTGCTGGCCAAGATCAAGACCATCGGCAAGCTGATACGCCACAGCGCCGAGGCACCGCCGCCGCGCCAGGCGAACGGCAACGGCGGCGAACGGGGCGACGGCCAGGTATCGACGCTGGTGGCCATCGGCGCCTCGACGGGCGGCCCCTCGGCCGTGGCCAAGGTGCTGTCCGGCTGGACGGCGCCGCCCGGCTGCGCCATCGTCGTGGTGCAGCACATCGATGAAACCTTCGCCTCGCACTTCGCCAAATGGCTGGACGACCAGCTCAGCATGCCCGTGCGCGTGATCGCCGACGGCGACGAACTGGTATCGGGCACGGTGCTCATCGCCAAGACCAATGATCACTTGCTGCTAGATCAGAATTATCGTTTGGGTTACGATGCAGCACCACGCGACTATGTCTACCGCCCGTCCGTCGACGTCTTTTTCAACTGCGTGGCGCAGCACTGGCGCGGCGACGCCATCGGCGTATTGCTCACAGGCATGGGACGCGACGGCGGCGACGGCTTGCTGGCCATGCGCCGCGCAGGCAAGAGCACCATTGCGCAAGATCAGGCCAGCAGCGCCGTCTACGGCATGCCGCGCGCGGCGGCCGAACTGGATGCGGCGCAATACATCCTGCCATTGGATAGAATAGGCGCCAGCTTGCGCAGCCGCCTGGGCGCCAAACTCAACAATGGGTGGGAGCCCTCCCCTAACATCTGAAAAGAATGCAATGCCAGAATTTTCCTCCAGCTTCACCCAGCCCGAGCCTGCGCTGACCGAATTCAAGGTCAGCGTCCTGCTGGTGGACGACCAGTTGATCATTGCTGAGGCAATCCGGCGCATGCTGAGCGACCAGCAGGATATCGAATTTCACTATGTGACCGACGCCAGCCAGGCGCTGGACACGGCGCTGCGTTTGCAGCCTACCGTCATCCTGCAAGACCTGGTGATGCCGGGCATCGACGGCTTCAGCTTGATCCAGCAGTACCGCGAACACGAGGCGCTCGCGCATGTGCCGGTGATCGTGCTGTCAGCCAAGGACGACCCGAAACTGAAGGCGCACAGCTTTGCCGTCGGCGCCAACGATTATGTGGTGAAACTGCCGGACCGTCTGGAATTGCTGGCGCGCATACGCTACCATTCCAACGCGCACATCAGCCGGCTGCAGCGCGACCAGGCATTTCGTTTCCTGCGTGAAAGTCAAAAAAACCTGGCCGACGCGAATATTGAATTGCAGAAGCTCGCGGCCCTCGACGGCTTGACGGGCATCGCCAACCGCCGCCGCTTCGATGAAACCGTGCAATTCGAATGGCAGCGGGGCCAGCGCGACAAGACACCCTTGAGCCTGCTGCTATGCGACATCGACCATTTCAAGAGCTATAACGACCACTACGGCCATTTGCCGGGCGACTTGTGCCTGAAGAAGGTGGCTGCCGTGTTGACCGAACATTTGAAGCGGCCTGCCGACCTGGCGGCCCGCTACGGCGGCGAGGAATTCGCCCTGATCCTGCCGGAAACGGAAGCGGCCGGCGCGCTGCTGATCGCCGAAGCCTGCCGGCGCCATCTGGAAGGCTTGCAGATCGAGAACCCGGCAGCGGCGACCGGCATCGTCACCATCTCGATCGGCGTGGCCACGGTGGTGCCGTCGCCACGGACGACGATCGAGCAACTGATCAACCGCGCCGACCAGGCCCTGTACGCGGCCAAGCGCGGCGGACGCAACAGCGTGCTGAGCGCCGATGACGCCAGCGAATAGTTTTTAACCCCAAGGAAAGTGAAGCATGAGCACACAACTGGACAATGTCAGCGTCGTCAAGAAATCGAACATCTACTTTGACGGCAAGTGCGTGTCGCACAACGTCATCCTGGCCGATGGCACGAAGAAAAGCGTGGGCGTGATCTTCGCGTCATCGTTGCGCTTCAACACGGGCGCGCCGGAAACGATGGAAATCGTCGGCGGCCTGTGCAAGGTGCGCCTGGCCGATGCGACGGAGTGGAACAGCTATGGCGCCGGCACGGAATTCAAAATCCCCGGCAATAGCCATTTTGATATTGAAACAATCGAAACCGTGGATTACGTCTGCCACTTCGGCTGATCCATGCAGAAAAAACGTCCATGGCTGCGTTGCACTGCCTCGCCGTACTATGCGTACTGTCTTCGGCAATGCGCCTTGCCCTGAACATTTTTTCAGGCATGGATTTGATGAAGATTAAACAAACACAGGCTCGGGCGACAGGCGCACGCCATATTTCGCCTCTACATCATCCTGTATCGCTTCCGCCAGCCGGGTAATGTCCGCGCCACGAGCGCCGCCATTATTCACCAGAACCAGCGCCTGCCTGGGATACACTCCCGCGGGCCCCAGGTTTTTTCCCTTCCAGCCACACTGGTCGATCAGCCAGCCGGCCGCCAGCTTTTCCGTGCCATCGGGCTGCGCATGGTGCACCAGCGCAGGAAAACGTTCCAGCAAGGCAAGACATTGCTCCCGTGACACCACCGGATTCTTGAAGAAGCTACCCGCATTGCCGATGACGGCCGGGTCCGGCAATTTTCTGCGGCGGATCGCCATCACCGTCTCGGCCACCTGTTGTGCTGTCGGCTCGGCAAGATTGCGCTCGGCCACGGCCTGCGCCAGTTCCGCATAGCGCAAATTCGGCTGCCACTCGGCCGGCAAGGCGAACGTCACTTCCAGCACGATCAGCTCGCGCCCGTCCGCCTGCTTGAAGATGCTGTCGCGGTAGGCGAAGCGGCAAGCTTCGCGGTCCATGTTGAAGACGATGCCGCTGGCGCTGTGCATGACGCTCACGCTATGCAGATAATCCTTGATTTCAACGCCATACGCGCCGATATTCTGGATAGGTGCCGCGCCCACCGTGCCGGGGATCAGCGACAGGTTTTCCAGCCCGCCCACGCCTTGCGCCAGGGTCCACTGCACGAAATCGTGCCAGTTTTCGCCGGCCGCGGCCGTGACGAGTATCGTCTCGAAATCCGCCTGTGCCAGGCGCATGCCGCGCGTGGCCATGTGCAGCACCACACCGGGAAAGTCGCCGGTCAGGACGATATTGCTGCCGCCGCCCAGGATCAGGCGCGGCATGGCGGACAGGGCGGGATCCTGCAGTGCGGCCTGCAGCTCGGCCTGCGAAGTAATGCGTACGTAGGCGGCCGCATTGGCCGTGATGCCGAAGGTATTCAGGCGCTGGAGGGAGTAATTGTGTTCGATGGTGAGCTCTGGATGCATGGGATAGGGAAATTTTGCTCGATTATAGAGCGAAAGCGACAAAAAACCACCTCAGGACAAGGGCGACTTGCCCGTTGTCCGTTAAAATGTCGCATCTTTAACAGGGCCGTCCCATGGCGCAGAATCAGCCGCCAAGGCCCAGCGCGCCGAGCGCGCGCTCGCTTTAACAAGAAAAGGAACAGACCATGCCGTCATTTGACGTAGTCTCCGAAGCCGATATGATCGAAGTCAAGAATGCTGTCGAGCAATCCAACAAGGAAATCTCGACCCGTTTCGATTTCAAGGGCAGCGATGCCCGCGTCGAACACAAGGAAAACGAATTGACCGCGTTCGCGGATTCGGAATTCCAGCTCAGCCAAGTGCGCGACGTGCTGACCAACAAATTGACCAAACGCAAGGTCGATGTCCGCTTCCTCGACGAAGGGGACATCAAGAAGATCGGCGGCGACAAGGTCAAGCAGATCATCAAGATCAAGAATGGCATCGAATCGGATGACGCCAAGAAAATCGTGCGCGTCATCAAGGACAGCAAGATGAAAGTGCAAGCGAGCATCCAGGGCGAAGCCGTGCGCGTCACGGGCGCCAAGCGCGACGACCTGCAGGCGGCCATGGCCATGCTGCGCAAGGACGTGCCCGACATGCCGCTGGAATTTAACAATTTCCGCGATTAATTTCGATGATGCGCACGCTCCGGCCTGCGCTTGCGCCGGCATGGCGGCAAGCTCTGCCTCGGAGAGCCCGCCCGCTTGGGGTAGAATTGAAGCTGTGCACAGCTACATGCGCGCCCGCTCGCCTGACCGGCAGCGGGCATGACCGTACATCTGGCTCAGTGATAACCACGGTAGTCTAAGGATAGCAATGAAACGTGTTGATGATTTCCGCCTGCGATTTGGCAAAAAAGAATATGTGCCCATCATGATAGGCGGAATGGGTGTGGATATTTCCACGTCGGAGCTGGCCCTGGAAGCGGCCCGGCTGAACGGTATCGGCCATATCTCCGATGCCATGGTGGAAGACGTGTCGGATCGCCGTTTCGACACCACCTTCGTCAAAGACAAGACGAAACTGTACAAGTTCAACATCAATAACAGCGACAAGGCCGTGGTGCAGTTCGACCTGGGCCGCCTGGCGGAAGCGCAGCGCCTGCATATCGGCCGCACCATGGAAGCGAAAAAAGGCGATGGCTTGATCTTCGTCAACTGCATGGAAAAGCTGACCATGAACGGCCCCCGCGAAACCTTGCGCGTGCGCCTGAATGCGGCACTGGACGCGGGTATCGACGGCATCACCCTGTCCGCCGGCTTGCACTTCGGCTCGTTTGCCCTGATGGCCGACCATCCGCGTTTCCGCGATGCCAAGCTGGGCATCATCGTCTCGTCCGTGCGCGCCCTGCAGATTTTCCTGCGCAAGAACGCCAAGCTGGACCGTTTGCCCGACTTCATCATCGTCGAAGGACCATTGGCCGGCGGCCACCTGGGTTTCGGCATGGACTGGGCCAATTACGACCTGCACACGATCACGGCGGAACTGCTGGCCTACCTGAAAGCCGAACAGCTGGACATCCCGCTGATCGCCGCCGGCGGCATCTTCACGGGCAGCGATGCCGTCTCCTTCCTGGAAGCGGGCGCGGCCGGCGTGCAAGTGGCCACGCGCTTTACCGTCACCAAGGAATGCGGCTTGCCGAACAAGGTCAAGCAGGAATACTACAAGGCCTCGGAAGAAGACATCATCGTCAACGGCGTCTCGCCGACCGGCTACCCGATGCGCATGCTGAAAAACACGCCCGCCATCGGCGCCGGCATCCGTCCAGGCTGCGAATCGTATGGCTACCTGCTCGACGCGACAGGCAACTGCGCGTACATCAACTCGTACAACCGCGAAGTCGCTGCCCACCCGGAGCAAAAGACCGTCGTCGTGATGGACAAGACTTGCCTGTGTACCCACATGCGCAACTTCAACTGCTGGACCTGCGGCCACTACACGTATCGCCTGAAGGACACCACGCATAAGCTCGACAACGGCGAATACCAGATCCTGACGGCCGAACACGTCTTCAAGGACTACCAGTTCAGCGTCGACAACCAGATCGCCCTGCCGGAAAAAGAAGAGCCAGTCGCCGGCTGAATCTTGCCTGTCTGACATGAAAATGGCGCAGCCTGCGAAGGCTGCGCCATTTTTTATGCCTGGCGCATGGCCAGCAGTTGCCGTTCGATCTCGGCAAACAAGGGCCGCCGCGACATTTCTTCCTGCAGACACGCCTGCTGCAAGACCTGCATGGCCGGCAAGGGTGCCGCACAGTGCGCAATCAGCTCGCCCAGCAACACGCCAAAGGCGCGCGCCTCCATGCCCTGCAGCAAGTCCCCTTGCGGCGTGCCTGGCACAAACATGGACGCCGCGCCGAAGTCGCCCAGCAGGCAGGCGCCACCGTCCGCATGCAGGATATTGTGTGCATACAAGTCGCCATGCACGATGCCGTGCGCATGCAGCTGGCACACGGCCGAGGCGATGCCCCGGGCAATGGCCAGGGCTTGCACTGCGTCAAAGCTTACGCCCTCGGCATACACGTCACGCGTGCATGATGCCAGGCTGGGCGGGCCGGCCAGGTTGCGGTAGGCCGCATCGATGAGCGGCATGACGAGCCCGGACGCCCTCTGCGGATGCGCATCGATAGTGCCCAGGATGGGAATCAGGCCCGGATGCGCCCCCGCGCCGACACAGGCGGCCATCTCGCTGCGCGGCAAGCCATCGCTGGTCATCGCCCCCTTGAACACTTTCACCGCGACATACTCGGCATCATCGAGGCGGGCGCGATAAATCACGCCCGACGCCCCCTCGCCCAGCTGCTGCGCCAGTTTCAGGCGCTGCCAGGCCACGCCCGCCGTAGCGGCGCCGCTCAGGGCTGCCAGTTCACGCGCCTCCGTGCAGGGATTGCCTGCATAGGCAAGCCAGCCCAGGCGTGGCAGAGACAGCAGGCAATCGGGCAGCGCCGTGAAGCGATTGGCGGCGATGCGCACCAGTTCCAGCTTGCGGCAGTTCACCAGCGATGCCGGCAAGTTGCTCAGGCAATTTCCCGCCAGCATGAGTTTCTGCAATTGCCCGCACTTGCCCAGCTCATCCGGCATGGATTCGATGGCGTTATCGGTGAGGGTCAGCCAGCGCAGGACGGGCGGCAAGGCTGCGGCCGGCACGTGGCGTATGCGGTTCGCCTTGAAGCCGATCATTTCCAGCGCAGGGCAGGAACCGAGCACGGTTGGCAAGGTGGTGAACAGGTTATCCGAGCAAAAAATGATGCGCAGCTGGTGCAGGCGCGGTAAATCGTCGGGCAGCGAGGACAGCGCATTGCCCGACAAATCGAGGATTTCCAGGCTGTCGGCCAGGTCGAAGATTTCGCGGGGGAATTCCGTCAAGCCGCAGGACAGCTTCAGCCGACGCACACCAGCCAGTTGACCAGCGCGTAATTGTTCCAGTGTATGCAAGGCAGACAAGATATTCCTTTCAAGGTGGCACGCGGTCGATGCCATGCATAAAATCAATGGACGTAAAAAAACCCCCACCGGATCACCGATGGGGGTTTTTTCGAATAACAAGCCTGACGATAACCTACTTTCACACTGGTTGCAGCACTATCATCGGCGCAAAGTTGTTTCACGGTCCTGTTCGGGATGGGAAGGGGTGGGACCA
>NZ_NEGZ01000092.1 GCF_002127585.1 Janthinobacterium sp. GW458P
TTGCCCAGACGATATTTCATGGTATTGCCGCCCAGGCCATAGCAGCTTTGCGGGCCGCCGCCGTCGGCGGTGGTGCTGCCGGCGCCGGCGCGCAGGTAGCCGTGGAAGCCTTCCGCGTCGCCAGGGTACATGGGGCCGGCTGCGGCGGCAGCGCTGGCGATGGCCAGGAGCAGGGCAGCCAAGGGTTTCAATGCAGTGCGATTCATGCGGTCTCCAGAAAAATGTAGGTGGTAGCGGCGGCGCCCCAACGAGGCGGCCACCGCGCACGGTCTAATGCCGAAAACCAAGTCTAGCAGCGCTTTTTTAACCAGCCTGATACAAATCGAACAAGTAGCGATACTTTCTTTCAAAGTGTTGTTTTTACTCAATGTCGATACTCTGGTGCATAGCGGGGATGCAAAAGAGTATTGAATTGCGGTTTTGGAGTATCAGAAAGTATCAAAGCCCGGTGCTACATTGTGGTCGTGGTGCCAACAAGCGGCATTGCCAACGACAAAAAACACTGGAGACACACAATGAAACGTACCGCCATTGCCGCGCTGTGCGCCGGCGCGCTCTGCCTCAGCGCGTCCGCCTTTGCCGCAACCGACCTCGTCATCGCCACCGTCAATAACGGCCACATGATCGAAATGCAAAAGCTCGGCAAGTTCTTCGAGCAAGCCAATCCCGACATCAAGCTCAAGTGGGTGACCCTGGAAGAGGGCGTCTTGCGCCAGCGCATGACCACCGATATCGCCACCAAGGGCGGCCAGTTCGACGTGATGACCATCGGCCTGTATGAAACGCCCATCTGGGGCAAGAAGAACTGGTTGATCCCCATCAAGCCGGACGCCAAATACGATATCGACGACCTGCTGCCGGCCATCCGCGAGGGCCTGTCCGGCGACGGCAAGCTGTACGCGTCGCCGTTCTATGGCGAAAGCTCGATGATCATGTACCGCAGCGACCTGGTCAAAAAGGCGGGCGTGACGCTCGAAGACCGCCCCAGCTGGACCCAGCTGCGCGACGTGGCGGCCAAGCTGCACGATCCGGCCAACGGCGTGTACGGCATCTGCCTGCGCGGCAAGCCGGGCTGGGGCGACAACATGGCCCTGATCACCACCATGGCCAATTCCTATGGCGGCCAGCTGTTCGACATGCAATGGAAGCCGCAATTTACCAGCAAGCCGTGGAAGGACGCGGTCACCATGTATGTCGAGCTGATGAAGAAATACGGCCCGCCGGGCGCGGCCGCCAACAGCTTCAATGAAAACCTCGCGCTGTTCAACCAGGGCAAGTGCGGCATCTGGATCGACGCGACGATCGCCGCCTCCTTCATCACCGATCCGAAGCAAAGCAAGGTGGCCGACAAGGTGGCGTTCGCCCAGTCGCCCGTGGGCGTGACGGAGCGGGGCGCCAACTGGTTGTGGATCTGGTCGCTCGCGATTCCGTCGAGCTCGAAGCATCCGAACGAGGCGCAGCGCTTCATCAACTGGGCCACCTCGCCCGATTACGTGAAACTGGTTGCCAAGGAAACGAGCTGGGCCAACGTGCCGACAGGCACGCGCAAGTCCACGTATGCCAGCCCCGACTTCCAGAAAGTGGCGAAATTTGCCGCCGCCGAAGGCAAGGCCCTGGCAACCACGCGCGCCGTGCAAAGCACCTTGCCGCCGTCGCCCTACGTGGGCGTGCAATTCGCCTCGATTCCCGAATTCCAGGTGATCGGCGTGGCGGCCGGCCAGCAGATGGCGGCAGCGCTGCTGGGCAAGGTGACGGTCGAGCAGGCGCTGGAGTTGTCGCAGCAGACGGCGGAACGCGAGATGCGCAAGGGCGGGTATTACAAGTAGGAGGATAGCCTGACCAAACCTGCTGCGCGTCGCGCTTTGCGGCCGGCGATGCTCACCGTACTCCAGTACGGTTGCGCTTCTCGGCCACAAATCACTGCCGCTCGCTACGGTTTTGTCAGGCATCTTTGTTGTGCCGTTTGGTTTGTAACACAGGTGACATGACTGGCCTCGCTATTGCGCTAGATCACTCACCTCACGTCTCAAGAGAACCCTATGAAACGCTTTATCCCCCGGACTTTGCTGACGCCGGCCGTGGTCGCCGTCTCCGTCATTTCCGTGATCCCGCTGCTGATCACGCTGTATTACGCGTTCGTGCGCTATTCCATGCTCGATCCGAGCGGCCATCCTTTCCATGGCCTGGCCAATTTCCACTTTTTCTTTACCGATGCCTCGTTCCTGCCGGCCTTGCAGAACACGTTCACCCTGCTGTTTTCCGTCATGCTGGTCACGGTGGTGCTGGGCACGGCGCTGGGCTTGCTGATCAATGAGGCGTTCCCGGGGCGCGCCATCGTGCGCGTGCTCTTGATTTCGCCGTTTCTCGTCATGCCGGCCGTCAATGCCCTGATGTGGAAAAATATGCTGCTCAACCCGATCTACGGTCTGTTTGCGCAGATCAGCATCTTCTTTGGCGCCACGCCCGTCGACTGGCTGTCGGCCCATCCCCTGTTTTCCATCATCATGATGGTGTCGTGGCAATGGCTGCCGTTTGCCTGCCTGATCTTCATGACGGCGCTGCAATCGATGGACCGCGAACAGCTGGAAGCGGCGCGCATGGATGGCGCCACCTATCTGCAGCAGTTGCGCTACCTCTACATTCCCCACCTGGGGCGCGCCGTCTCCGTGGTGCTGATGATCGAGATGATCTTTTTGCTGTCGATCTTTGCGGAAATCTTTACCACCACGGGCGGCGGTCCCGGCTTCGACACGACCACCATCACCTTCATGATCTATCAGCAGGCACTGCTGTCGTATGACGTGGGAGCGGCCTCGGCCGGCGCCCTGTTCGCCGTGCTCATCGCCAACATCGCCGCCTTCTTCCTGATGCGCGTCATCGGCAAGAATCTGTCGAAATAAGGAGACCTTGATGCATAGCAAACTTCATTTATATAGCCGCGCGGCCGCCGCCTGGCTGTGCGCGCTGCTGCTGTTCTTTCCCATCTTCTGGCTGGGCCTGATGGCCTTCAAGACGGAAGGGCAAGCCATCGCCACGCCGCCGCTGCTGTTCTTCACGCCCACCCTGGACAGCTTCCGTGAAGTGCTGGCGCGCGACAATTACTTCGGCTACGCGTGGAACTCGCTGTTCACCAGCGTGGTCTCCACCGCGATTGGCCTGCTGATCGCCATCCCGGCCGCCTATTCGATGGCCTTCTTTCCCACGGGCGGCACCATCGGCTTGCTGAAATTCATGCTCAGCTCGCGCTACATGCCCGGCGTGGGCGCCCTGATGCCGATCTATATCTGCTACCAGTACTTCGGCCTGCTCGATACGCGCATCGGCCTGACCATCATGTTCATGCTGATGAATCTGCCCATCATGATCTGGCTGCTGTACACGAGCATGAAGGAGCTGCCGCGCGAAATCCTCGAGGCCTCGCGCATGGACGGCGCCACCGTGTGGGACGAATTCCGCCACGTCGTGCTGCCCCTGTCCGTGGGCGGCATCGCTTCCACGGCGCTCGTTTGCATGGTGTGGTCGTGGAACGAGTCGTTCTGGTCGCTGAACCTGGGCGCCTCCAACGCGGGCACCCTGGCCTGGCTCATCGCCTCGTATTCGAGCCCGGAAGGACTGTTCTGGGCCAAATTGTCGGCCGCTTCGCTGATGGCCATCGCGCCGATCATGGCGCTGGGCTGGTTCTGCCAGAAACAACTGGTCCAGGGTATGACCTTCGGCGCTGTTAAGTAAACACTATTGGATGACATCATGGCTTACCTTCAACTGAGCAATATCGAGAAATTCTTTGGCGAGCACCGCGCCATCAAGGGCATCGACCTGGACATCCGGCAGGGCGAATTCGTCGTCTTCGTGGGGCCGTCGGGTTGCGGAAAATCAACCCTGCTGCGCCTGATCGCGGGCCTGGAGCCGATCGACGGCGGCAAGCTGTCGCTCGACGGGCGCGACATCACGAATCTGCCGTCATCGAAGCGCGACCTGGCGATGGTGTTCCAGTCGTATGCGCTGTACCCGCACATGACGGTATTCCAGAACATGTCGTTCGCGCTGAAGCTGGCCGGCGTCGATGCGGCCATCATCCGCGAAAAAGTCGACAAGGCGGCCGCCATCCTCGACCTGGGGCGTTACCTGGAACGCACGCCGAAGGAATTGTCGGGCGGCCAGCGCCAGCGCGTGGCCATCGGCCGCGCCATCGTGCGCGACCCGAAAGTGTTTTTGTTCGACGAACCGCTGTCGAACCTCGATGCGGCCCTGCGCGTGCAGACGCGCATCGAGATCGCCAAGCTGCACCGCGAACTGGGCGCCACCACCATCTATGTCACGCACGACCAGGTCGAAGCGATGACCCTGGCCGACAGGGTGGTGGTGCTGCGCGACGGGCAGATCGAGCAGCATGGCTCGCCCCTGGAGCTGTATGACCATCCCGCCAACCGTTTTGTGGCGCAATTCATCGGCACGCCCAGCATGAACGTGGTGCCTGCCGACGCGGCGCCGCAGCTGCTGGCGCAGGCGGGCAGCGCGGCGCAGGCGGACGGCTTTGTCGGCATCCGCCCCGAACACGTGCACCTGGGCGCGGCGCAGCCGGGCAGCGTGCCCGTCACCGTCGAACTGGTGGAGTCGCTGGGCGTGGAAACCCTGACCTATGTGCGCCTGGCGAACAATGTGCAGCTGGTGTCGCGCGACGCCGAGCGCAGCAGGCTGCAGCCGGGCCAGCAGACGCAGCTGACGTTCGAGCCGGGCTTCGTGCACTATTTCGACCGCGCCGGCAAGACCTGTGCGGCGGCGAAAGGAGCGCTGTAATGGCCGCCATCGCATTGAAGCAATCGAACCTGGGCAAGCTGCCAGGGAACGTGGCCGTGCCCGCGTATGCGCGCGAGGCGCTCGTGCCCGGCATCGTGCATATCGGCGTGGGCGGTTTTTTTCGCGCCCACCAGGCCGTGTACCTCGACGACTTGCTGGCCTTGCCAGGCAACGCAGAATGGGGATACTGCGGCGTGGGCTTGCTGGCGATTGATGCGGCCATGCGCGACGCCATGCGGGCGCAGGACGGTTTATATACGGTGGTCGAGCGCAGCGCGGCAGGCGACACGGCGCGCATCATCGGCTGCATCGGCGAATACCTGTATGCGCCCGCCGAGCCGCAAGCCGTGCTGGAAAAGCTGGCCGATCCCGGTACGCGCATCGTCGCGCTGACCATCACGGAAGGCGGCTACTACGTGAACCAGGGCACGGGCGAGTTTGATGCGGATCATGCCGACATCGTGCATGATCTGGCGCACCCCGGGGCGCCGCGCTGCTCGTTCGGCTACCTGGCCGCCGCCCTGGCCCTGCGCCGCCAGCGCGGCCTGGCGCCGTTTACCATCATGTCCTGCGATAACCTGCAAAACAACGGCGACGTGACGCGCAAGATGCTGCTGGCATTTGTCGCCCTGCGCGACCTGGAACTGGCGCGCTGGCTGGCCACGCATGGCAGCTTCCCCAACAGCATGGTCGACCGCATCACGCCGGCCACCACGGACGAACACCGGACGCTCGTGCGCGAACGTTTTGGCATTATCGACGCATGGCCCGTCGTGTGCGAGCCGTTCCGCCAGTGGGTCATCGAGGATGAATTCCCGCTGGGACGCCCGGCCTGGGAACAGGCGGGTGCGCAGATGACGCACGACGTGCTGCCGTATGAAAAGATGAAGCTGCGCTTGCTCAATGCCAGCCACCAGGCCCTGTGCTACATTGGCATGCAGCTCGGCTACACGTATGCGCATGAAGCGATGGGCGATGCGGGCGTCCGCCTGCTGGTGCGGCGCATGATGGATGACGAGGTGACGCCCCTGCTGGGCGCAGTGGCAGGCATCGATCTGGCGCAGTATAAAGAGACGCTGATCGAGCGCTTTTCGAATCCGGCCGTGCGCGACCAGCTGGCGCGCATCGGCACGGAAGGTTCGGCGCGCATCCCGAAATTCGTGCTGCCGTCCGTGCGCGAGGCGCTGGCGCAGGGCGGCGCCATTGCGCTGCTGGCCTTTACGGTGGCGTGCTGGTTCCGCTACCTGGAAGGCCATGACGAAGCGGGGCGCGAGATGCCCTTGAGCGATCCGTACGCGGCGCGCCTGCGCGCGCTGGCGCTGCAGGGCGGCACGGACGCCGCGCCGCTGCTGTCCTTGCGCGAGCTGTTCGGCGACCTGTCCGACACACCCGCGTTCACGCAGGCGGTGGGGCAGTCGCTGGCCAGCCTGTATGGCCTGGGCGCGCGCGCGGCGCTGGAACAGATCGTCGCCTGACGGGGAGGGCGCGCCATGCCACGCAAGGCCGGATATCCGCAGGTGGAGCAGGAACTGGAACAGCAGCGCGACGCCACGCCCGGCTTCGAGCCGAAAGGCAGTTTCGGCTTCATCCGCTACCTGGAGCACGGCTTTCCGAATGCGCTGGTGCGCTGGCATTATCACGACGAGTACGAGCTGCACCTGATCGTCGGAACGAGCGGCAAGGTCTTTGTCGGCGACTACATCGGCCAGTTTGCGCCCGGCCACCTGGTGCTGACGGGGCCGCGCGTGCCGCATAACTGGGTCTCGCTCGATACGCCGCCCGAGGGCGTGGCCCTGCGCGACATGGTGATCCAGTTCTCGCATGCGCCGCTGGCCTCGATGGCGGCCGCCATCCCCGAACTGAAGGGGATTTTTCCGCTGCTGCAGCGCGCCCTGCACGGCGTGGAATTCTTTGGCGTCAGCGCGCAGTCGCTGCGGCGCTTCCGCCGCATCCGCGACAGCAATGGCCTGCCGCGCTTCATCGAATTCCTGACGTTGCTGGGCGAGCTGGCGCAGACCAGCGACTACCAATTGCTGTCGACGGTGCCCATGCAGTCGAGCGACGATGACGTGGCTTTGGCGCGCATCAGTTCGGCCATCAACTTTATCGTGCACAATTACAGCAGCCAGTTCTCGCTGAAACAGCTGGCCGAGCAGGTGGACATGCCCGAGCGGACGTTCTCGCGCTTCTTCCGCCACGCCACGGGGAACAGCTTCACGGACTTCGTCAACCGCCTGCGCATCAACAAGGCGTGCCAGCTGCTGATGGAAACGCAGCGCTACGTCAGCAATATCTGCTACGAGGCGGGTTTTAACAATGTCGCCAATTTCAACCGGCGCTTCCTGGAATTGAAGGGCATGACGCCGAAGGAGTTTCGCCAGCAGGCGCTGGGCCGCTTTGGAGAATGACGGCAATTGGAGTACATTGGCTGGAAAAGGCCTGCAACAGCCTGAGAGAGACGAGCATGGAACACCTATGGCACAAGGACGGCGAGCGCAAGGCGCCCGAGCTGGAACGCGAAAGCTACGACGGCATCATCAATTACCTGGAACACGGCTACCCCAGCTCGCGCGTGCGCTGGCACTGCCATGAAGAGTATGAGCTGCACCTGATCGTCGCCACCAGCGGGCGCCTGTTCGTGGGCGACTACATCGGCGAATTCTCGCCCGGCCACCTGGTGCTGACGGGCCCGCGCCTGCCGCACAACTGGATTTCCAGCGTGATGCCGGACGGCGGCGTGGCCCTGCGCGACATGATCGTGCAGTTCGCCCATGCGCCGCTGGCGGGCGCCGCGCGCGTCATTCCCGAACTGCGCGAGCTGCTGCCCCTGCTCGAGCGCTCCAGCTATGGCGTGGAGTTTTTCGACATGGGCCACGAGGCCGAGCGGCACCTGGCGCGCATCCGCGCCACGCATGGCGCTGAGCGCTTCGCCGAATTCGTCCAATTAATGAGCAAGCTGGCGCGCACGGCCAATTACCGCCTGCTGTCAAGTGCCTCGCTGCGCTCGTACGACGATGACGCCACCCTGGCCAAGGTCAATGCCGTCCTCAATTACATCACGGACAATTACCGCGAGCCGATTTCGGCCGAAATGCTGGCCGAGCAGGTGGGCATGTCGCTGAGTAAGTTCTCGCGCTTCTTCCGCAAGGCGACGGGCAACAGTTTTACCGATTTCATCAGCCGGCTGCGCATCAACAAGGCTTGCCAGCTGCTGATGGATACCGACCAGTACGTGTCGAACGTCTGCTACGACGTGGGTTTCCAGAACGTGGCCAATTTCAACCGCCGCTTTTTACAGGTAAAAGGCGTGACGCCCAAGCAATTCCGGCGCCAGGCCGATGGACGCTTCGGCGGCATCGGCGGGCCTGTTGCGGATACGCCACTGGCGTGACGGCTGTCATGGGCTTGTCACGTTGAACAGTTACTCTCCACGGCTTCAATCCCACCCTAGCCGAGGAATGCATGAACACTGCTGTAACGTCGACCCCGAAACTGACCCTGCTGGCCATCGCCGCCGGCCTGGCCCTGGCCGCCTGCGGCGGCAGCGATAATCCGCCGGCAGAGCCTTCCAAGCCCGTGGCGCAGACGGGCGTGTTCCTCGACGGCGCGGTGGAAGGACTCGATTACGTGGCCGGCGGCGCCGCCAAGGCCAGCACCAACGCCAAGGGCGAATTCATTTGCAACCCGGGCGACACGGTGACCTTCAGCGTCGGCGGCCTGGCCCTCGGTTCGGCGCCGTGCGGCGCCGTCGTCACGCCGCTGGCGCTGGCCGCCAGCACGAACGTGGCGGACGACAAGGTCGTCAACCGCCTGCTGGCGCTGCAACTGCTCGACGAGGACAGCGATCCGTCGAACGGCATCAAGCTCACGGCCGAAGTGAAGGCCGCGCTGGCCGGCAAGACCCTGGACTTTGCCGCCGCCCCGGCCGTCTTTAACACGGCCCTGGCCGCGCACCTGGCATCGGTGGGCGGCAAATTCGCCGGCCGCACGGTCGATGCCGAGCGCCGCGCCCTCGTGCGCGAGCATTTCGAGGATACTCTCGCTTCGAAAGCGGGCGCGCCCGTCAACGAGGCGCTGACGCAAGCCAATCCTGTGGGCGAAGTAAAAGTCACCGTGACGCGCTACCAGATCCAGGCGGCCGACAAATTCTACGTGCCGTACGAAGGCGCCAACGCCAAAATCAAGGGCGAATTCCCGAACGGCTTTTTGCCGTCGTACGGCTCGGGCCTGGCCTACAAGGGCAAGAATGCGGCGGGCGACCTGGAATTCTATGGCTTGACGGACCGCGGCCCGAACGGCGACGGCCCGCTGGTGCCCGACCCTTCGGGCAAGGGCACCATCGGCAGCAAGATCTTCCCGTCGCCCAGCTTTACCCCGTCGTTCGGCGTGATCACGGTCGGCAAGAACGGCGCCGTGCTGGCGTCGAGCACGCCGATCAAGGTGTCGGCCACCGTCAACAGCTCGGGCTTGCCCGTGCCCGTGGGCGCGGTCGGCAATTCGGCCGAGATTCCCGTCATGGATGCGATGAAGTTCGACGCCGCCGGCAAGGCCGTCTTCAACGCGGGCGGCCTCGATTCGGAAGCCATCGTCGTCGATGCCAAGCGCAATGCGCTGTGGGTCTCGGACGAATACGGCCCCTTCATCGTCAGGATCGATGCCGCCACCGGTATCATCCAGGCCAAGTACGAGCCGGGCAAGGGCTTGCCGGCGCTGTTCGCCAAGCGCCGCGCGAACCGCGGCATGGAAGGCATGACCCTCGACACCAGCAACGACAAGCTGTACGCCTTCCTGCAAAGCCCCTTGTCCGACGGCAGCGCGCCGTACACGGTGACGAAGAAGAATGAACAGGTCGAGCGCTTCGCCCGCTTCACGCGCTGGATCGAATTCGACCCGGTGACGGGCACCAGCGGCAAGATGTATGCGTATCCGCTCAACGCGGCCGACTACCAGGATGGCCGCACGGGCAACGCCAAGCTGGGCGACATGGTGGCGCTGGGCGGCGGCAAGTTCCTCGTCATCGAGCAGGGCGCCGCGCCATCGGGCAAGGTATTCAATAAACTGATGCTGGTCGAACTGAAGGGCGCCACCGATATCGCGGCCGCCGCCTACAACGCGACGACCTCCGACCTGGAGAAAAGCAGCATGGGCGGCGCCCCCGTCAATGGCGCCGACTGGGCCGCCGTCACGCCGCTGAAGAAAACGCTGCTGCTGGACTTGAACGCCATCGGCTGGGCGGCGGAAAAGGCCGAAGGCCTGACCCTGATCGACGAGTCCACCATCGCGCTGGCCAACGACAATGACTTCGGCCTGAAAACCAAGGTCTTTGACGCGAACGGCGCGGAAGTGGCGGACGCCGACGTGACCAAGTGCACGGTCGACGCCAACGGCGCCATCGTCACGAGCAGCGCGGCCGGCTGCAACGCGGCCAACACCATCCGCGTGGCGCGCGGCGACGACCGCGAGCGTCCAAGCCGTCTGTGGATCGTGAAGTTCGCCAAGGCGCTCAATACGTATTGATGCCGTTTGAATGTCCAGTCCTAAAATAGGTTGACAGTATTTATTGCTGCACAAACGCCCGATGCACCGCATCGGGCGTTTTGTACTTCAAGGCCGTATGTGGTCGTTCCTGGTTGTATATCCGCACCGATTGCGCCACCATTTTGCTCGCCTGTTT
>NZ_NEGZ01000093.1 GCF_002127585.1 Janthinobacterium sp. GW458P
GGCCCGGCGGCGCTGCGTCTCGACCCGCACACGCTGCGCGTGACGGCGGGCAGCGTGCCCGTCAGCCTGGGCCGCGTGGAATTCAAGCTGCTGCATTTCCTCATGGATCATCCGGGCCGGGTGCACAGCCGCGCGCAGCTGCTGGACCAGGTGTGGGGTCATGCCGCCTACCTCGACGAGCGCACGGTCGACGCCCACGTGGGACGGCTGCGGCAGGCTTTGCTGCCGGGCGGTTGTGGCCATCGCATCGAAACCGTGCGCGGCAGCGGCTACCGCTACCTGGCGTATGACGGGGCCGTCTGCGCATGATGCTGCTGACGGGGCGGGAACAGGAATACCTGCTGCATGCGATTCTGGGGGCGCACGGCATCGCCGCGCCCAGCGATTTTTTCCTGTGGAGCCAGGGGCCGCTGCAAACGCTGTTGCCGCACGACATATTAATCTGCGCGCAGCTGGACGCCGACGGGGCCGTGCTGCGCAGCGAAGGCTGGCACAGCATCGCGCCCGATCAGGCGCGGCTGCGCGAGCGCCAGGACCGGCTGGCGCGCCTGGCGCTGGCCTGGCGCGCGGGCGGCCAGAGGGCGGGCGTCATCGATGGCGTGCTGGTGCACGGCAGCGCAGGCGAGGCGGGCGGCAGTTTTTTTGCCCTGTTCGCCATGGGGGCCATGGATGCGGCGCGCCAGGCGTATGCGCTGGAACTGCTGCTGCCGTATCTGCATGTGCACTGGCTGGCGCTGCCAGGCAGCCAGCGTGCGCCCCTGGCCGGCCCCGCCGCCACGCGCGCGGCCAGTGCGCGCGAACGGGAAGTGCTGCATTGGGTGCGCGAGGGCAAGAGCAATGACGAGGTGGGGCAAATCCTCGGCATCAGCGGCGCCACCGTGAAAAGCCATTTGCAGCGCATCTACAAATTACTTGGCGTGAGCAACCGCACGCAGGCCGTATCGCGCGGCATCGCGCTGCGCCTGCTCAGCCATTAGCGCTGGTCCTGCACCCTGGCGTTGCCGCCCCCCTCTTGCGTGTGTTCGACGGTGCCGGGCGACACCAGCGCCACGTCCGGGCTCGCTTGCAGGCGCGCCACTTCGTCCGCCGTCAGCATGGCGGCAAAGCCGTTGAAGGCCGCCGTATAGCGGTATTGCACGGGGGCATCGGGCACCAGCGCCAGCACGGCGCCTTGCTGCGCTTCCAGCCGGGCCGCGTAGCGCCGCGCGGCGTCGCTGTTGGTATCGAGCCCATGCACGCCGTCCGCCAGCGAGGCCAGCGGCGGGGCGCGCAATTGCACCAGATAGGGTAGGCGCGGCGCGGCGGCCTGCGCCGCGACAGGCAGCGCATGGATGCCGGCGATGATGGTCATGCTGAGGCGAAATACGGACATGCAAGCTCCCTTGGCGCGTGGCGGACGACCGGCCTTTCATGCGCCGATTGTACGCGCGTCGCGCATAAAAAACGCGCCCCGCAGGGCGCGCCGTATGACCGCTTGGAACGATAGCCTTACAGCTTGGCGTCCGCTCTCACGTTGCGCTGGCTGGGGACGGCCAGCGGCAGCGGGTTGTTGGTCTCCACCGACAGCACGGTGGTGGACGCTGCCGCGTTGTTGCCATCAAGAAAGACCACGCCGCCCAGGTAGCGCTTGCCCGTTTCCAGCCCCGACCAGCTGACGCCGGCCGTGGCGCTGCCGCCCACGTACACCTTGCTGGGCAGGGTGGCTTTCAGGTTGCCGCCCTTGTCGGCTGTCGTGACGACGGCCGACGACAGGCCGAAGCCCGTCGACACGCCATTTGCCACTTCGTAGCCGATCACGCACACCTTGTAGCTGCCTGCCGCCGGGGTGGTCAAGGTAATAGACTCGTTCGAACCGGCCGTGGCCGAGGTGGCGACGGTTGCGCCGGTACTGTTGAGCAGCAGCAGGTCGAGGTCATTGCCGGCGCCCTCCGTGGTGTCGCGGTCGAAAATTTCGAAGCGCGCCACGACCGTGCTGGCGGGAATGCTGACATTGACCGCGCGCACGCCGCTGCCGCCCGCTTTGCACGCGGCAGCCATTTGCTCCAGCGTGTCGACGCTGCCCGGCGCGGCCTGGCTGATGGTTTGCTCGCTGCGCGCCACTTCCTTCAGGCCGCCCGTTGCCGCGCCGACCTTGCCGGCAAAGCCGGTGGACAGCGTCAGCGAACGCAGGCCGCTGACCTTGTCGGCCTGCAGCAATGCCGGCGACTGCACCGCGCGGCCCGAGCGGGCCGTGACGGGGCTGCGCACCGTGTGCACGCCGTCGCTCCACACGAGGGCGCCATACTGCCAGGCGTTGTCCGGCGCCGTGGTGCGCGTCAGCGTCACGGTGAAGGACTTGGTTTCGCCGGGCGCGAGCGCCAGGGTGGCAGGCGAAACCGCCACGCTGTAGCCGCTGACCGAGGCGCTGGCCGTGTAGGTGGCGCTGCTGCTGCCCACGTTGGTGACGCGGCGCGTCACCGTTTGCGTGCCCAGCACGTTGCCGATGGTGATCGACGGCATGTTCAGGTTGTAGCCGGCCAGGGTGCCGCCCGCGCATTCGGCCGTCATGCCGACGCCGCACATGTATTTTTTGTAGTCGGCCAGGCTGGCGTCATACACGAGGCCGGGATCGGCGGCCTTGTTCGGCGTCACGTGGCCGGCGCCCTGGCCCCAAGGCAGGATGCCGCGCGCGTCGCCCGCCTGAACGTCGGGCAGGGTGGTGCTGCCGGTCGTCATCAGGGCCGATTTGATGGCGGCCGGGCTCCAGTCCGGATGCTGTTGGCGCAGCAGGGCGGCCAGGCCGGCCACGTGCGGGCTGGCCATCGAGGTGCCTTGCAGGAAGATGTAGGCTTGCGGCGGCACCAGGCTGCCATCCTGCACGGCGTCGCGCTGGGCGCGCGACAGGGCAGGCGTGCCGCCGGCCAGGATGTCCACGCCAGGGGCCGTGACGTCCGGCTTGAGCAGGTTGGCGTCGTACAGGTTCGGGCCGCGTGACGAGAAGTCGGCCACCACGGGGGCGGCGGGGCCGTTGCCGTTGGTGACGAAACGCGAGATGGCGGCCGTGGCCGTGCCCGTTTGCGCCTGGGCATTGATCAGCGCGCCATCGGCGGCGCTCACGTGCACGGCCGGCAGCACGTGCGGGTCGGACACCAGACCGATGCCCGTGTCGACCAGCACCATGCCGGCGCCGCCCGCTTCGAGCACGGCGACGCCCTTGTCGGTGCGCGCCGTGGTGCCGCGCAGGCAGCTGACGACCTTGCCGGCCACCTTGGCAGGGTCCAGCAGGGCCACGCCGCCGTTGTCGCCGGCGCGGTAGCACAGCGCCAGTTTTTGCGCATCGGCGCCGGGCAGGCCCGCATCCTGGGCGCGGATCAGGGTGGTGGCCGGCAGCGGGTTGTAGTTGAGCGAGGCGCCCGTGTAGCTGGCGCCGTTGCTAAGAGTCAGTTTGGCCTGGTTGGCGCGGTTGTGCGTCGAGGCGGCCACGGTGGTGATCCATGGGCTGACGTGGGCCACGGTGTTGGCCGGGCCCGCATTGCCGGCGGACGCGGCAACGAAGACGCCGGCGTTCGACGCGTGCAGGAACGCTTGCTCGACCGGGTCGTTGACGCTGCCGCCGCCGCTGATCGAGTAATTGATCACATGCACGCCGTCGCGCACGGCTTTTTCGATCGCCGCCACGCTGTCGCCGCCGTAGCAGCCGTTCTTGGCGCCCGTCGGCTGGGTGGCCAGGTTGTACGACCAGCACACTTTGTAGACGGACAGGCGGGCGCGCGGCGCCACGCCGGAAATGGCGCCCAGCGGCGAGCCGCTGACGGTGACGGGCACGCCCGCATTGCCGCCCGCGGTGGACGAGGTATGCGTGCCGTGGCCGCCTTCGCCATTCGGGTCGCCGATCGAATCGCGCGGCGAGGTGTATTCGCTCCAGTGCTGGATCTTGTCCGTCTCGGTCAGGCGCACGGCGTTGAAATACTGCGCGCCGAGCAGCTTGTTATTGCAATGGTCTTGCGTAAAGCCTTCGCCCGTCTGGCAGCTGCCTTTCCAGGCGGCCGGCGCGGCGCCGTAGGCCAGCGTGGCGTTCGGGTCGAAGGTCGGGGCGCCGTTGGCGTCGACCTTGTCCGCATACGACAGGTTTTCCGGCCACACGCCGCCGTCGACGATGCCGATGATGATGTCTTCTCCCGCATGCTGCTTGCCGCCCAGCTGGCTCCACAGGCCGCCCGGCTGGTCCAGTCCCAGGAAGGTGGGCGTGTAGTTCGTCAGCAGGGCGCGCGGCTCGTCGGGGGCGATGCTGGCCACTTCGCCGCTGGCCTGCAGCTGGCGCACCTCGGCGTCCGTCAGCAGGGCGGAGAAACCGTTGAGGACGATCTTGTACTGGTATTGCACGGGCGCGGCGGCGACGAGCGCCTGCACGCGGGCCTGTTTCTGTTCGAGGTAGTCGCCGTACAGCTGCACTTGCGCGCTGGCCAGGTCGAGGCGGCCGCCGGCGGCAGGCTGGGTGGCGCCCAGACCTTCCACCGAGCCGGCGTAGGAAGCGATCGGTTTGTCGGTCAGTTGCACGATGTAGGGACGGCGCAGGTCGTCGGCGTGGGCCTGGAAGCTGAGGCTGGCAAACAGGCTCAGCACGGCGAGCGAAATGGGACGCAAGGCGGGACGGAATGTCATGTCGGGTTTCCTGGTGACGGTAGCGGGAATCGAAAAGGGGAGATCAGGCTTGCTGGCGGCGGCGCGCCGCGAAACCGATGCCTGCCAGGCCCAGCAGCATCATCGCGTAGGTCGATGGCTCCGGTACCGTAGCGACGATATTGTCGAGCGCAAACTGGCCCTTGTTGCTGCTGAAGGCACTGCAACTGCCGGCCGTGTTGCAAGTGAAACCGAAGAAGGCCAGCGAGGCGAATTGCTGGCTGCCGAAATTGGCGCTGGTGTTGTAGTGCTGGAACTGAAAGTTGCCGCCGACGGGTCCGCCCAGCTGGTACGTTTCATACAGGGAAGAGCCGTCCGCATGGAAACCCTGGACGCGCAGCAGGCCGGCCACGGCCGGATAGCTGACGCCCTGGGCATAGCCGATGAAGCTGGCATCGAAGCCTTTCAGGCTGACGCTGCCGCCGTAGTGCGCTGGGTTGAGATAGACGACGCCGTCGTTGAGCGACGCATAGTAATTGCTCGTATTATTGGTCGGGCACGCCATGCCGCAGGCGGCCGGGTCCGTGCCGTCGAAGACGGCGCCGACCAGGTCGCCATAACTGGCGCCCGGCACATTCGAGGCGCCCGTCAGCAGGAAATTGTAGAATTCCAGGGAGCCGCCGTGGCCGACGAACTGGCTGTCGAGATTATCGAAGTTGATCACGTCCGCGACGGCGGCGGGCGCCCAGGCGGCGGACAGGGCCAGGATGGCGGCGCCAGTCCACTGCTTGGCCGAGAAAGGACTTGCTGCGGCAGCTATCTGCGTATGCACAATACGAGTCATGAGTTTTCCCTTGATGATTATGTCGGATGCAATATGGTTTGCGTCTTGGAGGCTCTCTCCTGCGCGGCCGGATAGGATTAATGCGGACCAATGCGTAGAAAATTGATTTTTACTATAGCAAAAGAGGCAATTTCATTGTTTGATATTCTTGCAAATTTAATTTGAAAGTTACAAATAATGAATGAATAAAATTCATCATTTACTATGAATTGGTAACCAGGAGTAGATGGTTTCCGCATTGAAAATAGTTGAGTAATTGACCAGCCTGTCAAGCGCGCGCGGCGCCATGGCTGTTTCGCGCACACTGGAAGGTTTCCGCAGGAATTTGTTGTTCACAGTGCAAAGAAAAGATTGTATTAACCATAACCGGCATGGTAGGCTGATAAGCATCAGGCAAGCGCGTGTCGCCCGTGCGTGGCCATCAGTTGCGCGCAGCGACGCAATGTATTGAAGGTAGGCAATAAGGAGTTACCGGATGCATGCAGCACACAGGCAGAACTTGACAGCGGCGCGCCGTGCGCGTGGCTTTACCTTGCTCGAATTGCTGGTTGTTATCGTGATCATCGGCTTGCTGGCGGCCTATGTCGGACCCAAATATTTCGCCCAACTGGGCAAATCGGAAGTGACGGTGGCCAAGGCGCAGATCGAGGCGTTCGAAAAGTCGCTCGACACCTACCGCCTCGACGTGGGCCGCTATCCCACCACGGAAGAAGGCCTGGCCGCGCTGCTGGCCGCGCCGCCGGCCGCCGGCACGCGCTGGAACGGTCCCTACCTGAAGAAAAGCGTGCCGCTCGACCCGTGGGGCCATGCCTACCAGTACCGCGCGCCCGGCAGCAAGGGCGAGTATGACATCGTCTCGATGGGCAAGGACGGCCAGCCCGGCGGCAGCGGCGAGAATGCCGACATCAGCTCGCAATAGCGCCAGCGCCACCTTTTACCAGACGGATACGCCAACATGCAGTTTGAAGTGCGCGCGCTCTCCACGGACGGGGCGGTAGCAACCCTGTCGACGTGCGTGATCGATGGCCGCGACGAAGCAGACGCGCGCCGCCAGGCCGAGGCGCGCGGCCTGTTCGTCAGCGCCATCCGCCCCGTGCGGGCCACGCCGTTCAGCGCCGCCGGGCGCCAGCGCGCGCGGGCCTTGCCGCTGCTGCTGTTCAGCCAGGAATTGCTGGCGCTGCTCAATGCGGGCCTGGGCATCGTCGAGGCGCTGGAAGCCTTGCTGGAAAAGGAAGCGTCGCCGGCCACGCGCAGCGTGCTCACGCGCCTGCTGGAAGGCTTGCGCGAAGGCAAGCGTTTTTCCGCCGTGCTGGGCGAGCAACCGGAGCTGTTTCCCCCCTTGTATATCGGCATCGTCAGGGCGGCCGAAGGCACGAGCGACCTGCCGCGCGCGCTGTCGCGCTACATCGACTACCAGCAGCGCATCGACACGGTGCGCGCGAAAATCGTCAGCGCCGCCATTTATCCGGCCATCCTGCTGGCCGTGGGCGGCGGCGTCAGCGCCTTCCTGATCAGCTATGTGGTGCCGCGTTTCGCCGAGGTCTACCAGGGCGCCGGGCGCAACCTGCCGTGGATGTCGCAAGTGATGCTCAGCTGGGGCCAGTTCGTCACGCAGCACGGCCTGTTGCTGTTGCTGGCACTGGCGTTCATCGGCAGCATCGTCGTCACGGCCGCGCGGCGCGCGCTGCGCAACGGCGGCGTGGCGCGCCTGCTGGCCAGGCTGCCCGGCATCGGCGAGCGCGTGCGCATCTATGAACTGTCGCGCCTTTACCTGACCCTGGGCATGCTGTCCGAGGGCGGCATCACCATCGTGCAGGCGATTGCCACCGTGCAGGCGATGGTTTCGCCGCGCATGCAGGCATCCTTGCAGCAGGCGCGCGCGGCCATCGAGGCGGGCCAGCCGCTGTCGTCGGCCTTTGAGCAGCATCAACTGACGACGCCGATTTCGCTGCGCATGCTGCGCGTGGGCGAGCGCACGGGCGACATGGGCCCCATGCTGACGCAGTCGGCGGCCTTCTACGACGGCGAAATCAGCCGCTGGATCGACCGTTTCACGCGCACCTTCGAACCCTTGCTGATGGCCGCCATCGGCCTGGTCGTGGGCGCCATCGTGATTTTGCTGTACATGCCCATCTTTGACCTTGCCGGCGATATTTCATGATGCCCACCGCTACCGAATCCGTGATGGCCATCGACCCCGCGCTGCTGCAGCAGGCGCGCGCCCTGTGCCGCCAATCGAAGCGCAGCCTGGTCGAGGAATTGCAGCACCTGAGCGGCGTCGACGCGCGCGCCGTGGTGCGCGAGCTGGCGCGCCCGTTCGGCCTGGACGTGCTGGAAACGGCCGACATGCTGGCCTATGCTCCCGCTTTCGAAGTGCTGCCCCTGTCGCAGGCGCTGGCGCGCCACAGCGTGCTGCTGCGCGGCGCCGATGGCCGGCTGGTGGGCGTGATCGCCGACCCCTTCGACCTGGACCTGCAAACCTGGCTGAATGCGCGCGCAGGGCAGGGGGGCGTGAGCATCCGCCTGGCGCTGCAGGCCGACATTGCCGCCTACCTGTCGAAGCAGGAGGAATCGGCGCGCGCCGTCGACAGCCTGCTGCCCGGCGCGGCGAACGATGCGCGGCGCGACGGCAAGACGGCGGCCGTGCTGTCGTTCGCCAGCGTCTCGGAAGCGGCCAGTCCGGCCGTCAAGCTGGTCAACTCGACCTTGTATGACGCGCTCAAGGCCGGCGCTTCCGACATCCACCTGGAAAGCACGGCCGGCGGCCTGGCCGTCAAGTACCGCGTCGACGGCGTGCTCGATCACGCCACCGCCGTCAACGGCATCGAGGTGGCCGAGCACATCATCTCGCGCCTGAAAGTGCTGGCCGAACTCGATATCGCCGAGCGCCGCGTGCCGCAGGACGGCAGCTTCCGCGTCGAGTCGGGCGGGCGCGAAATCGACTTGCGCGTCTCCATCATGCCCAGCATCCATGGCGAGGACGCCGTCATCCGCATCCTCGACAAGCGCGCCATGATCGAGGCCTACGGCGCCCTGACCCTGGAAGCGCTGGGCTTTGACGCGCCGTCGCTCGAAGCCCTGCGCGCGCTGGCGCAGGAAGCCTACGGCATGCTGCTCGTCACCGGCCCCACGGGCTCGGGCAAGACGACCACCCTGTACGCGGCGCTGACGGAAATCCACAACGGGCGCGAAAAGATCATCACCATCGAAGACCCCGTCGAATACCAGCTGCCCGGCATCCTGCAGATACCCGTCAATGAAAAGAAGGGTCTGACCTTCGCCAAGGGCTTGCGTTCGATTTTGCGCCACGACCCCGATAAAATCATGGTGGGCGAGATCCGCGACCGCGAAACGGCGGAAATCGCCGTGCAGTCGGCCCTGACGGGTCATCTGGTGCTCACGACCGTGCACGCGAACAATGTCTTCGACGTCTTCGGTCGTTTTACCCACATGGGCATCGACCCGTATGCGTTTGTTTCGGCCCTGAACGGCATCTGGGCCCAGCGCTTGATCCGCACCAACTGCCCCCATTGCGCGGTGGAGTACACGCCGGACGACGCAGAGCTGGCCAGCGTGGGCCTGGCGCGCGCCGATGTTGATGCATATCAATTCAAACAGGGCAAGGGCTGCGGCGACTGCCGCGGCACGGGCTACAAGGGACGCCGCTCGATCGCCGAGATACTCGTGCTGACCGATGAAATCCGCGAACTCATCGTCGATAAAAAACCGATCCGCCAGATCAAGGCGGCCGCGTATGCGAACGGCACGCGCAGCCTGCGCCTGGCGGCGCTGGAGCTGGTCAAGCGGGGCGCCACCACCATCGCGGAAATCAAGAGGGTCACCCTGCATGCGTAGAGGTTACGGAATAGGGCTGCGCCTGGGCGTGGCGGCGGGCAAGGTGAGCCTGTGGCGCAGCAGCCGCTGGCGCGCGCCCGCCTGGACGCCGCTGGGCGAGGCGGCGTATGCGCAAGACCTCGATCTGCACGGCGATTTTGCCGCCCTGGGCCGGGCGCTGGCGCAGTTGCTGGACCGCTTGCTGCCGGCCGGCGAGTACGCGGGCTGGCCTCTGTCCGTGGTGCTCGACGATGCTCTGGCGCGCCTGTGGCAGGTGGATCTGCCGCAAGGCGCCACGCGCCTGGCCGATATCGAGGCCGCCGCCGCGCTGCGCTTCCAGTCGCTGTATGGCGATGCGCCGGGACTGTGGCACAGCAGCATCGCCTGGAGTGCGGACGCGCCATTCTGCTGCGCCGTGCCGCGCGCGCTGCTGGCGCAGCTGACCCGCGCGACCGACGCCCGCAAGCTGGCCCTGATCTTTATTACGCCGCAATTCGCGCGCCACTGGAACCGCTGGCACGGCGCCTTGAAACCGGGCGCCTGGTTCGGCCAGCTGCAGGAGAACGTCTTGACCCTGGGCGTGCGGCACGCTGGCCGCCTGCTTGCCGTGCGCGCGCTGCCCGTGCCGCAGGATGCAGGCAGCGACTGGCTGGCGCAGACGCTGGCGCGCGAGGCGCTGCTGCGGGGCGTGCCCGCACCGGCGCTGCTGCAGCTGTGCGGCGCGCCGCCGCCCGCATGGCTGATGCCGGCGAAAGCGTTCCACTGCCAGATGCTTTCCACGCCGGACGGGGAAACCGCCTTGTCGCCGGCCGCGCGGCTGGCGCGCAGCGGAGGCCTGGCATGACGCGTCTCGATATCGATTTCGCACCACCAAATTGG
>NZ_NEGZ01000094.1 GCF_002127585.1 Janthinobacterium sp. GW458P
CGCGCCGGCGGGAGCGGGGCCGCGCGGTCCGCCCGGCGATGGCGCCGCGCGCCGTTCGATGAGCTGGCTCATGCCGTCACCGCGATCAGTTCGAGCTGCAGGTCGCGTATGCCGGCCGGCACGTACACGGCGATCGATTGCGCCTTGAGCATCTGCTCATGCAGCGCGCCGCGGTTGTCGATCGCAAAATAATAGGTGTCGGGCCGCACGGGGATGGCGGCCGGCACCTGCGGCGCGTGCGACAGTTTTACGCCCGGCATGGCCGACAGCACGCATTTCTCCACGTCGTCGGGCGCGCCCACCTTCACGCGCAGCGGCACCACTTCCACCAGTTCGATGGCGGGCATGGCGGCGCGGATGGCCAGGTACAAGGTGGTGTGCTGGTCGATCTTGCCCGAATCGAGCTTGCCCAGGTGGTAGGAGGGCTTGTCCTCCGACAGGGCGATGGAAAAATACTTCGACGAGATGACCGTGTCGAGCAGTTCGCGGATGATGCCGTCGAGGGCGTCGAAGCAGGCGCCCGGCTGCGCGTGGTCGTAGGCGGGCAGGCTAACCAGCGTGTAGTGCCTGGAGTAGCTGAGCAGGCCGCCGGCCAGCGCCAGCAGCGCTTCGTACAGGCGCTCGGGATGCAGGGCCGGATGGCGCACGTAGTGCATCAGCGCGGCGGCGGCCGTGCTCACCGTGTGCAGCAGCCAGAACGAGGACACGTCGCCCGAGCGGAACTCGATCACGTTGCGGCTCGGTTCGCGGTGGTGGCCGTGCAGCGCGCCCACCTTGGCCTGCAGCGCGTCGAGCAGGTGTTCCAGCAGGCCCTGCAGGCGCGGCGCGCCGGCGATCGCCAGGCTGGGCGCCATGAACGAGGGCACGGGCTCGAAGCCGCCCGACGCCGTGCGCCGCAGGGCGATCAGCGGCAGGCAGTCGTAGGAACCGCGCGCCTCGCTGTCGGGAATCAGGCGCAGGGCTTTGCGCAGGTATGCCACGTCGGCCACGCTGGACTCCGTAAACAGGTCGGGCGTGGCGCGCATGGCGTGCACGAAGCGGGTGTTCGGCGGCGCGCCGGCGGCCGGGGTGTCCGGCTTGCCGGGCGCCGTGTAGTTCAGGCCTTCGCGGTTGAGCACGGGCAGGGCCGCGTAAAAAGTCACTTCCTGCAGGGCCGGCGGCAGCGCTTCCAGGTCGACGGGCGGGGGCAGGGCGTCGCTGCCCGGCGCGCCGTCGCCGGGCGCGTCATACACTTCGCCGTCGCGGAAGATGGCCGACAGCGCCTGCAGGCGCAGGGTGCCCGTCTTCAGCGCCGCCAGGTCCCATTCCATGTGCGCCACGCCCCACAGGTACGGGTGCAGCGCGCTGGCCGTGCGGTGCAGGCGCATTTCGTGATACTGGTCCTGGCGCTGGAAATGCTGCGGCCGCAGGAACAGGCCTTCGCCCCACAAGACTTTCGCTGCCATGCCCATGTCGCTTCTCCTTTTCGGTATGCGGTAGTGGTGGAATGCCTTACTGGCAGCGCGGTGCCGGCGGCGGCGCCATGGCGCCAGCCGCGCCGCCGCCCATGCTCAGGGCGCAGGCATGCAGGCCGACGGTGATGCCGCCGCGTTCCGCGTCGGCGGCGGCAAAGGTGGCGCGCCAGCGCTGCGCGGCCGGCGCGCGGAACAGCGCCACGACGCCGATGAAATACGCTTCCTTGCTGACCTTTTCCTGCACTTCGTAGCGCTGGCCGGGCACCAGCAGCACCTCTTTGACTTCCATCAGGTCGGCGCCGAGGGCGGCCTGTTCGCGCTGCGCGTCGAGGAAGCTGGCGTACGGCGCCTGCTCGAAGGCGGCGCTCTGGCGCAGCTTGTAGATGCGCGCCACCAGCGCCAGCGGCCGGCCGTCGGCGTCCGTGTTGAGGCGCTGCGCCGCGTGCAGGCGGATGCTGATATTGCGCGGCGGCTGTTGCGCGTCGGGCAGTGCGGGCGGCGGCTTGGCCACGCCGGCCATCTGCAGCGCCGCATTGGCGAGGGTGCCGATGGCGCCGCCCGCGCAGCCGGCTTGCAGCCAGGCCAGCAGCAGTAGCGGGGCGGCGCGCGCCAGGCGGCGGAGCGGGGCGTCAGATGGCATGGGCGATCTTTGCAAAAATGGTGGGTGGAAATAAAAGAGTTGCAGCCATTTAAACGCATGCACGGGCGGCCTGCTTGCGTTGGCGCAAAGTCCGTCCGCGATCGAGAGAATTACTGCGCCAGATCAGGATGAATGCGATTGCACGCCGCCGTTGTAGGGAACTTCTTCTTTGCTGATTAATCTCAATTTGATAAAAATTCTGGCGATCAATAATGGCCTCCACCAGGGCGCCGCCCATCGTTCCCAGCGGTGGCGTCCACCATGTGAAGGAATGCCCAGATGAAGCCTGCCATCACCCTGTCCCGTTTTACCTGTTTCGCCGGCGCCTTGCTGCTGGCCGCCTGCGCCACGACGGAAACGCCGGCGCCGAAACCGCCCGGCGCGCCGACCCTGGCGCAAGTCATGAGCGAGGCCGATGCGGCCGCGCGGGCCGGCCAGTATGAGCGCGCCGTGACCTTGCTGCAGCGTGGCGGCACCAGCTACCCGGCCGACAAGGCGCCGTGGCTGCAGATGGCGCAGATGAAGTTCGACCGCGGCCAGTACGGCGACGCCATCGGCCACGCGCTCGAAGCGCTGGAGCGCGACCCCGACGACAAGGTCGCCAACAGTATCGTCGCCGTCAGCGGCTTGCGCCTGTCGGGCAAGGCGCTGGCCGACCTGTCGCGGCAAAACAATCTGAATGGCTCGCTGCGTTCGGAAGCGCAGGAGCTGGCCAAGCTGCTGCGCGCGAGCATCGGCGAGGACGTGCTGGTGCCGCCGTCCAGGCGTCCTGCGGCGGCGGCCAAGCGCGGCGCCGGTTCCGGCACGCCGGCGGCGAAGGGCGCGGCCTCGCCAGGCGGCACGGCCGACCCGTTCAGCGGCCTGAAATAAGCGAGCATTCCCACCATCCCCTTGCAAAGGAAGCGACATGCCCAAGTCCGACAGCGTGCAGAAACGCCTGAAGCAGGTACGCGCGCCGCGCGTGCAGATGACCTACGACGTCGAAATCGGCGACGCGATTGAAAACAAGGAGCTGCCCTTCGTGGTGGGCGTGCTGGGCGACTTTGGCGGCAATCCCGACAGCGAGAAAAAACGCCTGAAGGACCGCAAGTTCGTCGCCGTCGACCGCGACAATTTCGACGAAGTGCTGGCCGGCGTGGAACCGGTGGCCCGCTTCGCCGTGCCGAACCGCATCAGCGGGGAAGACGGCAGCTTCGCAGTCGACCTGCATTTCCGCTCGATGGACGACTTTCGCCCGGAATCGGTGGTGCGCCAGGTCGAGCCGCTGCGCAAGCTGCTCGAGGCGCGCACCAAGCTGGCCGACCTGCGCAACAAGCTGGCCGGCAACGACAAGCTGGAAGACCTGCTGACGGAAGTGCTGAACAACACCGACAGCCTGGCCACCCTGAAACCGCAGTTCCCCGCGCAGGAGGATTGAGATGAGCGCCCAGGCAGAAGCCCTTGCAGTATCGGCCGCCGGCGCGCCGGCCGCCGCCGACCTGCTCGACCAGATCGTCGAGCAAAGCCGCGTCGCCAAGTCCGGCGCCGAGCATGCGCGCGCGCGCGACCTGATCTCGGAACTGGTGGCGCAGGTGCTCGACGGCACGGTGCTGATGTCCAGCAGCCTGTCGGCCACGCTGGACGCCCGCGTGGCGGAAATCGACCGCCTGATCTCCGCCCAGCTCAGCGAGATCATGCACGCGGCGCCGTTCCAGCAGCTCGAACAAAGCTGGACGGGGCTGCGCTACCTGGTCGGCAATTCCGACACGGGCACGCGCCTGCAGATCCGCATGTTCAACGCCACCAAGCGCGAACTGGTGAAGGATTTCCAGGCCGCGCTGGAATTCGACCAGAGCAGCATGTTCAAGAAGGTCTACGAAGAGGAGTTCGGCACCTTCGGCGGTGCGCCGTTCGCCGCGCTGCTGGGCGACTTCGCCATCTCGCGCCAGCCGGAAGACATGTACTTCGTCGAACAGATGTCGCACATCGCCGCCGCGGCGCACGCGCCCTTCATCGCCTCGGCGGCGCCGGAACTGTTTGGCCTGGAAAGCTACGGCGACCTGGGCAAGCCGCGCGACCTGGCCAAGGTGTTCGACACCATCGAGTACGCGAAATGGAAGGCCTTCCGCGAATCGGAAGATGCGCGCTACGTGGGCCTGACCTTGCCCCGTTTCCTGGGCCGGCTGCCGTTCAATCCCGCCGACGGCACCAGCGTCGAGGGTTTCAACTTTGTCGAGGAAGTCGACGGCAGCGACCATCACAAATACCTGTGGTGCAACGCCGCGTATGCGTTCGGCAGCAAGCTCACGCGCGCCTTTGCCGACTACGGCTGGTGCGCCGCCATCCGCGGCGTGGAAGGCGGCGGCCTGGTGGACGACCTGCCCACGCATACCTTCAAGACGGACGAGGGCGACGTGGCCCTGAAATGCCCGGCCGAAGTGGCGATCACGGACCGCCGCGAAAAGGAGCTGTCGGACCTGGGCTTCATCTCGCTGGTGCACTGCAAGAACACGGCCTATGCGGCGTTCTTCGGCGCGCAGTCGGCGCAGAAAAGCCGCAAGTACAACAGCGACGCGGCCAACGCGAACGCGGTGCTGTCGTCGCAGCTGCAGTACATCTTTGCCGTCTCGCGCATCGCCCACTACATGAAGGCCATGATGCGCGACAAGATCGGCAGCTTCACGGCCGCCTCCAACGTGGAAGACTTTTTGAACCGCTGGCTGATGCAGTACGTGCTGCTCGACGATAACGCCAGCCAGGAACAGAAGGCGCAGTTTCCGCTGCGCGAAGCATCGGTGCAGGTGCATGAAGTGCCGGGCCGGCCTGGCGTGTACCGCGCCGTGTCCTTCCTGCGGCCGCACTTCCAGCTCGACGAGCTGTCCGTTTCGCTCCGACTGGTCGCGGAGTTGCCGAAGTCGACCAATTCATGATCCACCCATCTTTCAACCAGAGGAGCACACCATGGCAATCGATGTATATCTGCAGATAGACGGCATCAAGGGCGAGTCCACCGATGACAAGCACAAGGACTGGATCGAGTGCAAATCGGTCAGCTGGAGCGTCGAGCAGCCGAAGTCCGCCACCGCCTCGACGGGCGGCGGGCACACGGCCGAACGCTGCGAGCACAAGGACATCGTCATCTCCAAGCTGGCCGACCTGGCCTCGCCGGTGCTGCTGCAGACCTGCTCGGCCGGCAAGACCATCCCCAAGGCGCGCTTTGAATTCATGCGCGCCGACGGCCAGGGCGAACGCGTCAAGTACTTTGAAATCGAAATCGAGAATGTGCTGATCGGCGCCGTCACGCCGAACGTGGAAGAGGGCGACATCCTCGGTGAACATGTCGGCTTCAAGTTCTCGAAAGTGAAGTGGAAATACACGCAGCAAAAAGTCACGGGCGGCGCCGGCGGCAATACCTCGGGCGGCTGGGACCTGGCCGCCAACCGCGTGGCTTGATCCATCGCGCGCGGCGCGCGGCGGACATCGCCCGTTGCGCGCCGCGCCGATTTTCCAGGAGTGTGCATGGACAGTTATGTACCCGGCTTGTTTGACCGCCTGATGGGGGCGGCGGGCGGCGCGGCAGCGCGCCTGTCGCTCGAACAACTGAAGGATGCGGTGGCGCGCGACCTGGAGGCGCTGCTCAACACGCGCGTGGCCCTGCCGCCCGGCGCGCTCGACGCGTATCCGGAATGCGCGGCGTCCATCGTCAACTATGGCCTGATCGATTTTGCCGGCATGTGCTTCTCCAGCAGCGACGACCGCGCCCGCATCTGCGCCGCGCTGAAGGCGGCCATCGAGCGCCACGAGCCGCGCCTGCGCAATGTGCGCGCGCGCCTGGAGCGCGAGGCGGGCGCCATCAACCGCGTCGGCTTCGTCATCAGCGGCACCCTGGCCGTGCAGGCCGGCGGCGAGACGGTCAATTTCGACGCCGTCCTGCAGCCGTCGTCGCTGCGCTATTCGATCAACCGCAAGGGAGCCGCCGCATGAGCCATAACCTGAAAACCCTGATCGCCAAGCTCAATGACACGGCGCGCACGGCCGCCAGCCGCGCCGCGACTATCTGCATGGGGCTGGGCCAGTACGAAGTCGATATCGAACACCTGTTCCTGGCCCTGCTGGAGCAGGAGCGCAGCGATTTCGTCACCGTCGCGCGGCGCAGTGAAATCAGCCTGACGGCGCTGGAGGCGGACCTGCGGCGCGAGATCGGCGGCTTCAGGACGGGCAGCGCGCGCACGCCCGTGTTTTCGCCCCATCTGCCGCTGCTGTTCGAACACGCCTGGCTGATCGCCTCGCTCGATACGGCGCAGCCGGGACCCATCCGCAGCCGCCATCTGCTGCTGGCGCTGCTGACGGAACCTGAGCTGGCGCAGCTGGCCTACCGCGGCTCGAAGCTGTTCGCCCGCTTCAGCGTGGAGCAGTTGAAGCATCATCCGGATAAACTCACGGCCGGCTCCGGCGAGGAGGAAAGCGCGGCAGCGCCGCAGCTTGCCGACACGCCAGCCGACCCGGTCGCTACCCTGGCGACGAAGACGCCGGCGCTGGACCAGTTCACCACCGACCTGACGCAGCTGGCGCGCGACGGCAAGCTCGATCCCGTGATCGGCCGCGAGGCGGAAATCCGCCAGGCCGTCGACATCCTGCTGCGCCGCCGGCAGAACAACCCCATCCTCACGGGCGAGGCGGGCGTGGGCAAGACGGCCGTGGTGGAAGGCCTGGCGCTGCGCATCGCCGCCGGCGACGTGCCGGCCGTGCTGCAGGGCGCGCGCATCCACGCGCTCGACATGGGCTTGCTGCAGGCCGGCGCCAGCGTGAAGGGCGAATTCGAAAGCCGCCTGAAGAATGTCATCGACGAGGTGACGAAAAGCCCGCACCCGGTGATCCTCTTCATCGACGAGGCGCACACGATGATCGGCGCCGGCGGGCAGGCGGGGCAGAACGACGCGGCCAACCTGCTGAAACCGGCGCTGGCGCGCGGCGCCCTGCGCACCATCGCCGCCACCACCTGGAGCGAGTACAAAAAATATTTCGAGAAGGATGCGGCGCTGGCGCGGCGCTTCCAGGTCGTCACGGTGGAAGAACCCAGCGAGGACATCGCCTGCGCCATGCTGCGCGCCATGGCACCGCTGATGGAGCGCCATTTCGGCATCCGCGTGCGCGACGCCGCCATCGTCGAGGCGGTGCGCCTGTCGCACCGCTACATCAGCGGACGGCAGCTGCCCGACAAGGCCGTCAGCGTGCTCGATACGGCCTGCGCCAAGGTGGCGCTGGGCCAGAGCGCCACGCCGGCGCAGCTGGAAAACGCGCAGCGGCGGCAGGAGCGCCTCGGCGCCGAAATCGCCGCATTGGAGCGCGAGACGGGCGATGGCGAGGCGTCCGGCAAGGCTGGCGCCGCGCACCTGGCGCAGCTGCGGCGCGAGCATGACGGCGGCCAGGCGCAGATCGCGGCGCTGGCGCAGCGCTGGGAGCGCGAAAAAACGCTGGTGGCGCAGATCGGCGACTTGCGCGCGCAGCTGCGCGGCGAACGCCCGGGCGAGAGCGGCGCGGCGACCCTGCTGGCGCTGAAGGACGAACTGGCGGCGCTGCAGGGAGAAGCGCCGCTGGCGCCGCTGGAAGTCGACGCGCAGGTGGTGGCCGGCATCGTCGCCGGCTGGACCGGCATCCCGCTGGGGAAGATGCTCAGGGACGAGATCCGCACGGTGCTGGCCCTGGACGGGGCGCTGCGCGAACGGGTGCTGGGACAGGATCACGTCATCGAGGCCGTGGCGCAGCGCGTGCGCACGGCGCGCGCCGGCCTGGACGACCCGGACAAGCCGCAAGCCGTGTTCCTGTTCACGGGGCCGTCCGGCACGGGCAAGACGGAAACGGCGCTGGCGCTGGCCGAGCTGCTGTATGGCGGCGAGCGCAAGCTCATCACCATCAACATGAGCGAATACCAGGAGGCGCACAGCGTGGCCGGCCTGAAAGGCTCGCCGCCCGGCTATGTCGGCTATGGCGAGGGCGGCGTGCTGACGGAAGCCGTGCGGCGCCAGCCCTACAGCGTGGTGCTGCTCGACGAGGCGGAAAAAGCCCATCCCGACGTGCTGGAACTGTTCTTCCAGGTCTTCGACAAGGGCGTGCTCGATGACGCGGAAGGGCGCGAAGTCGATTTTCGCAACACCGTCATCATCGCCACCTCGAACCTGGGTTCCGGCGCCATGATGGCCGCCTGCCTGAACCGGACGGCGCAGGACTTGCCCACGCCGGCCGCGCTGGAAGAGCTGGTGCGCCCGCAACTGGCGGCGCACTTCAAGCCGGCCCTGCTGGGACGCCTGCAGGTGCTGCCGTTTTACCCCCTGAGCGACGCCGTGCTGGCCGAGATCATCGCATTGAAACTGGCGCGCATCGGCCAGCGCATCGCGCGCAACCACCAGGCGCAGTTCAGCCATGACGCCGCGCTGGTCGAGGCGGTGCTGGCGCGCTGCACCGAGGTCGATTCGGGCGCGCGCAACGTCGACCAGATCCTCAACGGCAGCGTGCTGCCGGCGATCGCCGAAGCGGTGCTGGCGCGCATGGCCGAGGGCGAGCCGGTGACGTCGATCCGCGTCGGCGCCGGCAAGCAGGGACAGTTCAAGTACACGATCCGATAATCCACCTTCCGGAGAGCGCCATGTTCAACCTGGAGCAGTTGCTGCATCCCGTCAGCGCCGTCAGCCCATGCGGCGCCGACATCACTTTCAGCCAGGAGCTCGACGCCGTCGCGCGCGCGCGCCAGCACGACGACCCGAGCCTGGACCAGGGCGACTGGGTGACGGCGCTGAAGGAGGCCGACTGGCCGTTCGTGGCGACGCGCTGCGAACAGCTGATCGCCACGCACAGCAAGGATATGCGCGTGGCCGTGTGGCTGGCCGAGGCGCACGCCAGGACGCGCCATTTCCGCGGACTGGGCGACGGCTACGCGCTGCTCGCGGGCCTGTGCGAGCGCTACTGGGACGGCCTGTACCCGCTGGCCGAGGAGGGCGACCATGAACAGCGCATCGGCAACCTGTACTGGCTGCTGTCGCGCACGCCGCAGCTGGTGCGCGAGATACCGCTGACGGCCGGCGCCGACGGCCAGTTTGCCCTGCAGGATTTCGACGCGGCGCGCCAGCGCGCGGCCGCCAGCCAGGGCCAGGGCGCGGCGGAACAGGGCTGGAGCGATGAGCGCCACGACGAGGCGCCGACCCTGGCGCAAATGGAGACGGCGCGGCAGAAAAACTCGCGCGAGTTTGCCGACGGCCTGCTGGCCGACGCGCAGTACTGCATGCAGTCGCTGCTGGCGCTCGAGCGCAGCGTCGATGCGCGGCTCGGCACGGACGGTCCCAGCTTTCGCGCCGCCCGCGACGCGCTGGAGGGCGCCATCCATTTCATCGCGCCGCTGGCGCCCGGCGCCGATCTGGCCGGCG
>NZ_NEGZ01000095.1 GCF_002127585.1 Janthinobacterium sp. GW458P
GCCGCAGCCGTGGAAGCGCGCCGCCGCCGCCGCCGTCGCCGCCGCCCCTCCCGCCAGCGCCGCGCGCTGATCCGTACGCATTGAAAGCGTACTTGTTGAAAGCGAACTTGTTGAAAGTCTAACTACATGCCACAATTTTTCATCAACCGCCCCGTCTTTGCGTGGGTGGTGGCGGTCTTTATCGTCCTGTTCGGACTGATCGCCATACCGCAATTGCCGATTGCGCGCTTCCCTTCGGTGGCGCCGCCCAGCGTCAGCATCAGCGCCAGCTATCCCGGCGCCACGCCGCAAACCATGAACGATTCCGTGGTCGGCCTGATCGAGCGCGAACTGTCCGGCGTCAAGCACCTGCTGTATTTCGAGTCGTCCACCGATACATCGGGCTCGGCCTCGATCAACATCACCTTCCAGCCGGGCACCGACCCGGAAATGGCGCAGGTGGACGTGCAGAACCGCCTGAAAGCGATCGAGCCGCGCCTGCCGCAAGCCGTGCGGCAGAACGGCCTGATGGTCGAGTCGGCGTCGTCCGGCTTTTTGATGATCGTCAGTTTGATCTCCGACAATGGCCAGCATGATGAAGTGGCGCTGGGCGACTACCTGGCGCGCAACGTGACGGAAGAGCTGCGCCGCATCCCCGGCGTGGGCAAGGTGCAGCTGTTCGGCTCCGAGCGTGCCATGCGCATCTGGGTCGACCCGGCCAAGCTGGTGTCGTACAACATCGCCATGGGCGACATCACGGCTGCCGTGACGCAGCAAAATGCGCAGATCGCCCCGGGCCGCCTGGGCGATTCGCCTTCCGTGCACGGCCAGCGCGTGACCATTCCCCTGACGGTGCAGGGCCAGCTGCATACGCCGGCCGAATTTGCCGCCATCGTCCTGCGCGCCAATGCCGACGGCTCGAAAGTGACCATCGGCGACGTGGCGAGAGTGGCGCTGGGCGCGCAAAGCTTCAATTTCAGCATCCGCGAAAACGGCCAGGCCGCTTCGGGCGCCGCCATCATGCTGTCGCCGGGCGCCAATGCCGTGCAGACGGCGGCCGCCGTGCGCGAGCGCATGGCCGAACTGGCGCACACGATGCCGGCCGGGATCAAGTACACGGTGCCGTTCGATACGGCGCCGTTCGTGAAGATCTCGATCGAAAAGGTCGTCGCCACCTTGCTCGAAGCCATGGTGCTGGTGTTCCTCGTCATGTATCTGTTCCTGCAAAAGATACGCTACACCCTGATTCCCGCCATCGTCGCGCCGATCGCGCTGCTGGGCACCTTCACGGTGATGCTGATGGCCGGCTATTCGGTCAACGTGCTGACCATGTTCGGCATGGTGCTGGCCATCGGCATCATCGTCGACGACGCCATCGTGGTGGTGGAAGCGGTGGAGCGCCTGATGGCCACCGAAGGCCTGTCGCCGAAGGAGGCGACGTCAAAAGCCATGCGCGAAATCACCGGCGCGGTCGTGGGCATCACCCTGGTGCTGACGGCCGTGTTCATCCCGATGGCGCTGGCCAGCGGTTCCGTGGGCGCCATCTACCGCCAGTTCACCCTGGCCATGGCCGTCTCGATCCTGTTCTCGGCGTTTTTGGCCTTGAGCCTGACGCCGGCCCTGTGCGCCACCATGTTGAAACCAATCGGCCCGCACGACCACGATAAAAAAGGCTTTTTCCTGTGGTTCGACCGCCAATTTGACCGCATGACGGCGCGCTACGAAGCGGGCGTGGTGGCGATGCTGAAACGCGCGGGGCGTTCGATGTTTGTCTACGGCGCCATCGTCGCGGCCCTGGGCGTGGCCTTCGTGCAGCTGCCGTCGGCCTTTTTGCCCGAGGAAGACCAGGGCTACTTCATGACGTCGATCCAGCTGCCGTCCGACGCCACCATGGAGCGCACGCTCGATGTCGTCAAGCTGTACGAACAGCACGTGGCGTCGCGCCCCGGCATCGAGGTGAACCAGTCGTTGCTCGGTTTCAGCTTCTCCGGCTCCGGCCCGAACGCGGCCCTGGCCTTCACCATGCTGAAGGACTGGAAAGAGCGCCACGGCGCCACGGCGCAGGAGGAAGTGGCGCTGGCGCAGGAAGCCATGGCGCAGGCGAAGGAGGGCATGATCATGAGCCTGATGCCGCCCGCCATTGATGAACTGGGCAATTCGTCCGGCTTTTCGCTGCGCCTGCAAGACCGCGCCGGCCAGGGCGTCGAAGCCTTGCAGGCGGCGCAGAACCAGCTGCTGGGCCTGGCCGCGCAAAGCGCCAAGGTGGCGGGCGTGTATCCGGACGGCTTGCCGCCCGGCGCCAGCGTGCGCCTCGACATCGACCGCGCCAAGGCCGAAGCGCTGGGCGTGCCGTTCACGGCCGTGGGCGACATGCTGACGGCGGCCATGGGCTCGACCTATGTCAACGATTTTCCGAATGCCGGCCGCATGCAGCAGGTGATCATCCAGGCCGATGCGCCGTCGCGCATGCAGTTGAACGACGTGCTGGCCTTGCGCATCCGCAATAACGCGGGCGGCATGGTGGCGCTGGGCGAGCTGGTGCGCCCCGTCTGGAGCGAGTCGCCGCTGCAGCTGGTGCGCTACCAGGGCTATCCGTCGGCGCGCATCTCGGGCAGCGCGGCGCCGGGCGTATCGAGCGGCGACGCCATGCTGGAAATGGAACGGCTCGTGAAGCAGTTGCCGCCCGGCTTCGCGCTGGCGTGGACGGGCCAGTCGCTGCAAGAGAAGGAATCGGCCTCGCAGGCGCCCATGCTGATGGCGCTGTCGATGCTGGTGGTCTTCCTCGTGCTGGCGGCCCTGTACGAAAGCTGGTCGATTCCCGTCTCCGTCATGCTCGTCGTGCCTTTGGGCTTGCTGGGCGCCGTGCTGGCCGTGATGGTGCGCGGCATGCCGAACGATGTGTTCTTCAAGGTGGGCATGATCACGATCATCGGCCTGTCGGCAAAGAATGCCATCCTGATCGTCGAATATGCGCGCCAGCTGCAGGCGCAGGGCAAGGGACTGGTGGAAGCGACGGTGGAAGCTGCCCGCCTGCGCCTGCGCCCGATTTTGATGACGTCGCTGGCGTTTGCGCTGGGCGTGGTGCCGCTGATGCTGGCCACGGGCGCCAGCGCCGAAACCCAGCACGCGATCGGCACGGGCGTGTTCGGCGGGATGATCACCGCCACCGTGCTGGCCGTGTTTTTCGTGCCCGTGTTCTTTGTCGTGGTGCTGGGCGCCGTCGACAAGGCGGGCCGCTATTTCAAAAAACGCAATCGCGCCGCAATCAACGCGGTGGAAGGAGAATCGTAATGCGTTGCATATTTATTATGCCCGTGGCCGCGCTGGCCTTGTCGGCCTGTACCCTGACGCCGCCGCTGGCCAGGCCGGCGCCGCCCATTCCCGCCAGCTACAGTGTGGCCGAGGCGTACGCGCCCGGCACGGCCGCTGATCTCGGCTGGCGCCAGATGCTGCTCGATGCGCGCCTGCAGCGCCTCGTCGATATCGCGCTGGAAAACAACCGCGACCTGCGCGTGGCCTCGCTCAACGTGGAAGCCGTGCGGGCCCAGTACCAGATCCAGGATGCGGGCCGCTATCCGGCCATCGGCGCGAATGCGGGAGGCAGGCGCCAGCGCGGCGCCGATGCCACGCTTCAAAACACGTTCACGGCCGGCATCGCCATGAGCGCGTTCGAGATCGACCTGTTCGGCCGCCTGCGCTCGCTGTCTGACGCGGCGTTTGCCCGCTACCTGGCGACGCAGCAGGGACAGCGCGCCGCACACATGGCCCTGATCGGCGGCGTGGCCGACGCCTACCTGGAGCAGCGCCTGGCCGAGGAACAGCTGGCGCTGGCGCGGCAAACGCTGGCTGACTGGCGCCAGGCGCTGGCGCTGACGCAGCGCCTGCACGGCGCGCAGCAGGGCAGTGGCCTTGACGTGGCGCAAGCCGAAGGCCAGGCCGCCACGGCGGAAGCGGACGTGCAGGCGCGCGTCCGGGCCAGCTCATTGGCGCGCAACAACCTGGAACTGCTGCTCGGTGCGCCGCTGCCGGCCGATCTGCCGGCGGGCCGCGCGCTCGACGGCCGGCCCGTGCTGACGCAGCTGCCGCCCGGCCTGCCGTCGGATTTGCTGGCGCGCCGTCCCGACATCCTGCAGGCCGAATACGCGCTGGTGGCGGCAAATGCGGAAATCGGCGCCGCCCGCGCCGCCTTTTTCCCCCGCCTGTCGCTGACGGCGTCGCTGGGCCTGGCCAGTCCGGAACTGGGCGACCTGTTCCGCGGCAGCGCGCGCAGCTGGTCGTTCGCGCCGCAAGTGACGCAGCCGCTGTTCCAGGGCGGCCAGCTGCGCGCCGAACTGCAGCTGTCGCGCCTGCGCAAGGACGTGGCCGTGCTGCAGTACGAGCAGGCGATCCAGGCGGCGTTTCGCGAGGTGCGCGACGGCCTGGCCGGCAGCGCCACGTATGCGCAGCAGATCGCCGCGCAAGAGCGCGTGGTGGCGGCGGCGCGCCAGCGCCTGCGCCTGTCGCAGCTGCGCTATGACGCGGGCCAGGACAGCCGGCTGGAACTGCTCGACGCGCAGCGCCAGTCGTATGCGGCCCAGCAAGCCCTGCTCGACGCACGGCGCGACCAGTTCAAGTCGGCCGTGGCGCTGTACAAGGCGCTGGGCGGCGGGCTGGAAGAGTAGGCGCGACGCGCGGCCGTGCCGCTTCACGGCCGCGCGTCGCGCTCCTTGAGCATCTGACGGAAATAGAAGTACATCGCCACCATGCACAATACGAGGGCGGCGGGGATGACGATGCCGTCGGACAGGTGGGCCAGGAAGGGATCGCAGATCAGCAGGCCGACGAAGATGGCGGCGGCCAGGGCGGCGCCCGCCAGCGGCACCAGATAGTATTTTTGCAAGACGGGCCGCACGCCGCACCAGCGCAGATAGGCAATGCCGGCGAGGGCCAGCGCGATGGCCAGCACGTCGAGCGCAAAGCGCAGCGGCCAGCGGTTTTCGCAAATGAACTTGCACGCGACGCTGTCCGCTTCGCCGGGCGGGCTGCGGAAATGGTCCTGGATGCAGTCCTCCACCAGCTGCGAGACCTGGCAGCGCGAGATGCCAGGAACGGCCGTCTTGCCTGCATCGGCATTATTGGGCTTGGTGCCGGGCCAGAAACCCACGCCGCCAAAATTCTGTTCGAAGTAAATCAGGTCATCTTCAAGCTGCGACCAGCTCTGGCCATCGAAATTGATCACCGGGACCATGCGCCGCAGCACGGCCATGCGGCCGCTGCCATGGATGGCCTGTTCCACTTCCTCGCGCAGGGCTTTCTTGCTGAATGTCGTCGGTTCGCCTAGCAGCACCAGATAGCGCGGCTGCACGAAGTCGTCGGCCGACGGTTCCGCTCCCAGCGTGTGCCGCAGCTTGCTCCTGGCCCAGCCATACAGGGCCGATTGCGTGTTCGGCGGCGCGATCGGCACCATGGCCTCCAGCTTGTCGTAGCGGTAGATGCCGTGGTTCAGTTCCGCGTGCCGCATCATGATGTTCAGCTCGAATCCGCCGACCGTCAGGCGCTGGCGCAGGTCGGCGATGAACTGGTCGTACAGCGTCACCGAAGCGGCGTCGCGCGGATAGCCGTCGAAGTACAGCGTGACGCCATCGCCGCGCACCGGCGTCGCCGTCATGCCGAACGATAGCCAGGGCAGCATGCTCGACGGCAGCCCCGTCATGCGCGTCTCGAGCAGCCTGACGATGTTGGCCGCCAGGCGGTTCAGGATGGCGCCGCGGGTTTTGGACTCGATGCGCGGCCACTGCGCCCAGTCGGTACGGTGGACAACCCAGTCCACCTTGACGCGGTGGCGGCGCGCGGCCGTGATGAAATCCAGCTGCCGCGCCTGTGCGCCCGTAAACAGGTCGGCGATCCTGCGGCCGTCCGACGCCATTCTCAGCTCGCCGTTATTGTCGAAGGTCATGCCGTAGTAGTCGAGGCGCGACATCAGGCTGAAATCCGTCTTCTGCGGGGCGCCGCCCAGCCAGAATGGGTAGAAGCGGTAGACTTCCCCCTGCAGATTGTCGGTGTTGCAGCCGCACAGGTCCGATTCGAGCACGATGGGCTTCGATTGCGCGTAGCTGGGCGCCTTGCGCACGACGGCGTCGAACAGCGGACGATACCTGTCGTACAGCGCGGCCAGCGGCGCCGCCTCGCGGTGTTCCACGGTACACTCGCCGCTGGCCGACCACTGCTGCAGCTGCGCCGCCAGCCGCGGGTCGAGGCCCGCCAGCAGCGCCTGCGCGTCTTCCTCGCCCAGCCGCAGGCGTGCCTGGTTCTCCTGTTCCGCCAGCCCCAGGTTGTTGCGGCAGATGCCCAGGCCCACGCGCAGCCGGCCGATCACGGCCAGGTCGAACAGCGAGCGGCGCGGAAATTGCATGCCCACCAGGTCGGGCAGCAGCTTGGCCAGTTGGGGCGGCAATTGGGGCTGTTTCTGCAGCGCTTCCAGCACGTCCTGGCTGAGCTCATAGCCGGCCTCGGTACGGGCCGCCGCCTGCAGTTGCGGCAGCAGGGGGGCGGCGTCGATGCCGTCGGCCTTCAGCGTGGCCTGCACGGCTTCGTCGAATTCGGCCGCCGTCTTGAACAGGCCATCGTCAACCAGCGGATCGAGCGCCCGCAGCACGGCTGGCGTGTAGGCGGGCTGCGCCTCGATCGTGGCCAGGTCCGGCGCCGTCAGTCCGTACCAGTACACGGACAGGGGCGTGGTTTCGGCATCGACGCCGGTGTCCGGCGCTTCGGCGTGATAGCGCGCCAGCACCGGCGGCAGGGCCACGGGATCGACGGCCAGGCGGATGCGGTACAGCTCCGCCTTGTCCGGCTGGCGGTCGATCCAGCGGCCGAAAGCGGCGCTGAGCAGGTCGACGCGCCAGGCGGGATGGCGTTTCAGGCGCCCGACAAACTGCAGCAGCGTGTCCACCGAGCCTTCCGTCACGTTGCCGGCCGGTTCGATGTTGTAGTACAGCCAGAAGCGGCTGATGAAGGACAGCGTGATGGGGCCCACCACGCGGTCTGACAGCGGCTTGCTCGTCTCGGCGTAGGCAGCCTTGTAGGCGGCGTCGCCATCGAAGACATAGGCCAGCGCCTCCTGGATGCGCTGTTGCCGCGCGCGGTCGTAGTGCTGCAGCACCTCGACCGAGAGCAGGCGCGTGGCCGCCACGGGCTGGGGTGGCGGGGCCGGCGGAGTGTCGGCGCAGTGCGCAGGCGCGGCCAGGAGCAGGGCCAGCGCGGCGCAGGAGAGGACATGGTGGAATGGGGATGGTTTCATGGCGGGCTACAGAGTGCGTCCTTCCTTGATGAATTCTTTTTTAATCCCACGCAGCAGGTCGTCCGCACTGATGCGCGCCGCCGGCGGTGGTGGCTGCAGGGGCAGCATGGCATGGCGCCGCGCCGCGCGGATGGCCGCATAGCGCGCCACGTTGGCCAGCGCGCCGCCGGAGAGCACGTGCTTGTCGGCCAGGTCGGCCAGGTCGACGTCGGGCGCCAGCCTGGCCGGATCGGGGAACAGCTGCCGCCACAACCGCGCGCGCTGCAGCGCATCGGGCAGGGGAAAGTAGATGGCTGACTGGAAGCGCCGGGAAAACGCTTCGTCCAGGTTGGACTTGAGATTGGTGGCCAGGATGACGACGCCGGGGAAGTCCTCCACCCGCTGCAACAGGTAGGCGATTTCCTGGTTGGCGTGGCGGTCGTTCGAGGTGCTGCCTTCGGTGCGCTTGCCGAACAGCGCATCGGCTTCGTCGAAAAAGAGGATCCAGTTCTTGTTTTGCGCCTGGTCAAAGACGCTGGCCAGGTTTTTTTCCGTTTCGCCGATGTACTTGGAGACGAGCATGGACAGGTCGATGCGATATACGTCGACGCCGGCGGATTGGCCGAGCAGGGTGGCCGTCAGCGTCTTGCCCGTGCCGGGCGGCCCGTAGAACAGGGTGCGGTAGCCGGGTTTGACCATTCTTTCCAGGCCCCAGTCCTGCAGCAGCTGCCGGCCGCCGTGCAGCCAGGTACGGATCTGCTCGATGTCGTCCAGTACTTCGGGCGCCACCACCAGGTCATCCCAGGCCAGCGAAGTCGTGATCAGCTTGGCCGGGAAGCCGGCGCCAAAGTCGGGCTTGTGGTGCTGGCCGTTGGTAAAGCGGTTCAGGTAGTCCGTTTCCATGGCCAGCGCCGCGCGCAAGGCCGGTTCGCCGTTCTCCGGCGGCACGATTTTCAGCATCCCCTGCTGGGCAAAGAAGTGGCCAGCTTCGAACAGGCGCATCACCTCGAAACGCCGCTGCAGGTCGTCGCCGGCCAGGATGAACACGGCCGTTTCGCAGGTGGGCAGCAAGCCCGTGACCGCATTGCCGCGCAAGCCGCCAAATTCCGTGAACGGGCGTTCGATCAGCTTGTTGTGCGTCAGCAGCAAGTCGAGCACCTGGGGCCGCAGATGGGGCAGCAGCGCCAGTAGCAGCACCATGCGTTCGTCTGCGCTCATGCCGCCGTCGACGGCGCGGCGCACCGTCTGCGCATACACGGACGGGTCGTCCGCCAGGTCCGGCGGCGGGGCCGCAGGCTCGGGGGCGGGCTTGTCCGGCTGGACAAAATAGTGGTGGAAGCGGCATTCCAGCACCTGTTCGAACCAGGTGATTTCACGTTCGAGGCTGCGGGCATTGGCGCGCATTGCCTGCATATCAGCGCCAGTTGACATGGACTGCCCTTTCCATCCAGGGATGCTTGATGATTGAAAAAGACCAGGGCAGCGTGTCGAGCAGCATGTCGAAGGCGCCGGCTTCCACGCTGAGGCGCCAGGCGTCTTCGTGCAGATGCATGCTGCCCGGTCGCTGCAGGAAAGCCTGGCGCAAGCCGTCGGGCGAGGTATTGCCGATTTTTTTCCAGTGCTCGATCATGGCGCGCAACATCATCTCGATGGTGGCGCGCTCCTCTTCCGTGGCGATAATTTCGCGCACCACGGGCACGCTGGCGCTCACGCCGCACAATACCTTGTTCAAGCCCAGCAGATATTCGGGCTGGTCGCACTGGCCGTCGACGACGTACTGCAGCAGGTGCACGGCGCGTTCGGCCGCTTCGGCGTTCCTGAAGCGCGCGCCCTCCGTCAGTCCCAACATGCTGAACAGGCGCGGCATGTAGGGGCCGATCAGCACCAGGCCCGCGTTGGCCAGGTACAGCGTTTCACCTTCGGCCGGCACAGTACGAGGCGCCGCCGCGGACGCGCCCTCGTGCTGCGCCAGCGTCGGTTGCGGCGGCGCGATGCCCAGGCGCGCATGCAGGGCCGCGTGCAGGCGCGCCACCGCGGC
>NZ_NEGZ01000096.1 GCF_002127585.1 Janthinobacterium sp. GW458P
TGGCGTCTGTCGCGCTGCAGACGGCCGATGGCCGCGCCTTGCCGGCGTGGCTGCATTTTGATCCGCAAACGGGCCGCATCAGCGGCAAGGCGCCGGCCGGCTGGGACGGCGAACTGGCGCTGCAAGTGGTGGCGCGCGACGCGACGGGCCAGGTCAGCGTGACGCGGCTGCAGCTGAAGGCGGACGCCAAGGCGCCGGCCCGGCCGGAGCAGGAGGGCGCCAAGGACGCCGCCGCGCCGGCCAAGGCGGCGCTCGACGAGCAGCTGCGCCAGCTTGGCCAGCAGGCGTTCGAGCAGCAGGTGGCGGCGTGGCTGGCGGCCGAGGACATGGCGTGAGGCGGCAAGGGACGACCATGGAAATGAAGAATTCGATGACTATTCAGGAAATGTGCATGCAAAAGAAAGAGCAACCCATCCCTGGCGCCGCCCGCTACAGCCTGGCGGCGCTGGTATCGGCCCTGGTCCTGAGCGGCTGCGCCGTGGCGCCGGCGCCGCTGAGTGAAGGAGCGCGGCGCGCTACCCTGGGCGACGACCGCCAGGCCATGTTCGGCGCGCAGCCCGCGCTGAGCGGGCCGGTCAGCCTGCAGGAAGCGATGGCCCGCGCGCTGAAGTACAACCTCGATTACCGGGTCAAGCTGATGGAAGAGGCGCTGGCGCAGCGCCAGCTGGACCTGTCGCACCTGGACATGCTGCCCAAGCTGGCCGCCGGCGCCGGATTCACGGCGCGCAGCCGCGAGCTGGCCTCGTCGTCGCAGAACGTGGCCACGGGCACGCAGTCGCTGGTGCCGTCCGTGTCGACGGAAAAGCAGCAGCATACCGCCGACCTGAGCCTGAGCTGGAACGTGCTCGACTTTGGCGTCAGTTATTACAACGCGCAGCAGCAATCCGACCGCGTGCTGATCTTGCAGCAGCGCAAGCGCAAAGTGACGCAGCAATTGATGCTGCAGGTGCGCGAAGCGTGGTGGCAGGCCGTCGGCGCGCAGCAGCTGCAGGGCCGCATCGACGCCTTGCTGAAGGAGGCGGAACTGGGGCTGGCCGATGCGCGCCAGGTCGAGCAGCAAAAGCTGCGCTCGCCGCTGGAAACCTTGCAGTACCGGCGCCAGCTGCTCGACGTCATCCGCCAGATGGGCATCGTGCGCAATACGCTGGCGCAAGCCAAGCCGCGCCTGGCCGCCATCATGAATCTGCCCACGGGCGCGGATTTTCAGGTGGCCGTCCCGGCCGGCATGCCGGTGCCCAGCCTGGGACTGGCGCTCGAGAAGATGGAAGAAATGGCGCTGCTGAACCGCCCCGAGCTGGGCGAAGCGCGCTATGTGGAGCGCATCGGCGTCCTGGAAACGCGCAAGGCCGTGGCGAAGCTGCTGCCGGGCCTGGAATTGAGCGTCGGCGAACGCTACGACAGCAATAAATTTCTGGTGAATAACTCCTGGAGCGACGCGGGGCTGCGCGTCAGCTGGAACCTGCTGAACCTGTTCAATGCCGGCACCATCAAGCGCTCCGCGCAGGCGCAGCTGGACCTGGCCAAGGCGCAGCGCCTGGCCTTGAACATGGCGGTACTGACCCAGGTGCACGTGGCTTATCTGGACCTGCAGGGCCGCAGCCGCCAGTTTGCGCTGGAAAAGGAGTTGAACGAGGTCGAACAGAGCATTTTTGAACAGAACCGCAACGCCAGCGCCAGCGGCGCGCAAGGCCGCCTGCCGGCCATCCTGTCCGATGCCAATGCCGTGTTTTCCTCGCTGCGCCTGTACCAGAGCTATGGCGACTTGCAGAATGCATATGGACAGATGGGGGCCAGCATGGGCCTCGACCCCTTGCCGGAAAGCGCCGCCAGCGACGAGCTGGCCGTCCTGACGGATGCGTTCCAGGGCGCCGAAACGCAATGGCAGGGCAGAGTGGGCGGGGGCAGCCGGTGAAGCGGACGATGCTGAAAGTGCTGCCGCTGGCCGGCCTGGTTGCGGCGGGTGCGTTCGCCGCGCCGTCGCCGGCGCCGGCCAGCGGCGGCGACGGTCGCGTGCGCGTGCAATTGATGGCGCGGCAAGCCGTGACCCTGTCCGGCGAGGTGGCGGCCAGGATCGCCGCCTTGCCCGTGGCCGAAGGGGCCAGTTTCAAGCGCGGCCAGGTGCTGGTGCAATTCGATTGCGGCACCTACCGCGCCCAGCTGAACAAGGCGCAGGCGACGCTGGAAGCGGCCAACCGGCTGGCCGAGGTGAATAGCCAGCTGGCCAGGCTCAATTCGGCGGGCACGCTGGAAGTGACGCAGGCGCAAGGGCGGGCCAAGGAAGCGGCCGCCGAGGCGAACTATATGCAGGCCGTCGTGGGCAAGTGCGCGATCGCCGCGCCGTTCGCGGGACGCGTCGCGCGGCGCGCGGCGGCCGTGCACCAGTTCGTCAATCCCGGCACTCCCGTGCTCGACATCGTCGATGCGGGGCCGCTGGAACTGCGCATGCTGGTGCCGTCGAAATGGATAGGCACCCTGAAGGCGGGCAGCCGCTTCACGGTTGCCGTCGACGAGCTTGGCACGAGCGTGCCGGCGCGCATAGAGCGGCTGGGCGCGCAAATCGACCCCGTCAGCCAGTCCATCCTGGCCGTCGGCGTGATCGACGGGACGGGCGCCAGCCTGCTGCCGGGCATGAGCGGCTGGGCCAGCTTCAAATAGGGATGCGCATGGGGCAAACGGAGAGTAGCCGCAGCCTGGCCGGCCTGGTCGCCCTGATGCGGCGTGCCCGCGCGGCGCCGGATGCGGCCCAGCTGGGTTTTGTGATGGTCAATGAAAGCCAGCAGCTGCTGGCGTACCGCCAGGCGGCCCTGTGGCGCGAGGGCGTGCAGCGCCACGTGGCCGCCTTGTCGGGCCTGTCGGAAACCGATCCCACGGCACCCTATGTGCAGTGGCTGGGGCGCTTGTTCCGCCACCTGGACGGGGCCGCGGGAATGGGCGAGGGGCGGGTGCTCGATGCGGCCGCGCTGCCGCCCGCGCTGGCCGCCGACTGGGCGTCCTGGCTGCCGGCGGAAGTCCTGTGGCTGCGCCTGGACGGCCAGGGCGCCTTGCTGCTGGCGCGCGCCGAACCGTGGAGCGCCTATGAACAGAAGCTGGCGCAGGAACTCGCGCATTGCTACGGCCATGCGCTGGCCCGGTTTGCGCCGCGCCGCAATGCGCGCGAGCTGGCCTTGACATGGCTCAAGCCGGGGCCGCGCCGGCGCAAGCTGCTGCTGGCCATGCTGCTGGCGGCCTGCGTGCCGGTGCGCCTGAGCGTGCTCGCGCGTGCCGAGGTGGTGCCGCGCGAGCCGCTGCTGCTGCGCGCGCCCTTGTCCGGCGTGATCGACAGCATTGCCGTCGAGCCCAATGCGCGCGTGGCCAAGGGAACGCTGCTGTTCTCGCTCGACGCCACCCAGCTTGCCGGGCAGTTTGCGCTGGCCAGCCGCGAACGCGAGACGGCGCAGGAGGGCTACCGCGTCAGTGCCCAGCTGGCCGTGACCGATGACAAGGGCAAGCTGGCGATGGCGCAGGAACGCGCGCGCCTGGAGGAAAAAAGCATCGTTGCCGACTACAGCGGACGCGAACTGCGGCGCCTGCAGGTGACGGCGCCGGCGGCCGGCGTGGTGGTCTTCTCCGACCGCAACGACTGGCAGGGCAAGGCGGTGGCGGTGGGCGAAAAGGTGATGACCCTGGCCGACCCGGCGCAGGTGGAGCTGGCCGCCTGGCTGCCGGCCGCCGAGGCGATCGAGGTGGCCCCCGGCGCGCGCATCACCCTGTATCCGAACGGCGCGCCGATGCTCTCGCACGAGGCGCAAGTGACCCGCGTCGCCTACAAGGCCGAGGCGGTGGAGGGCGGCTTGCTGGCCTACCGGCTGCAGGCGCGCTTCGCCGCGGGCGCCACGCCGCGCCTGGGGCAGATGGGCACGGCCAAGGTGTATGGCGACTGGGTGCCGCTGATCTACTACATCGTGCGCCGGCCGCTGACGGCCGCGCGCCAGTGGCTGGGATGGTAGGCGCGGCGGGAGCGGCGCGGGAGGGGGCCTTGCCGCCGCTGCGCCAGGAACTGACCCTGCACGCGGGCGTCGCGCAGGCGGACGGCTCGCCCAGCTGGACCCTGCACGACCCCAGCGTCAACCGTTTTTACCAGCTGGGCTGGGCCAGTTTCGAAGTGATCCAGCGCTGGCGCCTGGGCAGCGTGGCGCGCGTGCTCGATGCCGTCCATGCCACCACCACGCTGCAGCTGACGGCCGATGACGTCGATGCCGTGCTGGCCTTCCTGTCGCGCCACCAGCTGCTGGTGGCGGCGACGGCCGAACAGAGCGACGGGCTGTGGCAGGCGCGCCGCGCCAGCCGTCCCAGCGGCGCCATGTGGCTGCTGAAGAACTACCTGTTCTTCCGCATCCCCCTGCTGCGCCCGGAAGCGTTGCTGCAGCGCCTGCTCCCATGGTGCGGCTGGCTGTTCCAGCCGCGCTTCTGGTGGGCCATGGGCGGCGTGCTGCTGCTGGCGCTGGCACTGCTGTCGCGCCGCTGGGACGAGTTTACACATACGTTTTCCGCGTATGCGGGCTTGAGCGCGGCCATCGGCATCGGCGCTTCGCTGAGCCTGGCCAAGATCGCGCACGAACTGGGTCATGCGCTGGCGGCGCGCCGTTTCGGCTGCCGCGTGCCCGCCATGGGCGTGGCCTTCCTCGTCATGATGCCGGTGCTGTACACGGACACGAATGAAGCGTGGAAGCTGCGTTCGCGCCGCCAGCGCATGCTGATCGGCGGCGCCGGCATGCTGGCCGAGCTGCTGTTGGCGGTCTGGGCCACGCTGCTGTGGTGCGTGCTGCCGGACGGCCCCGTGCGCGCCGGCGCCTTCCTGCTCGCCTCGACCACGTGGCTGGCCACGCTGGCCGTGAATGCCAGCCCCTTCATGCGCTTCGACGGCTATTTCCTGCTGGCCGACTACGTGGGCATCCCGAACCTGCACGGGCGCGCGTTTGCGCTGGCCGTGTGGCGGCTGCGCCAGTGCCTGCTGGGACTGGACGATCCGGCGCCCGAGTACTTTGCACCCGCCACCGGGCGCCGGCTGATCATGTTTGCCTGGGCCACCTGGCTGTACCGCCTGGTGCTGTTCCTGTCCATCGCCCTGCTCGTGTACCACCTGTTCTTCAAGGCGCTGGGCCTGCTGTTGCTGTTCGTCGAGCTGGGCTGGTTCATCGTCCGCCCCGTCGCCGGTGAACTGCGCGTCTGGTGGCGGCGCCGCGCGGAACTGGCATGGTGCCGCGAAACGCGGCGCAGCGCCGTCATGCTGGCGGCGCTGCTGGCGCTGGTGCTGCTGCCGTGGCGCGGCGAACAGGCCGCGCCTGCCGTGCTGGGCGCGCTGCAGTCGCAGGGCCTGTATGCGCCGGCCGCGGCCGAGGTGGAACTGGTGCTGGTGCGCGAGGGGCAGATGGTGGCGGCGGGGCAAGCGCTGGCGCGGCTGCGCTCGCCCACGCTGCAGCTGCAGCTGGCGCAGGCCGAGGTGCGCGAGCGCCAGCTGGGCTGGCAAGTGGCGCAGCAGGCGTTTCACAGTGAATGGCAGCAGCAGGGCAATGTATTGCAGCGGCAATGGCAGGCGGCGCAGGAACAGCTGGCCAGCCTGCGCCAGCAGCAGGGCCGCCTGGCCGTGCAGGCGCCGTTCGCCGGACGCGTGACGGGCAGCAGCGACGCGCTCAAGCCGGGCACGGTCGTCGCCGAAGGCGAGCACCTGCTGGACGTGATCGCGCCGGCGGGCGCCAGGGGTGAAGCTTATGTGGGGGAAGAGGGCCTGGCCGGCCTGCAGCCGGGGCAGGCGGCGCGCTTCGTCGCCGATGGCGGCCAGCATGGCGTCGTGCGCTGCCGCATCGGCGCCATCGACGGATTGAACCTGCCCGTGCTCGAGCAGCCTTTGCTGGCCTCGACCTATGGCGGCCCCATCGCCGTGGAAGCGCGCGAGCGGGGCCTGGTGCCGCAGTCGGCCATTTTCCGCGTGCGCCTGGACGCCTGCGACAGCGCCCGCGCGCCGCTGCGCGAAATGGCTGGCGTGGCGCGGCTGCAGGGCGAACGGCACAGTTTGCTTGAACTGGGCCTGTCGCGGCTGGCGGCCGTCGTGCGGCGGGAAGGGGGCTTGTAGCGCGCGCGGCCGATGGCTTCGCCGCCATCGGCCGTCGCGCGGCGCTTAGGCCAGCTCGGTGATGAACTGTTCGCGCGCGGGGCGTACTTTTTTCAGGTCCACCAGCCAGTCGCCCGCGCCGGCGCGGTAGCCGAGCGGCAGCATGACGACGGAGCGCAGGCCTTTTTCGCGCAGGCCCAGGATCTCGTCGACCTTGGCCGGGTCAAAGCCTTCCATCGGCGTCGAATCGACTTTTTCCTGCGCCGCGGCGATCAGCGCCGTGCCCACGCCGATATACGCCTGGCGCGCCGCGTGCTGGTAGTTCGTTTCCGCGTCGCGCTGCGGATACGTGGCCAGGATCTGCTGACGGTACGCTTCCCAGCCTTCGTTCTTGAAGCCGCGCACGGTGTTGACCAGGTCAAAGCGGGCGTTGATGCGTTCGGCCGTGTAATTGTCCCAGGCGGCAAACACCAGCAGGTGCGAGGCGTCCGTCACTTGCGACTGGTTCCACGCGTGCGGCTTGATCTGCTCGCGCAGGGCCGGATTCGTCACGACGAACACTTCATACGGGTGCAGTCCGCTGGAGCTGGCCGTCAGGCGCACGGCTTCCAGGATGCGCTCGACCTTCTCTTGCGGCACCGTTTTCGCCGAGTCCATCTTCTTGGTGGCGTAGCGCCATTGCAGTGTTTCGAGCAAATCGGACATGTGAATCCCTTTCAGAGTGAATAGTTCAGATTGAAAATGATAGCGGATTCAGCCATTTCAAGTGCGGCGCCGCAAAGAGAGTTGTATAGATGAGCTGTCGCGTGCCGTTTACAGCTCCACCATGGCCAGCTCCGTGTCCGGATAGCGCGCTCCTTGCACGCTGGCGGGCGCGATGGCGGCGCCGATGGCTGCCAGCTCGGCGTCGCTCAGGGCAAGTTGCGCGGCGGCGACGTTTTCTTCCAGGTGGGCCAGGCTGCGGGCGCCGGGAATGGGCACGATGGCGTCGCCCTGGGCCAGCAGCCAGGCCAGGGCCAGCTGGGCCGCCGTGGCGCCGCGCGCGGCCGCCAGGCGCTGCAATTCGGCAACGAGATGCCCGTTGGCCGCCATCGCGGCAGGCTGGAAGCGGGGCAGGCTGTGGCGGTAGTCACCTGGCGCCAGTGCGGCGCTGGAAGTGAGCTGGCCCGTCAGGAATCCCCGTCCAAGCGGGCTGTACGGCACGAAACCGATGCCCAGCGCGCGGCAGGCGGGCAGCACGTCCGCTTCCACGCCGCGGCTCCACAGCGAGTATTCGGACTGCACGGCCGCAATCGGGTGCACGGCGTGGGCGCGGCGCAGGGTGGCGGCCGACACTTCCGACAGCCCCAGGTGGCGCACCTTGCCCGCCCGCACCAGTTCCGCCATGGCGCCCACCACGTCTTCGATGGGCACGGCCGGATCCACGCGGTGCTGGTACAGCAGGTCGATGCACTCGATGCCGAGCCGGGACAGCGATCCTTCCACGGCCCGGACGATGTGCCCGGGGCGGCTGTCCACGCCGGCCATGCGTGCCACGCCCTGGCCGTGCGGCAAGATCTTGAAGCCGAACTTGGTGGCGACGGCGACTTTGCCGCGCAGCTGTTTCAGGGCGCGGCCTACCAAGTCCTCGTTGGCGTAGGGGCCGTAGACTTCGGCCGTGTCGATCAGGGTCACGCCCAGCTCCACGGCCCGGTGCAGCACGCGCAGCGAGGTGGCTTCGTCGGCGCCGCCGTAGGCAAAGCTCATGCCCATGCAGCCCAGGCCGATGGGGGCGACGCGCAAGCCGGAGTGGCCCAGTGTTCTGTGTTCCATTGTCATTTCCTTTCAAAAAAAGATGCAAGGAGTATGGATGAAGCAACAGCATGCGATAAGATGGCTAATCCTGCATGCATTACTGAATATGGCTCATGAATTTTCTTCGACTATGGCTGATCTGAACGAATTGACGGCCTTTGCCGCCGTCGCCCGCCTGCGCAGCTTTCGCAAGGCGGCCCTTGAGCGGGGCGTGTCCGCCTCCGCCCTCAGCCACGCGCTGCGCGCGCTGGAAGAGCGCCTGGGCGTGCGCCTGCTGAACCGCACCACGCGCAGCGTCACGCCGACGCAGGCGGGCCAGCAGCTGCTGGCGCGGCTGGAGCCGGCCATGCGCGAGATCGGCGACGCCTTGCGCGACCTGAGCACCCTGCAGGATGAACCGGCCGGCAGGCTGCGCCTGAACGTGCCCCGTCCCGCCGCCCGGCTGCTGCTGGCGCCCATGCTGGCCGGTTTTGTGGCGCGCCATCCGCGCGTGCAGGTGGAAGTGGTCACCGACGACGGCATGATCGACATCGTGCGCGACGGCTACGACGCCGGCATCCGCTTCGGCGAGCAGGTGGCGGCGGACATGATCGCCGTGCCGGTGGGCGCGCCGCAGCCGTTCGTGGTGGTGGCGTCGCCCGCCTACCTGGCGACGCACGGCGCACCCGCCGCGCCGCGCGAGCTGCTGGCGCATGCCTGCATAGGCCGGCGCTTTCCCAGCGGCCGCCAGTATGCGTGGGAGTTCGAACAGGATGGGGAAGCCGTCAGCATCGCCGTTGCCGGCCCGCTGGTGTTTGACGACGATGAACTGATGCTGCGCGCGGCCCGCGACGGCGCGGGGCTGGCCTACGTGTACGCGGCCGACGCGCGCGCCGACATCGCCGCCGGCCGCCTGGCGTGCGTGCTGGAGGACTGGTGTCCGCGGCCGTCGCGCTATTTTCTGTATTATCCGGGCCGGCGGCAGATGCCCGCGGCGCTGCGCGCCTTTGTCGACATGCTGCGCGCCGGCGG
>NZ_NEGZ01000097.1 GCF_002127585.1 Janthinobacterium sp. GW458P
CCGCCGCGGCCAGCAGCAAGCCCGCCGCGCACAGGGTGGCGGGCTCGAACCAGCGCAACAGCAGCGCCGCCAGCATGGGCACGAGCAGCAGCGGCGCGGCCAGCGCCGTCATCAGCCGGCCCGCCGCCAGCGCGGACATATGGTCGATGCCGATGAAGCGCCCCGGCAGCATGACGATGAGCACGATGAACAGGAAGGCGGGCGAGGCGGCCAGCACTTGCACGGCGACAAAGCGGCGCTGGCGGAACAGGGTCAAGTCCAGCATGGGCTGCGCCGTCCTGCGTTCGATCCTGATAAAAATGAAAAACAGCAGCACGGACGCGGTGATGGACAGCAGCACGCCCCCGCTGCGCCAGCCGTGTTCGGGCGCCAGCAGCATGGCCAGGGTCAGCAGGGCCAGCGCGACGCTGAAGCTGATGGCGCCAGGCCAGTCCGGCCGGCCCTTGCCGCACGGCGCATCGGCCGGCACGCTGGTCCATACCAGCAGCATGCCGCCGCCGCCCAGCGCGGCCGTGGCGTAAAAGACGGCCGGCCAGCGCGCCAGCTCCAGCATGGCGCCGGCCGCCAGCGGGCCGAAGGCCAGGCCCAGGCCGAAGGTCGTGCCCAGCACGCTCATCACGCGGTTGCGGGCGGCGCCGCGGAACAGGGGCGCCAGCGAGGACATGGCGGCGGCAAACGCGGCCGCGCCGCCCAGGCCTTGCAGCAGGCGCAGCGCGGCGATCCACGCCACGGACGGCGCGACGGCGATGGCCAGGGTGGCCGCGCAAAACAGCGCCAGCCCGGCCAGCCAGACGCGGCGCCGTCCCAGCACGTCCGTCAGGCTGCCGGCCACCATCATGGCGCTGCCATAGCTGAGGATATACGCATTGATGACCCAGTTCAGGGCCGTGGCGCTGCCGCGCAGTTCGGCGGCCAGGGCGGGCAGCACGACGGCCGGACCCGTGAAGCACAGGGGAATGAGCAAGCCCGTCAGGCAGGCGGCCAGCACTTGCAGTGTCAGCATGAAATGTGAAGAGGAGGGCATGGGTAGGGGAGCAGAAAGAAGGAGCGGCGAGTATGGCGCGGCCGGCATTGAAGAAAAATGGGCTAAACTGACGAACATATCGGACAAAAACGTCTTCAATGGGGTTCATATGGATAGCCTGGGCGGCATCGCCATGTTCGTGCAGGTGGCCGACAGCGGCAGTTTTTCGGCCACGGGGCGGCTGCTGGGCCTGTCATCGTCGGCCGTGGGCAAGAGCGTGGCGCGCATGGAGGCGCGCCTCGGCGCGCGTTTGTTCCAGCGCAGCACGCGGCACCTGGCGCTGACGGACGAGGGCGAAAAATTCTTGCAGCGCTGCAAGCGCATCCTGGCCGAGGTGGAAGCGGCCGAGCGGGAATTGAGCGAGTCGAGCAGCGGCCCCAGCGGACGCCTGCGCATCAGCCTGCCGCGCTACAGCGGCTTGTTCGAGCCGGCCATCGCCGCCTTCATGCTGGCGTATCCCGCCATCGGGCTCGACCTCGATTTTTCCGACGCCATGGTCAATCTCGTCAGCGACGGCTATGACGCGGCCGTGCGCACGGGCGAACTGGCCGACTCGGGCTTGATGCGGCGCAAACTGTGCACGTTCCGCCGCCTGCTGGTGGCGTCGCCCGCCTACGTGGCGCGCCATGGCCGGCCCGCCGACGGCGCCGAACTGCTGCGGCACCAGCGCCTGCACTACCGTTTTCCCGCCACGGGCCGCCTGGAGCCGTGGCCGCTGGTGGACGAGGCTGCCCAGCCGCCGCCCGGCATGGTGTGCAACAGCGTGGAAATGCGCGTCTTCCTGGCCGTGCAGGGGCAGGGCATCGCCTACCTGCCCGCGTTTGCCGTGCAGCGCGAACTGGCGGCGGGGCAGCTGGTGTCGCTGCTGGACGAGCACACGCAGGCGCACACGGCGTTCTGGCTGCTGTGGCCGGCCAGCCGCCACCTGCCGCCGCGCCTGCGCGCCTTCATTGATTTCCTGCTGCAACAGCTGCAAGACCAGACTTATGGAGCACCGCCATGACGGCAGATTCTTCCCTGACAGCGTTGCAGCGCCACGTGGCGGGCGCCACCGTCAGCCACGACCATCCGTTTCCCGTGCCGCCGCAGCCGCCGCAGGAGCCGCTGACGCCGGACTTGCGCGACGCCTGGGTCCGGCCCCTGTACATGGGCTTGCACCTGCCCCAGGCGGCCGCATGCGTGGCGCGGCTGGCACAGGCGGACGACGCCGTCATCGCGCGCCTGCTGGGACAATTCGACTGGCGCAGCCGCAAGGCGGGCGCCAGCCTGGCCGCATGGATGCAGCGCCCCCACTTTACGGCGCAGCTGGGCGGCCTGCTGCTGGCCAGCGAAGTGTGCTATGCGGGCAGCGCATACTGCCTGGCGCTGGCCGCCTTCGACACGCCGGACAGCCGCGATTATCTGCACCGCTATCTGGCCTACTATTTGCGCCAGCCCAAGCTGCACTTTGAGCAGGCGCAAGCCATGGCCGCCATCGCCTGGCTTGACGGCAGGAACGGCAGGGACGAGGCGGCCCGTCACGCCCCGGCCTGGCGCGCCTTCCTCGCCAGCCGCCCGGGCCTGACCCTCGACGCGTCGCTGGCGGCGTTCGCGGCCGACATGGACCGCTTGCGCGCCCTGCAAGCCCTGGCGCGCGCCGGCTAGCATCGCTCCGGCCGGCGGCTACACGGCGCCGCGCCATCCCCCGGCCCCACGCGGCCGTTCCCTCCCCACATCCCGCTTTCATGACATTTGCGTGACAAATGGCAGTGCTTCCCCGCCCGGGCTGTCACTGCAGGGTGCACGCTGAACCTGCTTTTCGATGCGGCACGACTTTGCCCTCCATGCCGGCTTGCGCCGACATGTCCACTCGTGATTTTTTTAAGTTTAACGACAGGAAACTGCAACATGACTGAAAAATTTGAATCCGCCGCCTTCGCGCCGTCGGCCGAAGCGGCCGGCGTGTCCGCCATCGACGCCTACCTGAACAGCCTTGCGGCCCCGCAGCGCTTCATCGGCACGGCCGGCGCCGATGTGCTTAGCGGCACCACGGGCGCCGACGTGCTCGAAGGCCTGGCCGGCGACGACACGTATTACGTCAACCACAGCGGCGACGTGATCGTCGAACTGGCCAATGGCGGCAGCGACAAGGTGTATACCAGCGTCAATTACACGGTGGCCGAGCATGTCGAGAACGTGTACCTGACCGCCGCCGGGCTGACCGTGACGGGCAGCGCCAACACCAATAATGTGTTTCACGTCGACAGGGCCGGTGGCAACAGGATCGATGGCGGCAGCGCGGGCAACTCGGTCGTTTATTTCGATTCCAGCGTGGGCGTGACGGCGACGCTGCTGGGCCCGAATGACCTTCAGACGGCGCCAGCGGGCAGCGATGTGCTGGTTAACCTGATGAGCATCGCCGGCAGCAAATTCGACGATGTCCTGACCGGTAACGAGCTCAAGAATGCCCTCTCCGGCGGTTTCGGCAACGATACCTTGCGCGGCGGCAAGGGGGACGACCTGCTGATCGGCTTGCAGGGTGACGATACCTATATTTTTGCCCGGGGCGACGGCGCCGATACCCTCGTGGAAACGGAGGAGGCGGGCAGCCGCAACGTCGTGTCCTTCCTGGCCGGCGTCAGCGCCGACCAGCTGTGGTTCCGCCGGGTGGGCTCGGCCCTGGAAGTGAGTACCATCGGTACCGGCGACAAGATCACCATCAATGCCTGGTTTGTTGGCACGGCGCCGCGCATCCATGAATTCCGCACGGCCGACGGCCGCGTGCTGCTGGGCAGCGATGTGGATAAACTGGTGCAGGCGATGGCCACGCTGCAGCCGCCGCCGGCTGGCCAGCTGACTTTGCCTATCTACGAAGCCACCGTCCTCGCTCCCGTGCTGGCGCAGAACTGGCGCACGGAAGGCCCGAAGCAGCCGACCAACGGCGTTTTTGCCGGCACGGCGAACCCGGACATCATCAAGGGCACGGCCGGCGCCGACGTGATGGCGGGTCTGGGAGGCGACGATATCTATTACGTCAACCATGGCTACGATATGGTGATCGAGCCGGCTGGCGGCGGACGCGACACCGTCTACACCACGGTCGATTACACGCTGGACGCCAATGTTGAAGAGGTGCATGTCAGCGCCGCCGGCTTGGCGGTGACGGGCAACGGCAACGCTAACGTCTTCCACGTCGATGCTGCCGGCGGCAATGTGCTGCGCGGCATCGGGACAAACACCTCGGCCACCTATGCCGCCTCCAGGGCTGGCGTGACGGCCACCATGATTTCCATCAACGATGCTGCCACGGCCCGCCCGGGCAGCGATGTGCTGGTCAATATTTCCAGCGTGACAGGCAGCGCCTATTACGACGTGCTGTCCGGCAACGAACTGGCCAACACCCTGTCCGGCGGCCTGGGTAACGACACCCTGCAAGGCGGCAAGGGCGACGATCTTCTCGTCGGCGGCCTGGGCGACGACACCTATGTCTTCGGCCGCGGCGATGGCGCCGACATCATCGCCGAGTCCTCGGCGGATGCCAATTACGATGCCATCACCTTCCTGGCCGGCGTCAATATCGACCAGCTGTGGTTCCGCCAGGCGGGCGCCGACCTGGAGGTGAGCACCATCGGCACGACGGACAAGATCACCATCCGGGCCTGGTCGGCGGCCACGCCGAACATCGAGCAATTCCGCACGGCCAGCGGCCACGTGCTGCGCGGCGCCGAGGTGCAGCTGCTGGTGCAGGCGATGGCGAACCTGGCGCCGCCGCCGCTGGGCCAGCTGACCCTGCCTGCCGCCACGGCCAGCGCCCTGGCGCCCGTGCTGGCCCAGGCCTGGCACTTCAACGGCCCCACGCAACCGACGGGAGCAACCTTCACCGGCACGGCGAACGCCGACGTCATCAACGGTACGGCCGGCGCCGACCTGATGCAGGGCCTGGGCGGCGACGACACCTATTCTGTCAACCACGCGGGCGACTTCATCGTCGAGGAGGGCAACGGCGGCAACGATACGGTGTACACCAAGGTCAACTATACGGTGCCCGACAACGTAGAAATCGTCCGCCTGAACGGCGCCGGCCTGACCGTGACGGGCAGCGCTTATACCAGCAACATCTTTTATGTCGATACGCCCGGCGGCAACGTGCTTGACGGCGGTGGTGCCGGCAATATGCTCAATTACACCGGCGCCAGCGCGGGCGTGACGGCCGCCTTTGCGCCCGTCGGCGGCCCCGTGATTGGGCGTCCCGGCGTCGACGTGCTGGCCAATTTCAGCATTGTCATCGGCAGCACCTTCGATGACGTGCTGACCGGCAATGAGACCAAGAATACCCTCGTTGGCGGCCTCGGCAACGATACCTTGCAAGGGGGCAAGGGCGACGACGCGCTGGCTGGCGCGCTGGGCAACGATACTTATATCTTTGCCCGCGGCGACGGCGTCGACGTCATTACCGAGGCCGACGAGGCGGGCAGCCGCGACGTGGTGTCCTTCCTGGCCGGCGTCAGCGCCGAGCAGCTATGGTTCCGCCAGGTGGGCACGGCCCTGGAAGTGAGCACCATCGGCACCGGCGACAAGGTCATGGTCACGGGCTGGTACGAAAGCGCGCCGCGGCGCATCGAGGAATTCCGCACGGCCGATGGCCGCGTCTTGTTGGGTAGCAATGTACAAAACCTGGTGCAGGCGATGGCGGGCCTGACGCCGCCGCCGGCCGGCCAGCTGACCTTGCCTGCCGGCACGGCCGCCGTCCTTGCGCCCGCGCTGGCGCAGAACTGGCGTGCTGCGCAGCAATTCGGCGTGGCCATGCAGGACGGTTCCGGCGCTTGGCAAGCCGATCCGGGCCAGCTGGTGCAGGCCATGGCCGGTTTCGCCGTGCCGGCAGCCGCATCGGCGCCGTGGTCCGGCCACGGCAGCCCGTCGACGCAGATCCAGCTGGCGGCGGCGCATTAATCGCTTGAGCACGTAGTTCCACCCCCGCGCGGCCGGGCCGGCCCTGCATGTCCCGGCCTGGCTGCGCCATTGACTTCTTGATATCGCCCGATGACAGCTTTCTCATACCGCAACGATCCGCCGCCCCTTGAACCCACATCACCCGACACGGGCCTGCTGTCGCTGCTGCTGATGGCCAGCCTGCACGGCGTCGCCGCCGACGGCGCCCGGCTCAGGCACGCTTTCGGCCAGGCCGTGTTCACGCGGCAGACCATACTGCTGGCAGCCAAAGACCTGGGCTTGACGGCCAGGCTGGTGCGCCAGGCGCCGCAACGGCTGGCGCAAGCGCCGCTGCCCGCCATCGCCATCGGTCACGACGGGCGTTTCTTTATTCTCGGCAAGGTCGACAGCAGCGACGGCGCCGTGAGCAAGGTGCTGATTCAGCATCCGGGCCAGCCGCCGCAGATCCTCGGCCGCGACGCATTCCTCGCCGCCTGGTCGGGCGAACTGATCTTTTTTACCAGCAAGGCCAGCTACGCGGGCGAGACGGCCCGCTTCGACTTCAGCTGGTTCATCCCCGCCATCGTCAAATACCGCAGGCTGCTGGGCGAGGTGCTGCTCATTTCCTTCGTGCTGCAGCTGATCGGCCTGGCCACGCCCCTGTTTTTCCAGGTGGTGATGGACAAGGTGCTGGTCAACCACGCCATGCAGACCTTGAACGTGGTGGCCATCGGCCTGGTCTGCGCCATCGTCTTCGAAGCCGTGCTGGGCATGATACGCACCTATGTTTTTGCGCGCACCAGCAGCAAGATCGACGTGGAGCTGGGCGCGCGCCTGTTCCGCCACCTGCTGGCCCTGCCGGTGGCGTACTTCCAGGCGCGCCGCGTGGGCGATTCCGTGGCGCGCATCCATGAACTGGAAAATATCCGCTCCTTTCTCACCGGCAATGCCATGACCCTGGTGCTCGATGTGCTGTTTTCCTTCATCTTCATCGCCGCCATGCTGTGGTACAGCGCCGCCCTCAGCGTCGTCGTGCTCGCGTCGATTCCCGTCTACGCGGCCCTGTCGATGCTGCTCACGCCCGTGCTGCGGGGGCGCTTGAACGACAAATTCAACCGCAGCGCGGAAAATCAGTCTTTCTTGGTTGAAACTATCAGCGGGGTCGACACGCTCAAGTCCATGGCCGTCGAGCCGCGCTGGCAGCAGCAGTGGGAAAAGCAGCTGGCCGGCTATGTGTCGGCGGGTTTGTCGGCGAACAACATCGGCATGCTGGCCAGCGGCGGCGTGACACTGGTAAGCAAACTGGTGACGGCGGCCATCATGTGGTGGGGCGCCACCCTCGTCATCGACGGGAAAATGACGGTGGGCGAACTGGTGGCCTTCAATATGCTGGCGGGGCAGGTGGCCACGCCCATCCTGCGCCTGGCGCAGCTGTGGAACGATTTCCAGCAGGTGGGCATCTCCATGAGCCGCCTGGGCGACATCCTCAACGCGCGGGCCGAGGCGGGCAGCCAGAAGGCGCGCCTGCCGCGCATCGCCGGCGCCATCGACTTCCAGCAGGTGGGTTTCCGCTACCGCCCGGACGCGGCCGAAGTCTTGCGCGATGTGTCGATTGCCATCGCGCCCGGCGAGGTGATCGGCATCGTCGGGCGTTCCGGCTCCGGCAAGAGCACGCTGACGCGGCTGGCGCAGCGCCTCTACATTCCCGAGCGGGGCAGGGTGCTGATCGACGGGCAGGACATCGCCGTCATCGACACGGCTTCGCTGCGGCGCCAGATCGGCGTAGTGCTGCAGGAAAACATCCTGTTCAACCGCTCCGTGCGCGACAATATCGCCCTGAGCGACCCGGCGCTGCCCATCGATGCGGTCATTGCCGTGGCGAAACTGGCGGGCGCCCATGATTTTATCTGCGAGTTGCCAGAAGGATACGACACCATGGTGGGCGAACACGGTACGGGCCTGTCGGGCGGCCAGCGCCAGCGCATCGCCATCGCCCGCGCCCTGATCGGCAATCCGCGCATCCTGATCTTCGACGAGGCGACGAGCGCGCTCGATTACGAATCGGAAAAGATTATCCAGGACAATATGCGCGGCATCTGCGCGGGGCGCACGGTGCTGATTATCGCCCACCGCCTGTCGGCCGTGCGCGAAGCGAACCGCATCGTCGTCATGGAGCGGGGGCAAGTGGCGGAACTGGGCAGCCACGACGCGCTGCTGAAGCGGCCGGGCGGCATCTACGCCCACCTGTACAGCCTGCAGCAGGGCGGCGTCGGGAGCGCAACAGGGGACGCAACATGAACGCCGGCCACCGTCTCCCCGCGTATGGCGAATTGTTGCAACGCTATGGCCAGGTACTGCGGCACAGCTGGCGCAACCGCGCCAGCCTGGGCGGCCCCGTGCTCAGCGAAGACGAGGCGGCCTTCCTGCCTGCCGCGCTGGCGCTGCAGGAGCGGCCCGTGTCGCCGTCGCTGCGCCTCACTGCGCGTGTGCTGATGCTGCTCGTCGCCTGCGTCGTGCTGTGGGCCGTGTTCGGCAAGGTCGACATCATCGTCAATGCGGCCGGCAAGATCATTCCGTCCGGCAACACCAAGACCATCGCTTCCGTCGACGTGGCCGCCGTGCGCGCCGTGCACGTGCGCGAGGGGCAGGCCGTGCAGGCGGGCCAGCTGCTGGTGGAGCTCGACAGCCGGGGGCCGGACGCCGAGCGCGACAAGGCGGCCGGCGACGCCGTGGCGGCCGCGCTGCAGGCG
>NZ_NEGZ01000098.1 GCF_002127585.1 Janthinobacterium sp. GW458P
GACCGCGCGGCCCCGCTCCCGCCGGCGCGCGCCAGGCCGGCGGCGCCCTGCTGGACCTGATGCACGAAGGGTTTTACATGCTGTTCATGCTGAAGAACGGCTCGGCCCCGGGCGACGAGCAAAGCTTCATGGACCGCATCACCTCCTTCCTCGACGACTTCGAACGCGAAGCGAAAAAGATCCGCGCCGACGGCGACGATATCGAAGCGGCCAAATACGCGTTCTGCGCGGCCGTCGACGAAATCATCCTCGCTTCGCCGTTCACCCTGCGCAAGCAGTGGGAACGGCGCCCGCTGCAGCTGCTGATCTTCGGCGACCAGCTGGCCGGCGAGCATTTTTTCGACCGCCTCGACGCCTTGCGCGGCAAGGGCGCCATGCGCGTGCAGGCGCTGCAGGTCTTCCACATGTGCCTGCTGTTGGGCTTCCAGGGCAAGTATGCGATCGACGGCGGCGAGAAGCTCAGCTACCTGACGGGGCGCCTGGGCGACGAGATCGCCCACATCAAGGGCAAGAGTCGCGGCTTCGCGCCGCGCGCCGAGCGCCCCGACCAGGTGGTCAACAAGCGCCGCAGCGACGTGCCGCTGTGGGCCCTGTCGAGCGTCTTCGCCCTGCTGGCCATCTGCGCCTACCTGGCCCTGAAAACGCAGCTGACGCACGGCACGCAGACAACCCTGGCCGCGTACGCTGACCTGGTGAAGCTGGCGCCGCGTCCGGCGCACCTGACCATCACCTTGCCCTGAACAGCTCACGACGCCTGCCGCGCGTCGCGATTCGCGGCCTGCGATGCTCAATGACGCGGCGTCCCCGTGCATCCGCACGCCTGCGCTTCTCGGGCAAAAGGGGGCGCCTAGCCTCTCATCCGCTCGCTACGGTTTGTGAGATGTCAAGCGGGCTACTGCGCGATGCGGAACTCGATGCGCCGGTTACGCGCCCGGCCGTCGGCCGTGGCGTTGCTGGACACGGGGCGGTCCGGCCCCTGGCCCGAGGCCAGCACCATGTCCGGCTTGACGCCCTGCGTGGCCAGGTAGGCGCGCACGGCTTCGGCGCGCGCCTCGCTCAGGGCCACGTTGCTGGCGCGCAGGCCCGTGTTGTCCGTGTGGCCGATCACTTCCACCTTGCGTCCCTTGAGCTTTTGCATGACGGCCGCCATTTCGTCGAGGATGGCCAGGCCCGCCGGCGTGATGCTCGCCTTGCCGCTGTCGAATTCGATGATGCGCTTATCGAGCGCGGCGTCGAGCATGTCCTGCTCGGCCTCGGCCGCCTTGATGCGCAAGCCGTTGTTGACAGTGTAGGTGGGATTGAGGCTGGTAGCGATGTCGCTGGCGATCTGCTGGCGCTGCGCCTCGTTGGCCACCTCGCCGCGCACGCTGACGTTGTTGCCATCGATGCTGATCTGGCCGCGCGAAATGAGCTTCAGGTTCGGCGCGATGAGCTTTTGCACATACGCGTTCCAGTTGGCCGGCACGGCCACGTTGCCGATGGCGATCTGGTCGACCACGCGCTCGGCGCCATACTGCTCGCGCAGACGGGCCAGCACGGCCGCCTTGGCCGCTTCATCGGCCAGCGTGCCGGTGACGAGGATCTGGCCCGGCATGGGCGTGGCGGGCGCCTGCGCCTGCACCTGGGCGCGGCAGGTTACGGCGGCAAGCAGCAACAGCAGGACGGGTGATTTCATCGCAATCCTTCAGGCAAAGGTATCCGTGAACATGGCGCAGGCCGAGCGCAGCGACAACTGCTCCTGCTGCAGGCAGGCGGACAGGCGGCGCAAGGCCGGTTCCTGCTCCAGCTGCTCGTCGACCCAGTCCAGCTGGTCGAAGACGATCAGCCTTTCGCCAGCCGCCTGCGGGTCGATCAGGGCGTGCAAGCCATGCGGGTCGGCGCCGCAAAAGCCGATCACCAGCGCCGGCGCCTCGTCGAGACGGGTAAGGAACAGCGCCAGTTCGACATCGGCGTGGCGCAGGAAAGGCGTGACCAGGTGCAGCCAGAAGCTGGCCGCCAGCGGGCGCGCCTGCGCATCCTGCGGCAGCGGCAGCACCAGGCTCTTTTCCAGGCGCGCCAGGCCGCTCTGGCGCACCGGCCGCAGCAGCAGGCCCAGGCCCAGCAGCAGTTCGCGCACCGTCACGGGAAACGCCGGCGAGGCCAGCATGGCTTGCAGGCTGCGCACCGTGTGCGCCTGCAGAAAGGCCGACAGCTGCGCCGCATGGCAGCCGGCGGCCGTGTCGATTTCCAGCACGTTGCCGGCCAGCGCCAGCAGCGACGGCCCCGGATCGGCGCTGGCCACGATGCCTTGCGCCAGCTGCTCCGCGCGCTGCCACAGCGGCGCCAGCACCAGCGGACTGCAGGCGAGGAAGGCGTCGGCATCCTCGACTTCCAGCGCGCCCATGGCCATGAAGGGAAAGCGGCGGTGCGACTGGTCGCTGCTCGCCTCCAGGCGCCCGGCGATGGCGCGCCGGCTGCGCGTGCCGACGAAGGCAAAGCACAGCGGCGGCAAGGCGTCGTAATTGAGCTTCCAGCGCGGCGCGGCCGTCAGCGCCGTCATCACCTGCGCCAGCCAGTCGTCGAGCAGCTGCACCAGCGCGTGGCTGTCGCAGGCCTTGATGAAGTCGCCGCGCGCGGGGATCTTGCCGAAGTAGCCGAGGCGCACCTGTTGCGCCGCGCGCTTCATGGCCGCGCCCCGGCCATCGCAGCCGCCACCGCGACGGCGGGCGGCGCAGCGACGGCGGCGCCGACGATGGTCTCGGGCAGCTGCATGCCGCGAAAACCCTGCTCCTGCACGGCCGCAGTCCCTCCCGCGCCCGTCGTCTCGGGGCTGCTGGTGATCTTCAGGTCGACCGCCACGGCCACCTCGCCGCGCGTCCAGCGCAGCTCGAACACGCCGCCGTCCTTGCGCTTCTTGGCCGCCGCATCGATCATGCGCTTCAGGCCGAATTGTCCCGGCTCGTTGAACAGTTCCACCGTGCGCCCGTCGAAAGTGACGGCGGTGATGCGCGCCCCCTGCATGCCCGACGCGCCCTGCGGACCGGGATGGACCATGTTCGTCCACTGCGCCGGCGTATTGCGGTAGCGCAGCTGCTGGCCGTCGATCTCCAGCGTATATTCCAGGGTGCCCGGCGCCGGCGACGGCTGGATCTGGAACACGGTCTGCGCCGCGCCGGAGGCGGCCGCCACCCCGCCCGCGCCCAGCGGCGCGATCCAGCCGGGAAAGCGCGCCGCCACCTGCGGCGACAGGCTGATGCCCATGTCGGCCCAGGTGCGCGGTGCCAGCACGTCGCCGCGCCGCACCACCAGCGGTCCCATGGAGGTGGTGACGAATTTCGCCACCAGGCCTTCCGGGCCGAAGAACTGGCCGATCTCGAGGTTGCTCGCCTCGATGCGCGCGCTGGGGGAAAACGGATATTTGTTGGCCAGCGACTTCTGGAACGGTTCATACACCTGCGCCGCCCAGGTCTTGTTGAGGTCCAGTTCGGCCGGCGCGACGATGACGGCAAAGGTCTGCATCAGCGGGCGCACGAGGATGGGGCGTATCGCCTGCTTTTGCGCGTCGCTCATCCCCGTGAGCATCTGCTCGTCGACCAGTTTCAGGGCGTCGGCCAGTTCGGAACCGCTGCCCTCCAGCGTCTGCTGCATGAACTGGCGCGCACCGGGTCCCGCGTCGCCCTGGTTCTTCAGCAGGTTCAAACGGCTGCGCAGTTTCGACAGCGCTTCCAGGTAGGCGCGCATCAGCGAGGCGTTGTTGTCCCTGGACGCCACCAGCTTGCCCACGCCGGCAAATTCGCGTCCCACGGGTCCCATGGGTTTGTCCAGACGGGCCGGGTCGAGCTGCGCGTTGAGGCCGGGATTGGCCGTCAGCTGCGACGGCGCGCGGCGCAGCACCGTTTCCTTGAACCAGGCGACGATGCCGCGCTCGGCCTTGCGCAACTGCGCATTCTGCAGGGCCGGGTTGTCCCACGACGTTTCATCGTAGATGCTCGTCAGCAGCCTGGCGATCGGCGACGACTGCGGGTCGCCCAGGCGGTTCATGGCCTGCACGGCGCCCTCAAAACCTTTCAGGTCGGCGACGGCGACGCCCTGCACGAATTTTTGCCATTCGCACGCATAGTCGGCCTTGTACATGGCCACCAGGTTTTTCTCGATCTGCTCCGGGCTGCCTTCCAGGGTCAGGTCGTCGGTGGACGCGCTCTTCAGCACCCAGTCGGCGCTTTGCAGTTCGCGGTTGGCGGCGTCGCGGAACGCGCCCTCGACGAATTTTTCCCAGGCCTGGCGCGTAAAGGCGCCGGAGACGGCGTAGCTGCCCGCCAGCAGCGCCTGGTCCTGTTCGCCGACGATGCGCGCCACCGTCATGCCGGGAAAACGCGTCGAGGCGCGCGCCTTGATGTCGGCATACACGCGCTCGCGCGCCGGCATGCCGCGCACCACGCGGCGCAGGTTTTCGCGCGCCTGGTCGACCAGCGCCAGCTTCTGCTCGATGCGCGGCCACGACGGGTCGCTCACCTGCGCCAGGTAAAAAGTCAGCAGCCGTTCGGCGCTGCGTATCATCTGCTCGCGCGGCATGGCGCCCCGGTTGCCTTCCAGCCAGCCGCGCCAGAAGCGCGTCATCTGGTCGTTCAGGTGGCTGCTTTCCGCATGCGTCTTGTCGGCCAGCATCAGATAGGTCTTCAGCGCGTTGTAGGCGTCTTCCACATTCGTCGGCGAGGCGGCCTGGTACTGGTACGCGCGCGCGCCGGCCGAAGCGGCGGCCGGCGTCTGCGGCGTGCGCGCCGCCGGCTGCAGCTGGTCGGCGCTGGCGTTCATGTCAAACAGCAAGGCTTCCAGCGCGCCCGTCACCGGTTCGAGCATGACGTGGCGCGCGCCGGCAAAATACTCTTCGCGCAGCTTGCGCTCCAGCAACTCACCCTGATACAGGCCCATGCGCAAGGACCACGGGCGCTGCGTGCGGTACGCTTCCAGCTGCTCTATGCGGTCCTGCAATATTTCCAGCGCTTCCAGCCGCGACTGCAAATCCAGCCGCTGCTCCTGCAGCCGCACCACTTTGTTTAGATCGGCCTCGACATTGGCCACCAGTTGCCGGTTGCCCAGGTAAGACCAGCTCCAGCCGCCCAGGCAGGCGCCCAGGGTCAGGGTGGCCGTGAAGAAGACGGCATATTTGAAGCGCACCTTGGCGCGGCTCGCATAATTGGCCACCAGGTGCTGGTCGGCAAAGATCACCTTGCGGAACAGGTCGAGCAGGAAATAGCCGTGCTGGCGCGCGCCGGACGGCGCCACGGCCGGGACGGGCGCGAAGGCCAGGTCGAAGCGGCGCGCCACCTGCTGCGAGGAGGCACTGACGGGCTCGCCCTCCTGCAGCGCGCTGGTGAAGTAAAAACCGCGGAACACGGGCTGGAACTGGAACGGATTTTCCTCGAACAGGGTGGCGATGAAGGCGCGCAGGGCCGGTTTGATGGCGGCAAATTCCAGCGGGAACGTAAACACCCCGGGCGCCATCGTCTTGCGTTGACGGTGCGCCATGTTGGCCAGGCTCAGCTCCGTCAAGCCATCGTGCAATTCATCGAAGCTCTGGTCGAAAAAATTCAGCAGGTCGGCCGTGGGCAGCTTGCGCCGGTAGGGCATGGTGGCGCCCCATACGCGCTCGCGCTCGCTGCGTTCGGCCTCGGCGAAAAACTCCGTGAAGCCGGCGATCAGGTCGGCCTTGGTAAACACGATGTACAGGGGCGCGAACACTTCCAGGCGCTCGATGACGTCCTGCACGCGCTTGCGCAGGCTGCGCGCCAGCTGCATGCCGACATCGGGATCGCCCTTCAATTCGGCGATGCTGACGGCGATGAGGATGCCGTTGACGGGCGCCTTGCGCCGGTATTTTTTCAGCAGGTCGAGAAAGCCGAACCACTCGCCGCGGTGCTCGTCGACGACGGAATAGCGTCCCGCCGTGTCGAGCACGATGCCGTCCGTGGTGAAAAACCAGTCGCAGTTGCGGGTGCCGCCCACGCCTTGCACGATCTTGCCGTCGGCGAAAGGAAATTGCAGGCCCGAATGCAGGATGGCGCTGCTCTTGCCGGCGGCCGGATTGCCGATGATCATGTACCACGGCAGTTCGTACAGGGCGGCGGCGCCCGCCTTGATGCCCAGCTTGGACGTCTTGATGGTCTCGATGGCTTCCAGCATGCCCTTGCGCACGGCGTCGAGCTCGCCCTGCTGCGCCTGGCCTGCCGTCGTTGCCGAGGCCGCCTGTGCGGCGGCGATTTCGGCCTCGTTGAGGATGGCTTGCCCCAGCGCCTGCGCATCGCGCCGGGCGCGGCGGCGGCGCCACAGCCACAGGCCCAGCCAGATCAGGAAGGCCAGCAGCAGCAAGGCCAGCGCCCACACGAGGGCCACTTCCAGCGCCTCGGCGCCCAGGTAGAGGAAGACGGCCAGCGCCGCGAAACCGAGGATGGTCAGATTGCGGCTGTCGGTCAGGAAATGCCAGATTCGTCGCAGCATGATGGGCCCAGAGTGAGGTCGCACGGCAGGAATGGCGCCGCCGCTCAGCAAGGCGGACGCAGCCCATCCTGACAGCAATCGCGCCAGGCTTTGTTGACATATGACAAGTGTTGCATGGCCATCGCCAGCACCTGGCCGCTCGTCATTGACGCTACGCAAGCATGCTTGCGCCTGTGAAAAATTTGCGCACGCACGGCGCTAGAATGGCGGCGCGGCCTATTTTGCCAGGACGCGGGGCTGGGGCAATTCCGTGTGGCCGAAATCCATCATGGTCCAGCGTCCGCCCCAGCGCAGGCCCACCGATTCCGCCGTCACGCCATATAAACGGTAGCCACGCATGGCCCAGGCATTTTTTTCAGAAATGATGAGCTTTCCTTCATGCATGAACGCGCAATCGGCGGCCAGGCCGTACTGGTGATAGCTTTGAAACGCCCTGGCGTTCGTCACGTTGGGGCCGGCTGCCGCCAGCTGGTCCTGGCGCGCCGGACTGCGGTAGCCTTCCAGCAAGACCATGTCATAGCCATGCACGTCCTTCATGATCTTGAAGACCAGCAGCAAACGCTGCGCGAAATCGTGGTCGAGCAATTGCCAGTTGCGGCTGGCGCCGCCCAACAGCGGACGCAGCTGCGTCACCTCGGCCGTGGAAAACAGCAGCGGCGGCAGGGTGGGCGGCGGCACCAGTTGCTCGCCCTTGAGCAAGTCGCTGACCTGGTCATTGACGACATAGTGCCGGTCGGCATAGCCACGCAGGGCAATGCGGTCGCTGGACAGCCAGGCCAGCAGCGGCGGCACGACGATCAGCACGCCGCCCGCCAGCGACAGCCAGCGGTGGCGCAGCAGCAGGCGCCAGCCGCGCGCGATGCCAAAGCCCGTGTGCCGCTGCCAGCGCTGCCATTGCGCGCCGCCGCCCCCCTTCAGGTGCCGCGCGCGCCGCTGCACGCGCCAGCCCAGGTTGACGAGCGTATGCAGCAGCATGGCGCGGCCGCCGGGAAACAGCAGCAGCCAGCCGGCGAAACAGGCCAGCAGGAAATACATCAGGACCAGGGCGACGAACATGGGGCGCTCCATGACAGGGACAGGCGTGGGCCGGACAGCAATTTCCCGGCGGTATCGCTAGATCGTATGCGCCCGCGGCCCGCATGTGCGCGGTTTACATCAAGTTCCATCCAAGTTCGGAGGTGATATTTTGACTTTACTGAAAAGCGGCGACGGCCATCCGCGCGGCCCGACCCTGCTGGCCGGGGCCGATACGGCCGCCACGCAGGCGGGCGGCAACCGCATCCTGTCCCGGCTCGAACATGGCGGCGCCCCGCCCGCCACGGTCCCGGCCATGCGCTGGCGCCCCGG
>NZ_NEGZ01000099.1 GCF_002127585.1 Janthinobacterium sp. GW458P
GCGCGCAACGCCAGGCCCGCCAGGGCCGCTGCGGCGCCCTGGCCTGCGGCGCCGCGCTGGCCGGCTTTCTCGTCGTCGGCCTGTTCGACAGCCTGCTCGACGTGCCGCGCATCGCCCTGCTGTACTACCTGATGCTGCTGGGTACCCTGCTGCAGCCCTTGCCATCCCACCCCGCCGAAAGGGCGCCCCCATGAAAACACGGCTGTTTCCGTTACTGTTCTGCCTGGCGCTGTGCCTTGCCGCTGCGCCGTGCCGCGCCGACGCAACGCTGGCGCAAGTGATCGCCAGGGTCAAGCCCTCCGTCGTCGGCGTGGGCAGCCTGCAAAAGACGCGCACGCCGCCGATGAATTTCATCGGCACGGGCTTCGTCGCGGGCGACGGCTTGAGCGTGCTGACCTGCGCCCACGTGATCCAGAAGCTGCTGGACGCGAACGCGAACGAAGTCATCGGCATCCTCACGGGCCAGGGCGAGGCGGCGCAATTCCGCCCCGCGCAAGTGCTGTCCATCGACACCGAGCACGACCTGGCCCTGCTGCGCCTGGCCGGCGCGCCGCTGCCGGCCCTGGCGCTGGGCGACGCGGCCAGCGTGCGCGAAGGCCAGGCCATGGCCTTCACGGGCTTCCCGCTGGGCATGCTGCTGGGCTTGCACCACGTGACGCACCGCGCCACCGTGTCCTCGCTCACGCCCGTCGTCATGCCCAGCGAAAACGCGCAGCGGCTCGACACGCGGCGCCTGGCGCAGCTGCAAAAGGCGCCGTACACCGTATTCCAGCTGGACGCGACGGCGTATCCGGGCAGCAGCGGCAGCCCCCTGTTCGATCCCGAGACTGGTCTCGTCTACGGCATCGTCAACATGGTCTGGGTCAAGGGCCTGAAGGAAACGGCCATCAGCGCCCCCAGCGGCATCACCTACGCGATCCCGGGCAACCACATGCAGGCGATCTTATTGAAAAACAAATGAGCGTTCAGTTGCGCCCTTGCCGCAAGCGGTCGGTAATACCAGGCTCATCCCATGTTGGAAAAAAAAAGGGGTAAAACGACCGTTCACCCCCATGCTGTTCCATCAAGCCGCCGTATTTGCGGATCTGCGCGCCCATGTAGTCGAGATCGAGCCGCAGCAGCACGGCCGGCGCGCCCACGCGCGTACACTCCCGCTCGCCGCCGAAGTCCTGGAAGCCCAGCATGCGCTTGTAGAACACCACGTGGCGCGGATTGACTTCAATGACGTAATCCGTGAAGCCGTGGATATTGTGGGCATAGATGTAGGAAATATGAATCAGCGCCGCGAAGACGCGCTTGCTCACGCCCTTGTCGATGGCCAGGCGCGACGGTTCGCACAGGCGGCGGCCCTCTTCGCGCAGCACGTCGAGCTTGTCGCGGAAATTCTCGTCGGCCGGCAAGCCGGTCTCGTCATTGTCCAGGCACAGGGTCATGGTGCCCACGGTGGTGCCGGCCGTTTCCGCGAACAGGGTGATCTTGTTGAGCGCATGCGCGGTGCCGGGATCGACGGCATAGCCGCGCCAGCCGTACATCTTGCGGATCAGCAGGCTGGCCGCCTCGCGCCGTCCGCGCGAATTGGCCATGCGGATATGAAAGCGCTGCAGGTCCAGCTCGTGTTCCATGGCCGGATCGATCTTGCCTTCACCCACCACCAGGTCGCTGAATGCGCCGGGCGTGTCGAAGGAAATTATGGGTTCGTCTTCAAAGCTCATCTTGTCCTCACGTTCATCGGCCGCCGTCGAGACGGACTGAAGCCAATGCCTTGTGACAAGAGGAAAAGTGGAGAAGTTCCCACTCCGGGCAAAAAAAACAGAAGAAATGGGCTATTTCATAGCAAAATTACACGCTTAAATTTGCCCGCAAGTACAAAATTACACACAAAATGCTGTTTTGATATCGATGTTGCCGATTTAGAAAAAGCTCTCCGGTATCAGGAGCACGTCGCCGGGCCGCATCATGACATTCGCGGAAATATCGCCGTTCTTCAGTAAATCATCGAGGCGCACGCCCAGCTGCTGCTGGCTGCCGTCGCGCATGCGGATGATGCTGGCCTTGTTGCCGGCGGCGAAATCGGTGATGCCGCCCACAGCGATGAGCACGTCCATCAGCGACATGCCGAGCCGGTACGGCAGCGCCTGCGGCTTGGCCGCCTCGCCGATCACGCGGATCTGCTCGCCATACGGCCCCGAGAAATTGGTGACGATCACCGTCACCACGGGCTGCTGGATGAACTTGCTCAAGGCTTGCTCGACATCGCGCGCCAGCTGGGTCGAGGTCTTGCCGCTGGCCGCCAGGTCTTCCACCAGCGGCGTGGTGATCTTGCCGTCGGGCCGCACGGCCACCGTCAGCGACACTTCCGGATTGCGCCAGACGATGATGTTGACGGAGTCGCCCGGCCCGATCAGGTAGTCGTGCATGGGGGCGCTGTCGTCGGCGGGGGCCAGCGGGTAGCGCGCGCGGCAGGCGCCCAGCAGGCCGGCGGCGCAGGCGAGCACCAGCGTGTTGCGGACAAATACACGGCGAAACGGATTCATGCGGGGCCTCTTCGAGTCGATGGCGCGTCCATGGCCGGCCGCGCAGAAGCAGCCTGGGCCGCGAAGTTCCTATGATTATGAAAACCTGGCAAGCGAACCTTGAGGCGTATCAAGAAGCAATCATTTCGGGAAATCTTACTCAACAGCCGCCATATACTTTGCGTACCCGGCAAGCATTTTCCGCCGCGCGCCGGAGCGTGCGCGCCTTGGGCCCATCTACCACGAAGCACCGTCATCCGAAGGAAGCGACATGGAGGAACTGATACAGCAGCTGCTTTCCAGCCTGAAAGGCATCTGGAAATACCGCTGGCATGCGGTGCTCGTGGCTTGGCTGGTGGCCATCGCCGGCTTCATCAAGGTGATCAGCCTGCCCGACGACTTCCAGACGTCGGCCCGCGTGTTTGTCGATACGCAAACCATCCTCAAGCCGCTGATGGCCGGCATGACCAGCGTGCCGAACGCGGAGCAGCAGGTGGCCATCATGAGCCGCACCCTGCTCAGCCGCCCCAACGTCGAGCGCGTCATGCGCATGGTCGACCTCGACCTCGATTCGAAGACCGTGCGCGAGCACGAGGCGCGGCTCGACGAGCTGATGAGCAACATCAAGATCACGGGCACCAACGCCTACGACATCTACACCATCAGCTACAGCGGGCGCGACCCGAAACTCGTGCGCGACGTCGTGCAAAGCCTGCTCACCATCTTCGTCGAAGGCAGCTTCCAGGGCAAGAAGGGCGATTCGCAGAAGGCGGTGCAATTCATCGACGAACAGATCAAGAATTACGAGGACAAGCTGAGCGCGGCGGAAAACCTGGTCAAGGAATTCAAGATCCGCAACAACCTGCTGCTGCCGCGCCAGGGCATCGACTATGGCAGCCAGCTGCTGATGTCGTCCGACAGCCTGAACAACGCCAAGCTGGAACTGCTCGAGGCCGAGCAGGCGCGCAAGGCCATCCAGAGCCAGATCGAGGGCGACGAGCCGGTGCTGGACATGGAGCCGAACGCGGCGTCCATCACGAATCCCGAACTCGACGAGCGCATCGCCACGCTCAACAAGAACCTCGACAACCTGCGCATGCAGTTCACGGAGCTGCATCCCGACATCATCGCCTCGAAGCGCCTCGTCGCCCAGCTGGAAGAGCGCAAGATCGAGGAAAGCAAGGTCAAGGCGGCGTCCGGCGACCCGGGCAAGAACTACAGCCCCATGCTGCAGCAGCTGAAAGTGGCGCTGACGGATGCGGACGCCAAGGTGGCGGCCATCAAGGCCCGCGTGCAGGAATACAACGCGCGCAACGAGCGCCTGCTGGCGCAAAGCAATGCCGTGCCCGAGGTGGAGTCGCAGCTGGCCCAGCTCAACCGCGACTACATCATCAACAAGGAAAACTATGAAAAGCTGATCGGCCGGCGCGAAGCGGCCAAGCTGTCGGGCGAACTGAGCTCCACCACGGACATGATGGCCTTCAAGATCATCGATCCGCCCACGGTGCAGTACAAGCCCGTCGGGCCGAACCGTCCCCTGCTGTTCAGCGCGGCGCTGGGCGCGGCCCTGGTGGCCGGCGTCGCCACGGCATTGCTGATCAGCCAGGTGCGCCCCACCTTCCTCAGCCCGGCCGAACTGCGCGATGCGACGGGCTTGAGCGTGCTGGGCACGGTCGCGATGAACTGGACGGCCCTGCAGCAGGTGCGCCGCCGCCGCGCCCGCTATGGCTTCGGCGCCTGCCTGGGCAGCCTGTTCGTGCTGTACGGCGGGGTCATGACGGCCGCGCTGCTGAAATTCTAGACGACGCCACGGGAGCCACGATGAGCAGCAAGGAGCGCAGCACGGACAGCGGCAGGCAGGAACCGATCATCCTGGGCGTGGCCGAGGCCGCCGTGCCGTACGGCCCGGACAGCGCGGCCGGCGCCGGCGGCGAAGACGCGGCGGCCGCCGCCAATCCCCGCTACCGCGCCCTGAACCTGGCCCGGCTGCAGGAGCAAGGCATGCTCACGCACGACGGCGGACGCAGCGCCGTGGCCGAGGATTTCCGCATCATCAAGCGCCCGCTGCTGCGCCAGGCGCGCGCCAGCGGCGCCGACGCCATCCGCCACGGCAACCTGATCGTCGTCACCAGCGCCATGCCGGGCGAAGGCAAGACGTATTGCGCCATCAACCTGGCCATGAGCATCGCCATGGAAATGGACATCACGGTGCTGCTGGTCGACGCCGACGTGGCGCGCCCGTCCGTGCTCAAAGTGCTGGGCCTGGCGCCGGAACCGGGCCTGATGGACGTGCTGCTCGACCCGCAGCTGGCCATGGCCGACGTGATCCTGAAGACCAACGTGGCCAACCTGAGCATCCTGCCCGCCGGACGCAGCAACCGGCATGCGACGGAACTGCTGGCCAGCCGCGCCATGAGCCGGCTGCTGGCCGAGATCGCCAGCCGCTACGCCGACCGCATCGTCGTCTTCGACTCGCCGCCCCTGCTGATCACCAGCGAAGCGCACGCGCTGGTGGGGCAGATGGGGCAAGTGGTGATGGTGGTCGAGGCGGAAACGACGACCCAGCACGCCGTCAAGGAAGCGCTGCGCCAGATCGAATCGTGCGAACACATCCATCTGATCTACAACAAGACCAAATCGTTCGCCGCCAACGATTATTATGGCTATTACGACTAGCCGCCGCGCGCCGCCGACCCCGCCGCTGCTGTCCTTGCTGCTATTGCTGCTCCCCGCGCCGGCCTGCGCCGTCGACTGGCTGGTGCAGCCGTCGCTGCGCCTGCGCGAAAGCTATACCGACAATGCGCTGCGCGCGCCGCCCGGCCAGGCGCAGTCCGATTTCATCACCGAGATCGCGCCCGCCATCGCCCTCGTCGGCAGCGGCCCGCGCCTGCGCGTCCACCTCGACTACAGCTGGCACAAGCTGCTGTACCTGCGCCGCGCCGATACGGACCAGCATCAGCTGGACGCCGGGGCCGACGCCGAACTGGTCAAGGACTGGTTCTTTGTCGATGCGGCCGCCGGCGTCAGCCGGCGCAGCATCTCGCCGTTCGGCCCGCAGGTTATCGACGACCTGCCCGGCACGCAGAATGAAAGCACGGTGCGCACCACCAGCATCAGCCCGTACATGCGCCACCGCTTCCGCAGCCTGGCCACGGCCGAGCTGCGCTACACGCGCAATACGGTCGACAGCGGCGGCGACCTGCTGTCCGTGCACAGCGACGAAGCGCAACTGCTGCTCAGCGGCGAACCGCGCGCCGGCGGCTGGACCTGGAACGCCAGCTACGACGTGCGCCGCACGCAGGACAGCAAGCTGGCGACGCAGCGCATGGAGCGCGGCAGCGCCGGCCTGCGCTATCCGTTCAGCAGCAAATGGGCGGCCACGGCCAGCGCCGGCACGGAAAAGGAAGGCTATGAATCGAGCTCGGGCAAGGCGCCGCAGGGACGCTTCTGGACCCTGGGCGGCGTGTGGACGCCGTCGCCGCGCACCAGCGTGGCCTTCAGCACGGGCAAGCGCTTCTTCGGCCATACCTACAGCCTGGACGCCAGCTTCATGCAGCGCCACACCAGCTGGCAGGCGAGCTACAGCGAAAACATCACCACCATGCCCGCGCAATTCATGCGCCTGGGCAACCGCGACGCGGCCGCCCTGCTCGACCAGCTATGGCGCGGCATCTTTCCCAACGCGATGGACCGGCGCCTGCGCATCAACGCCTTCCTGCGCTACGCCAACGGGCTGGGGCCGGAGCTGGGCGCCATCAACTATTTCAGCCACCGCTATTTCCTGCAAAAGCAGGCCAAGCTGACGATGGCGCGCGCGACGGCAAAAAGCACGCTGCTGGTCGGCATCACCGCCGTCGACCGCACGGCGCAGACGGCCAGCGGCATCGACAGCGGCCTGCTGCCGGACGTGGAATTCGGCAGCGAAGACCGCACGCGCCAGATCGGCGGCAACGTCGGCTGGAGCTGGCAGGCGTCCTCGCGCAGCAGCGTCAACGTCAGCGCCGGCTATGCCGGCACGCGCTCGCTGAGCACTACCCGGCGCGACGGCAACGCCACCGTGACGGCAGGCTATACCCGCATCCTGCAACGCAAAGTGACGGCCAGCATCGACCTGCGCCACACGCTCCACACCAGCAACCGGGGCGGCGGCTACCGCGAAAACGGCGTCAGCGCCACGCTCACCATGCAATTCTAGGGAGGCCGCATGCCGGATCACGCCCCGCTCTCCGCCGCGCCCGCGCACCTGCTGTGCGTGGTGGCCGCGCGTCCCAACCTGATGAAAATGGCGCCCATCCTGTCCGCGCTGGCGCGGCAGGCGCCCGCGCCGCGCGTGACCTTATTGCATACCGGCCAACATTACGATCCGGCCATGAGCGGCCAGGTGTTTGCCGACCTGGGCATGCGCGCGCCCGATGTCAGCCTGGACGTGGGTTCCGGCAGCCACGCGCAGCAGACGGCCGATATCCTGAGCCGCTTCGACACCGTGCTGCGCGAGCTGCCGCGCGCGCCCGACGCCGTGCTGGTGGTGGGCGACGTCAATTCCACACTGGCCTGCGCGCTGGTGGCGGCCAAGCGGGGCACGCCCGTGATCCACGTCGAAGCGGGCTTGCGCAGCGGCGACCGGCGCATGCCCGAGGAAATCAACCGCGTGCTGACGGACCAGTTGGCCGACCTGTTGTTTACCAGCGAGGACGGGGCGCGCGCCAACCTGCTGCGCGAAGGCGTCGCGGACGAGCGCATCCACTTCGCCGGCAACGTCATGATCGACAGCCTGCGGCAGCAGTTGCCGCGCGCCGTCGACCCGGCCGCCACCCTGCGCGCGCACGGCCACGCCTGCCCGCCCGCCTACGGACTGCTGACGCTGCACCGGCCCGCGAACGTCGACGACGGCGCCCGTCTGGCCGCCCTGCTGCAGGCGCTGGGCGGCCTGTCCAGCCAGCTGCCGCTGCTGTTTCCCGTCCACCCGCGCACGCGCGCCACCCTGCAGCAGGCGGGACTGGACGCGCTGCTGGCGCGCCACGCCATCGTCTGCCTGCCGCCGCTGGGCTACCTGGAAATGCTGGGCCTGATGCGCGGCGCCCGCCTCGTGCTCACCGATTCGGGCGGCGTCCAGGAAGAAACCACGGCCCTGCATGTGCCGTGCCTGACCCTGCGCGACAACACGGAGCGGCCCGCCACCATCAGCGAGGGCACCAATACGCTGGCCGGCACCGACCCGGCCGCCATCGTGGCGCTGGCGCGCGCCACGCTGGACACGGGCGGCAAGCGGGGCCGCCTGCCCGCGCTGTG